>JANMGV010000218.1:0-147645 GCA_031374825.1 Pirellulaceae bacterium
CGGTTCGCAGCGTGTGGAACCGACCATTCCGTTCATCTAATCGAAACCTTGAGCGGTCAGGAGATCATGACCTTTTTCCCTGGCAAAGATGGTGTTGAATCTGTCGCCTTCAGCCCTGATGGCACGCGGCTGGCCGCCGCCGTCGCCGGAAAAGGTACCATACGAATCTGGGACGCACCCCATCAGCACGAAACCGCGATCCTCAGCGAACACACCGACACGGTGACAAGCGTGACCTTCAGCCTCGATGGTTCACGAATCTACTCGGAGTCCGAAAATGAAAAACTGGTCTGGAATGTCGCGACGCGCGAGACGATTCCAGATGCAATGTGGGAGCCGCCAGAGATGATCACCCACACTTGTCCCGATCATCGATGGTTTGTGACCACCGAATCAAACAACGTCGTGCTGGTCGATCTGGAATACAAGAATGCCCCCGACGAAAAAGCAAGGCGAAAAACTAAAGCGAGCTTCGATCCGTTCTGGCATCAAGAGCAGGCGACAGACGCCACCACAGCCAAGAACTGGTACGCCGCCGTCTTCCACTATGCATTGCTGATGCAGAACGATCCTAATCAGGCGTCGTTTTACGATGGCTTGCAATCATCCTACGAACAACTTGCTTCTCAGTTTGCAGACGAAGAGCGCGACGTCGATTCTCACCTCGCGACCATCGTAAAAGAATCTCTCCAGCTCCCACGCGTCAGCAAATAGCTGAAACTAGTGCGGCTGCAGCTCAATCAATGACCCGTGCAACATGGCGAAGAGTCAAGAATCCTGATGCATTCGAACAGGCATCACTCACGGATCTGCAACTCAGTCGATTCCGTGAGGTGGTTCGGTAACATCTTCGAGAAATCTACTCCAACTCGCTCGGCACGGCCGAATATCGCATGGGCAATTTCCGGGAAGTCATTGATGCAGCCCTGCAGTCGGTTGAATTGTCACATACAAGTTTGTTATTCAGCATCAACCTCGTGGTTATGGCGATGCATAATTGGCAGCGCGAGACTTTACCGAATCGCAACCTGTACTCCAATTGAACAGACGAAAGCCCCGAGCGGACGAAAGCCCCAAACGAAAGCCAACACAAGGACGAAAGCAAGAGTGCTCGGAGCTTGCCTACGACACTCTCAGTTTTGGCGTAATAAGGGAGCGGTCGTGCGCGTGCTCAGCTTTTAGGACACCAAAACGGCGTCCGTCGGGGACAAGCCCCGATCGGACGATAACGTTACGAGCGTTGGGTGCCGTTCTCTCGCTTCGGTGTAGATGTCAGATACGAATGAAACGCTGGAAATCACGCGTGGGTTCTCCCTTTTGAAGTGGTTCTCGATAATAAGTCCAGTTAAGATATTGTAGAAATTTTTTGCGATCTGCATTCCATGCGCTGTCGTTGGTTGCAATGACAAAGATGATGAATCGCGACTCAACGCAAGTGTGGCTTGATGAAATTATCGCTATTCGCATCATGTGCCCCGGGGCTAGAACCTTGGTTGGAACGCGAGGTTCGAGATCTATGGATGGGATCTGCCGCGCGTGAATCTTGGCCCTCGAACATCGTGGAAGATATAGGCGGTGTTCGCTTTGAAGGGGATCAACAGACGTTGGCACATGCGTTAGTGGGACTGGGTCTAGCTGCCCGAATCTTGGTACGCATCGCAACCTTCCAAGTGACGGAACTTTCTAACCTGGATGCGCATGTCGGTCGATTGTCTTGGTCTGGCTGGCTAAAGCACGATGTGCCTCGGGTGATTCGAGCCTCTGCCAAAAAGTCTCGCCTATATCACTCCGGCGCGATCGAGCAGCGCGTCATGCAGGGCATTACGCGCCGGATGAAGGACAGTCCCCCACTTGTCGGCCAAGAATCATCCGATGAAGTTGCATCGCTGGTTGTGCGAATGGAACATGATGTCTGTACGATCTCGTTAGATGCCAGTGGCCAACCGCTTCATCGACGGGGCTATCGCCTTAACCCATCGTATGCTCCGCTGCGAGAAGACCTAGCTCGAGCTGTCATAATGGCTTCGGGTTGGGATCGACAGCGTCCGTTGGTGGACCCGATGTGTGGTTCGGGCACGCTGTTGATCGAGGCCGCGATGTTAGCTGCAAATTGGCCTCCTGGGATGGGCCGAAAATTCGGGATCGAGTCGACCGCACTCGCAGCTAAAGTTTCCATCGATGAAGTCAAACAGGAGCGGATGAAACAAGTTCAGCCTCTGACGGCGATGATCATTGGCAGCGATCGGGACGAGCGAGCAATCGCAGCGGCGCGCGAAAATTTCTCAAGCTTTGAATTTCCGGTACTGTTAGACGTTCGGCCCTTGAGCGCCGCAAATCTACCTCAAAAACCACTGTCGATTGTGACAAATCCGCCGTGGGGCGGGCGGGTTTCGGCGGATCGAGATTTATATCCACTTTATCGATCGCTCGGCGTCGTACGCCGCCGAGCCGAATCGGGGTCTTCCTTGACGCTGGTCACTAGTCGACGTGATCTCGCTTATCAAACTGCGGTTCCGCTTCGGTCGGCGTTCTTGACGGACGCTGGTGGTACGAAAGTGAACGCATTCGTCGAAGACACCCAACCATCCCCATTGTAGATCGATTGTCCTCAATCGATCTCGCCCCTGTCCACCATCCCCAACCAGATCCCCCACCCCTCCAGCACCAATCCGCAAACGTAAGCGGTATGATGTGCCTCAGTACCCCCGACAACCCCAAAGCTCTTTCCAATGTTCTGCAAAAACATCCGTCTGCAAACGATGCTGATGTCGTTTTGGCGTCTTCGGATCGCGCAAGTACTTCGCCTAAATGAATAAAAACTGCCCTCTAAAATCCTGATGCGCTCCGGGAAATTTGCCATCAAGACTGCGTTGTAACCGTCCCGACATCCACCACTCGCGTCAACTCAAAAAAAGAGTAGAACAACTCCATCGCGGCATATCAAAATCTGAGGAGCCGAGTTCGTTCGTCGCTGGTCGCTGCATGTATTGCCCAAGGGTTTTGCTCGCAGTCGCAGCAAGGCGAATCTGAACGCTTGTCGCAAACTGTTGCCTGTTGCTGCAGTGGAGGACTTGGTGAAGCCTGATCCGCGCGACGAATTGCCAAAGCCCGGAGAATCTTCCTCTTCTGGAAGTATAAGTCCCATGCCGCGATTCAATCGAACTTGCCCCCAGGCACCGACAACTTCATCCGACCAAACGGCCCGCAGAAAACGCTACGAAAGCCGCGTTCCTCAATGCTGCGCCAAGCCGGAATCTCAGCCCGCACAAACGTTCCCAAAGTCAAAACTTGCGCCGGCCCCCGGACTCGAATTCGCAAAAAACTTGCCAACGCGCATGCGAATTGATACACTAACCTCCCGTTGAGCCCTCGCAGCACAATCGCCGTTCGGAAACCACTTGTAACGATCGATCGCCCCGCTCCGTCGGCTCTGTTCAACGCCCAATCTGTGGGTTTTCTCGGGTCTATTTAGCTCGTGAGAAGATTGGCTAATCGTCTCGAAAACTTAGTCTAGAGCCTTCTGGGAAACTCCAGTGCAATAGCGGTAAGGTGAACTCAGATGTCTGATGCGGCTACTCAATTGATCCTAGCATTTTCCGCTTTGCCCCCGAGCGAACGCCACGCCGTGATGTTGGAACTTGCGAAAATTTCCGAGTCGGAAACTGAGCTTTCTGACGAAGACCTCGCGCGCGTGGGGGATGAATTGTTTGGATTGTATGACCAAGAGGAGTCCGAACATGGCAACTCCAAGGAAGGGTGAAGTTTGGCTCGTCGATATGGGATACACTGCGAAAACGCGTCCTGCCCTTGTTGTTAGCATCGCAATAACTGGAAATTTACGAGTAATCACTACGGTTGTTCCGCACACCACAAGTGAGCGTGGAACGCGGTTTGAAGCAAAATCAGATGATCGCTGGCTGAAGGACGGAGTATTCGACGTGCAGGGAATTGGAACCTACCCAACAATTAAATTAATCAAGAAGCTCGGCGACTTGCCCGCTGATCAATACGAGTCAGTGGCATCGCGATTGAGACTGCTGCTCGAACTTTAGCGACATGCCCGAAGAAACAAGCGGACCCCAAGCCTCTGATTGGCTAGCTACTTTCATCAACACCACGCGCGGCGGCTGGCTGCGAGTTTCTTGACGACGATGTCAAGTTGTGTGGTGAGTGCATCGAGCTGCGTGAATTCGATGTCAAGTTCGCTTTTCCAAAATTCGTTTGACGAACAGACGACAAGTGGCTTGCGAAAGGAGTCGAAACGTTGGCGTTCCGCATGCCCAGCTTTATCGCCCCCGCGTCGATCGTGATGCCATGATTGACGAACCAAGCACGTATGGTGCATTTCATCTTGTTGATGAGGTAGTCGAGCGTTTTGCATTGCTTGACCAGGGACCGGAACTCGCGATGTTCTTCGCTGGGCATATGCACGGCTTTGAGTTCGTTCATCGATGCCATGCGAACAAGTTTGAGTGCGTCGTTCTTGGTTGAAGTTTGAAGCCTGTAGCCTGGCTCCAATGCGACATTTCACATTTCGCAATTCTGAATTCACACTTCAAACGGCTTCCATGGCGACCCGGTCGATCTTGTGTTTTTTGTACACAGTCTCAAGTTAGTTTCGGTCGGTTGCAGCGTTCAAGAAGGTATGTTTCCGCGTGTTCGTATAAAAAAAGCAACACATCGTATTGAATTTACCAAGGTCGAGTGCGAGAATTTTCATAGTTGTTGTCCTTTGGGTTCGGGGTTGGAAATTTTGTGACTGATAGGTCGCACTGTCTCGATCACGGGTCCAAGTCGCCAGATTGTATTCAAATGGCTCCCACCCCAAACCCAGGACTTACATGGATTCTTGCCACTACGCATCCAAATCCGAATGATAAACTCCAACGTTTCTCAGGTTCTCGCTTTGAGAGACACTGCGAAGGTTTGCTATTCGATTGTCGTCCTTATTGCGGTTAATATGGTCGACATAGTCTGGCTCTGTTCCATGACACCATTTCCATATAATGCGGTGAGCTAGGTAATCGATCATTTCCGGCGACGTACACTACGCATGTAGCATAACAATAAAACAATTCCTTGAAGCGGATTTGGATTTAGGACGACATACTCCAATTAAGGCAACACAGAGATCGCCGCTTTTCGATTTCCATGCACCGACAAGGATTGCCGAGTGACAGTCTGCAACAGGTTGGTTAGTTTCGATAGAATCACACATTACTACTTTGCAGTTAAGCGAAACCCATGCCTCGGACGATAATTTAAAAAATTAGATTCTGCAACAAACGCAGAGGGAAAGTTTTGGGTGGTGTAAGGCGATCTTGCGGGGGTAGCTGGCGTTGAACTAAGCCGACTGCGCTTGCTCTCTCGTAGGGCTTTGGAATATGGGCGCGCTAACGACAGCATGCTCGACTCTTGTGGCGATGCGTTGGGTTGATTGTGGGCGATGTTATTGGTTAGTCGATTTTAGATGCGGCATGGAAGATTTTTTTAGGCTTCACTTGCATTCTGCTGGCGCCCGCTTCTCTTGTGAGCCACGGTTGTGTCGTTCTACCTGATGTTGGGTCGTCTTCAATGACGCAACTTGACCGAGGAGACTTTTTCCAGGACACCTTACGATCGCCGCCTTAACCCGTACATCAATCGATTGGCCCAAAGACTCTAATTCGCAGAAAACTTGCCAACGCGCATGCGGGTTGATACACTGATCTCCGTTGAGCCATCGCAGCACAATCGGCGTTCGCAAGTCACTTGTATCGATCAATCGTCCTGCTCCGTCGGCTCAGTTCAATTTCCAATCTGTTGGCTGTCGGCAATGGAATGCGTGCCAAACTTATCACTCACTTCAATGGCTATCATCGGCTTCGCTTCGCTCGGATGCAGCGGAAACGATGACCCGCACCCGCAGCTCAAAAGAGACGTGTCGCAAACGAACAACAAAATGCTGTCAGGTCAAATTGAAATTGGGAAACTACCTCCTCATTTCGGTTTATCCGTCAGCCTTGCATTTTTTCCTGTCACGGATGCGAATTCGCCAAGACCATTTGATGGTGACCCTCCGGTTGAGGCGATTGTGGATTGCCTAAACATTTTGGAAGACATTGATCTGAATGTTGAACGCACGGATGAATCACGTATTGTTCCATACCAATTGGAACGGCTTTCAGGCCACTATTACATACAAGTTCGCACGCTTCTCTACCGCAAAGAAAATGGCAAGGTGTTCGCGCAGAAAGAGGATTTCTTTTTTTGCTGACGACCATTACCATTGACACATGATTTGGACTCCGTGACGCTGCCAGTCGATTGGCCATCAATTCCCCTCGATAAACTCGGAACGTACGGCACAATCAAACCTCAAAACAGCCGACAGCGATGAAATGCACGGTAGTTGCGGGTCTCGTGTTTCCTGTTGGTCAGGTCTCTCGCCGCATCCCCGTGATTTCGGTCGTTCGTTTTGATAGAATACTCAGATGGATAAAGTTTACATCGAGACGTCGATTGTCAGTCACGCCACGGCTTGGCCGAGTCGTGATATTCAGACCGCCGCTGTGCAACAGCAAGCTCGCGATTGGTGGAGCACTGAACGGCCAAAGTTTGACCTTGTGACTTCTCAGTTGACGCTTGATGAAGCGTCTCGCGGTGATCCGACTGCCTCTATCGAGCGACTGAAATTACTAGTCGGAATCCCACTTTTGGACATTGACGCCAACGTCCAGGAATTGGCTGGACTTTTGTTGTCCGGGCATATGATGCCGCAAAAGGCTGTCGCCGATGCTTTGCATGTTGCCGCAGCAGCGTTAGGTGGAGTAAAATACTTGTTGACGCTTAATTGCAAACACATAGCGAACGCACATGAACTGCCGCGTGTCTACAAACTATTGGATGACGAAGGACTCGGTGGCATGTTAATTTGCACACCGGCGGAATTTCTGGGTGGTAACTGAAAATGAAAAACTCACAATCGATTTTGGATGAACTCCATACGATACGCGAACAGTTGCTCGCCGAATCTGGCGGTACTTTAGAGGGGCTAGTAGCTCGCTTGCAAAAAGAGCAAAGAGAGTCGGGGCGAGTTGTCCTAAAAACAAGACGAGCAAAGCATTGCATCGAAGTCGAAAACCAGCCGCTTCCTGATGGTGGCTCAACTTCGGCGACTCGATGAATGCGGGTCGTTGAACCAAGCCAACTGCAATTGTTTTCTCGTAGGGCTTTGGAATGTGGGCGCGCGCCATCGACGACATAGCTCTGTCGCGTGGCGATGTGTTAGGTTGATTCGGGGCGATGTGAGCAGTGAGCCGATTCTAGATGCGGCTTGTGGAAAATCTTTTTAAGCTTCACTTGCATTCTGTTTGCGCCAAGTTCTCTTGTGAGCCACGGTTGTGTCGTTCGACCTGATGTTGGGTCGGCTTCGATTAAGCAACTTGTCCATGACCCCTTACGATCGCCGTCTTAATCCGTACATCAATCGCATGGACCATAGACTCTAATTGTCAGAAAACTTGCCAACGCGCATGCGGGTTGATACGCTGATCTCCGTTGAGCCATCGCAGCACAATCGGCGTTCGCAAGCCACTTGAATCAATCGATCGTCCCGTTCCGTCGGCTCAGTTTACCGCCCAATCTATACGTCGGGGATCAACAAATTACCGAAGGGCAATAATCCAACTCCTCGACGCATAGATTGCAATGCGTCATACGTTCGCGGCAATAGCAGACTTTGCGGTTCAGCACTGCATAAATATGATAGTGGTATGAACAACTTAACAACGATACCGATCGAATCGCTTTCTCTTTCGGAAAAGCTACTCATGATGGAGCGTCTTTGGGAGGATCTCTCGAAGCATCCAGCGAATGTCCCACCTCCAGAATGGCATGGAGACGTGCTGGCCGCTCGATTGGCTGCCGTGAAAGAGGGGCGAACAGCATTTGTTGACTGGGATGCAGCGAAGGAACGTCTACGGGATCGACACGGATGAGAATACGGCTTCTGCCTGAGGCCGAACGAGATTTAGAGACCGGCTCCGATTTCTATGAATCGCAACAACCAGGCCTCGGTACTTACTTCAACGACTGACATCGAATCGCTGCGGATTTACGCTGGCATTCATGAAAATTACCGTGGGTTCCAACGCTCCCTGTCGAAGCGGTTTCCGTTTTCGATTTACTACATCTTGAGCGATGATTGCGCCGACATCTACGCTGTTCTCGACGCGAGACAAGATCCTGAAACAATAAACGCCATACTTCAATCGCCGCGAACCAAGTGATGAATCGAAGTGCTCGTAATGCCGCGTTCTGATGCCAAGTTCTCTCGCTTGCACTCAGTTATCGCCGTCGTTGAATTCAGCCGACTGCGATTGTTTTCTGGAAGGGCTTCGGTATTCGGGCTGCGTGAGTCGCGGGGCGATGCGAGCGGTGAGCCGCTTTTAGACGCGGCATGTGAAAAATCTTTTGGGGAGTTATTGGTGCCACCCATTCGATGATTGACATGCTGTCGTGAGCACGGCGCGTTGCTGGGTTGGCGAAACTTTGGGACTAGAGGAATTTGTCGCACTGCCAAACTGCTACCTGATCGGATTTGACAGTCGGCCGCATGGTGCGTTGCAGATGCAGCTTATTTAGGAATCGGTTGGTTTCCATTGTTCATTAAGCTGCTGTGGTTCTACGGAATTAGCTGAGTTACATGCAGAGTCGTTCGAAGATTGCGCTTCGCTAGTGAACGACCAATGTGAAGCAAAATCAATCGGCATGCGATGATCGTGTTGTGGTCTTACGCTCGATGTTTTCCTGCTCGTGCTCGATAGGTAGCGATATCCTGGTGCTGCGTTTTACGCTGAATCTTGGCTGGTTGCAATCCGCCGAAACGCATTCGCACATAGTCATCAGGATTTGAACTGGATACCACCGAGTGCCCGCCAATTTTCCGTAATCCGAATTGTTGAATAGTAAAATGTACGGGAGTTCACTGGTTTTGTCGGAAGTGGGGTGGGGAACTCTCGAAAGTCGACTGGGAACGATTAGTATGTAGAGAACTGCATTACACGCGTGCGTTGGCTGGCGATTTCGTGCTTTGGCTGGCGTCATTCGATTCGGTCTATAGCCGAGCACCTACAAAGTCACAAATAACGACCAACAATTCGTTGAAATTACTTTGTCGATCACGGCAATGTTAAACTAAGTTTTGGAGAGACGATGAAGATTACCAAGGCGATTATTACGGCCGCTGGGCCGGGTCAGACTGCATTGCCATTGCAACGGTTGGTTGATTGCGACGGGGTCGAGAAGTCCGCATTGGAGATGATCGTCGAGGAAGTCGAATCTGCGGGGATCGATTCGGTTGCTGTTGTGATCAAACCGGGCGACGACGAAGCTTACCGGCGAGCTGGAGGCAAGTACGTGGACCGTATCAAGTTTGTTATCCAGCATCAACCTCGTGGATATGGCGATGCTTTATTGGCAGCGCGAGACTTTACCGAATCGCAACCTGTGCTCCATCTCGTAGGCGATCACGTGTACTTGAGCAAGACGGCGAAACGATGTGCTCAGCAACTGGTTGAGGTCGCCCATGCGGAAAAATGTGCGGTGAGTGCCGTGCAGTCGACCCGTGAAACAATGCTGCCTTACTTTGGCGCGATCGGCGGGACACGTTTGCCGCAGACGGATCACTTGTACGATGTTCGTCGCGTTATCGAAAAGCCCACACCGACTCAAGCCGAGCAAGAATTGAATGTGGCTGGTTTTCGCAGTGGCCACTATTTGTGTTTCTTCGGTATGCATGTTTTGACACCAACGGTAATGACGATTTTGGCTGAATTAGCCAAACGGCATGATCGCCCGGTCCCGTTGGCCGAAGCTATGAATGAACTAGCGACACGCGAAAGGTACTTGGCCTGCGAGATCGCTGGTGCGCGATACAACATGGGGGTCAAGTACGGTTTACTGTCTACGCAACTGGCCCTGTCGCTTGCCGGGGTCGACCGCGATCGCGTGCTGAGTGAAATGGTGGAATTGCTTGCTTCTCAAACACCGGCCACCTCGGCGTAAACGGCTCCTTCCAAAACCGACTCGCATTCCCGTTACGTCGATGACGAACGAGTACAGCGACGACGGGTTATCTTAATTCAAATTGTTTCTCCAAAGTTTGCGATGCACGTATGACAACCACGCCAATTTCTCCCGCCCAACTAGATCACTGGATCGAGACCATCGTTTCTGAAGATGACGATAAACGCAATCGATCTCTGGAATCGCTTTGCGAAGGACTGAGTGCCCAAGAGCTGCTAGATGCGGCTCAGCGACTTGACGAATTCTGGCGTGTCACGAGCAATCTCTATCATCGCGTTCGAGCCTTGTTTTTCCTTGCCGCGATTTACCGATACCATTTGCCTAGTGTGCTGCCAGCAACGCAGGATGGATTGATTTCTTTCGAAGCGCACGAGCATTTATTGGGTCGACGATTCGTCGAGTCGATCGATGAGTTGCTGGCGGATCAGCGTTCGAATGGTACTAACACGTCACTCGCTAGCGCATTAGCAAGGGCTTACCATCAACTCGGTTTTCAAACTTTGGCAGATCAAGTTCGCCGAAGTGTGCGAACCGTGCGAGGCAATCAATGGATGTTCCGCGTTGGCTATCCTGCAGAACATCCGTTGCGGCTTGCTCGGCGGTTGCTCGAAGTCGATCCGAGCACGAACGACTATCCAATTTTATGTGAAAAGACTTCGGTGCGGATGGATTTTACGCACTCGGGTTGGAGCGATATCTTTTTCTTGGGGATGGATTTTCCCGAAGGAGCGCGCGTTATCAACGCGTCGATCGACTTGGCCGTCCATGGCCGAGATCCCTATCCGCGACCTCCTATCGAAGCCTATGTTCGCGTTATCGATCGACCGGTGCTTCGACTGGTCAGCGTCGACTTGGGAGCCGAAGCTGAGATCACGGAGATCGACGAAGTCTTTGACTTTGCAAAAGATTACCTTGGCCTATTAAAAGCTGCGGTTATCGCTTCGGGTATCGTACCACCGGCTATGGAAGGTTGCCATCAAAAGGCAAGTGTCTTGCTGCGTACATTGCTTGGCCGACCAGGATTGGGATTGGAAGTTGTCAGTCAAGTCAACGACATTCCCAAAGGCTCGCGATTGGCTGTCTCGACGAACTTACTCGGAAGTTTGATTTCTATACTCATGCGAGCTACGGGCCAAATCGAAGAGCTCGAAGGAGGCCTCGAAGAGCGCGATCGGCGGCTTGTCGCGGCGCGAGCTATTCTCGGCGAGTGGATCGGCGGCTCGGGTGGAGGCTGGCAAGATTCCGGTGGCGTGTGGCCAGGAATTAAGTTGATCCATGGATGCGTCGCGTCCGAAGGAGACCCCGAATTCGGAATCAGCCGGGGTCGATTGCTGCCGCAACACGTTGCATTAACCGACGACTACATTTCAAGCGAAACACGCAAGAGATTGCAGGAAAGTTTGATTTTGGTTCACGGTGGCATGGCGCAAAACGTCGGCCCGATTCTGGAGATGGTAACGGAAAAATATCTGGTCCGCGGTGAAAAGGAATGGGCGGCGCGGCAACGTGCGATCAAGATCCTCGATCAAATGTTGGATGCTTTGCGAGCTGGCGACTTGAAACGCGTTGGCCAGCTGACCACGGAAAATTTCACAGGACCACTGCAAGCGATTATTCCTTGGTGCACTAACGTCTTTACGGATACGCTGATCGCGAAAGCCAAGAGTCGTTTTGGCGATCGGTTTTGGGGATTCTGGATGCTTGGCGGGATGTCGGGCGGCGGCATGGGTTTCATCTTCGAGCCATCCGTTAAATCCGAAGCTCAAGAATGGCTTGCCGAAACCATGCTTAAGACCAAACGCGACATGCAAACCCGATTGCCATTTGCGATGGATCCTGTGGTGTATGACTTTGCAATTAACGATCGCGGAAGCTGGGCGACACTGCTTGTCGGTGATGAAGGCGGCATGCCGGATGGCTACTATGGAATCGTGGCTCCTAAATGGATCAAACGCGACTTGCGAGATTTGAGCGAGCAAACGCAACGTGAACTCATGCGACTGGGACATGCTTGTCGCGAAGGCAGTACAACGGGGCGATGGCTGCTGGAACGCATTCTGCCGACTTCCCGCAAAGAGGATACTAATGTCAATTCGCTGAAAGAGTTACTGAAGGAAAACGGGTTCGACCGCGAGCAGCATGAGCAGATTCGAACCGACTTGCGTTCCGGAAGAATTGGACTTTCGCAAAATAGATTGCCTTCGCAAACGACGTTGCAGGACGCGACGCCCGATGACGTGATCGACACTCGCGATGCGAATGATCAGAGCGCATTGGACGCAGGAAGGCTTGCTATCAGCGAAGGGCAAGTTGCCGTCGTGACGCTTGCCGCTGGAGCAGGTAGCCGATGGACGGGCGGAGCAGGGGTGGTTAAGGGGCTTCACCCATTTTGGAAACTCGGTGGAACGCATCGGAGTTTCGCGGAAGTGCATTTGGCCAAGTCCCGTAAAGTTGCTGAGGCGTTTGGTGTCGATTTGCCTCACGTGTTTACGACGGGCTACATGACGCATCGGCCGATCGAAGAGTATTTGGCTCAGACCAAGAACGCTGGCTACCCCGGAACCGTGTACTTGTCCCGAGGCATGTCCGTCGGTTTGCGACTCACGCCCACCGTCCATGACTTGCGGTTCTTCTGGGAGGAAATGCCGCAGCAAATTCTAGATGAACAACAACAGAAGGTCCGCGAAAGCCTGCGAACAGCCCTCGTGAATTGGGCCAGCAGTATGGGCGAAGCTTCTGACTACACGACCAATGTTCCTTTGCAGTGTTTGCATCCCGTAGGGCATTGGTTCGAAGTCCCCAACATGATGCGAAACGGTCTGCTGCATCAGATGCTGACCAAGCAACCGAACTTGAAATATTTCATGCTGCACAACATTGACACGCTCGGCGCTTCGGTCGATCCACTGATGCTCGGGCATCACATTCAACGCAACGCTAACTTGACGTACGAAGTCATCAGTCGCCGGATCGATGATCGTGGCGGAGGATTGGCGCGCGTCGACGGCAAGCTTCGGCTGCTGGAAGGCTTGGCGATGCCGCATGAACAGGACGAGTTTAAACTTAGCTACTACAATTCGATGACAACCTGGATCGACATTGACCGATTGCTGCGAGTTTTTGGATTAACGCGAAGTCAGCTTGGCAATAGCGTGCTCGTCGATGAAGCGGTTCGCCGAATGGCCCTTCGCATGCCGACTTACATCACGATCAAGGACGTAAAAAAACGTTGGGGGCATGGCCAGGAAGATGTGTATCCAGTCATCCAATTCGAAAAACTCTGGGGTGACATGACGAGCCTCTCTGAAGTCGACTGCGAGTTTTTGGTTGTGGATACTTCGCGTGGCCAGCAGCTCAAGGACCCGGCTCAACTCGACGGTTGGTTGCGCGATGGCTCAGCTCATGCCATCGAGCAGCTTTGCTCTTGGGGAAAATAGACGTTTGATAACAGGCAGAATTTTGCGGGCTGTCCGATCACTTGCCGGTCAGTTTATCAAGAATCCCTTTGGTGGCTTCGCGAAAACCGTTGAGCGTGGATTCTTGCATCAAGTTGCCTTTGTTGGCTTTCATGATGGCCACGGCTAACGCTTGGTGGTTTTGCCAATCTTGCAACGAAAAATTGCGAATATCGACGTAGGGTTGTTCGAATTTGGCGGCAAGTTTTGGGACCAAATGGAATCCTTCTTTGGATCGTACCAGGTGGTAGTTCATGCTCAGGAACATACCCGCCGCACCGAAAAAAACTCCCAACGCGAAAGTCGAAAACCGTTTCATAACGTCGCCTCCTGCAATTTCTTGAAAATACTGAACTCGTTTAGCTAGCGAATCACGGAACGCGAGAAACGACGCAGCACCACCGTTGCCTAATCTATACTTGCCGACATGCGAAAAGGCAAGTCGTCGTTGTTCATCGCTCAGGAGCAGAGATGGCTATGCCGCAGGCGATCGAAACTCAAACAAGGATATGACGAGATGCACGAACAGCACCCAGAGCGTGCTCCACAAAATCGTTGTCGTGATGGTCCTGCTGACGTCGGTCGCATCGACTTTGGGACGCATTGCCAAACTATACGTGATGATTGCAGTTCCGAATCCGCAAACAAGCAATCGTGTCATCACGTAGTAGAAGCCGACGAAGAGAGAGCTGCCTGGGGAACGAAGCGGCTGATAGAAATATATCTCCCAAAACGCGGGGCCTAGGTCGGGCTGCAATTGTGTCTGAACGATGAAGCTTGAAAACTTGGCTGTCATAAACGCGACTTGATCCAGCAGCAGCGATCCTAACAAAAACGACCACATGACACTGGTCATCCAATAACGATCAACGGGGATACCTAACATTCGAAGCGATTCGTATTGTCCGCCGTATCTTTTATTTCCCAAGTCAGCAGAAATCGCTGCTGCACAACGTGCCGCAATCAACACGGTCGTCAGCACAGGAATGAATATCCGATAAAGTGCAAAGCCAATGGTGCCGAGCAACTCCTCCATCAACAGAGGTTCGGTGTAGAGTTTGTAAGGCATGTACTTGAGCGTAAAGTATGTGCTGACAAACCCGATGATACATCCGGCGATACCCAAATAGATTATCGCGGTTCCGCCGGTAACGAGCCTTGCAAAATGCACAAAAAATCGAAGTCCCCATCGGGGACTTCGCCACACGGGAATCAGCGCGATCAAGCCCAGCAATCCCCATTCGACAATCGAGCCTAGCCACATCAAAATGGCGACTCCAAACCTTGCTAGACTTGCCATCCAGGCCAACGAATTTTGCGGCGAGGAAACGGACGATTGGCTCGACTTGGCTTTCATTTGTCGATCCATTTCGAGCCTTACACTATCCGTCGAACTTGCCACAAACGGACCGACGGTGCCGGTGATGGCATCCAGCATCAGCACTTGATCTGCAACGGGAATGAAGCTTTCGTAGTCGTGTGTAACGACGATCGACGTCACTTGTTCTTCTTGTTGGATGTCGCGAATCAATTGCGCGACTTGAGTGGCTGTCACTGCGTCCAAGCCCGTTGTTGGTTCGTCGTAGATGAGCAATGCGGGTTGGCTAGCGAGGGTTTGAGCCAAACTCAAACGCTGGCGTTGGCCGCCGCTTAGTCGCGAAATCCGTACGTTGACCGGGACTCGCAGATGATCTAGCCACCATTTGGCCGTGCCAATGCCTCTCGTGATGGTGGCCGCTATTGAGCCGCGCTTGGCTGGATTTGGGTGACGATGGTCGATGGCGATCTGCACATTGTCTTGGGCGGACAACTCATCCAAGAGCGCGGGTTGTTGAAAGACGAGTCCAACATGTTCTTGCGACTGATCGGAATGCCAGTTGATTTGCCCTTTCCACCAGATGCGGTCTGATTCCCCATTGGGTTTTTCAAGCCCCGCAAGGATTCGGAGTATCGTCGATTTGCCGCTGCCGCTGATACCAAGCAAGACCGTTAGTTTTCCACGCAGAATTGAAAAAGCGGCGTTTTGAATCAAGTGACGGCCGCCGACTTGAACATTCAAATTGCGAACGTCGATTGCGGCAGATTGATTTGGCAAGTTGGTCATGCAGAATCCATCAAGAGGAGAGAGCAGGTTATTTTGTCGTTGACGACTTGGCTCTTTCGATAAATGCCTCGAGCTGTTTGTAATCGCGAATCCACGTTGTGTACATGATGCCATCTATTTTGGAAACAGAAGCTGCCGATTTCGACCAAGCCGTCACTTGTTCTAGCGGACCGTCGTAGTATGCCGCAATCAACTGACGGTGGCCACGATCGGCAAAAAACTGTAACGTTTCTTGTCTCGCATCGAAATACCAAGGAACAATGATCAAATGGGGATCGAGCCCCAACCATGAATTCGCAAAACTGCCGCGAACAAGGTAGTACTTGTCTTTGGCATTGTGGTTGGGATCGAACATATCGCTCCACACGTAAATTCGACCGCCTGGGTTTACTTGACCAAGAATTTCAACGCACTTGCGAACGTTGTCGGCAAGCATTTCGCCGGAGTCGACATTGCGACTTTGACAAGCTTTACACCAGTTGTAAACACGAATCTCGTCGTGCGACATCCAGTAAGCTTTGGCTTGCCAAAGTTCATGAACACGCTTGGCTTGGTCATAGAGCAGCTCGACCGTGCGAGGTTCTGATGGACAAATGTTCGCTTGATCATCGTGCACCGTCACACCGTGATAGTACGAAGCACGCAAACGTGTGCCATCGGGAACATTGATAAGCTGAAGCGATGGCGGTTGATGATAGACCGTATACACTCCGGTATATGGCTGACTGCCCAACAGGGGATCGATCAATCTTTGGAAATCCGTATCTTCCTTGAGTTCACGGCCCTCTTGCGTCTTGATCGAAATGGGCGTTCCGGGGCGGCGTGTTAAATTGACAAAGGCAACCTGTTCAAGTCGTGCGTCGTCCCACTCGAGCAGTCCTGACCGACCATCCCAACAACCGAGGTATAAGCCAGCGTCGGTATTGTCGAGCGAGTTGAAAACGACGTGATGCTCCGTCCAATCCTGCGTTTCGTTGACTTTGAGGTAGTCGTGATTCAGCACGCGATCGCCTGCGATGAATTTGGCTTCGGGCGTGCCCTTGAAATCTTTCGTACGAACGCGCACCGACAGATGATACTGGCGAAAAGGTTGCAGCTTTACTTTTTGGACTATTCGCGCTGGTTTTTCATTTGGATTCAGGACGCGAGCGACTCCGTCAACCAACTGAACCGATTCGTCATGCCAGTCCCAATCGCCGGATTCGAATCGCGGGTTCTTAAGAGATACGGCGGCATCAACGACGAAGGCTTTTCCATTTTTCACGATCATTGGAAGATCGCGAACCGGTGCGGCTTCGATCAGATTCGGGTCTTGCGACAGCAAATCATTTGAGTAGCCGATTGGAAACACTGCCGGAACTAATTCGATACTAAGTTCACGAGCGAGAGTTTTTACCGAATTAGCATTCTTAAAATAACGGTCGGGCATTTCGTTCAAACGACAGAATTTGGAGTCAGTTATGAGGCAATGCGTGTATCCGGATTTCGCGGCCCGCCTCAATAAATCTTGGCAATGCTCGACTTCGCTCTCAACGAGCAGATTCGCGGGCATATACAGCCAGTATTCTGAAAATTGCCCAAAACTCGTTGGGGTCATCATCAACAGAAATGCAAAAGCGACGAAAAGCTTTCCCATATGCGTGAATCCATGTAAAAAGTGGGTAAAATAATTGAGTTCGACCAACGATGGTAACTGAAAAGAGCGCGTATTTCTTCAAGTTTCTTTGGAAGTCTGCTTGAAGAGCGAAACTTTGTCGGTCGAGCGGTTTTTGATACACTCAGATTGTGCACTGTCTGATTGGGGCTAATAGCATTGCCGTCTTTTCCGATACAACTTTTCTAAGGTCAATCGCCACATCAATGAACCAAGTCCCCACAACAGATGGATTAACCCGTCCTGGTTTTCAGTCGAATGCTGCGCCCAACGTTGAGAAGCACACGAGCATGCCACCCGAAGAGGCCGTGAGGGAAAAAGCGGTCGGTGCATTTGAAATTAAGTTTCTCGTCAATTTCGACTTGGCTAACAAGATAGCCGAACATGCCAAGAAGTACTTGCCCCCGGACCCGAATGCCGAGCCGGAAATCGGAGACGGCTACCGAGTTTCTAGCCTTTATTTTGACACGCCACACTTGGACGTTTTTCGTCAAAATGGGGTTTGGAAAAGGTCAAAATTTCGTTTGCGACGTTACGGTTCGTCTTCGGTGATCTTTGCAGAAAGAAAATCAAAACGACGCGGCCTTGTAACCAAGCGTCGCTACGCGATACACGAGTCGGAGATTCCCCTGTTGCAATCGGACACATGCGATACGGCTTGGCAAGGAGCTTGGTATCATGGCCGAATTCGATCGAGGAATCTCTATCCCACGATGCGAATTTGCTATAACCGATTGGCTTTGACTGACGTGAACGAACATGGCCCTATTCGGTTCACCATCGATCGTAGCCTCCGCTATCTTTCGACCGATTCCTTTGACTTATCTCCTCTCAGCCAATACCGGACATTGCTGGACAATGCTGCGATCGTCGAAATGAAGTTTCGAAAATCGATGCCAAGTTATTTTAAGCAAATGCTTGGCGATTATGGTTTAACTCCTACTGCAGTTTCCAAATATCGTTTGAGCGTCGCCGATTGCGGGCTTGATCAGCAAAGGGTGGCGGTGTAGTCAATGCAAATTCCAGGGCTCCCGTTAACAGAACCCTTCTTGCAATCCGCCAGCTACATCGAAGTGGTATCGCAGATGGTAACCGCGCTGTTGCTCGGCGTTGTCATCGTCGGCGTCTATCGTTTCGTACGCCGCAAGCAACAAGTCGATCACACGTTCCCCGTGACCTTGATCCTTTTGACAGTACTCATTTCTATCGTCACGCAGGTCATCGGCAGCGATGTCGCGCGAGCTTTTAGTCTTGTTGGTGCGCTATCGATCGTGCGATTTAGGACCGTTGTCGAAGATACGTTGGACATTGGTTTCGTAATCTTCGTGGTCGTGATTGGAATGGCAGTCGGCTCCGGTCAATGGCAGATTGCGTTGCTTGGAACAGGTATTGTCGGATTGGCAGCAGCGCTGATGCATGAAGTTGCCTATAAACTTTTTGCCCCTAAGGTGCCTCAAAGTTTCGCAATTCTTAAAATCCGACTCACTATCGGTTCTGAACCTATGCGACGATTGGACGATTCTCTGCGATCGACATTCTCACAAGTCAATCTTGTCTCTACCGAAACGAGCCGCGGGGGTAGTGCGATTGATATCCTGTATCGTGTTCTCCTGACGCAATCTATCGATCCCGTTCAAATCGTTAATCAAATCAACAGTGTTGAAGGCGTTCAAAGCGTCTTTTACGAATCCGAGCCAACTTCAAAAAAGAACTAACCCATCAGACCCAAGAACGGAAAGACTATCTGTCATGCGCCAGTTTTTGATCAAGTTCAGCGTTGGGGCGATTGCTCTCTGCAGCCCAATTGTGTTAAGTGGGCAAGAGCCTCGCCCCGGTGCCCCGCCTCGAGGAGGACAATTTGGTGGACCTGGACCGGGTGGCCGCGGGATGGGTGGTCCGATGATGATTATGGGCGGTCCCATGATGGGAGGTGGCGGGATCAATATTCTCGAAATCCAGGAAGTTCAAAAAGAACTTGCAATTCGCGATGAACAAAAAGCACCGCTTCAAGAAGTAATTCAAGCCGAGCGAGATCGAATTCGGACCGTGATGGAATCCTTTGATCCAGGCGAAATGTTTTCATTGCCACCCGAAGAACGGCAAGCGAAGATGGCTGACATGGCCAAGAAAATGGATGCAGGCCTAGAGGAATCCGTCAAGCGACTTTCCGAGTTTTTTGACGAAAAGCAAATCGGTCGTTTGCGTCAACTCATGCTCCAGCGCGAAGGGCTGCGAGCATTTGAGAGATCCAATGTGGTAGAAGCATTAAAGCTAACGGACGAACAACAAACGAAATTAAAAGAGCTGTTAGCACAAGCAAACCCCATCGGAGGATTTGGCCCGGGCGGTGGAGGACCAGGGGGCTTTGGCGGACCTTCCGGCGGACGCGGCGGAACTGTTGCACCCGGAGGAGGCCCAGGATTTGGCGGTCCTCCTGACTTTTCAGCAATGCAACAACTAGCGGAAAGATCCCGAGACGAATTCCTCGCGGCTTTGTCCGATGAACAGCGCGGCAAATGGGAACGCCTCAAGGGCAACGAGTTTCGGTTCCCCCAACAGACAATGAGCTTTGGCCCTCCGGGCATGGGAGTGACTACAAAGCTTGTTGCGAAATTCGACAAGAACAAAGATGGTTGGCTCAATCGCGAAGAACGTGACGCGTCCCGAGCCGAAGCAAAATCGGGTGCTGGACAAGGCATGTTTGGCGGTCCCGGTGGTCGCAGGGGAGGCGACCCAGGTGGACGTGGTGGTCCCGGCGGCGGACGAGGGCCAGGTGGTGGTCCCGGCGGTTTCGGTCCCTTCGGTGGCGAACGCGAACCAGCAAAACCCGGTATCCAAATTACTAAAGACGAAGTTGCTCAATTCGCGGACCAACCGCTATATGATCCGAATGCCCTCCGAACGATCTTTCTCGATTTCGAAAAAGATGATTGGGAGGCAGAGCTTGCGGATTTTAAACCAACCGATGTCGAAGTCGATGCGACGATGGTAGTGGACGGCCAGACCTATCCGACCGTCGGAGTCAGCTTTCGAGGATCCTCGTCGTATTTTTCAATCAGCCCAGGCCACAAAAGATCGATCAATTTTTCGATGGATATGGCTGATTCCGAACAGCGATTGCTGAACTACAAGACACTCAATTTGCTGAATTCGAACGATGATGCATCGATGATGCACGCCGTGCTGTATGCACATATTGCGTCAAAATATACGCCTACACCGAAAGCCAACTTTGTCCGGTTAGTGATCAACGGAGAAAATTGGGGCATCTATCAAAACGTCCAACAGTTCAATAACGACTTGCTTGGGGAATGGTATCCGAACAAAAAGGGCGCGCGATGGAAAGTCCCCGGTAGACCAGGTGGCGGGGGAAGCTTGGCTTATCTTGGCGACAAGATCGAAGAATACAAGCGACTCTACGAAATCAAATCGAAAGATCGCGAAGAAGATTGGCAAGCGCTCGTCGAACTGTGCCGAGTATTGAATGAAACCCCCGCAGAAAAACTTCAGGCAGCCCTTGAGCCAATCTTGGATGTCGAATCTGTCCTTTGGTTCTTGGCAATCGACAATGTTCTCATCAACAGCGACGGCTATTGGATTCGCGCGAGTGATTACAGTTTGTTTCGCGATTCGGATGGCAAATTTCACATATTGCCGCACGACATGAATGAATCGTTCCAACCCGCGATGGGACCTGGCATGGGCGGAATGGGTCCGGGCGGTGGCATGGGGCCTGGCGCTGGCATGGGTCCGGGAGGTGGACGTCCGGGCCAGCAACAGCGACCCGGTGGCCCGGAAAACCAGCAAGCCCAACGCGGTGAACAGGGGCAACGACCTGGCGGTGGTCAGCAAGGCGGAGGCCGTCCCGGAATGATGGGGGCGGCAGCGGTTGCAATTGATCCGCTAATCGGTACCGACGATACCAGCAAACCGCTACGTCATCGATTGCTATCCGTTCCTGCGTTGCGTGCCAGCTACTTAGAAAAGGTCCGTACGCTCGCCGAAAAAGAATTGGACTGGGAAGTTCTTGGTCCAGTCGTCGAGCAATACCGCAATCTGATCGAAGCCGATGTTGAAAAGGACACTCGCAAGCTTTCGAATTTCTCTGCTTTCCAATCGGCTGTTTCCGTTGAAGAAGCAGCGGCCGAAGATCGCGGCAGACCAAGAATGAGCTTGAAAAGTTTTGCCGAGCAACGACGAAAATATTTGCTTGAGTACCCTGCAATTCAAGCTTTACCGAAATAGCGATGATGTTTGACGTCATCGTATTGGGGACGGGTGGGGTCGGTAGCGCGGCGACTTATCACGCCGCGCGACGAGGGCTGCGTGTCCTTGGTATTGATCGGTTTCCATGGTGCCATGATCGTGGGAGCTCGCATGGGCATACGCGCATCATTCGCATGGCGTATTTCGAACATCCCGATTACGTTCCTTTGCTTCGACGTGCCTACGATCTGTGGGATGAACTTTCGAAACTGTCAGGACTTCGGTTATTCGAACGATCCGGCCTTCTGCAAATAGGCCCAATGTCGGGAATTGTAATACCCGGCGTAATTGCAAGTGCGCTGCAGCATCGGTTGCCAATCGAGCAGTTGAGCGTTTCCGATGTCCAACGACGATTTCCGGGCTTTGCAGTGCCTAATGGCTGCACGGCAGTTTTCGAAAAGAACGCGGGGTACTTGTTGGTGAAATCCTGTGTCCTTAAGCATCTTGAGCTTGCAAAATCGCTTGGCGGTGAATTCATCATTGGGGAAAGCATTAAGGGCTGGCAAGCGGAGAAAGACTGCGTCGTCGTTCAAACCGACCGAGCGACCTATCGCTCCAAAAAGTTGATTATTACGGCGGGCGCGTGGGCCGATTCATTGCTTGGGTCGCTGGGAATGTCGTTGACAATTCGACGAAAGCATTTGCACTGGCGAGCAACGACAAGCGACGTATATCGTGGTGGCCCATGTTTCTTCTACGAAATGCCGAACGGTTTCTTCTACGGATTCCCGCATCTTGATGACAGAGGAATCAAAGTTGCAGAACACAGTGGCGGCGAAACGGTTGCCGATCCACGGACTGCTTCGCGCGATGAAGACCCTGTGGATACAGATAGAATCGATCATTTCCTTCGTCAAGCGATGCCGGATGTTTCGCGAACGAGGACGGCGCATGAAGTTTGTTTCTACACGATGAGTTGCGACGAGAATTTTTTTGTCGACCGTCATCCACAAAATCCTAACGTGGCTTTCGCCGCAGGATTGTCTGGTCACGGATTTAAGTTTGCTTCGGCGCTCGGCGAAATCTTGGTTGATTTGGTTTGCGATGGAGGCTCGCCGCTCCCAATCGATTTCTTGTCCGTCAAGCGTTTAAAGAACGCAAGCTAAATGCAACGTGAAATGACGTTTCCCGAATTTCGGACTTTCGTTCAGGGAACCTGACCTTGTGCAAAGCGTCTGAAATGGAGTAACGTTCGCAATCTCATTCGGGTTTCTCGTCCCTTTGCATGGAGTCGAATCGTGAGCACGAAAATCCAGCAGCTCGAAAATGTACACGGTGCCGAACGAACGCGACTAATTGCTTTTGAATCTCTCGAAGCACGGCAATTGATGACGGCGAGTGTGGGATGGGACGGCCCTGGTTTAGGTGGCGCGGATCTCCAATACTATGTTGGAACCGCTCCATCTTCGTTAAGCCAAGCTGCTTTTGAAGAATCAATTCAGACGGCGCTGGATGCATGGTCTCAAGTCGTCGATGTACAATTCGTTCGTACCAGCCAACCTGGCCAAAACAATTCGCTCGATTTCGGTGTTGGCTCGATTGATGGCGCTGGCGGAACTTTGGCGGAAGCGTATTTTCCGGACGATGTGAATTCGAGTCGCGTCGCCGGCGACGTTGAGTTTGACGCTGCTGAAAACTGGGAAGTTGGTAATGCTCGAGGGAGCAGCGCGTACGACATTGTTCTAGTGGCTGCTCACGAAATCGGTCATGCACTTGGACTCAACCATTTGCAGGCCGCCGGTTCGATTCTGCTCCCGTCGGTCTCCCCAACCCAGCAATTCACTGGTCTCGATCAAAGCGACATTGCTGCCATCCGTCAATTGTATGCCGCGACGTCGGTGCCAACTGAAGAACCTACCGTTCCCAAGACAGAACCACCGGTCGCGAACGTACCCAAGACACCGCCGACCGTTTACACTCCTATGACGACTCCTCAGTGGAATCCTTGGCTAATTTACAGGCCACAAAACAACTTGTGGAATGTTGAAAACAGGTCGTACAACTTCGGCAGGTTTGAGATCCACATCGCATCTTTCTTTCGCAACCCCTGGCAGTTCCAGTTCCACCGGCATTCATTGCCAAAGGAATTGACCATGACTAACAGTCAAACAGTTTTGAATCATGCAGGTTCTTCGACAACATGGCATAGCCCCGCAGCCATTGATCGGGCATTGACTCTTTTGTTTTCCTGAGCGGTGGGAGAGCAACAATCGCAAACACTTTTTTTTTCGCTTTCGCACGAGAAACTATTTCTGCGAAGACTTCGGGCGTAGGATTTCGATTTCGTATCTGCTGCTGTCGACGATAAACCCATTCTGAATCGCTTCGGCTTTGACTCGTTGCGATTCTTCAGAGGTTTGCTGGAACGACTCACGGAAATCCAGCACGATTGCGTCGTAACGAAGGACAGGCGATGACAGACTACTGTCGAGCTTGGCCAGTTCCTGGTATCTCTGCAGGAATTGGCTAACGGTCTCGATGTCTTTGCTGCCAACAAGGTGCGACGCGACACGGCCGGTGGCCAAAATACGAATTGACTCGGCGCGAAGCGCGTCGACTCGTTCAGCGAGCCATTTGCCATCGTCTTGATCGGCAGCACGTAATGGCGGATCCGCAATGCCGTATGCCTTGGCAATGACTTCGACAATGGTCGGTTGACTCCACGGCAGTTGTCCAACGTAGAGACACAAAACCCAACCGGTTACCACGGCGGCGACTGCGGAGGCAAACTTGGGCGAGCGATGGTCTTTTAACTCATGCGATTCCGGCGATTCAGTTATACCCAATGACCGGCGAGATCCTTCGATAGCACCGACAAACAATACCGGTAACAAACAACTTGCATATTGAAATGCAGTACTCTGAGCTGGCAAGTGCTCCCAAACGATGAGTACGCCAAGCGGCAATGCGATTGCTAACAAATGCCACCCGCTGCGAAGAATTGCCGGTAAAAATAGGGGCACCAATAGAAGCGAAATAAAAGCGATGTTTCTCGATCGACTAATCAATCCCCAAAACTCAACAGGCTTCAAAACCGGGGACATCAGAACTTCCCCGGCAGAACCACCGAGCTTAGCAAATCGCCCCGTTTGGAAACTTGCTAAGCCACTGAATCGGTAGACTAAGACGAACGAAATCGAAGCCACAACGAAAACAGCAATCCACCTACGCCAATCGATTCCATTTGCTAGAACCTGGCTTGTGAATCGTCTTTCGTACCAATCTCGCGCCGCCATCGCCGCTGCAAAGCAGGCAACGACCACGATGACGCCTTCCTCGAACAAACAAGCTAAAAAACTAATGACGATTGAGAAGAAATATTTCTGCGAAAGTAGCAATCGAAACGCCACGAGCAGTAACGGAACGGCAATCGTGATCGGATGCCAACCGTAGGTATACGCAAGATTCATCTGTCCAATCGAAGGATGGAGTAGCCACGCAATTCCCCACATCGCAGCGGTGCTTTCCGAAGCATTCATTTTGCGAGCAATCGATGCAATCACTAACGCCGAAAGCGACAAACAAATCGATTGAATAGCAAACACAAGGTGAACATCGGGCCATACCAGCCATAACGGAACGAGAAACACTAAGCCGGGATTAAAATGGTCCCAAAAAGTCGGCAGTACGGGGCTCTCCAAAAGAAACCCACGTCCCTGCGTGGTATTCGCAACTCGTTGAGCGAAATGACCGAAGTCATTGAACCCGAGCTGAAAATTGCGATAGTAAAAATCACTCTGCCCATACCACCACACCGCTGCGAGCAGTACAGCGGAAAACAGCCCGACGCGACAAGCCTTTCCGCTGAGTGCCCGGCTATTCAAACTCATTTCACCGACACGATAAGCAGCCAACCCACTAAATGCGGCGAACCAAATGGGCTCCCAATAGTGTGGCGCAGGAACACTACTTACCAAGCAACGCATTATGACCAGCAACAGCGGCAACGCGGCAACGAACGATAATGCAATCGCGCTTCGCGCCATTCGTTGGCCACCTGCGCTACACAAATAAACACTGACGGGTAAACCGGTCGCAGTCAGTATTAATACGAGCAACGCAATGTTCGATGCAGCCAGAATCTCAAATTGCGGTGGAGTCGATACGAGTGTTTCGTAACTAAAAACCAACTGCGTCCGACTTGATAAAGCGGCACCGGCACAGGTCCAAAATAAAGCTACGCAAACACTTAACCAAAAATCAATTGTATAAGTGGGGTTTGCGATTTTCATTGAATAGTTTTTGGGCAAGTCCCAACGTGTGCTTAGACAAATTTTGAAAGTGATCGAAATGGTGTCGGTCGGCCATATCTGGCGAGACCGCAAAATTCGCCCAAAATCGGAACCGTTTTGTGATCCCTTTGAGATTCAACTAGTCGGAAATTACTGCCTCTCTAACCAACCATTCGATTTCATCCATTGGCCTGCTTGATCTGGCCAGTGCGTCGCCAAATGGTTGGTTCGGCGAAGGCCGTAGCCATGGCCACCCGTCGGGAATACATGTAACGAGAACGGAACTTTCGCTTTCTTTAGGGCAATGGCAAGCCGAAGAGCATTTTCCGAATCGATCGGATCATCTTCGGCCATCGTTAGAAAAACGGGAGGCATTGCGGGCGTGATGGCAATCTCCGGTGCTAGTTTGTCTCGTTGTTTGTCGTCGATAAGATAGCCAGGATAAATTAGCAATCCAAAATCAGGGCGGCAACTAACTTTGTCGATTTCATCAATGCTTTCGTAGGAACGTCTTTCTCCGCTGGTGCATAGCATTGTCGCCAAGTGTCCACCTGCCGAAAACCCCAACACACCAATTCGATCCGATGCGATGGCAAGCTCTTTGGATTGCGACCGGATAATCGACATGGCTCGCTGCGCGTCCTCCAAAGGAGCAGCATGTTTATCGCGACCTTCGCGGCGTGGTACGCGATATTTTAACAATGCCGAATTGACTCCAAGCGTCGCCAGCCAATCGCAAACTTCGGTGCCTTCGAGGTCCAAGGCTAAAATGTGGTAGCCCCCGCCAGGGCATACCAAAACGGTCGTGCCTGTATTAATGGAAGGATCTGCAGGATGAAAAGTTACAGTTGGATCACCTACATTCCCTAATCGAATAACCGCGCGATCAGCAACTTGGTTATCCGTGGGTTTCGTAATGTCTGCTTCTTTGCCATCCAATGGCTTTTCTAGCTTGGGCGTTGTCGGCCACAGTTTGATTGGCGATTGACCATTCGCGTGCGAAGTCACAGTTATTGCAACAAACAAAAAGCCAGCCAGTGACGGAAACGGTTTTGCAAAACGCCAGAATGAGGTTATTGAATTCATAGTTGCTCCACTTGTTGTATAAGTTGCGTTTACAGTCGACTTCTTTGACGTCATTAACAGCCCGCATGGCTGATGATGCTTAAGCAGGAACCGAATGATCTGATTGTAACGGATATACCAACGCAAGGGTTAGCAGCCAATTAAGGAATCCAAAACGCCGCTTAGGGATCGTCAAGTAAAACATGCATTGCAAGCACGATTTCAAGTGCGCAACATGACGTTTATTCTGCCAGTGACGAAGATTACGTTGGAATGTGTTCTGCGTGCTTTTCTGACAAATCTAGGCGCGACCACAATCCCATTTTTTCGAATCCATAGGCTTTTCAAGGGTTTGCTCACTGATTGCATTCGCAGCATGTTAATTTGCCCAATGGCAATCAAAGAACTACGAAAAAAAGTCGCGTTATCCGGCAATAGATTTCCATCCGATATGTTCGCTGGCAGCACATGGCGAAGCTGCTTCGACACTGATTAAGGAGTCTATGGGATGGATCGAGAAGTAAACGTATTGGCACTCGTCAAAGGCGAAGAGCGCTATATCTTTTTGTTTGATGACGAGAATCGTGTCAACACGCTTCGTACGCTCGGTCGCTATGCCGCCGATCCAGAACTGTCGTTTTCGTGGTATGATGCTGCGGTCTTGAGTCAGAAAATTCGAGACATTCTGCCAGCTAAAGTAGAAGCACAAACGCAAAGCAGCCAACCGCGCTTTCGTTGGGATGCAGCCGGAGAGCACAACACACAGGGCTAGCACAACGAGTGTTAAAATATGCGGTCCGAGATAGGACAATTCCTTCGTTACCTTGATATTGAAAAAAACGCCTCGAACTTGACTATAAAGTCATATCGAGAAGATCTTTTCGATTTAGCGGAGTTTCTCATCGACGCTGCACAGGGTCGAGAGGTTCCCGCCCGCGAGATAACGCCGCTCGACTTGCGCGGCTACGTTTCAGCACTTCACGAAGCTGGTTACGCCAAGAGTTCGATTTCGAGAAAGCTTGCATCGCTGCGCAGTTTTTATCGGTTTGCTCAACGCCAGCAGCTTGCCGAATCCAACCCGGCCAAAGCATTGCGCAATCCCCGAGGAGGACGGAAACTGCCGCACTTCCTGACAAACGACGAAGTTGGTCGTTTACTGAACACACCTCCCAAGAACGAAGC
The DNA here is from genome assembly GCA_031374825.1 of Pirellulaceae bacterium. Lineage (GTDB taxonomy): Bacteria > Planctomycetota > Planctomycetia > Pirellulales > Pirellulaceae > JANMGV01. The sequence goes on from JANMGV010000218.1 coordinate 28,027, forward strand.
GATGGGCCTAAGGGATCGCGCGATTTTGGAAACAATGTACTCAGCCGGACTTCGTGTTAGTGAATTGGTCGGCCTGAACGATGGCGATTTAGACTTTGCGGATGGGACTGTCCGGATACGAGGCAAAGGCCGCAAAGAACGTATTGGCGTCCTTGGAAAATTTGCGATTGCCGCGGTCGAACGATTTCACGAAAAGCGGAAGCTTTCGGTCAGGCAACCGGTGGGTCGCGAATCGCCCGTGTTCACCAACAAATTTGGCGATCGGTTGACGACACGTAGCATCGGACGAATGCTTGAAAAGCACATTCGTGTTGCGGGATTGGATACGCGAACCACGCCACATACGCTTCGCCATAGCTTTGCCACACACTTACTCGATCGTGGCGCCGACATTCGCAGTGTGCAGGAACTACTCGGCCACAAGAGTTTGGTGACAACGCAAATCTATACCCACGTCAGCACGACAAATTTAAAAGAAGTCTACAACCGCGCTCATCCACGCGCATTTGGGTAAGGTTGTCTATCCTCAAAGTTCATGTTGTAACCGATCGATTCAACTCGAGCTCAAACCGTGTTGTCCAAGATCAGCTATCGCTGTTCATTCGCAGTGTTTCGTGTGATGCGCGGCGTCCAGAGGGATCGCTTGCCTTGACTGATGAAGATTTGGTGCTCGTTGACAGCACGCAAACCATTTGGGAGTTCATAGCGAACATAGACGATCACTCGATCTCCTGTCGGCATTTTTTCTTGAAACGGCAGCGACAGGTGAATGCCCTGCGAGACTCCCGCAGGTTGCATAGTGCTTGCCGCGTCGGTTCGTGAGATATGCCACCGACCAATTTTTGCTTCCTCGCCTTGCAAACTTGGATCGACAGCCACAACAGTAATGTCTGCAGGCTCGGAAATAAATTCGCCTTTTGCATTCTTGGGTTGCAGCACTAAATAGATTTCGTCGTCTTCTGCATCTTCATCAGAATTGTGGCCACGACAAAGCGGCGTATGGAAAGCAATTTCAACGATATTCTTGTCTACGACTTGTGCTGCAGGTTTTTTCGATGGCGATTCGCTCGACGCAAGTTGCACCGCGCCCATGTCGGGTACATAGATTTGCCCCAGTCGAATGGCTCCCTCATCGGATACGGGAGGTTTAGAGGGGCGCTGGTTCGATGTCGATTTGGGTTGACCAACCGGAGGATTGAACTCCACGCTCGGTGGCTCCAATAGATTGTTCTCTAATTGCCAAGCAGGTTTTCCTTTGGGGAGTTGCTCGTCATCTGCAGGCATATCTTTTTTCGTTGAAGAATCCAAACTGGGCGGTTGTACAGAATTCTTGGCATCCGTGCCGCCACTAACCGGGGGTGGGGACAAATTGTTGGAATTCGAGGGAACGCTGTTGGGGACAGGATCGGGTTTTGGCTCAACCACGATTGTTGGCTGAGTAAATTCGACCGTTGGACCGCTACTCATGGGCGTGGAATTTTCAGAAAATCCACGTCTTGTGTTGGTAGTTTCGCTATGGCGCAGATTTTCCAATTCTTCTTCGGCAGCCAGTAATTCTTGCTCTAAAGCACGATATTCCGAATCGAATTCGTAAACGCGATCTTCGAGCGCACGAATCTCGGCCGCCATTTGTTCGGCGTACAACTCGTTGTATGCTTGCTGTTTGCAGCCGAGTACCGACAGGACAAAGAGTCCCGCGATCGCTGAAAACAAACATCGATTAAAAAACGTGCGAGTCAACTTGCAGCCTCTCAGTGGGCCTTGCGTTGTTCAAAAGCTTTTCGATATAGCACCCATATCGAGTTGCCCAAATAAAACGACCTACGACGCTGGGGATTACCCAATAACTAGTGACCACGTCAAGACAGCTTTAGAGAATAGTGAGCATTGAGACTGAATGAGTACTGCAAGAGAACGATATCAAAGCCGATTTGAAGAAAGCCAGCAAAAACTCGATCAGCTTCGCGACAAGAGTCGACGATTTGAATGGTTGCGACCCGTCGTTTTTTTTCCAGCTCTATTGCTACTCATTGCCGGATACACGCGAGAAGAAGGAACGTTGGCTATCGTCCTCGGTTGGATCGTATTCGCGGGCTTTATCGTGATTATCACCATTCACGAATCGCTGCGTCTTAAAATGCATGCGGCAGAAGTGCATCAACGATTATATAAAGTCTTACTGGCCCGAATGGACCGGCGATGGAGTGATCTGCCCGAAATCAAGATCACGGATCGATTATCGCTTGATCCAATTTCTGACGCAGCTTGCCAAGACCTCGATGTCTTTGGCAAGAGAAGTGTTTTCGCGTGGTTCTGTCTCGCTGCGACTGTCATGGGCCGCCAGACACTTGCTGAATGGCTGACGCAATGGTGCGACACCAAAACGATTGCCTTGCGACAGGACGCCGCGCGAGAGTTGTCATCGCAAGCCGAATTGCGCGAAGACATATTGTGGCATTCAAGCCAAATCAGCGACTCCAACGCGCGACCGGAAGATTTTTCAGAGTGGGCAACCAGCGGCCCTTGGCTTGCCAAACATCCCGTTGTCCACATCGCGAGTTGGCTCGGTCCCTTAGCGATTGTCCTCGGTCTCCTGGTTTGGGGAGCTTCGCGTTACGGCCAGTGGGAAACGGGTGAATGGATCGCTTTGGGCATGATGCTCGTTGGGTTTGCATCGAACTTGATATTGGCGATCAGCCAGCTCGGAAAAATCCACGACATCTTTTCCAAGATCACGTCGAATCAAGGTGAAGTGATCCAGTATCAAGCGATTTACGAATGCATGGACCGTTTACCCCATCAATCCGAATTACTCAATGACATTTGGACTCGATGCTGCCAAGGAGAAAACTCCGCGCGCGTAGGGTTCGGCAAATTGCGGCGGCTTGTCCGCTTGGCTAATCTGCAACGCAACCCGACCATGTTCCTCCCGTACATCTTGCTCCAATTGATATTCATGTGGGACTTTCGCGTCATGGAGCGACTTCAACGCTGGCAATCCCGATTCGGCGAGCGCGCTGCGGATTGGATTGTGGGATTAGGTCAACTCGAAGCTGTTCTTTCTGCTTCTGCAATACATTTTGAGTATCCGTCCTGGTGCACTCCGGTCGTCACGCCGCCCCGTGAAATTCTCTTCGAAGCACGCGGACTGGCACACCCCATGTTGGAGGACGCACAGCGGATCGGTAATGATTTAACGATTAACGAGTCGCGTCAGTTGCTGCTTGTGACAGGTTCGAACATGGCGGGAAAGAGCACGTTCCTTCGTTCGCTGGGTGTCAACCTCTTACTGGCCCGCACGGGATCGGTAGTATGTGCAAACCAGATGCACTCGCAGTCATTTGAAATTGCCACAAGCATACGCGTTCAAGATAGTTTGCAGGACGGCGTTTCATTCTTTATGGCCGAACTCCTGCGACTGCGTGAAATTGTGAAGTTATGTCAGCTTCAACACCAAGTCCATCAACGACCCGTATTGGTTCTACTTGACGAAATTCTCCAAGGCACCAATAGCCGCGAACGACAGATCGCCGTCGTCGAAGTGCTTGAGCAGTTGCGTGAGAACGACGCCGTGATCGCGATTAGCACGCATGACCTCGACTTGGCCGATCGCACCGAAATCCAGCAGCATGGCCAAGTCGTTCATTTCCGCGAATATTTTGAATCGGAAAACGGCGTAGAAAAAATGAAGTTCGATTACCGTATGCGATCTGGGCCAACGCCGACTACCAACGCGCTCAAATTGCTCGAAATCGTAGGGCTGCGTAAGAAAAGTTAGTGGCATGCGTACAGGCGATCACGTCATGGCATCTAGTTCGCTGCCACGCGAACTCGCTTTTCCAAATCGAAAATAATGAAGTACGGCATTCGAGAGCAATCGTACAGGTCTGGATTGGACGCAACGAGTTCCGCAGACGGGTAGGGTTCGAAGACATGGCGAATAACAAATCCCGCGTTCCCAATCATGCGGCTCCAGTCGGTCAAAGTAAAACGGCGATAAGGTGTTTGCCAACGATAGGCCAGTCGCGGCATCGACCAATCGCAAACAGCAGGTCCGGTTTCAAAATAACGATCAAGAGATAAAGCCAACTTCCGTCCAAATATGTCCTTTTGCCAAACGCGATGCGGTGGATCGGTACAAGGATGCGGGACTGAAAACACCAAGCGACCAGCATCCATTAGTACTTGATAAGCGTTTGCGATAATGGTTTGTGGATCGTCCATGTCTTGAACCGACATGCACCCAGTCACCAAGTCGAAAGATTGGGCACCAAATCGATCAAGGATGTTTTTTGCGTCGTCGCGAAAATACTGGATGCTCAGCGGATCATCGGATTCCATATTTTCTGCTTGCTGAATCAAGCCGTCAGAAATATCGACACCGCATACTGTCGCGCCTTGGGCAGCTAACTCTCTCGAAAAATATCCGTGCCCACATCCGATATCCAAAACACGTTTCGCGGAAACATCGCCGCACGCGTCCAGCAGGGCAGGGCCATGCACGAGCGTGCGATAATAGTCAGCTCCCGATTCAATGAATTGAATATATCCAGTCGCTCCTTTGTTCCAGCTTTCTCGCGCATCCATAGCCTGCTTTGCCTTGTTGCTTTTTTAAGTTTTGTTCGGTCGATTCTTAACGCGATACATCTCCTGGAACGGTAATAGAATGCCACCATCGACAGTAACAGTCGAACCGGTCATATAGTCGCTTGCCGGATCGCACAAGAAGACTACGGCATGCGCAATGTCATCGGGTTTCGCTAGTCGTCCCCAGGGAAGCTGACTGCCGTGTTGCATCAATTCATCGTCGTGAAAAAACTTCCGTTCACCTGGCGTGTCCGTCCAACCGGGATGAATCAAATTGACTCGAATTCGATATTCTGCCAACTCGCAAGCCGCCGTGCGTGCCATTTGATCCAAAGCTGCTTTGCCCATGTTGTAGGCCATCGCACCGGGAATTGGTTTGAAGGCATGGGGCGAGCTGATGAAGACCATCGAGCCACCTTGACCACGTACGATCATACGGCGTGATATTTCTCGGCAAAGATAAAAGGGTCCCCACATACAAACTTGTATGGTCTTTTCAAAACCTGCCAAGTCAGCTTGGTAGAACAACTCGCGATCGCTGTAAGCTGCGTTGGAAACGAGAATGTCGATAGGCCCAAGCTCGCGTTCCACTTTCTCAATCATGGCTTCGACGGCAATGCGATCACCGACATCGGCAATTGCTTCGACTGCATGTACGCCTTCGGCTTGGCAAGCTTGAACAACGTCGATCGGGCTACGCAGATCATTGACCGCGACATTTGCTCCGGACTTGGCTAATGCGAGCGCAATCCCCGCCCCAATTCCGCGTCCCGCACCGGTTACTAAAGCATTCTTTCCAGCGAGTATGTCAGATTTTCTCATAGCGATTTTAGCTCTTTAATCAATCGAATCGAAAGTGCAGGATGAGTGGTGGCCTCTATTGCACCGGGGACCTGTGGCGATTCAAGGAAACGAAATAATTTGATTTTTGCGACGTATTCGGAGATCGTTCAAGATGGTAACCGCAAGAAAGCGTTACGAAAAGGCAACGATGTTTGTGGTTTTGCCGTTCGATGGGTTGTCGAAACTAGGGGATGCAAAGTAAAAAAGACAATCTTTCGTGTCGTTTCATTGATTCCAAGGCAGCAGGTTTAATCATGTCGGTGGCAGCGTCCGCAGATCCTTATTTTCAAGAGCTTTTTGCCGAGCGCATAGGCGGAATAAATTATGGCAAAGGAACGGAAATCTATAAGTTTGAGAAAATCAAACGTGCTAAAAGAAAAGCGCTAGCAGATTATCCCCATCGCGAACTTCTCGATTTCGGAATCGGCGAAAATGATTCGATGGCCGACCCCATTGTCCGCAATCGCATGGCGACCGAGATCGACCGGATTGAAAACCGAGGGTACGCGGACAACGGAATCACAGAATTCAAAGTAGCCGCCGCGAATTTTATGCGTCGACAATTTGGCGTCGACCTCGACCCCGTTACTCAAGTCAATCATTGCATTGGTAGCAAGACGGCTTTGGCAATGCTGCCAGCTTGTTTTATCAATCCTGGCGATATCACGATGATGACCGTGCCCGGCTATCCAGTTGCAGGCACGCATACGCGGTACTACGGAGGTTCGGTTTACCGTTTGCCATTGCTTGCCGAAAACGATTTCTACCCGGACTTTGATAACGTACCTGAAGACGTTTGGCAAAACACCAAATTGCTCGTCCTTAATTATCCGAATAGTCCTACCGGACAAGTTGCCACTCGCGACTTCTATCTGCAAGTCGTCGAACTCGCTCAACGACACAAATTTGTTGTCGTCCAAGATGCAGCTCACATCCTGCTTACTTTCAAGGGCGAACCATTCAGTTTCCTCGAAGTCCCCGGCGCTCAAGATGTCGGTGTCGAAGTGCACTCCTTGAGCAAGGGCTTTGACATGATTGGTTGGAGAATCGGATGGGTCTGTGGGAATCCGCGAATCGTCCAAGCCTTTGCCGACGTAAAAGACAATTGTGATAGCGGTCAGTTCTCCGCAATCCAACGCGCGGCAGTTACCGCCCTGGAAACACCGAGCATCCCACAATACATCAACGCCAAGTACCGCCGCCGGCTTGAAAAACTGGTAAACACGCTGAGTGCTTGCGGATTCCGTTGTCACATGCCCGGCGGTTCCTATTTCTTGTATGTCAAATCACCGCTCGGTATTCAAGATGGCCAAGATTTCCCAACCGCCGAAGCAGCCTCGCAGTTTTTGATCACAGACCAGTCGATTGTTACGGTTCCATGGGATGACGCAGGCGCGTTCCTTCGATTCTCTGTGACCTATATGGCAGACGATGAATCCGCCGAAGATCGTTTGATGGAAGAAACTAAAAAACGTTTTAGCGATCTAAAATTGCGCTTTGCTTGAGAAAACAAACTGTCAACTACTGGAATTGCTCGCCGACAAATGCAACTAAGCCAGTACAAAACTTTAGGGCGAAAGCCTAAGTGCGGTTATGGACGTTAGCGAAGTCATTCAACCGGTGGTCGCCTGCCTGGGTTTTCCAATGGCCGGGAACCCGACCCAATTCTTAATGGAGCGAGCGGTTCTTCAACTTGGTTTGGATTGGCGTTTTGTCACTTTGCAAGTCGAGCCAGATCAGTTCGAAAAAGCTGCACTGGGCATCCGCGCATTGGGTTTTGCAGGCACTTTTTTCTTTCCACCGTTTCTACACCGCGCTGTCGATTTTTGCGACGAGTTTACGGTGGCAGCACAAACGTCGAGAACCGTCCGCGTCGCCCGCAGACAGGACGCCAAATGGATTGGCAACGACACGATGGCTGCAGCAATCATGGCGTTACTGCCAGAAAATATACTCAAGGTCGCTTCGCGGATTCTTTGTCTAGGAGAACGAAGTATTTGTCAAATCCTGCGCACGATGGAACCTTTGCTCACCGATCGATTAGACGATTCGTTCCCAAGCGATCGAAACCCAACCGTTCATGTATCGCCGACAAATGCAAGTGTTCCCATAGCTAATCAATCCGACATGCAGGAATACGCGGTGATAATCGTCGATCATTCTTCGGTTCCCGCCAGCCCAAAACGGATGGCTGCATTGCCGCTGTCTGCTGAGGCACGCATCATTCTTTTGGACGACGCCGGATCAATGGATCGCTGGAACGAATTTGCAATGCAACGGGGGATGACCGTCATCCACCCACTCGATTTATCTGTGCAGCATTACATTGAATCACTCTTCTTCCTCACCGGACAGCGAGGCAGTCCGACATTGATTCGAGAGGGATTAGAAGAGTATCTAAACTGGTAAGTTTCTTATTACCGCTCGATTGGCGCGATCGCGCCAAGGTCGGGACGGTAAAAACCAAATACGATGCTAGGTACGAATATACTATTCGGGTAGTGCCGTTTCTGTCGCGCGAGACATGCGGTATCGCGCGTCCCTTGTCACTTATTCGCCATGACAATCGGACAAAGGACTGCCCAATCGGCTACTTCAGGGTTCGCATCCACCGTGAATTTTCCATTGAATTTTATGCAAGCTACGTTTGCCCGGCGTTCGATTTAACAGAATCGTCAAGCATGAGGGAATTGAGCCAATGAGCGATTTACAAAAACCATCGATTCGAAGTTTCGACCGAGAGCAATTTCTCAAGCGATGCTTGGGGAATGAAAAGCTGGCCGACAAACTGATGGAAAAAATGGTAGCAACTTTGCCCGACGAGTTGGTCCAATTGACCGAGGAAATGAACGGCGAACGGTTGGAAGAAGCTGCGCGTCGAGCCCATCGCCTTAAGGGAAGCGCTGCCAATTTGTGTGCGGCACCATTATCGGAAGTTGCTGGCCGCATCGAAGAAGCTGCTCGCCGTAACGCGCCCGACGAAGCCAGGGAATTACTGAATTCAATCAACGAATGTATTGAAAATTTGATAGGGGAATACCGTGAATCAAAATCGATTTAACATCGGACCGATAACTGGAAAACGGGCAACAAGTAGCAGCCCAATGTCCTTTTCCTCCAATCTGACTCACATGAAGCCGCGTGTGCTGGTTGTCGATGACGATCCGTTTACGGTGGAATTGCTGGAAAACGCTTTGTGGCAATTTGGATACGAAGTCGAGACGGCCACAAACGGTGCCGAAGCCATCGAGCGCTATCGTAAATTCGGACCACGGTTTCTCGTTTCGGACGTCGAGATGCCGGAAATGTCCGGCGTAGAACTATGCCGCGCCATCCGAAAACGAGCGTCGTGCCAATATACCTACGTCATTCTTTTGACCAGCCATTCCGATCCGGACGCTGTCGACGAAGGACTGAACGCAGGTGCCGATGATTACATTTGCAAACCGTTCCGACCCGAAGAGCTTCGATTGCGACTAGAAAGCGGCAAACGATTGCTGCAGTTGGAAGGTCGCGACATGATGATTTTCTCGCTCGCCAAATTGGCCGAGAGTCGAAGCGAAGAGACCGGTCTGCACCTGGAACGCATCCGAGAGTATTGCCGCATTCTCTCGCTCGACCTGATGACACAACCCAAATTTGAACACGTTGTCGATGCTCAATTTGTCGAGTTGATATACCAAACCAGTCCTTTGCACGATATTGGAAAAGTCGGAACGCCTGATGCCATTTTGATGAAGCCAGGTAAATTGACTGCAGAAGAATTTGAGATCATGAAGCGGCACACGATCATCGGCGGCGATACATTGCGCGCGTCGGTCGAAGCCTATCCTGAAGCAAAATTCTTGATGATGGCTTTGGACATTGCACTCAAGCACCATGAACGCTGGGATGGATCAGGGTATCCATTTGGTCTTCGTGGCGGAGAAATTCCCTTGGCTGCGAGAATCGTAGCGGTCGCCGATGTGTATGACGCACTTACGAGCAAGCGTTCCTACAAAGAAGCACAAAATCACGAAATGGCTTGTGATATTATTCGCCAAGGTCGGGGTTCGCATTTTGACCCTAGTTTGGTCGAGTCGTTTAACCGATGCGAATTGGATTTCAAGGAAGTCTCGGAACGATTTAGCATTCATCCCAAATCGGCGATCCCCGCTCCTGCCCTGCTCGAAGAGCGTCCCGAGCCAAGCTTGTCGATTGTTGATTAAACACAACACAGCTTGATGAATAAGTCACGCCAACGCCTCCTCGCGGGGGCGTTGACGATTGACGGTCGATAACAATTGAGGATTTGATTGTTTGAGGAAGAGCCCAAACTTCCCAATCTGTAGGTCATGTAGAATTAGATACTGACGGACATTTTCAAAGTTGGATTTGTAAACAAGGCTACTTCGAATCGTGTTGTTTAAAGCTAGCAATACCCCGCGACTACCAGCGCTCCGGACTGCACAAGATGCGGTAAACTTTCCGCAAGCGGACTCGTCAAGGCAATCCTTACACAAACAAGTTTTTTTGCGCATTCACGTCGAATTGCTCGAATTCGCGTTTCTCAGCACCTAGAAATAGCGATTACTTATTTTCGTAGGGATGTCTAATGGATTAGACATAGAAATGATAGCATTCAGCTTGGCAAATCTGCTATTGGAGCGCAAGGATGCGTTGCAAAAGTCTGTCTCAATTGGTTTTTGCGATAACTGCTTTATCGACGTTTGCTTCGGGGACTGTGTTCGCCGAAACGTTGATACCGGCATTGGGTGCACGGTCGGCTGGACGAGGCGGCGCGAACTTTGCATTTGATGACAGCGGATTTGTATTGCACGACAACCCAGCAGGTTTGATTGGTGTCACTTCGTTTAATAACGGCAAACGTGTTGACTTCTTTGAAGGCAACATTGCGGGATTATTTCCTAACTTGCATTATTCCGATCCGCAGAATTCCAATGTGCAGGCGACCAATGACCCTTTCGGAATGGCTGCGTTTACGATTGGCCATCGGGTCAATAACGACTTAGCAATTGGATTCGGGGTCTACACACCAGCAGGTTTTGGCGCGAAATGGAATATGGAGGGACCTCCCGGCCCTTTGGCAGGTCCGCGATTGTACAAATCATTGGGAATGCTCATTCGGGCTTTACCGGGTGTGTCCTATCAAATGACGGATCGTTTGCGGCTTGGGGCTACTTTGGGTGTTGCCGCCAGTCATATCGAGCTCGAAGGACCTTATTATGTTAATTCAGCACCTCTGACGGGCACTCCCACGCTCCTCGATTTACAAAGCACCGGCGCAGCTCTGACTTGGTCGGGCGGTCTGCAATACCAATGGTCGGAGCGACTCACATTAGCTGGCCGCTACCAGAGCCAAAACGAATTCCATAACGATGGGAATGCACGAGTCACCATTCCCGGGCTCGGAACCTCGTTTTACGACGCGAACGTAGGCATTACTTGGCCGCGTTCCGTTGGCGTCGGTCTACAATACAAATTGTCGCGTGCCCGTCGCTTGGGATTGGATGTGGACTGGCAGCAATGGTCCAAAGCGTACGATCAAATCGACCTTCGATTCAGCAACGGAAATAACCCACTGTTTGATTTAGTCGCAGGCCCCGTTGTTCGCGAAGCGTTTCCACTCAACTGGAAAGATGCCGTCGTTGTTAAAGGCGGATTGGAACAAGATCTATCGCGTGGTCGAACAATCCGCACTGGCTACAGTTTTAACAGCGATGCCGTCGTTGGAGCGACCGCGACGCCTTATCTGCCAACCATTCTTTCGCATTACTTCACGATGGGATACAGTTGGCAAAAAAATGGCTGGACATATGACACTGCTTACCAATACTCGTTCCGCCCCACTCTCCATGTAGCAACCAGTAGTCTCGCAGGCGGCGACAACTCGAATAGTTCCATGAATACGCGAGCACACTGGATCTTTATGGGCGTGACGAAACGATTCTAGAAATCAACTCACGCACGGCGATTGCGGATTCCGAAATCTCATCCACAAAAGCCGCGAAAAGTAACTACGCCTTTGCGATTTCAATGAAGATAATATTTTTATTTTCTTCCGTTGAAATCCGGATGTACCGAATGCTATCTTGGTCGATCATTGCGGTCATCGCCATCATGTCGATTCGATTGCGATAAATCAAAAACCAGTCCATGCAAGCTTCCATGTAGCCTACGTCTGGGATTCTAGGAAGGAAATTTGCAATGACCAATCGACCTCCTGATCGCAAACTGGAAAACAAATGAAACGTCAAACGTTGCGAAATCTTTTCATTCAAATAATCGTAGAGACCTGTTGAGTAAATCAGGTCGAACTGACCCAAGTTCGATTTACCAACAATCAGTTTACGAATGTCGGAAACTTCGGTTTCGATTCCCAAGTGTCCATAGGAATCATTAACGACGTCGAGACTGTCTTGGTCGGCATCGATCGCCAGGAAGCTTCGAAAGCGTCGGCGTCGAACAGCGGCACTCATCGACGCTTCGCGGAGGTGACCCGAGGCGACTGCCAAAATATCTTGCGAACTATTTCCTTGGAATGAGTCGTCAAGCATATTGGCGATGAACTCGCGACGCGCCCGTACTCCAGCCGACGCTGCTGCACTGGTTGTGTAGTCAAAAACTCGATTGCCAATCTCGCTCATCGGCGGATTAGCCCAATTTTCTTCCCGGCCGTAGATGTAATCCATCATTACCGCATCACCCGCATATCCACGTGGCTTGCTGAAAGCGCGACTCGTAAATGCGTCTTGATGGACGACGCTGAGTATTCCAGAACCGCGGATCGCATGCACTGTTTTCAACCATTCCGATGCGCTGAGGTGATCGCGAAGTCTTTTGCATTCGACGAATAATCTTTCCATGGCTGCAGTGGCAACTACAGGCTCTCCACTGGAGCGAGTTAGGTTTTGAATAACATCGCGAAGGAAATGGAGCGCCAGATCGGGAGGTGGCTGCACTGCTCGATCGATCCGTCGGAGTACTGGCAATCCAACAGGCGCGGGTGTTGTGTCGATTCGGTTCGAAGTAGTGTTTGCCATGATTTCACGTGGTCCAAAAAGAGATGATGAAATATCTGTTTGTTTCTTCGTCTGCGCATGACGAAAGCAACGCTCAGCATGTTACGGGTTACACGCATGAATTGAAGACACCCCAATCGGAAAATCATGCAATTTGCGAAGGATCGCCAACGTTCGTAGCAACACCTCATTTGTCCGCATTCCCACAACAAAACGTTCGGTCTGTGATGATTGTAACGGCACCAAGACTGGTAGGAACAACCTTGGTCAAGTCGGTCGCCATTGGCAGACGCCCAGCGCGCTTTGCATTTGCATTGAATGACCTATGTTTGTTCGACAAAAGTTCTAGGCAAGGGTTGCTCGTCATCATCTTTCCAAGCTGGCGTGCGATCGCGAACCGATGTCAATTGGCTTTTACTTTTAACAAGCAGAGACTCTCGACATTCCATCACGATGCCAATCTTTTTTTTAGATCGTTGCGTGTTAGCACGCATGGACTCTGCATCTGGCAACTGCGAAGTTGAACGGCGATGCCAAGCAGTTGTCTCTGTTGCTGTCGACGTACTGCATCAAATAAACGAGTTGCATACTTGCGATACGGTCTTCGGAGAGCTTTGTCACGAATCGTTTTCTTTCGACGACGAGGGCACGATCAACCTTGTGCGTCCGGTCAGGACCGGTACGAGCGAATCGATTCCATCAAGTCATGAGCTACAAGAAAAGGACTACTTTGTATCTCCCGAAAAGTCTGGACTGATTCCACGACCGATTACTGTGGCCTCCGACTTGTATGCGATTGGTGTATTGATCTATCGCCAGCTGACTGGCCGCTATCCGATTCAGGCCGCAACGCTTTCCGAGTTGTTGCTTTTGCAAACCACACATTCGGTTCGAAGCTTGCGCATGGAAGGATTGGCCATTCCCCGGGCGCTCGATGAAATCGTTTTGCGATTACTCAAACAGGATCCGTTTGATCGCTACCAATCCAGTCAAGCCGTCTTGGACGATCTGTCAAAGGTGCAGGCGTCGCTCGTATCGCAAAACGATGAGGAACAGATCGCTATCGGTCTATCGGACCGGCGAGACCACTTGGCCGATCCCAGTTTTGTCGGCCGCGTTGCAGAATTGGCGAAGCTAAAAAATCTTCTCCAAAATAATCCAATCGGTGCGGTACAACCTTGGATTTTAACCGGCGATTCTGGACAAGGGAAATCGCGGTTGCTCGATGAGTTTGCCAAAGAAGCACTAGCCCAACAACGGGTCGTCTTGCATGTTAGCGCGACGCGAAGCGAATATGCGAGACCCTTTGAGAGCATCTCGGCGGCGCTAATCGGCTTGGAACGAGCATGCTTGGCCGACGCATCCTTGTTGGACAGAATGCGCAAAGGTTTGCGCGGATTCGAAGAGACTTTGCAGTCGCTGATGCCGTGGATGTTCGAACAGAACGAATCTTCACACAATGAACTTGGCCCAGAAAAATTCGCTGGACAACGTTTGGGCCGAGCCCTAAGAAAATTGCTGGAAGTTTTGGCAAGCGAACGGCCAAGCGTGTTTTTGGTGATCGACGGATTAGATCAATGCGACGACATGTCGCAAGAACATTGGATAAACTGGCTCCGCGAACAATCGGAACATCCACACGGGCAATTGCAAGTCATTGCGACGGTAGCCGAGGACTTTGCATCGGAGATGGCCTTCATTTCCCAAGACAGGTTCGATCGACTTGAGCCTTTGGATCATGCACAATGCTTGGCGATGCTTTCTTCGATGACCGGGCATTTCCCGCTCGAAGCGCTGGAAATGGCAGTCGGCGCATCCCACGGCAATCCGTTTATGGCCATCTCGCTTGTAACCGGATTGATCGAATCGGGTAACGTGGTATGGCAGCGCGACAGTTGGCAATTGCGATCCCTTTCAAAAATTTCTCTGCAATGTCCCAAACAATCGGCTCGATTACTCGGCAATCGCATTAGCGGGCTATCCACCGAGGCAATCGGTTACCTCACGGCCGCTGCCGTACTCGGAAATACTTTTAACATCGACGAAGCACGCGCCTTGTCTCGATTGGATCGAGTGGCTTCGCGACAAGCTCAAAACGCGGCACTGCGTAGACAATTAATCTGGTCGGATTCAGAACAAACACAATTTGGTTTTGTTCATGACGAAATTCGCCAAGCTTTTCTTTCCAAGCTCGATGATCGCACGCGCCGAGCTAGGCACTTGCGCGCGGCACGTTGGATTCTGAAGACCGATCCGAGCCGGTGCTTTGAGTTAGCAAATCATTTCGATGCTGCCGGACGTAGACGCGAAGCATTTCGATTCGCGATGGAGGCCGCCAAGCAGTCTCGCAACCAGTACGCAAATCGCTTGGCAATTCGTTACTATCAGATGGCTCAGCGATGGATTCCAGCCGACGATCGCCAGCAATTACAGTTGGTATCCGAAAAACTTGGAGATGTTTGCCTTAGCAATGGCGATTATGATGCGGCAGAAGCAGCTTTTGAAAGTGCACTTCGCGATGCGGATGAGGCCATCGATGAGACTCGATTGATTGCCAGACTCGGTGACGTCGAGTTCAAACGCGGAAAAATGGAACTAGCCTCAGCACGATACGCTCAGGCACTGATACGTAGCGGTGTACGTTTACCCCGCTCAGATGTTCACATGGTACTCTCGCTGGTCAAGCAAGTCACGTATCAAGTCTGCCACACGGTTCTTGGCCGACCAATGGTTCGCAAGAAGGCGTCGGAGTTGCATCGATTGCGATGGTCTTTGTTTAGCCAGTTGGCCCACACTTATTGGTTTAGCCGCGGTGCTCTCTGGACTTTGATGGCGCACCTGCGCGGAATGAATGATGCAGAACGTTATGAGGACACGCCGGAGCTTGCAAAATGCTATTCCGAGCACGCACCCGTTTGCAGCCTACTCAAGTCGTTTCGGCGAGCGGATAAATACTCCAATCGTTCCTTGTCCATAAGGAAACGCTTGAGCGATACGTGGGGACAAGGCCAAACGCTTTCTTATTCCAGCGTCGTTCAATTGGCGGCCAGCCGATTTACCAAATGCATCGATATCGGAACCGAAGCGATTGAGTTGCTTGAAAAAACCGGCGACGCTTGGGAAACCAACATGGCTCGCTACCAACGAGCGAACGCACTCTACCGATGTGGCAGATATTCGGAAGCCGCTTTCGAAGCCCAGAGCATCCATCGTTCGGGCGTTGAAATTCGCGATTCCCAAATTGCAGGGATCAGCTTGGATATTTGGATGCGAACCGCACCCTACCAAGTGCCAGCGGCAACCGTCGAAGAACAAGCCGCCGTCGAACGTACCGATGCGCAGAGCCACGCGCAGACCTATTTGGCATTGGCATTGCTACGACTTCGGGAAGGTAACCTCCTGGAAGCGGAATCGGTACTCCTAAATGCCATCGATCGTTGCAAGAAAGCGGGCCACCTCAATACGTACATCAGCCCGTGCTACGTTTGGCTAGCCACAGTCTTGCGAATGGCAGCGGCCAAGGTGCCTCGCCATCACGCAGCCGAATTTGAGCATTGTTTTCGCAAAGCCCAACGAGCCGCCCGGACCGCTGCGAGGATCGCTCGCAGCTTTCCAGCGGATCGCCCCCACGCCCTTCGCGAACTTGGACAAGTGTACTTGCTGGCCAATCGGCCTAAACAAGCCGTACGATGTTTTCGCAAAAGCATACGTGTTGCGATCAAGCTACAGAGTCCCATGGAGGAATTTCAGACGCTCCAATTGATGAGCGACTTTGCGGAGCAAATAGGTTCCTGTCCCTCGTGGTTCACTGCGGCCGATTCCGAACAACTCAATTGGTACAAGACGAGTTGGTCGAAATCGATTGCTAGTCTGCAAGATCGTCCCGCAATCAAAGAGACGCTTTCTTTGGCAGATCGATTTGAAAGTTTATTGCATCACGGCCGTCGGATTACCCGATCGTTAAATGACAACGATATTTTTTCGGAATGCTGCGTTGCCGCTCAGCACCTACTTCGCGGCCAAGTCGTTGCGGTCGCCGTTCGGAACGGGCAATTTGGCGCTTGGAAATTGCCGCACCGACTTGTCTCACAAGGGAACGGCGATGCGTTGCTCGAAAATATCGCCGAATGCGAACCATTTATTTGCAGCGTAGTCGAATCTGGCGAAGCCAGAATATTTAAGACTGAAGTCGGCTCGAGGAACAGTTGTGGCAGCTTGGTCGTGTTACCAGTGCGAGTCCGCAACGCCATCACGGCTTGTTTACTCGTTGCGCATCGCGAGATTACGGAGTTTTTTGGACCCGACGAAGTTCGCATCGCGGAGTTTGTCGCGACTCTCACCGGGGCGGCGTTAGAAAACGCAGAAGGATTCCGAGATCTACAAGTTCTCAATAGGACACTTGAATCCCGCGTTGCGGAGCGAACCGCTGCCCTTGAACAACGCGCCGAGCAACTCAACTTGAGCAATCTAGCTCTTCGCGAGACGGAAGAGCAGTTGCGCCATGCTATCGAAGAAGCCAACCTAGCCAATCAAGCCAAGAGCCGATTCCTGGCAACCATGAGCCACGAAATCCGAACACCGCTCAACGGTATCCTGGGCATGACGCGACTCGCCTTGTCATGTAACCCAAATCAACAGCTTTCCAGTTACTTGACAACCATCCAAAGCTCGGGCGATGCATTGTTACGCCTGCTCAACGATTTGCTTGACCTGTCGAAAATCGAAGCGGGCAAAATGACGGTTGAGTCAATTCCGATCGATCCTCGACAATTGCTGAGCGAAGTAGTAGGCCTCATGGCAATTCCAGCTTGGCAGAAGAGCATCGAATTGATCGCTTACTTTGATCCCAAACTACCTCATTGTGTCATCGGCGACGCCGTCCGCCTGCGTCAAGTCGTCTTGAACCTTGTTGGGAACGCGGTCAAATTCACTCCTAAAGGTCACGTGGAAGTTCGAGCAGAAGTCATCGAAAGCACGTCCGGCAACTCGCCTTCGTGGAAGATTCGTGTCATCGATACCGGCATCGGAATTCCAAAAGACAAACAGTCGTCCATTTTCGAAGCCTTCTCTCAAGCCGACAATAGCATGACTCGGCGTTTCGGTGGTACCGGCCTTGGTTTGTCCATCTCCGGAGAGTTGGCGCGATTGATGCACGGCGGAATCACGGTTTCGAGTCAAGATGGAATGGGCAGCGAATTCACCATCGAACTGCCACTCGAACCGTCGAACGAAATGCCGAAGCACGTATTATCAGACATTAGCTTGTCTGGAATGGGCGTTCTTCTGATTGAGTCTCAGCACACTGTGCGACGTGCTGTGGAAGCATACTTGACCCAATGGGGTGCGACGGTCGTCAGTTGTTCAAGTTACTCCGATTTCGATACCGTCGATCGCCCAGGGCTGGATACGTTTAAGCTTGTCATCGCATCGGGGACCGAAGCCATGGCGTTAATCAACCAAGCCAAACAAGAGGGCGTGCCTGGGCTGATGTTCATGAACCCAGATCAGGTATCACCCGAAGAATACAACTGCTTGAACAAACCTATTTTCCCAATGCCTCTCGCGACCCAAATCCACTCCATCCTGTCGCTGAGCACGCAACAGAATGCAGCTCAAGAAGTTGATACAACGGCAGAACCAGATGCCGCTATTCCCGCCGAATCGGTCTCGCTCAATATCCTCGTCGCGGAAGACGGGGAGATTAACCAAATCGTTTTGGTTGGGCTCCTTGAACTGTTAGGCCACCAAGCCACCGTGGCAGACAACGGCTCCATAGCGGTCCAGTTGGCGAAAGAGTCGCGATACGACGTTTGCTTGATGGACTTGGACATGCCCGTCATGGACGGCGTGGAAGCGACGAAGAATATTCGATTGACGAACTCGGAACTGCCGATTTATGCGATGACGGCACATCATGACCCGCATTATTCGCAGATGTGCTTGAAGGCCGGAATGAACGGATTTCTGACCAAGCCTGTCGACCCCGATGCGCTCGGAAAAATACTTGACCAGATCGCCG
Source organism: Pirellulaceae bacterium (assembly GCA_031374825.1). GTDB lineage: Bacteria > Planctomycetota > Planctomycetia > Pirellulales > Pirellulaceae > JANMGV01. The sequence continues at coordinate 46,498 of JANMGV010000218.1, forward strand.
GTTCCGCTTCTTGCACAACGGATTAGTTTACCTTGAGCGATTTACGTCAAATCTCTTCCCACCCTAGCTGGATCGCTGGACGCCAATGCTAGAAAAATGAGGCTGATTGAGACGCGATGCAGGAAATATCGCGATGACAAGCTCTTCAACAGGCTTGACGAAAACGAACAACTTTCTAGACTGGACTGACTCGAAAAGACAATTTTGCGGCTGTGGCGAAATTGGCAGACGCGCTAGCTTGAGGTGCTAGTGGGAGCAATCTCTTGGAGGTTCAAGTCCTCTCAGCCGCACTATTTGTTGGTTGTTGCTTTTACTTGTTGAATCCCCCCCAACACGCAACATTTCACATCGAATCAAGCGACCGCTCGAAGGCTGGTCAAAACGGATTCTTGATGTTCTTTAGTCGGCCTAGGCTCCACGGTATCTGACCGTACTCTTTGCCTTGTCGCTGATGTTCTAGAACTCCTTGGAAGATAATTTCCATGTTCTTGCTTGAAACCTCAAGCCGCTCGTCGATCCCTTTTCGAACGATCTCGCCATGACTGATGACGTCCGTCCAGCGAGGGTTCGGTTGGACGACGTTCAGCATCGAAGCCATCGCTTGCTCGCGAGTCGCGGCAAGTTCGGACCACTGCCCGTCAAGTTTATCTGCTGTATACGCTTTGAAGTAACGCCAGCCGTCACCGTTCTGCGCTTCGATCATCGTCAGGTATTTTTTAAGTTCGACGACAAAGTACGTGTGGCTCGCTTCGAATATGTCTCCTTCCAAAGCAACAACGGGTGTCGACCAGCCTTTCGGGAATTGTTCAAGTGGCGTTTGAGATCGCCACATCTTGCCGTCAATCGACGTGTAAAATAAGAAAGCCGATTGATCGTCGCAAATCACCCAAAAATCGAGCCACGCACTAACCGTTTCAGGTTGCGATTTAAACATCGGTTGCAAAGCGGACCAACCTGATGGATCATCGATATTGTCGTTAGTTGCAAATGCGGGTTGGTATTCCGGTTGCCACTTATCGCTGGAGGCTTGACATATCAAATACCAGCGCCGCTCTGGGGAAAAAAAGAAAACTTGCGGCGCGCAAGAATAACCAGCGTGATTCGGCAGCACTTGCCAACGGGCTTCGGAGGCTTTGTCCCAATTCCCAAACGACGCATAGATTATCGAATGACTTCGTTCGATACCTCGCATCGTACAGAACACATGCCAACGATCATCGACCCGTACCACCGAAGGATCTTTGATAGACACTCCAGTAATCCCATCGACGTTTCGCGGCGATACCATTACCGGATCTGCCTTCCACGAAAACAGTAGCTCTTGATTTTTCGTGTCCGATGGTTGCGATTGCGCTAACGACGAGGTCATCCAACAAAGCCAGAGCAGCGAAGGAAGTAACTTAACCGGCAACGCAGAATACCGAACCCACATGCGCTGATTCAACCTCGCAAGAAAATCAAGGAACGGTTTGCTGTGCCTAGAAACTGTTTCCTTAGACCGAATCATTTCTATCCGAGCTGATCAAGCTGGTTCGCTCATGTCAGGCTTTTTGGAGTGTCACACAAAGCGCTCTGAAAAAAAGGGCTTGGCAGGAAGTTCTGATAAGCCCAGGGAATATCTTAACAAACCAAGTTCGAAATTATTTCTTGGCAGAGATTATTTCTTGGCAGCGCGGCGTTTGTAACGAGCTTCCATCATCTTGACCAAGTCTTTTGCACCCGGAGGCGTACCGTACATTTCGAAGACGCGCGTGTTGTCGTCGATGTGCTTTTCGACATTCTTACCCTTGGCTTTCTTGCCGGTAGCTGGATCGATGGCTTCATATTCCATCGTCATCGTTCGAGTTCTCAGGTCGTAGTTGCCTTTGGTATTCATGATGTGTGGGCTCATCGTATCGCACCAAGTTCCTACATACATTTTCTCCACGGGATCGTAGCCCGTTTGTCCATGACCGGTGAATGGTGCGCCGGCGAGTTCGCCTTCGAATTCCGTGATAACAAAGAAACCGCCGAGCATCTTGTTCGTTTCGGTCGCTTTGCTACTCATTTTCGCGCCCGAAGGCCCTTCCGGGTAGAAATCGACGTCTACATCCCAAACACCCACCAGCGACTTGAACAATTCGTGCTCTTTCGTGGGTTCTGGCGGTTGCTGCCCGCAGACGAATGACGGAACTGACAAGACCAGCAGGCACATCGTAGCAAAAAGCGTTTTTCGTAAAGTCATAGTCGCACTCCTAAGAAATAGTGACGGAAAGAGAAATAGATACAGAAAGATACGTTGAATCAATAACGATTGAATCGTTAGAAATCTAAGGAAGACTCGTCGAGCAATTCGCGAATATTCTTCCGAACGAGCTCGTCACCGGTGGCACCTTTCCATTTCAGTTCGCCGGGCCACCAGAAACGAATGTAACCTTCCTTGTCAATCAAGTAGATCGTCGGCCACATGGTATTTCCCCATGCGTTCCAAGAGCCCTTTTTTGCATCGATCGCAACTGGGTATTCGATGCCATCGCGAGAGGCATTCTCACGCACGCTATCGACATTCCGTTCTGCATCGATCTCGGGAGTATGAATACCGATCATGGCAAAATCTTCACCTTTGAATTCCGCCCACAGATCATTATAAATCGGCAAATTCGCTTTGCAGTTAGAGCAGGCAAACGCGTAAAAGTGTACAGCGACAACTTTGCCTTTAAGATTTTTCAAGGTTTCGCCGTTGCCATTGATCCATTCCGAAACTCCTTCGAACTCAGGCGCTTTGGGGTAGATGCGTTTTAGACGAGTCAAGTCAAACGATGGGCCCAGCAACGAAAACACACCCGTCTTTTGTTCTTGATTCAAAATCTTGAGAGCCGCAGCATCTTCTGCTCTGCGGGCGTCTTGGTGCTTTTGGCTTAATTCCGAGTCAGCTCGCCCCCGACGGATAGCTGCTTCTGCCGCTGCTGCAATTCGCTCGTTATTGGCGAAAAGTTCCTCAAGCGCTTGACGCTGACTTGGGATAATATTTAGCGACGACATTACGTCTGGCCTCACGAGCATTCGAGCCGACTGGGTACGACGTTCAAGTTGATCCAAACGTTTTATTTGGTCTTCATTAAACACCGTCACCAGTTGTTCGCGAATCCAACGCTCTTGTTCGGCGATCGCCAAGTAACGTTCTCGCGTTGCCAAATTCCTCGCACGAAACCACGGCCCGTCTGTTTTTTCGAAGAGCTTCTCAAGCGACTCGACCTGCTGCGGCTTCAAACCCAACTCCGCGTGGACCTCCGGTGCATGCAACAACCCAAGAAGTTGTTGCGGTACCCACTCCAGCTTTGATTTTGTGTTGTCTGCACCTTGTGAAAAAAGTTGGGCTGTGCAAAGCGAACACGCCAGCATCATCATCCAACCAAACCTCGATCGAACGACCGTCTTAGCAAACTTTGCCATGTGGCTCTCCTTTGAGAGTCCCTCCAGAATGAAATCCCTGTAACCCTTTGTAAATTTGACAATGAAAAAGTGTTTCTAACCACTCAGCCATATCGATCAATTCGAAAAATTGAGGAAATTGTCGACTTTTGTTCAAGCCTCACCCGCTCAAAACGAATTTCTAGTTGTTTGGCACAGTACTCGCATTACATCCAATCCGGTCCGATCCAAGTATCCCGTCAGTCTCGATCAGGTAAAAAAGGAAGTTCAACATGTTGGTACTGTCGCGTAAAGTTGATGAGAGAATTCAAATTGGCGATAACATCACGATCACCGTTGTTCAAGTTCGCGGAAACAGTGTCCGTATCGCAATCGACGCCCCCAAGAGCGTGCGAATTCTTCGTTCCGAATTAGAAGGCAAACCGCCGAAGGTGCATGGCGAGTTGAAACTGGATTTAGATGCGATTCCCCGAGCAAACGCCAGAATGCTCCAACAAGCCGATGCTCGGGACGGCGAAACTCGATCGCAAGACGTCGTTCACGAATCGGGAACTGTAGACCCAGCGCTCATTGCAATTTACGACGACCAACCTCGAGCGGTTCCGATACCAATCAAACGCCGTTACTTTTCGTGCGTCAGCTAGTTTCAAAGGACAAGGTGTCGAGCAATGCCCGCTATTGCCGACACCCTTGGAAGCTCTATTTGTGATATCCAACTGGATCGGGGCGACTTTCCCGCTGAGTCAAGTTTCCCGCTAAGTTAAGTTTCCTGCTGAGTCAAGCTCGGACAAAATAAACTAAACATGCGATCGGAAAGCATCTTTATTGGGAAGCGAGTGACAACGGGCGCAACCGCTGACAAAGCGATTTCCATCGACAAAAAAGCGGAGCTGGTGGTCTTGAGCGCGACTGATGCCGATCCGTTCCGACGTGGCCACGGAAAAAACTAACTTGCCAAGTTCTGGGCTCGAATCTTCAAGCCAGATGGCCGTGCTCGTTGTCAAATCCACTCCGTCAAGTAACCGATCCACGGCAAAAGCTTGGCAAAGTCTAGCTGGTCCGCGGGTGAGGTCGCGAAGCCCAATTTTCTCGCCACGACGGCTTTGCATCAAATCGATGCCCTCCATAGGTTCAACAGCTCGGATCAATACGGCGGCACCTTGCCCCGACTGCTCGGTGACAACGTTCATACAATATTTGGCGTGAATCGGGTAAACGTACAATGTTCCGGGTGCGGCGAACATCGAGCTGTTTCTGTTCTTGATTCCAGAGAAAGAGTGGCTAGCCTCGTCGTCTTTGGCAAGATATGCTTCGACTTCGACGATCACGCCAGAAACGAGCCCCTCCGGAGATTCCCGAATCAGCAACTTGCCGAGTAAATCTCGCGCCACCTTTATCGTGGGACGATCGTAAAAGGAATAATCGAGCTTCATGAATCAAAACTGCGAAATACGCGCAAGATGGATTTGGTGCATTGACCGACCGCCAATTGAAAACGCTGGCCTACTCATTGTTGACGGGCAAGCAATCCCGATCGACCGGCCATCGGTCCAAGCGATTGATCTTGGGGATGTCTGCATTGTGCCAGCTTTTGTGAATGCGCATACCCATCTCGAGTTTTCCGATCTACAAAATCCTATCGCCTATGAAGCAACTTTTGCTAGTTGGATAGCAAATGTGCTAGCTCACCGTCGCAAACAACAAGAAGCCCAGCGACCGTCTAGTTTTCAATCAGCGCGCCGCCAAACCATTCTCCAGGGCCTGCAGGAATCCTGGCAAGCCGGTTGTGCGACAATTGTCGATATGATCACCGAGCCATGGTCTGTCGAAGATATTTTCGCCTCAAACCGACCATTGCACTCGTTTCCGAATTGGGAAAGAGCGCTTACGCTGTTCGCGTTACCCGAAGTTTTGGGTGTAGTTGCGGAACGGGCAAACCAAACTTTGAAGTTCGCTCAACAAGTCCAAGCGAATCATCAATCCCAGCAAGGCGATTTGACTGTTCGATTTGGCGTCAGTCCTCACGCGCCGTATTCAACGCCCTTGGGTCTCGCCGAACAATCCGTCCAATTGGCGAATCAAAATAATCAGCTAGTCAGTATGCACTTGGCGGAAACTCGCGAAGAGATGGAGATTTTGGAACGAGGGACCGGTCCACTGGCAGATATGCTCAATCGTTTTGCGCCGTCACCAATGACCTTCGCTCCACGCTCGATTCAAGACTATTTGCAGATTTTGTCGACTGCAAAACGATCGTTCGTCGTCCACGGAAATTATTTGACGGCCCAGAACATTGCGTTCATACAACGTCATCGTGATCGCATGGCAATCGTCTATTGCCCTCGAACACATGCCTATTTCCAGCACGAACCTCATCCGTGGAAAGAATTGCTGGACCAAGGCATCCAAGTATTTCTGGGCACGGACTCGTTAGCGTCCAATCCAGATTTGAATATCCTCAGCGAAGCCCGTTTTCTATTCCAGCATCATCCGTCGGTAGATCCCAGTGTGCTGCTTTCCATGATTACCGTGCGCCCCGAAACATTCCTGAGTTCCGTTTCGCGAGAGCCATTGGCCTCGCCAAAGACGTTTGCCGTCGTTCCCTGCGATGCCCGCACCTCGTCGGAGGTTGGCAGTTCTATATTAAGCGGAACTGAGCCAGCGGTGCCGTTATCTTTGCAAATCCAACGTCGATCGCAAAGCAACTGAGATTTTGCGTTTCTAGACTGCTTTTCTTTCTTGCTATCTTGGTTTAACTTCAAAGGTTCAATCTAACTGGACTTTGGTCGATTTGTGAATTCCTGAGGAGTTTTTTATGCGTACTTTTTTTAATTTTGCCTGTCTCTTCGGACTAGGAATGGCGATTGGCTGTGGCCCGTCGTCTGAGTACCCGACCGCCAGTAGCACGACGACGGCATCGACGGAAGCTGCCCCACCGGCGATTCCTGCGGAAGAATCTACGCAATGGACACAACTGGTGATTCCAACAATGAAATCGGTCAAGGAAGATTGGCCTAAGATCGAGACGGCTTTGAAAGCTCAGCCAGGCGTCAAGGAAGTACGTTACAAACCGACCCAGGACGACGTTATTCCCGATAGCATCGTTTTGATCAAACACACATCGACCTTCGACGGAAAGAAAGTCGCAGAAGTCCTCGGCGAAGCAGGTTACAAAGACGCAACGGTCAAGGGTTTCTAGTCATAGCGTTCCTGAAAGTAATTGTCCATCTGCAAAGGGCCTCGACCAAAACCGAGGCCCTTTTTCGTTGACGGTCGAATGTCTATTTCCCGCCTACGATTCCGCATGAACGGCCGAGATTTCGACTAGCGGCGTTGCGATGCCACTTGAGTCGATTTGCCAAGGAATCCAAACCAGGGTCAGCAGGTTGACTCGGATGTCGCTCTTCTTCGAAGGAATCTCGATCGTCTCCAGTTGTAAATTTTCAGCGCTGAAAGCTGACGAAAGCTGATCAATTTCCGCTTGGCATTCCTGCTCCAACTGTTCCCGTTCGGCTTGCAAACTCTCCAAGGTCTCTTCGACACGACCGACATCACCTCGCTGCTGAACAGCTTTTCCGATTCCGCGCGCCGCCGATGCAGCCTTGGAGACGTTTGTCTTACTTGCAACTTTGTTGCCAAGAAGCGCGCCCAAAATGGATGACCCCATATTCAACATGGACTGAAGCGTTTCTTGTTTTGCTTGAGCTTTTTCTTTTTCCAATCGTTGCTCCGCTGCGGCAATTTTTGTTTCAAAAGCTTTGAGTTTTGTCGCATATTTGGCTCTTAGTTTTTCAACTTCCAAATCGCGGGCTTCGCGAGCGAGTTGGGCCATTTCAATGCGGGCATCACTCTCGGACTGATTTGGTTTCGAAAATCGTTTGAGCTGCGCGCTTGAAAAGATTTTGACGACATAGTGACGATAGAGATATTCTTTAAGATCCTTATCCCAGCTCTTGTAACTACGAGCAGCAGCCATTTCGGGTGGCAATTCTGCAAAGGACAATCCATCATCCGGCTGAATCCCTAATTCCAAGCGATCAGGCGGTATCTCTACGGACGTACTCCAAACTGGATCGGGCAATCCGTGCTCGCAGGGGACTAGCAACGAATAATCTTGCCAATAGTCGATCGACGAAGTAGCGCGAACAAAATGCAAACTCGCTTGGCTCAAGATCGCGGGTCGATAAATCATTTTGGCGTTGGCCTTCGGTACTTTCTGCGGAACCCAAAATCGCTCATTCACGTCAGGAGGAACAATCGGTCTAATACCTGATGCGACAGTTGAAACGTCGGCCGAAAACAAACGAGATCCCGCTCCTGATCCTTGCACAGATGAATTTGCGTGTAACTGAGTCGATTTTGTACGCCGATCTGCCATGAGTGACTTGATATTTTCTCTGGACAAGGGACCGCGAAGGAAGGACATTGCCCAGCGGCTTTGAAAGATCAATGTACTATCGTCACGAACGTTGTTCATCAAGAAGACTCGGGGACCCAATGCAGACAACTGTAAATCTGTTGAAGAGCGATCAAATTTGATACCTCTTGAAGATGCCACCCAATCTAGTCCATCCAGCACTCGGTCCTTGTCGCGCTGCGTCTGCAATCGCCCCAACAGCCAGGTACCCATGTTGGACAATCCTTTGTAGTCCAGGTCGACCGGATTCTGCGTTGCCAGCACAATTCCCAAGCCAAATGCGCGAGCTTGTTTGAGAAGCGTCAGCATGGGTGGCTTGGACGGCGGCACGGCCACGGGGGGGAAATAGCCAGCGACTTCGTCCATGTAGAACAGCGCTCGCAAGCTACTTGTCCCTGGCTGAGAACGCACCCACGACAACAACTCGCCAAGCAGCATGGTTACAAAGAACATGCGCTCGGTGTCGTTGAGATGCGCGATCGAAAGGATGCTGATCCTCGGTTTGCCTTCGGCCGTGTACAGCAACCGTTTGATGTCCAACGGTTCGCCTTCCAACCAACCAGCAAATGCCGGGGATGCCAGCAAGTTGTTGAGATTCATCGCCAACGCGACGCGTTTGTCCGTCGGAAAAAAGCTTTCCAAATCAAGCACACCGATTTGCTTGATTGGCGGCGTCTGGATTTGCCGAATCAGTTCGGGCAAGTCCAAGTTCTTGCCATCCCGCCAAGCTTTATCAAAAATATTCGACAACAGAATATGCTCGCGGCTAGTGAGCGGATCGGCTTCGATGCCCAGCAGCGTCAACAATCCCGACGCGGCTCCCGTAACTTTCTCGCGCATGGTTTCCGAATCTTCGATGACGGCTGCTGGCGGTGCGTCGAAGCTTTTGAGTACGGTCAAAGGCAACCCGATATTGCTGCCGGGTGTATAGATGTTAATGTCGACGGAGTCGCGAAATTTTTGGATGCGCGATGGCTCCTGCCCCCAGCTTGCCAACCCCTCTCGCCATTTCGTCGCCGTTTGACTTGCCAAGACATCCAACTCAACGCCTTGTCGAGTCGCTTCGCCGGGTTCGATCCAAGGTTGAAAATCTCCGGGCTGCAAGTTCGGAAACGTCAACAGAAGATTCCCCAAGTCGCCTTTGGGGTCAACGCAAATTGCAGGAATGCCGTCGATGGCTGCCTCTTCGAGCAGTGCAAGGCACAAGCCCGTTTTCCCGCTTCCTGTCATCCCGACGCATAACGCGTGTGTCGTCAAATCCTTGGTGTCGTATAAAACGTCTTCGTCCAGCAATTTACGACCGGCGAGATCGAATTTGCGTCCAAGATAAAAAACGCCTAACTTTTCATAAGCGGGAATTGAAGTCATTCCATTTTCTCCGTATCAATTGCTGCACTTTCAAATCGACGAGCGTGCTAGAATGGTAGCCGATCAAGTTGGCTTAGGGAAAGCCAGTCTGCTGTTTGTTTCCGACTTGTCACAAACTGAATTGTCAACGAATCGCCATTTTTGGAGTTGAATAATGGTCCTTTCTGAACGTGGCGCGCTGTTTCCTGCCCGAAGCTTGCCAGTGCCGGTCGCCATTTGGGTCGCGGTAGTCACGGCAAGCTTGATGGTCGTTCAAGCCAAAGCGGAACCGCCTGCGCGGCTGAGCACGGAAGTCGCCGAGCGCATGATTACCGAAGGCGACCAACTCGTGGATCGATCCGAATACCTCAAAGCAGTCGAGCTGTATACCGACGCGTATATGGGAATTGTGACCCAGATTCGCGGTCAGGAATTTGCCATGGACATTGCGCCCAACTTGATGACTCGGACCGAATTGGGCGAAGAGATGATTCACCAAATGGAAACGGAGTACACGCCCGAGGAACTCAAGTTGATGGAGGCTTCCTACAAAGTGATGGGGCTGATACCTAACGACTTGAACATTCGAGACACCATCACGAAACTTCTTACCGAAGAAGTCGGCGGGTTTTATGATCCTCGAACTAAGAAGATGGTCCTCGTTCGCGAAGATGACAAACCGGAACCAAGCTTCTTTGGAAAACTTTTTGGTGCCAGCCCAGCATTCGACAAGGAAGCACAAAAAGTCACCTTGTCGCATGAATTGACGCATGCCCTCCAAGATCAGCTTTACGGTTTACTCGCAATGCAAAAGAGCATCGAGAAAGACGACGACATGTTGCTTGCGTTCTCCGCTCTTGTGGAAGGTGACGCAACCCTTGTCATGTTCGGAGAGATGGGACGACAAGAGGGCGATATTCGCAGCATGACCGAGATGGAGCCCGAAGCCGCCCAGTTTATGTTCTCGTTGATGAAGTCATTTTTGCCCATCGCAGGCGGCAAGACCTACCGCAACTCACCCCGCATTTTCCGCGACAGCCTCGTATTTCCCTATTTTCAAGGGATGGTCTTCAATTTGCATCTTTCGCGTCAAGGAGGATTTCGGGGCGTTCACCGTGCTTACGATTCGCCACCAACAAGTTCGGAACAAATCTTGCATCCTGAAAAGTACTTAAAAGATCGCGACGAGCCGATGCAATTTGAGTTCACGGACCTAGATAACGCAGTTCCTGAAGGTTGGAAACTACTCGGCGGGAATTGCCTTGGCGAATTCCAAACAGACATATTGCTAAAGAACGTTCCCAACTCGATTCAAGCATCCTCGGGCTGGGATGGCGACCGCTACGAAGTATTCGAAGGCCCTAACGACAAGCTTGCAATGATATGGGCAACGACATGGGATTCCGAACAAGACGCGAAAGAATTTGAGCAAGCCTATCGCAAGTATATTGCCCTTAAACCTCGAACTCGCAAGGCAAAGCGCGAGCCAGCCAATACGGACGAAAATTCGGAGACTCAACCGGGATCGCAGAATTCGGAAAACAACGAAAAGAGTGGCGAAGACGAAACTAAGGACGCCGATCCCAAAGACACGGCTACGAAAGATAACGCAGCGCAAGACAACGCTGTGCCGACCGTTCCGACAACGATCGAACGCGTGGAGTCGGACATATTCATCGTGCGAGGGTTTGAGGACTCGGAAACCGTTGACAAAATGATGACCGTTCTCAAGGCGGCCAAGAAATCTGAAAAATCGTTTCCCGTCAAACCACAACCATGGAAAGAATGATAACGAGCAGACGATATGGACGACGATGAATATTACCTTAGCCAGATTCCGGCTCCCAAAAAATCTCGGTTTCAGGCCAAAACGATCGGCAGCGCCATCCGCCGCGTTCTGACATCTCGCGGCATTTCCGGCGAACAGTCGTCGGCAATCACCGCAGAACAATGGGCTCTGGTTGTCGGGCCCGAGTTGGCGGGCGACACGCGAATTGGAAATCTCCAGAGAGGCAGTTTGTTGGTTCTGGTTCGCGACAGTCTTGTGTCGCAAGAAATCCATTTTCGAAAAAGGCAAATCATTGAACGGTTAAAAGAGCATGCAGGAATGAAGAACTTGCGCGACCTTAAATTACGTGTCGAACCTTTCTGAGTTTGGTTCAATTTAGCCCGTTAATTCTTTTACCATCCGCCCCAATAAGAGTTATTGTTCTGTGGCCAAAGCACGCGAGAACGCGCAACCAGACTCCAAAATAGCCATGGTGGCACCCGATATCCACACACGCTACATCGAAGTTCGGGGTGCGCGTACAAACAACCTCAAAAACATCACCGTACGCATCCCTCATGATCGATTGACGGTGATTACTGGAGTCAGTGGTAGTGGCAAGAGCTCCTTAGCTTTTGAAACGATCTTTGCCGAGGGCCAACGGCAGTACTTGGAGACGCTCTCCATTTACGCCCGTCAATTGCTCGATCAAATGCAACGACCCGATGTCGACGCTGTTCGGGGATTGCAGCCGACGTTATGTATCGATCAACGCTCCGGCACGACTAGCCCGCGAAGTACGGTCGGCACGATTTCCGAAGTCTACGACTACCTTCGGTTGTTGATAGCAAGGGTGGGAACGCCCAGTTGTTTTGGTTGCGGCAAACCTATCCTGCAACAGTCGGAGGAGCAGATTCTAGCCACAATTCTCGAACTTCCTGTGGAGTCGAAGTTGATGGTTATGGCACCGATGATAAGAGGGCGACGCGGAGCCCATTCGGATGTGATTCAAGAAATCGGCAAAGCGGGACTAGTACGGGCTCGAATCGACGGCGAGTTATATGAGTTAGAATCCATTCCGAGCTTGGATGCCAAGAAAGTCCATTCGATTGACGCCGTTGTTGATCGCATGATCGTACGTCAGGGGATGGAAAATCGAATCGCAGAAGCAATCCATTTGGCTTCGCGTTTGTCAGGCGGCACCATAGCAATCGCGTTTACAACCGCTGGCGCGACGAAGGAAAATGTTTGGCAAGAACGCTTTTTCTCGACTTTGTATTCATGCCTCGATTGCGGACTAAGTTACGAAGAAGTTGAGCCCAGAACTTTTAGCTTCAACAGCCCTTACGGCGCATGTCCAAAATGCGGCGGCATGGGAACCAACGATCAGTTCGCTTCCGACTTTGTAGTCCCCGATTGGAATCTTTCGCCAAGCGACGGTGCAATCGGACCTTGGAAAGCAGCGGATGCGGCGACCAAGAGAGCCATGCGTCGAGAAATTGAGTCCTTGCTCGAAGCTTTTGGGTTGACGTGGAATGATTCGCTCGCCAGCTTAACCCAATCGCAAAGGCAGAATTTTCTTGGACAGACGCAGACGGGGGGACTGCTGAATTATCTTGAAAGCCTTCTTGCAAAACTGGGCGATGAGGGAAACTGGCTTAAGGATTTCCGAGACCAAACTCCTTGCTCCGAATGCAATGGCAGCCGACTTCGAAAAGAAGCCAACGCCATCAAACTAGACGGTAAATCGATTACGGACATCGTCACCATGTCGTTGACGGAGTGCCACACATGGCTCAGCCAACTGCAATTTTCAAAAGTGCAGGAGGCTATTGCCAAGCCGATTCTGAGTGAGATGTTGCATCGATTGCATTTTCTGGCTCAGGTCGGAGTTGGTTATTTGTCACTGCACCGTGCGGCGGACACGTTGAGTGGCGGTGAAATGCAGCGAGTGAGGCTGGCGACCAGTATTGGAACCGGTTTGGTCGGCGTTTGCTACATTTTGGATGAACCATCCATCGGGCTGCATCAGCGGGACAACGATCTGCTAATTAAGACGCTTCGCGATTTGCAAGAATTGGGAAATACGGTCATCGTTGTCGAGCACGACGAAACGGCAATGCGGCAAGCAGATTGGTTGATCGATATTGGCCCTGGAGCGGGATTGCTTGGCGGCGAAATTACAGCCGAAGGCACACCTCGCCAGGTCATGCGTGATGCCGACTCCTTGACGGCCAAATATTTGCGTGGCGAGTTGCGAATCGCTCCCCCAACTCAACGACGAGCACCTAAAACCAAAGAATGGATAATGCTGAAGGGTGCTTCGGCAAATAACTTGCAAGACGTTGACTTGGCAATTCCACTTGGGTGCTTAACGGGAATTAGCGGCGTCAGCGGAAGCGGCAAAAGCACGCTGATCAACGACACGCTTGCTCGGGCCTTGATGAGGCACTTTGGATTAGTCTCGCCCCGACCTGGTACCTTTCGATCGCTCAAAGGCCAAGAGCGAATTAGTCGGATGATCATGATCGACCAAGCGGCCATTGGTCGATCTCCTCGCAGCACGCCAGCAACTTACAGCGGTGTATTTGATGAAATACGCGAAGTTTTCGCCAGCACGCGCGACTCGAAACAGCGTGGTTTCCGAGCCAATCGATTCTCGTTCAACGCCGGTCCAGGCCGATGCCAAACTTGCCAAGGCCAAGGTCAATTGCGGCTCGAAATGAATTTCCTGTCCGATATGTTTGTTGTTTGCAATCAATGCAACGGACAGCGATTCGATCGGCAAACGCTGCAAGTCCAATTCAAAGGCAAGAACATTGCCGAGATTCTAGCGATGAGCATCGGTGAAGCTGCGGAGTTCTTTGAGAACTTCGAAAAGATTTGGCGAACTCTGGATTGCATGCGTCGGGTTGGTTTGGGCTATTTGCCGCTTGGACAATCGTCCGCAACGCTCAGTGGCGGCGAATGCCAACGTATCAAATTAGCAACTGAGCTATCCACCTCGACTAACACTTCGACTTTATACATGCTCGACGAGCCCACAACGGGACTGCATTTCGAAGATGTCCGCATGCTACTCCAAGTGCTTGATGGTTTGGTCGAAAAAGGTAATTCTGTAATCGTCATCGAACACAATCTGGATGTGCTGAAGTGCTGTGACTGGATCGTCGACCTTGGGCCGGAGGGTGGCAAACAAGGCGGTCTGATTATCGCCCAAGGGGCTCCGGAAGTAATCGCCAATGTCGAAGCGAGTTTCACAGGCAAATACTTGGGCGAACTTCTTGATCGCTAAGGCCGGGAAGAAATTTCCACAATCGCCAGGAGTCTTGGCACGAGCATGGCAAATCTAATTCTCGGTCTTCAGCGCGTCGATTGAATCCGGTGAACTTAGAAAAAACCACCGCCCCCACTAGCACCACCGCCCCCGCCAAAACCAGCCTGCGGAGTATCTAAAACTTCCCTTGAAAAGAAGTTTTCTGGTTGCATCTTTTCTAACTCGGCCAGCAGTTTCTCGATTTCGCGATGAGCTTTTTCGCCGCATCGCACGATCATCATCGAACCGATTGTCGAGATCGAACCCGTACCACCCACGACTTCCCATTGTTCTTCGACAACCTGCTCTATTGTGTTCCTAACGTCTTGCAGTCCCTCGGTCGAAGGTAGCACAAACGCCAAGTCATAAAATCGAACCGCCATCTTTACGGCGCTCATGGTTGTCACTTTGACATACCGTTCATGTACTTCGTACGTTAGGTCCATTGGAGCAAGAATGGCTTCCAAGGCATCGCACAGAGGCATCTCGGGTAAATGGATGGTAATCGGCTCGTCCAGCGAAATTCCTTCCAATTGCAAAGCATTGGTATCGATGGTTAGCGCCATACTCGTTTCTTGTTGCAAAGCATTAATCGCGTTGGAGAGTGGTTGATTTTCTAAATCGAGAGTCACCTCCGTTTCATGAAGCTGTTTTCGATTCAGCTCGATTCGCTTTCGATCGCTATTTCCAGTTTCCAACCAACTCGGCCTGCCTTCTGGCTTAGTCAGAGCTTTATTGCGAGGAATCATCGAGCCAAAGCCCATTCCGCCACCAACCATGCCGCCCATGCCTGCATCACCGATGCCGCCCATGCCTGCACCACCCATGCCGATGCCGCCAATACCACCCGGCGCGCCACTTAGTCCTGGAATCGCCCCAATCATGCCTGGGCCGCCTGCGCCCCCATCTCCTCCCGCAGGCGTTTGGGCCCCGCCGCCACCCACCTGCGCGAGGACTGCGGTATCGTTATCTGTAACAGTTGCCGAATTCAATGTAAGTGCGGCTTTGTTTGCTTTTTCGCCACCCGATTGAAATGCGAGCGCTCCCGCAGTAATCGCAATCATGGATATCGCGGCGGCTGAAAGAACGCCGAGTGTTTTTGTCGAGATAATTGTCTTCATGGCCAGTTCCCCTTTGACAAGATGAGATGTCTGCAAATTTGACGAGCTGAGTGAACCAACGCCTTGAAAAAATGAAGCCGTTGATTCGATGAGATTTGTTGTCCATGCGACACATTCGGCCGCCATGGCCGATTGAATCCTAAACCAAGCTGCGCCTGCCAGGACAATCGACAAGCTAGTTCCACGCATTGCCAAACGATACCGCAACAATTTTCGACCGCGTCGCAGCCGGCCTTCAATCGCCGAAACGCTCAACTCAAGTCGATCTGCAATTTCGCTTGCGGAATGCCCCATGATGTAATGTTCGATCAAAGGACCCCGTAGGGACTGAGGTAATTGGTGTATCTCATAGTCGAGAGATTCCATTTCAATTTGACGTGCCAAATTGGCTAATGGATTTTCGCAATGAAACACAGGCATGTCATTTTCACTAAGCGAGATGCCTCTTTTTCGACTCGTTGTTTGTCGCACTCGACTGGAAACGCGATACGCTACGCCGTACAACCAAGACGCCACCGATCCGTGTTTTTGAATCTTGTCGGCAGACTGCAAGAACACCAGGAAGGTCGCTTGGAAGGCGTCTTCGGCGTCCTGTAGATTGCTAACCATCCGTCGAACCACGCTGGCCACCAATGGCGAATATCGCTTTACCAAAGTAAGCAACGATTCGCGGCACCCGCCGACGATGTACAGCTCGAGCAACTCAGCATCCGATGGCAAATCCGCCCGATACGAAGGGTCCGTAAACCTTTCGGAAAACTGTTCGGCATCGATTTTTTGTTTGATTTGGCGCATAGCAACCTATTAGTGCACATCTACCCCGATTCCGGGCGCACAAAATTGATTTTTCTTTAAGCCGGGCTTAATAGCAAGAAAACTGCAAGAAATTTAGACGAATCTGGGATTCAAGGAGTGGCCGGCTTCAAAAAGTTTCGCGAAAAGAGAACGCGAAGAATTGCCGAAGAAATTCGAACGTGCCGACGTCTAATCGGCGAATTCCCAAGCAAATAACATCTCTTACTTGGGGATTTCAGGCCCAGGAGACTATTCGCTTTCTTTATGACGCGAGATTCGCAACTTGGTTGAGTTGGATGTGACATACGAAGCGAATTTGTTTTCAAGCTCTTCAAATCGAGCTTCAAACCAGTCTTCGAGCGTCATCGTGGAGTGGCAAGCGACCTTTGTTTGTAGGTTGTGCCAAAACCCAACTTCTACGCTGTTTTCGAATTCTCCAGACTTTTCATTGTTCGGCGTCATGGCTTTCACCTTGACCTGTTAAAAAATTCCGTCGGGCCTTACTTCATCAGAAGCAAACTTCTGACAATTGGTTCATGCAATCTTTGTTCCAAAGTCTATATTCTTCGAAATTCTCGATCCATCATAACCTGACAGCGAAAATCGTTGTGTTTTTGCTGTCTGGTGTTCTAAGCGAAATTGAATGTAAAACGTTACAGTAATTTTTTGCGACACTCTCAAGAACTTGACGACATTTGCAAACTGCACTGTTTTCGCGTTTCGTCCTATTCCAATCGCCGCTTTTCCAGCGATTGATTAACCCGAATCGCGCCGTTTCGATCATTTTCCCTCCATAATTACTGATCGCTTTTCGCAGGCGTTTGTTGCGAGAAATTGGGGAATTATTTTGTGAATCCAGGTAATTCCTTCAACGCTTGCCGGCTGACCCGTTAAGGCACGAAAATCCACGTCCGAATTACCGTGAGTGAAGGCGTTTACTACCGTGCCCCTATGCGGCCTTTGTACAACGTGAATGTGCTTTTGTTGCTAAAAAACATCACCAAAGCTTCGTTTTTGCCAATGTGCTCGTTTCTCGACCGAACAGTCTGAGTGCTCGCAATCGTTAAGCGTGAAACGCTTGAAAAAATGTTACAACCTTTTCTCAAGATTCACCGAACCACTGCGAATTACTTATTGGAGGGTGTCTCAGAAAGGTTGAAACCTGTGAGATACGGCTGCCCGAGTGGTCGGGGCGGCAAAGTACAGTACATGTCGCGGATACGCAAACGGAGGATTTGAAGATGTTGAAGAAATTATTGATTGGATCTGCAATCGCAGCCGGTGGTGTAGGGCTCTTGGTCGGAGCTCCTGTTTTCAGCTACGTTCGCTCGGGGGTCTCCTCCGCTCGACAAGCTATTCGGGAGAGCATTCCGGTCGAAGTCGAGATCAAACGAGCTCGCGATATGATCTCGGATCTCAAACCTGAAATCGCCGACAACCTGCGAGTCATCGCTCGCGAAGAAGTCGAAGTGAATCGCTTGGCTGAAGAAGTCAAGAACAAGCAGAATGGATTGGCCAAGGGTCGCAAGGACATCATGCGTCTCAAGGACGATATCCAAACCGGCAGCAGCCACTTTGTTTACGCAAGCCGAACCTACACATCGGATCAAGTGAAGGACGACCTATCGAATCGATTCAAGCAGTTCCAAACACAAGAAGCTACCACTTCTAAGCTCGAAAAGATTTTGGAAGCTCGCACGAAGAATTTGGATGCCGCCCGTCTCAAGCTTGACGAAATGTTGGCAGCCAAGCGTCAACTCGAAGTCGAAGTCGAAAATCTACAAGCCCGTTTGACGATGGTCCAAGTAGCTGAAACATCCAGTCAAGTTCACTTGAACGACAGTCACTTGAGCCGAACTCGCGATCTTTTGGATGACATTCGGAGCCGGATCGACGTTGCCGAAAAGATGATCGAAAACGAAGGCGTGTTGGAAGGCAGCATTCAACTCGAAGAGCAAGCTCCTGCGGACTTGGTCGACCAAATCACCGACTACTTTGGCGAAGGCCGAAGCGAAGTCGAAACTCTGGTCAAGAATTAAGTTTGCTGAAACCGCAAGCCCCGTCCCTCGAATCGTTCTCCCGACCAACACGTATACAGAAGCCTTACGAGCGGCAGGCAAATTTGTCTGCCGCTCGAATTAAAAAAATTCGCTTTGGATACGCCCAGTCAGAACGAGCCCGTCAGTGGCGTGGCATTTATCAACTCGCCTGAACCAAGTGTTCACGGCTATCAAATCCCAATGTTTCTAAACGATTTATTAGCCGATCGCACGAATCCTCCTCCGTCGGTCGGCTTTTTGGTTGACGAAAACCATGATCAGACTGACACTAGACACTATGAACGATCGTGCTAGAGCAGTATTAGACAATGCCGAAGAGGCTATTCGGCAAGGGAATCTCGACCGAGCCATCGAGCTCTTGTCGACCGATCTCGATACTGGATTAGCTGGCCGACGACTGGCCGTTGATATCTCGGAAAAGCTCGTAGCCGATTTCCACAAATCGCTACTAGATGCGAATTGGACGAAATGCACGACTGCCGTTCAACAACTCAGGCAACTGTGTGGTGAAACACAACAACTGCAACGATTGCGATCGGAATTGATGGCGGAGATTGCAATCTGGTGCCAAAAGCAGATGGCCCAGAACAATTTGAACGCCGTCGACGAAGCAATTGCAGCATTGAAGAGCGCCCATCTCAGTTCGCAAGAACTTGAAGCACTCTTAGCGACTGTACAAGCGATTCGTTCGGCGAACCGTTTGTCTGCCTTGGGAAGATTTGCCGAAGCCGAGCTTCAACTGGAGTCCCTTCCCAAGGAACTTATATCGCTTGAAGTTCGAACCGCCATTGCCAAAATACAGTCGGACCACGAACAAACAAAATCCCTTCTCGCCGACTTAAATACCGCTCAGTCGCGGGACAAGTGGCAGGAAGCAAATGACATTTGCGAAAAAATATTGAACCTAGCCATTCGGCATCCGCTGGCCTTGCACGTTCGCAAACAAGCCTTGCTCGAACTAAAAGCACGGGGCAACAAATTGCCGGGGACTAATCTGCTGGGAAAGGAACCGGGTATGGCCCACGCTCATGAAACGCACGCAGCGACGCACTTTTTCCGAAACCGCGAAACTCCCAAAGTATCGGCTGACCCGGTTTCAACTTCCCGCATATTATGGGTCGACGGCGTCGGAGGGTTCTTGCTATGCGAACAACCCGAAGTAACCATTGGCCAAGCGATTCCAGGAAATGCGGTGGATCTTCCCATCCTTGGTGATCTAAGTCGCCGTGCCGCAGCAATTCGCCGATCTGGTGAATCCTATTTGCTACAACCTTTTCAATCAGTTTCCGTAAACGAGCAAAAGATTGACCGAGCGACGGTCCTACGCAACGGTGATAAAATCAAGCTGGGTGATCGTGTTGAGCTTTTGTTTTCGAAGCCCAATCCACTCAGCGCAACAGCTAGGCTGAACCTGATAAGCAACCATCGCTGGCATCCGTCAGTCGATGGGGCTTTGCTGATGGCGGAGTCCTGTGTGCTGGGTTCTGGACCGACAAATCATGTTTTATGTCCATTTTGGAGCGGCGACGTGGTTTTGTTTAAAAATCGCGACCAATGGATGTGCCGTTCTAGCCTACCTTTAGAGCAGAATGGAAAACAGACACGCGAACCGATCATCCTCGAGCGGGGGCGAAGGGTTCAAGGAGCCGATTTTTCCTTGGCGATCGAGTGAAAGCGGAAAAACAAGCCGAGAATTTTGCCTGGTGGTTTTCCGCAACAACGCAAGATTGCCAATGAAAAAGCGAATGGATGCACAGACGATTAAGTTTCACATTACTAACAAAAATCACAACTTCGTATTTCGAATTTTCAAGTCGGTACTCACAATTTATTGAAGTGAGACAACATTATGGGAATGCTAGCCGCTGTACTTAAACGCAAGGCTGCATCTGACGCTCCAGAATCCAATGAAATGCCCATCGCGCAAAAACAGGGTGCAGGAATGAGATTCGCATACGGAAACGGCGATCAACCGCTCAGCGGCTACAGCATCAAACGTGGTGTGGGCATCGGCGGTTTCGGCGAAGTTTACTTTGCTGTAAACGAAGCCGGTAAAGAAGTCGCGCTCAAGCGCATTCAACGGAACTTGGAAGTCGAAGTTCGGGGAGTTCGCCAATGCTTGAATCTGCGTCATCCGAACCTGGTAGGTCTGTACGACATCCGTTTCGATGAATCCGGCCAAGGCTGGATCGTCATGGAGTTTGTAGCCGGAGAGAGCCTTCGCGAACTTCTCGACCATCGCCCTCAAGGTATGTCGATCGACGAAGCTTTGCAATACTTCGGGCAATTAGCTGCCGGGGTCGCTTATCTGCACGATCAAGGCATCGTTCACCGCGATTTGAAACCAGCCAACATCTTTATCGATAGTGGCCTAGTCAAAATCGGTGACTACGGTCTTTCGAAATTCATATCCTGCTCCAAACGAGGTGGCCAAACGGAAAGCGTTGGAACTTTCCATTACATGGCTCCTGAAATTGGTAAGGGGGAATATGGCAAAGAGATCGACATCTACGCATTAGGTATCATCCTTTATGAAATGCTGACCGGCAACGTTCCTTTTGAAGGCGAAAGCAGTCAAGAAATCATCCTCAAGCATTTGACGGCTGATCCGGATGTGAGCGCTTTGAATTCTCCTTTTTCCGACGTTGTCCGTAGAGCGCTGGCGAAAAACCCAGCGTCGCGCTTCAAAGACGTTCGCGAGATGCTAGAACCGCTGGGGCTTCGAGTCGAAGCAAACGGACTGGTCGCTCGAGTATCCGCACCGACGCCGGTTTCCTACGCGGCCGCGTCGACGGAACCGCCCAAATTGAAACCAGCACCTGCCATGCTTGGTCAAGCCGACATCGTCTTTGGTCAAGTTCATGTGCTCGACCGCAACGCGAAAGCTAACGGGTTCAAACCTGAAATCGAGGAGTCAGCCACCGTCCGCTATCGTGAACCCGTCGCTCGAACGATCCAAACAACATGGTTGCAATTGCAAAGGTGGTTCGCGCAATTGCCCAATGACAAGCCTTGGAGAGGTTTGGCAACCGCCGGTATCATCTTGTTCTTGATATTCAATATCGGTTGGATCGTTGGCGTCGCTATTAGCGCGCTGATGATTTACATCCCGTATTACATCATTTGGTACATCGCCATCGGTCACAAACAACCTGCGACTAACCAAGCACCGACGCCGCCTGTTATGGCCACGGGCCCAGCCGCATACGCTGCATATTCTCCGCAGCCGATTATGGCTCAGCCTCCCATTCGCCAGGCCGCACAGCCTAACAAGCCTGTCGCAGCACGCCCAATCACGTTCCGACAATGGCAAGCAGCCCAACGAAGATTGCTGAATCGAAAACCATGGTCGTTGCGTTGGTTCGAACTAACCGGCAGCATGTTGGCGTCGGCAGGTACAATCATCACGCTGGCAGTTGTCGGCGGATTGGTTGCTTTGGCAAACGACTCACTTGAAATGCCTGGCCTTACGGCAGCATCGATATGGGTTGGCTTGATGGCACTATTGACTTCATGGACCGTTTTGTATTTTGCCAAGGGCTGGGAATCACGCGAAGAAGACAAAGCCGTCTTCCGGTTTAAACAATTGGCCGCTGGGATCGCCCTCGGAGGCATCGCATTCTTGTTGAGCGATTACCTGATTGTGCCTTGGAGCTTGGTGAATAACCCGGAAATCATTCAATCCGACATGCCTCGCTGGAACGGTTTTTACGATGAAGCGAATAACCCGCTATTGCCTGCGTTCGTTGCTCACTTTGGACTACTGATGGGTATTGTCCGGTGGTGGAGACAAGCCGATTCGATTCGCAAACGTCGTTTCAATTTGTTTTCCGTGGTCGCAACGCTGTTTGGGGCGGCGGTCGTGCAAGCGATTATTCCAATTCCACAACCTTGGGGTTTGATGTTCGCCGGGATCACAGCAATTGCCATTCAATTGTCTGCAAACTGGGTGAGTTCTGATCGCAAGACAATCGATGATCCAGAGGCTATCGTCGCTTAAGCAAGAGAATCATGCTGGGCCGAAACGGATAACTTGATGATCGTGTTATCCGCCAAGCAAATCTGTTTTCTCCAATTCGCATCCAAGGTCGGATAAGATTTTACGAACCTATTTAAGAAGCTGCCGCACGCTGTTTTTGACGTGAAGGCCCTGCTGTCCTTTGAAACTGTTGAGCAAACAGGAATCGAAAAATGTGTTGCAACTCAAGGAAAACTTTCGCCGCCTTCATTCCGTTAATCATCGGCCTATCGGTTGCGATGACGACACAAACGAAAATCCGTCAGGAGCGGCCGCCTCGATTAGAAAATCCCGTTGAGATCGCACCCATGCAGTCGCTCGAGCTGATTCCAAATGAAACCGCTGCAATCTCTTCAGCGTCTACGGTGGTGAATACCCAAAGTCCCCTAGCAGCCGCACCACCTGCGCCTGCCGCTGCAGCTAGCTCACCATCCGAGATCACGACAGAAAACGAAGCTGAGACGGTCATGAATGCCGCAGATACAGGTCCGGTAATTGGAACTCACACCGAGCCCTTACTGCCCGTAGACCGTCCAGACTGGGTTGCTCGGGCACCGCAGATCACCGATACGATTCACTACATTTCAGTCGGCGGTGAGCTTGCAACGTCGTTCGAAGATAGCTTGAAAAGCATCGACACGAGTTTGCTCGTCGAAGGCAGACGTTACGTCGATCAATACTTGATCGATGAACCAAAGGCTTCCGAACTTGAAAATTTGACCGCTGATTGGATTCGATCCCATTGGCTCGTCGAAAATAAAACGTTCGACGCCGTAGTGAAGGTCCCGTCTGAAACCTATCATCAAGCTTGGGTTGAACTGCGAGTATCCTTGGCTGACCGTGAAATCGTCAAACAATGGTATCAAGAACGTAAAAGACAAGATCGCGTTGCAAACTTGGGTATGGTAGCTTTGGTAGGAATAGGTGGAGTCGGACTCTTGCGAGGAGTCTTTGGTTTCGCATCGCGTAAATCCCAACCCGCGTAACTCCAGTCGACAGTCCATCCGCCGCAGGTACGCCCACCTTCGATTACCCGCCGCTGGCGGGGCCTTCTTCGTTCATCCGCCGCAGGCGCGTCAGTCTTTGCTCCCCGCCTCACGCTGCTACTTTTGAACAATTAAGCAAAACCCCTGCTACTGATAGGTTTTGCTCTAGAAACTCGCTGGAAACCAATCATTCGGAAAAATTGACTTTTTCAGCAAGGGAAAGTACATTAAGCGCCTGTCGACGGAAACTTACAATTTCGATTTTCATTCGAAATGATAGTCCTTTTCAAACTTCCCACTCGGCCAAACAGGCCTCTAATCGCGCGCAATGAGATAAAAAATGAGACGAAACGAAAAGCTGTTGTCACGATTTTTTGGAAACGCAATCGCTAAAAGCAATCGAAGACAACGACTACGTCGAACATTGTCTCTTCACGGCGTCGAGCAATTGGAATCCAGATCACTGTTGGCGGCAATAGTTGGCGAGGACGGTATCGGACTATCAAAGCCAGTAATTCCGGCGACGGAGGACTATGTACCGAACCAGGTTCTCATAAAGCTTCGAGCAGGGGTTTCGGATGCCTCAGCCAATCAACTTAAGTCCGAGATTGGCGCTCAAATAGTCAAGACCTTTCCGGAACTTGGAATTCAAGTTTGGGAACTTCCGATGCCTGTCGGACCCTTGACCGACGCCGACTCGCAGGCTGTCGTGCCCAAGGCAATCGATCAATACTGGAACGATGAGCGCGTACAGTATATTGAACCGAACTATATCGTCCACGCATTGCAAAGCCCGAATGACACGCGTTATAGCGAGATGTGGGGACTTAATAACATCGGGCAATCCGGCGGAAAAATAGATGCGGACATAGATGCCCCCGAAGCTTGGAATATTGCGACCGGCAGTTCCAACATTATCGTGGGCGTTATCGATACGGGTGTCGATTACAATCATCCCGATCTAAGAAACAACATGTGGAAGAATCCAGGCGAGACACCGGGTGACGGTGCAGACAACGATGGAAATGGCTTCATTGATGACGTCAACGGATGGGACTTTGCAAATGACGATAACGATCCCATGGACGATGTCGATCACGGAACGCACGTGGCAGGAACCATCGCGGCCGAAGGCAACAATGCACTCGGAGTGGTAGGAGTGAATTGGCACGCCAAGATCATGCCGATTAAGTTCCTGGGAGTAGCAGGCGGAACACTTGCCGCAGCAATCGGCGCTGTAAACTACGCCACCAGGATGAAAGTAAATTTGACGAACAACAGTTGGGGTGGAGGTGGATTTACGCAAGCCTTGAAGGATGCGATTACCGCTGCAGGCGCTGCAAATCAAGTCTTTGTGGCCGCCGCCGGCAATAGCAATTTTGACAACGATCAGATTCCGTCCTATCCCTCTGGCTATGACAACGATAATATCATCGCCGTAGCCGCGTCGGATAACAATGACGATCGCGCCGACTTCTCGCAATGGGGGGCGCGAACTGTCGATTTAGCTGCACCGGGTGTGGACATTTTGAGCACCTTCCCAGTTTCGATGGGTTCCTACGGAACCATCAGCGGAACCTCGATGGCGTCTCCACACGTTGCTGGCGTCGCCGCACTTGTGCTTTCTCAGGCGCCGACAATGTCCCAGGCAGAACTCAAGAATATCATTTTGCAGAGCACGGATAAGATTCCAGCTTGGAGCGGTCTGGTCCTGACCGGCGGGCGCCTCAACGCGCTCAATGCGCTTGGTCTCGTTGCGGGTAATCGCGTATCCATCTCGGTGACCGATAGCCAAGCGGCGGAGACCTTGCCGGGCGAAACAGTCGATTCCGGGGCCTTTAAATTCTCGCTTGGCGAGCCAGCTAAGAATAATCCCGTTGTTGTTAATTACACCATGGCAGGCACTGCCAAGAATGCTATCGACTACGCACCGCTGAATGGAACAGTGTCGATTCCGGTCGGACAAACCAGCGCCACCATCACCATTCGACCCATTGATGACAAACTCGTCGAAGGTGTGGAAACGATCCGATTGAACGTCCTACCCGGTGGCTATGCAATCGGAATTAATACGGCAGTTATGACGCTTTTGGACAATGATACGCTGCCTGTTCCAACTGTCAGCATGTCCGTTATCGACGGGATAGCAAAAGAAAACAATATTGCCCAAACGCCTAATTCGGCCATGGTCCGAATCCAAAGAACAGGTGCACTGACGCTACCGTTGAATGTAGCATACGGCATTGGCGGAACAGCGACCAACACAACGGACTATGCCAAGCTGTCGGGAGTCGCAACAATTCCAGCGGATCGAGCGTTCATTGATATCGTCATCAACCCAATCGATGATATTGTTTACGAAGGAAGTGAAACCGTCGTTCTTGCTCTGACCAACCGTTTGACTTACAAAATCGATTCAGCGGCCAAAGACGGTTTGATCACGCTCCTTGACAATGATCCACAAAACGCAAACGCTAATGATAATTTCCGCAATCGCGTCCTAATGACCGGAAGTAATGCCTTGGTCGAAGGCGCGAATACTTTGGCTACTGCCGAGACCGGCGAGCCGAACAATGCGGAAACCAGCGGAGGGAAATCCGTTTGGTGGTCTTGGAAAGCTCCGGTGAGCAAGAAGTTTCAACTGACGACCGAAGGCAGCTCGTTTGACACGACGTTAGGCGTGTATAACGGCGGGCGGGTCGACGCGCTTCGTCTGGTTGCTGAGAACGACGACGAAGATTTCAACCATGGTATCTTTACCAGCAAACTCCAATTCAATGCGATTGTCGATCGCTGGTATCACTTCTCCGTCGACGGTTACTCAGGAGATTCGGGTGACATTCAACTTCGCCTGTCCGAGGTAATCGCGCCGTCCTCCGTCAGTCCAATAGGCCCTGCAGCAACCAAGTCCGGGCCGACAACAGGCCTGACGCCGACGACTGTTAATCCATCTCAGGACGATACAGGACCAAAAACTAACCCGCAAGGCACTCAGCCAACCGGGACAATTGTCGGTGGGAATTCAGGTTCGAAATCCAACATCGATCCACTGGCACGTGTTATGCTAACGAGAAAAACATCGCCCAAAGTGGTAGACGGATTATTTAAATCGGTCGAGCAGCTAATCGGCCAAGGCCCCGATTCGAACTAACGACGGAAAATCGATGTGGCCTGTAATCACAAAAACGGGAACCGGTGGTCAAAGACCTAGTTCCCGTCTTGGTGAACCAGGTCGCTCATTCAGCGATTCTTTTTGCCGATCTCGACGCTGTGATACGCGTCAAGGAAGCGGCTTGCCATTATTTGCCATTATCGGTAAGTGCCGGATGCTTGTAACTTGGCGATGTGCGGCGAGTTCGCGTTGCTCACTGCCAAGGCAAACCATCCATCGTGGAAATCCAATTGCGAGATGGACAAGCCTTCTGCTCGCTTGTCTCCTGCAAGCGTCGATTGGACCAGAGGGATAGTTCGATGTGCGGCAAACACTTTTGCAAAAATCGTACGTAACGGAAGCCTTTCGCGAACGCCCAATCGCTCTCCATCCACACTTACCGGTCCGTCAAGCTGCAATTCTGCGTGCAATCCATTCGCGACCGGAATATAACTTGCAACGATGATAAATTTCTTCAGATTCATTTTGTCTTGTTGCTGCAATTGATCAATTCGCAAGGTCAACCAAACTTTTCCATCGCGGAATTCGACCGTAATCGGACGCTTGTGGGCAAAGTGCACGGTAATATCCGATGGCACATCGTCGGATAATTTCCAAGGTGTTTGCTGAAGCGCTTCGGCAAGCTTGTCTGACAATTGTTGTATAGTGCCAGAGCCTTCATCGAAATGCATTTGGTCAATCGCGTTGTTCAGTGCCGACTCATGAATCTGCACGCTCAAATGACTGTCGGATGGCGCTGATGGTCGTGGTGTATGCGCGGCCAATTGTTCATTTCCTGCAACCCGATACCGAGCGAGCAATCGCCGATCGGTCGTTTGCATATCAACCAAAACCGGATTCAATTCCATCTTGGCCAGAGGAGCGAAAAGTTTGCTTTGAAACTGTTGCTCGGCTTGCGAGAATTGTTTGTTCAATTCTTTGTCGAACTCTCCATCCGCTTGAGCTGCTATTTTGCGACGCACAATTCGTTGAGCAACGGTCTTTTGCTCGTCGAATTGCTGACGAACAACGACTCGGATGAGATCGCCTACAATGGGAAGCGAATCAAAGTCGGTATCGAAACCTTTAAGGAAATCCGATGTGGCAACGTTTGGCTTCTCCGCTTCAACTTGCTTGCCGTCAAATCCAATTCGGATGTGTCGAGCGGTATCGACGGCCGCAACGGAGGAATTATAAAACGTTGCAGGACCTCGCGTGCTTCGCGTTTGTGACTTCACATCACCGTTCAGCTTGAGAATAAAATTCCATGCCTCGCGGTCAGGAATCAATTCCATTTTCAATTGAGTCTTAATTGTGCTTGCCCCGCGCGTATCCGATCCGAGAATCTTATCCCGCACGGGTTTTTGCATTACCTGATTGTCAGGCAGAAATCGTTGAATCAAATCTGCGGAAACAGCCATTCGCAAGTTTGCGTTTCGATAATAGTTGTTGATCGTTTCCGCCAAAGCCACTTGATGAGGATTGCCTCCAAATCGCAACGATTGTACCGATTCTGCAAGAGAAACGCGGCAACGATGAACGGACTCTTCTTCGATCGCGTCGATATCGGATAGGATGCTTCGAAAATCAACCGGTCCATAAGCCATCGGATGAATTTCGTCAGCAAGCTCTTTTATTGGTTCGGATGTCAGGAATTTGCGTTGGTCTGGAGTAACACGCGTCCAACTGACACGAGCAAGAAAGGCTCGTGCTAGCTCCTTGGAAAGTTCGGAGTCAACCGCAGCCGTATGAGTCAATTGCGTCAGTTGATCCAAGAGAAGATAATCACTCCAAGCTTTGCCGCCCCCGCTGGCCGACGCGATCTTCCTTATTCGCTCGATCTTTTTTGCCACGACGTTGAAGTCCAGCGGTGCTCGATTGCTGACTAACCGATTCTTTCCGTCTGAAACACAGTCCCAAACGCCTTGCCATACCATCGACCTACGATGAATCGCGTGAGCCAATCTCAGATAACGATCGACCAAGAACGTGTCGGTCGATACTCGCTCTGCGTTTTGCAGTCCTTGTTGTGCGATGTAGCCAATTCGTTTGCATAAGTCACCGAATCGCTCGTCGTTCAGTTCACTGATGGTTCCAACGTTGTTCAAGGCGGCCATCATTTCATCGCACCAAGCGGCCATTGGCTCAGATCGAGTGGCGGCATCGTCGCGCAATTGCTGCAGACGTTCCATCAATGTCGGCGGAACAGGCCAAGCTTCGGTGGTTGTGGTCTGTCCAGAACGTAAACCAACGTGAGCGTCGCTGTTGTTTGAGTCGTTCGGTTGCTGTTCCGTTGTTATCGAAGTCAACCGCGAAGGATTGGGTTTTCGCCAAGCGGGCTCGCGACTGAGAACCAATTGGTTGGCAACAGAGCTTGGTTCAAATTTTGGCGGCAATAGTTTTGTCGTCGCAGCCAGTTCCAAAGCCATCGAAATGGTAATCGACGGCTCTGTACGATAGTCTTGCCAAACACGGTCGATTTCAACTGGTAGAACAGGATCGACGTCAAACGCCATGCCTTCGCGGGCAACATCCGCCATGTGTTGGGCGGGGATAGTGGGCGTGTGAAATGTGCGAATCGAATGATAGAGGTGCTTGTCCTTTTGGCTTAGGTAATATTGACCGCCAAAAAAACCGCCAGTCATGACACTTCCAACGAAGAACGACATCAGCCAGCCGCGATAGCTCTTCGCCGAACTTCTTCTCATGAATGGATCCTTCCTTACTGGCAGCGAACTATTTTGCCAATCTTTGCGGCCTGAACACCCTTACGGGATATTCGGGAGAGCAATGCTGGCATTTCATTCAACCCAAGCACAACATCCTTGCAGAGAACAGAGATCGGCAGTTAGGGCGTCTCTAGTCGAAGGGGGATCACTGGTTTTGACTGACTATTGTCGGTTTGACTAGTCAATTGCACCGGCCAGTCAAACTTTTCCGCGCCGACCATCATGGAGTAAATATGGGTTGGATCGCATGACCGTCAAAGCCCGCAGAGTTATCGAGCTGTCCAACCACCATCGACGGCGAGAATGGATCCCGTTGTATAGGAACTTGCATCGCTTGCAAAATAGATAGCAGCGCCTTGGATCTCTTCCATGCGTGCCCAGCGATTGAGCGCAACAGCGCCGACGATGAATTTCTTGGTATCTTCTGCGTCGGCGATCGGGATGTTCATTTCCGTTAAAAACGGCCCGGGACAAATCGCATTACACGTGATACCAAACTCGGCTAATTCTAACGCCAAAGCTCTCGTCATTTGGACGACCGCACCTTTGCTCGACGTGTACGGTGTACGGTTCGCCAGCCCCACTAGACCCAATGTGCTCGCCAAGTTAATGATCCGTCCCGACTTTTGCTTTTTCATCTTGGGAACAACTGCTCGGGCGGCCAGCCAAACTCCGTTGACGTTGGTGTTCATGACCGCGTTAAAGTCAGCCGAACTTAACGAGTCGATAGGACCGCGAATATTGATACCAGCGTTATTAATCAATACATCGATTCTTCCAAACATGGCAGTACATGCATCCACCATCGCTTGGCAATCGTGTTCCGAAGTAACATCAGCCGAAAAGCCTATCGCCTGGACGCCGAAAGCTTTGGCAATTTGCGCTGCGGTCTCATCAGCTTGTTCGTGGTTCCGGCTGACCAGCACAAGATTGGCACCTGCCGAAGCGAGGCCCGCAGCCATTGCTGCACCCAGGCCTTTGCTTCCACCTGTGACGATCGCAACACGCCCGTCTAGTCGAAAGAGCTTAATTCCTGGCAATTGGCCCCCTTTAATACTCATCTAAATAACCCGAACATTTGTCAAGAGGTGCAGCGTTTTGTCGCTCGATGTCATACGGACTCTAACGACTCCATTGTCGTTTCCGACTCACAATTGTAGTAAGATCAACTAATCGTTGGTGTAGGTAGAGCATATTTATCACAAGGAACAACATCATGCGTGCTCTCGAAGGTCGATCCGCCTTAATTACCGGCGGCACACAAGGCGTTGGCGGTGCGATTGCAATGGCCTTAGCCAAAGCTGGTGCAAATGTAGTTTTGCATGGATTGGTTCATGATGATGCGGCCGATGACACTTTGGCGAACTGCAGGCGGGCAAATGTCCGAGCGGAGTTAGTCGTAGGTGACTTGACGCGACCAATACCAACCTCCATTCCGCAACTTTTCCAGCGTGCTTGCGAACTGATGCCTGCAATCGACTTGTTAGTTAATAATGCAGGAACCTACATCGATCGCCCCTTCCTGGAAATGGACTGGGAAACGTACGATCGTACTATGCGACTCAATGTTGATGCTGGTTACTTCTTGACACAAGCATTTGCACAACGTTGGATCAACATGCAAGTTGCCGGGCGCGTGTTGTTCACGGGATCCATCAATGGATTCCTCGCCGAACCCGACCACACTGCATACGATGCATCCAAAGGCGCAGTGGCCAGCCTCGTTCGTTCACTATGCGTTTCGCTGGGGCCTTATGGAATTCGAGTCAACTCGATTGCACCCGGATTAGTTCGCACGCCTTTAACAAATCAGGTCCTCGACAAGGACGCAGAGTCGTTGGCTTGGATGCAATTACACACGCCGAATCACCAAGTACCCGGGCCTGAGGTCTGTGGGGGTGCTGCGGTTTTCTTGTTAAGCGATGCTGCATCTCATGTCCACGGTCAGACTCTACTCATCGATGGCGGCATGAGCGCATCGCAACAACCTAATCTGCCCCCATACTTACGGCCTGCTCTGCGCGAAGTGATCTAATTCGCGATGCCCATCTAGGGGCTCAAGGGAGTCAAGTTCGTCGCTGTAAATAAATATCCCCGAGAGGGCTCGAACCTCTAACCTTCGGCTTCGGAGGCCGAAATTCTATCCAATTGAACTACGGGGACAAACCGACTACAAACCCACTTGAACTCCAACTTGCTGCTTTTGCCCAGTGCCAAGCTACGCCTGCCAAGCATCGCCGCGCAATATTTATGACTGCGGGAATGCAGCAAAAACTACTCTGTAATCAGAAATCATACCAAAGACCACTCGGTTGCAAATCACGCCCGCGGTTTCTTTCCACCACCGCAAATGTACTTTTGGTAACAATAAATAGGCCGGAGCCCAAATGGTCTGTGGCTTTTATTCTTTCCCTCAGATCAAGCCCGCGTAAAGGGCCCGCTGCAGTCGCCATCTGTCGCTCGCCACAATCCTTGCGGTTGATTGATTTCGTCAAGCCTGCAAACGTAGACCCTTTGAACTGCACATTCAACCGGATTGGTCTTTTCAAAAAAATCGATTGCCAGAAGAATCAATTTTAGCCGAAATTAGGGATTGGCGAGCCTCTTTCTGCCAGAAGTCGTGGGCGAAGATTAGGTACTTCGTTATCCTATCACAGCAAAGGATCTATACTTACGCTTCACCTCTTTGCGAACAGTGCTTGGCTGATTTGGATTTGATCCATGATTCTCGTTATCGATAACTACGATTCCTTCACTTACAATCTGGTTCAGCGGTTGGGCGAAATCGATCCGAGTCTCGATGTTCAAGTATTTCGCAACGACCAAATCGACATCGCTGGAATTGCAAAGCTTTCCCCCGAACGGATCATCATATCTCCTGGCCCTTGCACTCCTACCGAAGCGGGCATTTCGGTTCCACTCATCGAGCAGTTCATCGGACAGGTTCCGATCTTGGGGGTATGCTTGGGACACCAATCGATCGGCCAAGCGCTCGGGGGCGTTGTCGTACGAGCGCCCAAGTTAATGCATGGCAAGACAGATATGATCCATCACGACAATCGCGGAATGTTTGCCGGTTTACCCAATCCATTCGTTGCAACCCGTTATCACAGTTTGGTGATCGACCCAAAATCGATGCCTTCGGACCTCGAAGTGTCCGCTTGGGTAGAACCAACCGACGGGACACGGCAAATCATGGGTGTACGACACCGATCGGCTGCCTTGGAAGGGTGGCAATTTCATCCAGAAAGCTTCTTAACTGAGCCCGGCCCCGAGTTATTAAAGCGTTTTTTAGAGTGGAATGGCCCGCCTAGCAATTATCGTAGATAGATCGGTTTTCAGTACAATTGCTGATTGATTATTTTTACCTTCCTGATCCTTGGGTTTTTACAGCATGATTTGTGTTACCGTCGGCAGGACACGACATAAACATACCGCAGCAGAGCACGCCGAACTGGGTCAACTCGGTGCGCAGCTTGTCGAATTGAGGCTGGATTACATCGGCCGGTCAATCGACCTCTCTCGCTTGATCAAGGATCGTCCAACGCCCGTCGTCATCACGTGTCGACGGAAAGAAGACGGCGGTCGATGGGAACGAACCGAGGACGAGCGACGAATGTTGTTGCGAGCGGCCGTCGCGTCCGGCGTCGAATACGTGGACTTGGAAGAAGACGCAGCGAAAGCCATCCCGCGTTACGGCAAGACCAAACGGATCGTCAGCATCCATAACTTTGAAGAAACGCCTGACGACCTCGAAGCAATTCATGAACGATTGTCCAAGATCGACGCCGATATTATCAAGATCGCAACCATCGCCCACTCGTTCTCAGACGTAATTCGTACTCTTCGTTTGATGGAAACGGCACAAACGCCGACCATCGCCATTTCCATGGGCGACATCGGAACCGTCACGCGGGTCCTTGGTCCACGATTCGGTGCGCCATTCACCTATTGCACGTTTTCTTCAGAACGACGTGTCGCACCGGGACAGCTCACGTTTCAGCAGATGACCAAGCTTTATCGAGTCGACGAGATCAGTGCGGACACCAGAATCTTTGGCGTCATCGCCGACCCTGTCATGCAGAGCCTAAGTCCGCTTATTCATAACTCCGCATTCGTCGCACAAAATATCAACGCTCGTTACATCCCTTTTCGCGTCCCCGTCGAAGATCTGAGCTTGTTCTTGCGATGGGCTCAGGAATTTGGCATCGGTGGACTTAGTGTCACGATTCCACATAAAGAAGCCGTAATTCCAATGCTGACGCGAGCGGAGTCGTCCGCACAGGACATTGGAGCGGTCAACACGCTTGCCATCTCCAAAGAAGAATTAGTTGGTTACAATACCGACTACCGCGCCGCAATGGACTGCCTGGTTGAGGAAATGACGAATATGACCAGTTCGCCTGATCCTTTTCGTGGACGCAACGTCCTCATTCTTGGGGCCGGTGGTGTCAGTCGAGCTATTGGTTACGGCATGCGGCAGCGCGGCGCAAACGTTTTTATTGCGTCGCGCACGATGGAGCGAAGCGAGAAATTAGCTCAGTCGATCGGCGGACGCGCCGTTCCTTGGCAAGCTCGTCATGAACTGAAGGCGGCAGTGTTAATCAATGGTACACCCATTGGTATGTTTCCTGACGTGGACAGCACTCCGTTTGATGCTGCCCGTCTTGATGCCCGCATGTTGGTTTTCGATACAATCTACAATCCAAACCCAAGCTTGCTACTCAAACAAGCTCACTCGGCGGGCTGTAGAACAATAGCCGGCGTCAAGATGTTCGTTCAACAAGCCGCCTACCAATACAAGCTTTTCACTAGCCAAGAACCTCCGCTCGAAACGATGAATGCGGTTATTCGGAAAGCTATTTCACCGGTGAATTTTTAGGCGATCGCGTCTGAGTTTTGCATCTATTTTGCGAAACCGATACGCTCACCAAGAGTGAATGGTAAAGTTATTCTTATTACTTGGTTGAGCGATTGCCAAACTGTGATGCGGTAGCATCTTGCTCCAACTTATCGACCATTTTTCCAAGCGAGCGTTCGCCGAAATCCCACTCAGCGGATCGCTAGCGGCCAATCTTGCGATTCCTTCGTTAATAACGCACGAAGCTTGTTCGATACCAATCTGGTATCCAAGTTCAATATCCTTCATATGACCAGCGACGCCGATCCCAAGCCCCTTGAGCAACGATTCTTTGCCGACCCATGTTTTCAGGAGTGCTACCCTCTGTCGATCAGCGGTTAACTGCTCCCAGTTGATTTTCTCTTGGGCGGACAAGACCTCAGCAGCGAGTACGGAAGCGTTTGCGATATTCTGGATTTGCTCCAAATCGACGCCAATCAAGTGATCCTTAGCAAATGCAATGCATGCCACACTCGCGGAATGGCTGACATTGAATTGCAGCGGCAAACCATGGTCTCGCGACAGATAGGGTTTTCCCCAGGCACCCATTTGGAAACGAATTTCAGTGGGACGAACTCCCAGCAGGGCGGCCAACATCAATCGCAATCGTCCGCGGCAGATAACAAATCGCTGGCCGATCCCAGGTACGCGGAACCGATCGCGTCGGGCGATTTCATCGCTCGACAAGACCGAACTAAGCTCGCCAATATCGGCTAAGCTAGCTTGCAAAGAAAAACAAACGACCGCAGCAGCATTCGACTCGAACGATGCGACAATCGCTTGAGTCAGTTCTTGGGCGCGAGCAGATTCAAAGCCGTTGCTCATTTGTTTGTACAAACGGTTCTAAAGCTGAGAATAAGGCCGAGGCAGCAGGTCGGTTTTGTGAATCTTAGAAACTGTGCCTTTATATTTTTCAACCCCCGACAAAACTTTCCAGTCTGGATGCGCAATGAATTTTTTCCATCCCGCATCGCGGATTTCAGAGTTGTCATAAACTGTCATGTACGTCAAGTTAGGCATGCGATCGCCAACGACGCATTGACCAAAGAATACAGGCTGAATTCCACTGTCCAAGAAGATTGGCACTTCGCCCTTGTTGAACATTTCAACTTTCAACGTCCCCATCCGTTCGGTCGAGCTTTCGTAAGTCCTCAACTCAAACAAACGATCTTTATTCGCTTGCTTCTGTGCAGGGACCTTCAACTTGGGCATGCAGTCGAACGCCAACAAGAGTTCGCTTCGAATTCGTTGATAGACCGGCGCTTTTGCATCAGTCGCAAGATACGCTTCGGCGGCTTTCTGAAATTCCGCGTCCTTCGCCAAAGCATCCCGGTAGCCTGCCACTTGCTGTGCGTCCTTGAGTATTAGAAGAACGTACATCGAGGTCTTGTCGCCTGCGGGGGCGCTTTCAGCAAAGACGCCGACATTCTCAATGCCTTGTCGTTTGAGTGCCGGCAATAACGCCTTTTCAAAGTAAGCATCCAGCTCACCCATGCGGGCCGGATCGATACCTTGATATTGTGACAACTCGTAATACTCGTTCGTAATTGTTTGACCTTGCGAAGAATGGATCAATAAACAACTTAAAAGCGCAATCGCTGCTGCATAGATACGCATGGTGTTTCCTTCTCAAAGATTTTTAAAGACCGACTCAAATAACTTGGTTCGCGAGTAGCAAAGGTAACCAACAATGATCATTCTGTTTTCGGTTCGACCGTTCCGGGCCATGGTACAAAACGAATCAACATCCCACTCAAAATAAGTCCTGCTCCTACCATTGTCCACCATGGCACGGGTTCATACCCGGGCGAGTTCCGCCAAGCGACCCATATCCAAACCGGCAACAATATAGGTTCCAGCAGGGCAATTACGGAAGCAATATGGCTGGGCGTGGATTTAAGACCTTTTGCAAACAAAAAGTATGGCAACCCCATCTGCATCATGCCAAATGCCGCCAATAAAAGAAGAAGCCAACCGCCGGGCAACAATCCCGGTTTCAGCGCAAACGGTGCCATCACGATAGCCGTCACCAAATGATTGAGCGCGATCAACCAAGCCGAGTCCTCATGACGCAACCATCGCAAACTTAGAATGACTCCCGCGTATAACATTCCCGATAACATCCCCAACCACAAAGCCCAATTCGCACTTGGCTTTCCTCCATACGCGAGCTGCATCGTCAGGATCAAGCCTATCCCTGCAGCGCAGCATGAAATCATGAACCAATCCCGCAAGATGGCTTTATCCCCAAGCAAGAATACACCAACCAACATGACATAGGCGGGCGCGATATTCTGCAACCAGATGGCATTCGCCGGTGGTCCACCCACGAGCGCCGTCAAGTACGTCCAGTTCATCGCGGAGAAACACACAACCATCGGTATCAGTTTCCAAGTCCATCGCGGTCGGCGGACCATCGGGATAAGAAACAGAAGCGCAAAAAGCGCCCGCCAGAAAGCTAAAATCCCACCACGTACTTCAGGAGCCCATACTTCCAATAACGGTGCCTTGGCAAAAAAGCCGCTAGTACTCCAAAGCAAGGCAGCCGCCAATACCAGCCAGACACCGGAACGACTTTGCGGTTTCGATGGAGTATTTGAGCCTTGAGATTCGGTCATTTTTCTACTTATCAGGGACTCAAGAATTTTCTAGGACGAGTATACTTCTAGCTGGGCAAAGTCAAATAGCCATCGTCGTCTACACAACGGCCGTGTTTGTGGGGCTGATTCCTCCGAACCGCTGAAGTATACAGACTGTCAGTGAGATAGGGTCAGCTCACCTAGTGCTCGGACAACCAGTTCGAACATTTTGTCCAAGAATAATTTCTTGAATTGCGAGGATCTTCCATGATGCGTGTTTTGCCAAGCGTCTGTGCTTTGGATTGCCCCGATGCGTGCGCGTTATCCATCACGGTTGACAATGGACGTGTCGTCAAATTGGAAGGGGCCGCGGATCATCCTATCACACGAGGATTCGCTTGCGTCAAGACATATCGCTATCCAGAACGACAAGAGCATGCGGACCGATTGACAACGCCTCTGAAGCGAGTTGGAGCAAAAGGTGAAGGTCGCTTTGAGCCCACTTCCTGGGACGAAGCCCTCGACTCGATTGCAGACAAGATAGCATCCATTGTCACCCAACATGGCCCGCAATCGATCTTGCCCTACTGCTACGCAGGAACCATGGGGCTGGTCGAAGGCAAACATCCACTGACTTTTTTCCGCGCCCTTGGAGCCTTGGAACTCGACCAAACAATCTGTGCGACCACAGGCGGTGCTGCGTGGGAGATGAATTATGGACACGCAAAGGTCAGTCCCGACCCCGAAGACTTAGTTCACGCTCGATGCATTATTCTATGGGGCATCAATGCCGCACGCAGCAATTCGCACATTATCCCATTCCTCAAGGAAGCTCGAAATCGCGGCGCACACATCCTGCACATCGACCCTTATCGCAATGAGACTAGCCGCTTTGCGGACGAACATTGGCAAATCCGAGTAGGGACGGATGCCGCATTGGCTTTGGCGATCGGCAATGAACTTATTCGCAATAATTGGTTGGACAAGGAGTACTTGGACCAATTCGCAATGGGATTTGATGAATACCGACAAGCT
The DNA here is from genome assembly GCA_031374825.1 of Pirellulaceae bacterium. GTDB lineage: Bacteria > Planctomycetota > Planctomycetia > Pirellulales > Pirellulaceae > JANMGV01. The sequence continues at coordinate 84,131 of JANMGV010000218.1, forward strand.
TGTGAAGCATGGCCCATCGAGCGTGCCGCCGTGTATTGCGGCCTCGACGTGGAACGTATTCGAACTTTGGTTCAAGCTTATGCGACTTCTCCGTCAAGCTTCATTAAGGTCGGCTATGGCATGACGCGCAACGAAGGTGGAGGCAATGCGATTCGAGCGATCACTTTATTGCCCGCGTTGATCGGAGCATGGAAACAGCCCGGAGGTGGGGCCGCGATTTCGACCAGCGGAGCATTTCATTTCAACACGCGTCACAGTGGCGGACATCATCTGATGCAACCCGGCGTTCGCCACGTCAACATGAATCTGCTGGCCAGTGAGCTGGCTCGCACAGACGACCCGATTCGAGCCATGTTCGTTTTCAATTCCAACCCAGCCGCAGTCGCACCCGACTCGGTTGCCGTGCGTGCCGGACTTCGTCGCGAAGACCTATTCACCGTTGTCTTGGAACATTTTCAAACCGATACGGCTGACTTTGCGGACTATGTGTTGCCAGCTACGACGTTCCTCGAACACACCGACATGTACACGGCATACGGCCACTACTATTTGCAGTGGTCCGAACCTGTCGTCGCTCCCCGTGGTCAAGCCCGACCGAACACGTGGATCTTTGCCGAGATCGCCAAGAGGTTGAAAATAACCGATCCGACGATTTATTGGACGGCAGAACAAATCGCTCGCGACTTGCTGGAATCGGGCCATCCCTATATGCAGGGAATAACGTTTGAACGATTGAAAAAAGAGTCGTCGATCAAGCTTGCTTTACCTCAACCATTTCGACCGTATGCCGACGGTAGCCATTTTCCGGATCGCAAAATTCGTTTTTCGCCAGTACCGCGTCAGTTGGATTTCGAAGTTCAACCAACCGAAGAATATCCTTTCCGCCTTATCTCGCCCCCAGGCCCTTACATTCTCAATACGTCGATGGGCAACCTCGAAAGCATTCGCAAGATGGCGGGCGGTGAACCGACGATGTTGATTCATCCAGCAGATGCCGAAAAAATCCCTATCTCACACGGGGACCACGCCAAAATCACCAGCCCCAACGGTTCGATCATTCGCAAAATGCTCGTTACCGAAGACACGCTTCCCGGTGTCATCATCGCCGTCGGTCAATGGTGGCCCAAGTTTGCCCCGGACGGCAAGAGCCTAAACGACCTTACCGACGAGCGCCTAACCGACCTAGGCGGAGGCAGCACGTTCGGAAACCCAGCAGTCGCGGTCACGGCGATGGCAGAATAAAAAGGCGGGTTCACTTGAATTCAGCACCCCAAAGTGACTCAGGGCGAAGTAATCTCCGCGCACTGTGAACCGATGCCCTCGGTTTGCTTCATTATTATTGTCGCACATTGGATTTGACTTGGTTCCATCCAGCGAAAAACAGGGTTTTCTTTCGTAAAATGAAACTTTTGGACTCTACCTATAGAGATAATACGACCTAACTTCTAGAATCGAGCACGCTCGAAAGTACTGGAATTTGGCAGGCTTGTTGAATAAAGCTAAGTCGTCATTAAGATCATGTTAATTTAGGAGGTATTTAACGACCATAGGGTTGTTTCCTCCCAAGTTCCAACTATAACAAACGTGACATCACTTAATTTTCCTTCTTAGTTTTAGTGAGGAGTTCATGAAAAGTCATTTTTTTGTGGCAGCAGTTTTCGGTCTTGCCCAAGTCGCTTTATTGAGTAGTTCAAGCGCAGGGATTATTACCGCTTGGGATTTCGACCCGCTTACCGGCGGTGCAAACAATTTTGGCGTATCTCCGCTTTCGGCCACACAAGCTGACGCTAACGTATCTGTGGTTGGACTTACTCGAGGCAGTGGAGTTGGAACAACTGGCACAGGGGCTGGAAACGCTTGGGGCGGTAACGCTATGCAGGCAGCTAACGCGACAGCGGCAGCTACAGGTAACGATTTTTTCTCATTTTCTGTTACCGCGAATGCAGGCCAAACTGTTTCGTTTTCAGATGTTGCAGCGTATAACATCCGCCGATCAGCTTCTGGACCGACGACTGGTCTTTGGCAGTACCAAGTTGGTGGTGGCGGTTGGAACAGCATCGGCGGAAATATTACCTGGGGAGCAGTCACAAGTAGCGCAGGAAACGCCCAGTCAGCGATTACCTTGAGTGGCATTGGTGCCCTTCAGAATGTTGGTAGTGGAATAGCGGTTGATTTTCGAGTCCTAATGTTTGGCGGTACGGCTTCCGCTGGCACAGGATATCTTAACGACCCAAGCGGATCGTCTGGGAACGATTTTATCGTGAATGGAACGATTTCTGCGGTTCCTGAACCAACCTCAATGGCTCTGCTCGGGGTGACGGGAGTTGTCGGTGCTGTTGGCGCTCGTTTTAGGAAGAAGGCAAAGGCGAAGTAGTTTTCTTCAGGCCGGTTAGCTCAAATCTACTCAAAGCCGCGTTCTTGAAACGCGGCTTTTTCGTAATACTCGTCAACGACTTTGTTTTGTAGCGCCCCAAAACGACGAGCATACGAAAGCGCGATTCGACAACTCGAGTTATCTCAGTCTTCGTACCACACCAATCACAACACCCATTACTTCGGCGCTATCTACGAAGATCGGTTGCATCTTGGCGTTCGCGGGTTGCAGGCGAATACGGCCAGATTCGGGGAACCAGTATTTTAGAGTTGCTTCGGCTTCGGCGGTTTGCGCGACAACAATCTGGCCGGGATAAGCGTACGATTGCTTTTGGATGACGACATAATCACCGTCCGCAATGTGGGCGTCGATCATCGAATCGCCGGTAACTTCTAAGGCAAAACGATCTTCGCGATGCAACAAGTTCGCAAAATCGATGCGTTCGTCCTGCTGGATGGCCATCATGCATTGACCGGCCGCCACGCGACCTGCAAGCGGAATACCGGCGTTTGTATGCCGACGCGACGACTCCACCAACTCTATTGCTCGCGATTTATTGGCGGCTCGCCGAATAACGCCTTTACGTTCAAGAGCACGCAAATGGCACATTACACCATTTGGCGAACGTATATCCAAATGTTCCCCAATTTCGCGCACTGTCGGCCCATAACCGCGAGTTACGATCCGATCGCGTATGTATTCGTACACTATTTGTTGGCGATCTGTCAGCGGTCGATTCATTGCTTTAAGTTATGCTTTTTTCCATGATGAACATCAACTCCTTGTTTTCACTCGGTTTTTGCCGCTTAATGCCCGACTACTGAATTACCAAGTGAACGGCTGTACCAGAATATACACAAGTGTACAGCTATGTCTAGGCACAGCTATTTCTCCAACCGATGCCCGAGTTCTAAAGTAAACGCCGACTTAAGAATGCAGAACGCGCCCAATAGCAGCCAGTTGCTCGGAGCGAAAGACGATGGCTTGGTCCGCTTGTAGAGGGACGGGACAGATACGCTGAGCTATTGCGTCCAGCAACCGTTCGACGCCTTGGTTGGCGATGGCGGATGTACTAACGTCGATTCGGCAACCCAAGTCCTTCTCGCCAATGCGCAAGTCGTGTTTGGTGCCGACGATCAAATTCTTCCCCGGACTTGCCGATAGAATTCCCTCATGGACCGCTGCCCATCCTCGTGATTCATCCACCAAAATCAAAACCAAATCCGCGCTGGCCAATTCAGATTTCGCGGCCGCGATTCCTTGCTGCTCAATGGCATCCGAACTTTCTCGAAAGCCCGCTGTATCGTGAATCAAAACAGGCCATCCATCGACGCTCGTCAACTCTTCCACAACATCCCGTGTCGTTCCGGCTGTTTCATGCACGATGACCCGCGAATATCCCAAGATGGCATTGATCAGACTACTCTTTCCAACATTCGGAGGACCAGCCACGACAACTTGATAAGGTTCAACAAGATGACGACCAATGGCAAAGCTCTTTTTTAGCTTCTCAATTCTTGCGCTCGCTTCATCGACTTGACCGCCTTTGACCAAGCCCCGAACGGCCCGAATCTCGCGACACAACGCACCGCGCCATTGATCAAGCAATATGCCCGCTGTCCTCTCCGTCTTGGCTAGGACAAGATCTTCTTCGGCGGCAAGGCTGATAGCTTCCTCGCTGATTGAGCCGGAGTCGTTGTCTGCCACCACCATGTCAACCAACGCGCCGCCAGCTTCTAAATCGGACATGATGCGATTCGCAGCTTGCAGGCCACCGTGACAATGAATCTCGATGCAGTCGTACTCTGTCCTGCAAACGACAACTTGTTCGCTAACCGATGAACTTGGACTTTGCCAACTGCCAAAGCGAATGCGATTAATTTCGAGCGTCGCATGCAAAACAACTGGTGCCCAATATCGCGATACAATTTCCGTGGCCGAAGGACCTTGAACTTTGACAATGGCGATTGCTGCTGGCTCTGCCGAGGTTAACCGGCTAGCAATTGTTCGCGCTTGACTCATGACGGTTGACCACGATCCACGCGGCTCATTCGATCCAATCGCAATAGAAACTCCGCCTGCTCCAACTTAGGATCTTCGAAATAGAGTTTCAGCACGCCTTCGGATTTTAGTTTTCCAATCAAAGTGTGATGCTCGGCCAAGATTCGGCGCGATATCCTCTGTATTCTGGATCGCCGTAAAGTCCACGTCATAAAAATCATCGCAAAAATTAACATCGGTAGAAGCGAAAGAAAAATGCTGGTGGCCAACAAGCTACCGCTCGGATGCGGGAATTCGTCAAAGTGAGCTTGCGCTGCTGTCAATGCCGATCGGCTGGCTTCGAAATACTGTCGATAGACAGACACGATTGGCCCCGAAAGCATGCCCCAAAACATTGCCGTCGCTAACATTCCAGCGCATTGCAATCCAATTCGATTGGTGGCCGAAGCGGCGATTGCGCTTTCAAACAAGTTCACTGACTGTCCCTGTAGTTCTTCGATGCCGCCAAGCCGAACATTAGGCGTAGGTGTCTTTGTTGGATCCGCCGCATCACCAGTCTGTAGTCGAGATAACGCGACATAGAATTGGCGATTGATTGGGGTCAATCGATCTTCGATCCTCGATTTCAATCGATCGCGAATTCCGGTTTGCATTTCGGTAGAGATCTCTCTCGATTTCTGAACATTGCGAGCCCATGTCGCAAGCGCGCCGAAAAGCGATGGCACACTGCCACTTAGCGCGAGCACCACGCGATCCCATGCACCTTGTGTGAAGCCCAATACGGAAATAACCGTTCGATACGGAAACCAAAGCGGGCTGGTATCAGAAATCATCTGCGCCCTCAATCGCCCTCGTACCGCCGTCTCTAACACAACCGTCGCACCCAACAGCGATTCGACGACTTGACCCGGCAACCGATCCGTCTCTTCGTGCATACGCCGAACAGCTTCGGCTAATTGCGGCGTTTCGGATTCGACCAAACGACCGACTTCATGTTGTAGTCGATGTGTTAATGCACTCAAACGGTTTGCGCGAGTCATGGCCAATTCTTCGAGCGATTCGTTTTGTAATCGACTCTTTAAAGTCGCTGTGAAATCGGCCCCTGCTCGAACTTCGTCACCGGTCGCTTCGAAATCCGGTATCAAGACGGGTTCAAGCAATTTCGATTGCGGTGCACTGGCGCGAAGGGAGTCCAACAATTGAGTTATATCGGACCTTAGCGACTCGCTCGAAACAGCATTAGACTGCGCATTGAATTCTTGGATCGGAACACAGGATAAAACAGGCACGCACACGGAACCTTCGATCCAAGCGGAGATTTGGCTGTTAATCGCCGATCGCATTTGGTCTCGGCGCATTACCAATAATTTCACTGGTGCCAAGGACAAAGTTTCCTTGGCGACTTGGGCCGCGCGCTGATCGGCATCGGTGATGCCAGGCGTATCGATGAGCAAATAAGGTTGCCCCAAGTCCAGCAATTGTCCGCGATCGCAGTAATGAAAGACTTCACGCTGATCGTCTAGCGATTCTGGCCGATTGGGGCCGATCCAGTGCAACTTAGTCGTGGCTTCGCGTGACAACACGCCGCTCGACAAACGTCCCCGCACCGCAGGATCGATTACGAATTGTCGAGCGATCCATGACTTACCTTGACCTTTGGCACCGACGATTGCGACAGTCAACCAAGCAATTCCGCGTGACGAAACTATGTCGTTGCATTGTCGTTGGTAATCTCGACATTTTTCTCGAATCGCATGCGCCATTGCCCGATCGCCAAACAAAAACGTCGCCGCTTGCGAGATTCGCTGAGCCAGTGCATCGTAGTGTGCTATTTCGTGTCCATTCATGACTTGATACTTTCCATCCAAAGCTTGTGAGCTTGAGCAAATCGTCGCTTAAAGTCTGCGTTCAATTCAATCGGCAATGGCAACATCGCATTTTCCGGTTGTCTTGCTTCCGCAACGTGAGCGGACCGTATGGCGCGTCGATGATTGAGTGTGGAGATGGTGGGAAATTCATTTTCCGATGGCCGGGGAATCCCAAATTCGTCGCACGTGATTGCAAACAAATCATTCAACTGTTGCCAAGCTGCTTCGTCCTCTGCTAGCTTGGGCATGTTGTCACCACCAAGCAATGCAGCCCCAACTCCAGCCAATCCCGCAAACAATAACTCTTTCATCGAAGCTAACACCAAGACGCTCGAACCGCCAAAATCAAACGGCAACGCGAGCACCGCCAGCAAAGGCGCGAACACCAGAGTCGCAGGCACAACACCCGTCCAAAGCCTCTGTTGCCAAGTCATTCCGGCCCATATCTTCGCAGTGTAGCCGTCCAATTCCGCATCGTTCAAACGCGTGCGGCTCTCACTTTGAAATCGGTCGATAATTCGCTGACAACGTCGCTCAACGTCCTTCGTAGAATCAGACTGCGACCAATCTGCCAGGTCGTTTTCATAATCGAATTGCTTGAGAAAATCAGCCAACGCTAAATTGTTTACCACGCGTCCAACTTCGCCTCGACGGAATTGTCCTTGGATGGCATCCACAACGGCCGCTGACTTCTGCCCAAGCCAGTGGAGCGGCGTAATTTTCGCTGCGGCATTGACCATCGCGTCCTTGGAATCGTGTATCAAACGGACAATGAATCGGCTTGGACGAGCCCACCACGGAGCCGTCTTCTCTAAGCTTTTTGATATTTGCTGAACGATTTCGCGCGACGCATGAAGTCGTAGCGAAGTCTCGTTTGATTCGCCACTCTTTGGACCGCGTGAAAATTCAAAGCTTGCGTCGGCCATTAACTGAAAGACTCGCTTTAACCGGTCCTTTCGGTTTTGAAGCTCCGCATACAATTGCTCCATGCCTTTCTGCAATTGGCTCGCAAGTCGCTGAGCCAAAGCACTGCGGCATTCAGCCACCAAGCGTCCTCGGTCAAGGTGTTTCCCTAAGTTCAACAAGTAATGATCCGGCTCAATCGGGGCAGGGGGCTGAGGAACCGGTGGCGGCGCGATCTGAAAAAAAACAGGCAAGTTCGACCAATCAGCTTGTCCGTCAGCATCGGGTGGCAAAGGAATTTTCTCGCGATCCAAAGGACCTTGGAAATTGTAAGCCATGTAGGATCGATCAAAGCCGATCGATTGATACGTCGACTGGACTTCGTCGGCAATTTCAGTGGATGTGTATCTTCTCGGGACGCGATTCACGATGACGATGCGGCGAACGCCCGGCATGTTGGTGCGGAGTGACTCCAGCAATTCGTTGAATTTCTCTTCATGCAAACTATTGCTGGCGACAACGGCCAAGAATGCCGAACATAGGTGCGAGGCTTTTATCAACATGGCAGCGCGCTGCTGAGCAACATGCATCGACCTTTCAGCAAAGGTGTCGGTCGTTGCACTTCGCGGCTGATCCTGCAAATCTGAAGGGAACATTCCCGTTTGGATGTCGGGGCAATCCAATAAACCAATTCCTAACCGATCCAATTTCTCATCCGTTGCGATGAGCGGAATGCTTCGGGGATCGATGGTGCTCGAATCGGTTGTGGACTTAGGCAGGAAACTACGACCGTTGTATTGCTCGCGAGCGATTGTGATGTCGTCGGATAGCGACTCGGGCTCGCATCCAAACACAGCAACCAGTTGTTGCATGGCGGCATTCCAAGCTTCGCTTGATTTTCGCCAACTGGCTGGTAACCATAGGACAAATCGATGAGTTCCTTGATCGTTGGCACTGCCGATCAATACGCGTTGGCGACCTGCGTCTGACAGAAAACCCGCTAACAAGCTCGACTTACCTGCGTTCAGTAAACCAGTGATCGCGACGATTGGCGACTGCGCAGTTGTGTCGAGTGTCCGCAACTGCTGGTGCAAATTTTCGAACTCCGACCGCCAAGTCTTATTTGCGTCGACATTAGAATTCTCTCGCGCGACTCGGACGCCCTCAAGCAACTGCCAGCCAGAAACCGGTTCGCGCTGCGGCGACTGTTTCCACCCGAAGGGCAGCGTTCCATCCGCATTTTTCAGCAATCGGATTAGCTGTTCCAAAGGGTCGGACGTATCCACGCGCCACTCGCAGTTGCTTGATTGATTTAAGCTGGTCGTTCCCGACCAAATGAGACAAAGGGAATAAACCGACAGACTATTTCAATTCGATCAAAACGTAATGATTCCCATCGGAAACCTTCAGTACCAGTGTACCTGCTTTATCGGAATAACGACAACGCCCGTTATCGAGCGGCGGAGAGCTTTTCCATGGTCCAGCAAGATATTACAGATGGAACCGAATGCGCCATTTCGAACACTTTGCCGCAATTGCCATCGTCCGTTGAACGTCTCGCCGCTTTTGACGCGAGAACTTGAATAATCGGTACAAGCCGCAAATGTTCGCCTCCGAAATTCAAAATCATTAGAAACACCAACGGGAATTTTGGCTTGCCGCCTTTTCATGAGCTACCTTTCCATGAACCCTCAATCTAGGAATCTGGGTGAACGTAAGGATGAGGCTCAGGATGAATGCACCGGGTGCCCGCAAAGCCCCTGAAATGGAATTTGGACGAACCTGTGTTACCGCAGGTGCGCGCCATTCGGTTTGCGCATTCCTCATCATCGTCTTGTCGATCGGTTTAATCGGCTGCCGCACGCTCGGGCTTCCTGCCATCGATCCTAGCGGCCAACGAATTTTCTTGCCCAGTCCTAATCGCACCGAAATTAATCGCGATATCCTGCCGGGTAACGATGGTTTGATCCCCAATCCAGCTTTCCCAACCCCAGTTTCGCCCCCACCTTGTATTCAAGGCACGACTGCACCGAACGTCCAACCAGTCGGCACGGGATTGCTCGCCAAACATGATCGCGGGAATTGCGGTCAGTTGATGATGACGCCAACAAAGATTGTCGCGCCGGTAGGTGGCGAAGTCCTACTGCTGGCAGGCATCTGCGGCGAAGACGGTTACTTTGTGACAAAGGAACCGATCGAGTGGATGCTGACGCCCGAAAGCGTCGGGACGTTTATCGAAGTTGGTGACGATGCAAAGGGCAAGGCGCTGCGTTCGTGGCACGCCAAACCCAAAGTTGAGAAGCTTGACGTTGACTTTGCAAAAGGTCGAACTAGTTCGATCGAATCGGCAATTACGCGAGGTACCGCCAACCCCAAAGACGATTTGCCGCTCCGCAAAGGTCAAACTTGGATTACTCTTAGCAGTCCCGTCGAAGGCGTCAGTCGCGTAACAGCATTGGCTCCCGATAGCGAGCTTTGGGACAAGCGTCGGCAAACTGCAGTCATCTATTGGCTCGATGCACAGTGGGCTTTTCCATCTCCCGCAATGGCCGATAGCGGTCAACCGGTCACGATCTCAACAACGGTGACGCGAAGCCGAGACGCTGCCGTGGCGGCGGAAGATTGGGTTGTGAAATATCGAATCCTCAATCCCGAAGTCGCCCGGTTCTTGCCATCCGGCGCGGAAGTAGCCGAAGCTCGGGTCGGAAAAGACTCGCGAGCTTCTGTGCAAGTTCAGCAGGTCTCGAATTTGCCTGGTACCGCGATAATCGCGATCGAAGTTGAACGCCCCGCCGACGCAACGGACAATATGCCCGCATTGCCATTGGGACGAGGTCAAACGACCGTCACCTGGAGTTCCGCTCAGTTGCTTTTGCAGCCTTCGGGCCCTGCAACCGTTACTCCAGGCGAAATCGCTAGTTACTCCGTCCAGCTCGGGAACACCGGCGACGTTCAAGCCACGAATGTCGTCTTGCAAGCCAACATTCCTGCGGGAGCCGAAGTCGTTGACGTGGTACCACCCCCAGACAGCCGCACAGATCGCGCAATTCAATGGAACATCGGCACCATTCCAGCTCAACAGCAATTCGTCGGCAATGTGCAATTGCGAATGCTGGGACCGGGCGCTTCAGTGATCAGTTTCCAAGCCGTGGGTTCCTCGGGTTCCCAGTCTGCACCGACTTTGAATATCGAGAAATCCATTCGCACGGAACTGATTCAGCCAAGCATGCGATTGCGCATTGCACCAGAGAATAACGCAACGACCGTCGAAGTTGGTCAGCGTGTCAAATTCCTGATCGATGTCGAGAACAACGGCACCAAGACACTTGAAAACATTATCCTCGATCTAACAAGCTCTCCCGGATTGCAAGAAGTCGAATCGGGTAACACAACGCTGAGCAAGCCTATCGGTCATTTAGGTCCTCAGCAACGGAATACTTTCGGAATCGTCTTCAATGTTACCCAAGCGGGCGACTTAGTTGCCGAAGTGAAAGGTCGTTTAGGATCAAGCCCTACGCAAGCGGTACTTGCTCAGAATAGCGCCGCAATACGTGCTGTTCAACCGGCTCCAAAACGACCTGGACTGACCATCAAGATCAGCCCGAAAGACAATCGAACACGAGTTCCTGCGAATGGACGATTCGTGGTTGTTACAGAAGTTCAGAATACGGGCGAAGTGCCGCTTTCCGATGTACAGATCGCTCTCCAATACAGCCAAGAATTGTCTGTCGTAGGCGCTCCAAGTGCATCAGATGTTCCTAGCCAACGAAAACTGCTGTGGAGATTCCCATCGCTGCAACCCGCTGTCGGTGGTGGTCTGCCTGGCTCGATTACCGTCGAAGCCGAGTTTCTCGCAGATCGATTTGGCGGTCAAGGTATAATCGAAGCGAGTGTCGTTACCACCGAACAAGTTGCCGCAAGCGATCGACTTGCCATTACGGTCGACACCGCCAATCCAGTACTCCCCCCCGACGCCGGCGGCCCTGGCACCCCACCCGTGTTGCCGGGTAATCCGGTTTTGCCAGGACGTGCTGGAAACTGGAAATTGCAAATTCGAGAACTTACAGAACCCGCAGTTGTCGGCCAAGACGCGCGTTATGAAATTGCCGTCCTGAACGATCAAAATTTGATTGATCAGAATCTGGTTCTTGAAATTCGTGTTTCCGACGAAGCGGAGATTACGAAAGTTGCCGCCGTCGGAACCGCTTTGGATAATCGGTTCATCGATGCACGACATGTGCGCTCTGATCCCGTCCGTGAAGTCCGCGCGGGAGAAACAGTTCGATGGAATTTGTCCGTCCGACCCCGCATCCCTGGTCGCATGACGGTTCAGGCTACCATCGTCAGCGCCGGCCAACCCACGCCGCAGTCAACCAACGTCCAAACGGAAATTTTAGGTAATTAATTGGCCAGATTTCGTTGAAACTACAAGTAAAATCCGGGATTGCATGGGTAAGGGGAGGCTGGAAGTTAATGTACGAAATTGGGGTTTGGAGTGACGCTTTTTAAACTAACGGGCCGGGAGACCCGTTCTACGTTGAATTAAAGCTTGCGATTAAGCGATGATTTCTTTGATGGGTTCGACGTGTTCGACGCCAACTAACTTTTGATCCAGGCCGCTATAGAAGTACGAAATGCGATTGGGATCAAGGCCCAGTTGATGTAACACAGTGGCATGTAAATTCTTTACGTGAAGCGGGTGTTCAACGGCAACGGAACCTAGTTCGTCCGTACCACCAAAACTCACTCCGCCCTTGATCCCACCACCAGCCATCCACATTGTAAAGCCATACGAATTGTGATCGCGACCAGTACCTTGGGCGTATTCTGCCGTGGGTTGTCGGCCAAATTCACCACCCCAGACGACCAACGTGGACTCCAACATGCCGCGCCGTTTGAGATCCTGCAACAAAGCCGCGATCGGTTTATCTGTAGCACCCGCGTGATGGTTGTGGTTCTTTTCCAAGTCCCCGTGAGCATCCCAGTTGTCGTCATTATGCGACCCGCCAGAATAGAGTTGAATGAACCGAACACCTCGTTCGACCAAACGGCGAGCCAGCATGCAACGTCGACCAAAATCTTCAGTCTTGGGATCGTTGACCCCGTAGAGTTCGAGCGTTTCTGCCGATTCGTCTGAGAAATCGACGACATTCGGCGCGGACTCCTGCATCTTGTATGCTAACTCGTAACTCGAAATTCTCGCGGCCAATTCGCTGTTGTCGATTCGACTCGTTAGGTGCTGCTGATTCGCTTGCTTGATCGAGTCCAACAAGTCGCGCTGCATCTCACGCGTGACGCCTGCGGGTGGTTGCAAATCCAAAATGGGAGCGCCTTTCGTTCGCAAAATCGTTCCCTGATAACTCGCAGGCATATAACCGCTGGACCAGTTCTTGGCTCCGCTGATTGGTCCGCCAGTTGGATCGAGCATGACCACATAACCGGGTAAATTTTCATTCTCGGAACCGAGTCCATAATTGACCCACGAGCCCAGCGAAGGAGAACCGCTCAATATCTTTCCTGAATTCATCATCAACATGGCGGATCCATGAATCGGCGAATCGGCGGTCATCGAATTCAGAAACGCAATGTCATCAACGCAGCCCGCGACGTTCGGAAAAAGATCGCTAACCCATTTACCACATTCGCCGTATTGTTTGAATTTCCATTTAGGTTCAACGATTCGGCCTTGGTTGCGATGGCCACCGCGTCCAAACGTTTTGACTTCGACAGTCTTGCCGTCCATGCCAATCATATTCGGCTTGTAGTCAAACGTATCGATATGGCTTGGTCCGCCATACATAAATAGGAATATCACCGATTTTGCTTTGGGAGCAAAATGCGGCTGTTTCAACGTTCTGGACAAATCTTCGTGACCAGCATCCTCTGTCGCCATGGCGCGTTGAAAGAAGCCGTCGCCGAGCAATCCCGATAAAGCGACTGCTCCGAACCCGGCACCCGATTGCCACAGAAATTCTCGTCGCGTTCGTCGACAAAAGGACCGACGACCATTGTTTGAATTATTAAAAGAATCGTTCATCGTCTATCTCATCAATCGAGGTATATGAATTCATTCAAGTTGAGAACCACCAAGCAGTACATGGACAAGGAGCGTTCGTCGTTCAGATGATATTTGTCTTGCATGGTTCGGATGACATCGTGAGCGATCTCAAGATCGTCGTCGTTCGACGGTCGGCAAAGCACCAGCTCGATGATCTTTGCTATCTGACGATCCAGTTGATCGGGTAAATCCTGCCGCACACGTGCGGCTAACTTTGCGCTTTGTCGTTGCATGAACTGCCCGTTGAGCATGTTCAGAGCCTGCGCTGGCTGCGTCGTCAAAAACCGTGCTTCGCAACTGGAGTCCGTTTCTGGAAAATCGAAATTGGAAAGCTCGGGCGGAATCAACGATCGCTTGATAAAGATGTAAACGCTCCGTCGCGATTGGTCGCTCGGAGAAGAATTCCCCCACCCTTTGCCCGGAACGGATTGGGTAGCTTTGACTTCTTCGCCAAGTTCAGGATAGATGCTTGGCCCGTATTTTTCGAAGTTGATTTGACCTGTCGTCGCTAGAACGCCATCGCGAATTTCTTCGGCGCTCAACCGACGCATGTTGTATCGCCAAAAAAGATTGTTCTCGGGATCCTGCCGCAATGCTGCGGGGTTCGATTGGCTGCTCATTTGATAAACCGACGATAACATGATCAGGCGATGAATGGATTTGAGCTGCCAGTCATTCCGAATCAGTTCCGACGCTAGCCAATCGATGAGTTCCGGGTGTGTCGGCTGGTCGCCGAGTTGGCCAAAATTGTTCGCCGAACGAACCAACCCGCGTCCAAAATGATGTTGCCAAATTCGATTGACGATAACGCGCGCCGTAAACCAGTTCTTGTCAGAAACAATCCAATTGGCAAGCTCGCGTCGACGACCTGCTGAACGAGCACCAGCAGGTTGTGGCGGGATCACAGGAGGCGCAGCGCCTACAAGTTCTGGGAACCCGGGCTCGACTTGCTCGCCTTCGGACTGTGGGTTACCTCGTCTCAGTATAAAAGTTGGTGGAGGATTCACGTCGCATCGCGCAAGTCCCATGACATTCGTTCTTGGAGGCAATGACTCAAGCTGCTTTTGCGATTGCTGGGATTGTTGTTGTAGTCTTGTGTAAGCGTCCCATTGATCGGCGTCGAGATTTTGCTTGAGTTTTTCCTTGAGCACTTTTTTTCGGCTACCGCCTTCGGTCGCTCGTTGATCCTCTGCCGACATTTTGACAATGCCGATTTTCTCGATCTCTTCCATCTCCTGTGTGAGCTTTTGCAATTGTGCCGTCAAGGCATCGTATTGAGCAGCTACTTCAGGCGGTGAGATATCGATTTGGTTGCTCGCACCGTAGCTAGGGACGTCGCGAACGAGGGCAACAAATTGGTAATAGTCTTTTTGTGTGATGGGGTCGATCTTGTGATCATGGCAGCGAGCGCAATTGATCGTAAGGCCAAGAAACGCGTGGCCCGTGGTTGTCACAAGGTCATCGTACTCGTCAAACTTAGCCAGAACACGATCGGCTGGTTCGTCGTCCCATACTCCTAACCGGTAGAACCCTGTCGCGGTCAACGATTCATTCGTGACTTGATCTAGCTCATCTCCGGCGATTTGTTCGCGCACGAATTGATCGTAAGGCTTGTCGGCGTTTATGGACTGGATAATGTAGTCCCTGTAGCGCCAAGCGTTGGGCTTGTCACCATCGCGTTCATAACTATTCGTCTCGGCATAGCGAACAATATCAAGCCAATGACGCCCCCAGCGTTCGCCCATTCGAGGATCACTTAGCAGTTGGTCTACCAAATTCTCGTAGTTCTGATCGCTGGAGTTTGCTACGAACTCTTCGACCTGTTCTGGACTGGGCGGAATTCCAAGGACGTTATAGTAAGCTCGCCGAATCAAATGACGAGGATCAGCTTGTGGGGCGGGCTTTAATCCTGCAGCTTCGAGCCTCGCAAGTATGAATTGGTCGATCGGCGTTCGCGACCAAGTCGAATTCGCCAATGCGGGGATTGCGGGACGCTGAATCGGTTGAAATGACCAGTGTCGTTGGTAGTCAGCACCTTCGCGTATCCATGTTTCCAAGACCGCCACGTCCTTTTCTGAAATCCGTTTGCCTTCGGGCGGCATCCGAACTCCCTCTTCTTCTGACTTAATACGTGTCAACAACTGACTGGCATCTGGATCACTTGCGACGATGGCATGCTCGCCCGAGTCCGCCGCGTTGGTCAGAAAGTCCGGATCGCTCAGTCGAAGTCCCGACTCGGCCTTGTCCGGACCATGACACGAAAAACAGTGTCGAGCCAAAATCGGTCGCACTTGGCGGTTGAAATCGACGGACTTCTTTTTGACTGCCTGTGCGAAAGCGACTCCATTCAAGTTGGCGATAACGAGAACAGCGAGCGCCAGCGAGACTCGGGGCGATGGGCAACAGAAAATGAACTGCTTCATAGGAACCTTTAGAAACACAGGTTCGACGCAAATCAAACCCGGATTAAGGAGGTGGGAAATGTGGCCAGCGCGAGCAACTTATCCCGCACCTCGCACCGACACAATTAATAATCTATTGTAGCCGAATTGTCTTTTAAGTCGACTTGGCGGGGTAGATTGCGTCAATTCGCCCCCCAATTGAACTGCCCAAGTGGCTGAAATAATGCCAGCGATGCATTATTTAATCCCAGACCCCACAGGCCGTCGGGTCAGGGCACCTCGGACGCCGATTTGGCCGCCTGGGTCGCGTGCTATCTTGTCGGAGAAGACGCGGACGTTGTCAAGCGTGGGCCGCAACTGCTGCGACATCATTTCGATGTTCTCAAGCGTACGTACCAGGCCAAAATAAAGCTGCTCGTCCTCGATTAATCGCGCGACGGTTCCTTGACCGTTGTTGAGTCGCGTCGTGAATCGCCTCAGGTCAACTAGCAAAGCGTCCAGGTTCTGCACGGTCGAAAAAACCTCTTCAGAAAACGCTTCGCCTTTGCCGCTAAATGGATCCGTGAACTCCTGCACGTTCTTGAGTGTGGCACTGGCCGTAACGCCAGCTTCTTCAAAGCTACGCAGAGTCGCCTTGGTCTGTTTAAGGACGCGGTCGGCTTCGTCGAAAACGCCCGGTAACTTCTCGACGCTGTTGGCCAATGCGTCGGGCAGTCCGGATTGTTCGATTCTATTGAAAACACCTTCGATGGAATCGAGTGTTCGATTGAAATTATCGATCGTGACCTTTGTTTTATCGATCACGTCTCGCAATTCACCGCGGCCATTTCCTACGACATCTTCCATGGAGCCGGCAAGCGATTCGATTTTATTGCTTGCCCGTTCGATCGCAGAAAGCGTCGTTGTAAAGTTGCCTTGCAAGTCTCCGATTGTTGCTAATGGGTCACTTTTGACAAAGCCACCGCTGATGTAGTCGCCATCCTTCATCAATGTCGTTCCAATTTCGCGCTCGGTCGGTTGCAACTGACCATCTTTCGGCGTACCCGACATGCCGTCAAACCGAGTCAAAAGGCTTTCTTCCGTTGCAGGGACAAACTCGACGACTGCGTCGCCGGTGATGAGGGAGCCCGTACCAATACGTACTGCTTCGCCTTGGCGGATTTCATGCTGTCCCTCCATTTCGAGTGCCAAATCGACTCCTTCGTCACCTGAACGAAGTGTCACGCCGGAAACGCGTCCGACTTTAACTCCATTTTTTCGAACCGGCGTATCGATGGCGACGCCTGGGGCGGCAGGAAAGTTGATCGTGACGGAATATCGATCGACCCAGAAATTGGGTATTGCTCCAAAGAATACAACGAGCAAAATCCCGATGATGGCGGAGGCTACGACGAGCACTCCAACACCGAAACGATAGCCGCTTTCTTCCATGGTTATATCCTTGACTAGTGCCTATCTACGACTTTTTACTATAGCGTGAACGTCGGGTGTTTCCAGGTCTCCGGCAGATGTTGACGATTGACGCATTTCCATCAACCGCTCGCCCGCTTCGCCTCGTACGAATTGAAGCACGCGACGGTCGGTGCATTGATCGATTTCCTCGGGAGGTCCGTCGAATAGGATTTGCTGCTCTCCAGGTTTCAATCGCGAATGCGGGTAAAGCATGATGACGCGATCGCCCACCTTGCGAGCCGTGTGCATATCGTGCGTGACAATGACGCTCGTCACTTTGTATCGTTGTCGAGTCCGTAACATCAACTCATTGACCACATCGCTCATGATAGGGTCGAGTCCGGTTGTAGGTTCGTCATAGAGCAGCAAATCAGGATCCAACATCAGCGCCCTGGCAATGCCGACTCGTTTACGCATTCCACCGGAAAGTTGAGCTGGTCGTTTGGACATGACCGATTCCGGCAAGCCGACTTCTGCTAGACGTTCCGTAAGGATTTGCTGCTCATTGTTCGGCTTGGTTGAATTGAATTGTCGGAGCGGAAAAGCCACGTTTTGGCCAATCGTCATGCTGTCGAACAGCGCCGCATTTTGAAAAACAAACCCAAATCGACGACGCAACTTGGTCATCTCCACATCGCCCAACTTGTTGATATTGTTTCCGTCAAAGATCACTTCGCCCTTCGTCGGTTTCAATAATCCCACAAGTGTTTTCAACAACAGTGTCTTGCCGCAACCGCTTTCCCCAATAATGACCACGGTCTGACCACGGGGGATCGCCAGATTGATCTTGTTCAGAACAATTTGACGACCGAAGATCACACTCAAATCGCGTATTTCGACCAGGGCGGAATTCGACTTGGATTCCGTTTCCCCGCGAGATTCGTTTTGTAAAACCGTTTCTTTTGCCATTAGAATAGTTTTGCGCCGCGAGGCCATAGAGCCGCGTAAACGCCATTCAAGAAAATGTTCATCACCAAATCGAGAATAAGGATCAACACAAATCCATGCACGAAAGCTGACGTGGCAGCACGGCCAACGCCTTCAGCTCCGGCTTGGCAATTGAAACCACGATAGCAACTGATAACCGCAATAATTGCACCAAAGAATACGCTTTTGAAAACGCCCGCGAAAAAGTCGAAGCCGCCTACAAATTCGCGACTGTGACGCAAGTACTGGGCGTGATCGATGCCCAATACGATGACGCTGTAAAAGTACCCGCCGACAATTCCCATGAAATCGGCCATAATTGTCAGCGCTGGAATGAGCAGAACGCAGGCAAGAAATCGCGGCACGACCAAATAGTGAATGGGATTCGCTCCCATTGCAATCAATGCGTCGATTTGTTCCGTGACGCGCATTGTTCCAAGGACAGCGGCCATGGCGCTTCCTACTCGGCCCGCCAACATGGTTGCTGCAAGCACCGGCCCCAATTCGCGGACGAGCGACATATTGATGACCGCACCCAATCGCGACTCAAGACCAATACTCTTGAATTGCGAATAGCTGTGCTCTGCTAGCACCATACCGATAAAAGTTCCCGTCAACGCAACAACGGGTAAACTGAGAACGCCGACCGCGTAGAAATTGGGCATGACCGTCTCGCGCTTTAGCCGCGCTGTTGTCATCCATACGACGATCTGCCAAGCGAAAATCGCGACATCGCCAACCGTCGACATCGAATCGATGACGACCTTACCCCAAGTATTAATCCAACGAACCAGGTTTCCGCGAAACCCGGGGTCGTGATAACTTGTTTTGGTAGCGACGTTGGACATGTTCGGGGGCAAGTTTTACTGTGTTCAATGATATCGAAACGCGAAATTGTCGGCCCCCCGAAAACCTTCGCGATAGTGGTTCATCAATGCGGGAAAATCGCATTCGCAAAATCACATGTCTCGTTTATCGTCACACGCGACTTTGCGGATTAGGAAAACTTTGCCGACCAATCTGATTCCTGACCTTCAATATTGCTAGCTTAGTCCGAGCCGCGTGACGATATCGTATTTGCATCAACATCGCCCCTCAAGTCTCCCAAACTTCGCAAATCATCACCTTGGTTTTGGAGGTCCGGCGTGGGGTGGATCGATGCGCCGCACGGATCCTTTCTTGCCTTTGCGAACCGCCGATGTCACCATGGCTTCCTCATACTCGGCCGCGGACATGGTGATGATCTCGCTCGTTTTGGTTCGCTCGTCTTTTACGGTATGCAAGTAGCAACCAACGTAAGATTCCGTCACACGTGCTTTGGCGTCTAGCGGTGCGACGATGAGAAGCTGCAATCCAAACTTTTCAAATAGCTGCAGCGCGTATTCTGCGTAACGATCGTCGACCTTTGAGAACATCTCATCGACGACAACAAAGTGGAAACGATCCTGATTCGTTTGTAGAGGGTCAATGTTGTATTGATAAGCGATCGCGGCAACCAAGATTGTAAACGCAAGCTTTGCCTTTTCGCCCCCGGATTGCCCGGCGCTATCCTCGTAATAACTTCGTTCCAAACCGGTTGCCAACTCGACTTCGCGCGCTCCAAAATCGAACCAGCGGCGAACATCGGTAACTTTGTCCCGCCAACGTTCCTCGTCACGTAATTTCTGAATCAGTTTTTCGATTCGCTGGAATCGAACTTCCAGTTCATTTTCGTTGTTGGATACATCTCCCAAGCATTCCCGCAGCGAGGCTT
The DNA here is from genome assembly GCA_031374825.1 of Pirellulaceae bacterium. Classification (GTDB taxonomy): domain Bacteria; phylum Planctomycetota; class Planctomycetia; order Pirellulales; family Pirellulaceae; genus JANMGV01. The sequence goes on from JANMGV010000218.1 coordinate 103,869, forward strand.
GAAACGCCTTTATTTCAGGATCGTTCACGGCCCGTGGTTCCAAACGCATGAACGTGCCAGGATGATATTCGAGCTGCTGTAGCGACACGTTGAGCGCGTTAATTCGGCTCAAAAGGTCTTGTTTTTCGGTTTGCAAGTTGGCGTGAAAGATACCGATCTCTTGAATGACTTTCTCGTTGAGTCGTTCCTTAAATCGTCTCTCGAGTCGTGGCAAATTGTCGTTGCGCAAACTCTCGAGCAGTCCGAGAAAATTGTCGTCGTATCGTTCGTTGGCTTGCAGGTCGACGGCTAACTCAGGGAAATCATTCATAAATCGTTGCTGCAGCTTAGCCAAATCCAGTTTAAGCGGGTCTCGCTGGCTATTGAGTTGCAGCAACTCCGCATGAAACTGTTTTGTTCGGTCAAGCTCCAATTGTCTAAGCTCATCCCAAAACAGCGGACGGGCTGGCAAGGAAGCTTCGAGAATGGCAAAACTCTGTTTGTCTTTTTTCGGATTGGCCGAAGATTTCCGATCGGCAGTATTCATTCTTGCACGTTCTAGGATCTTCCGCGCATCGCCCAACTGGCTTTCGTACTGACCGATCTTAGCCATCAAGCCATCACGTTCTTTTTGAAGCTCTCCTTTTGCTTGAATGGCTTCTTCGAGCCTCTGATGCAGAACGCGTCCAGCGTCATCTTGATTGACCAACTGCTTGGCCTCAGACCGAAGCTCAGCGATTACCGCCTCATGGCGACGCCAATCGATCTCGGAATAATCACGAAACTTGAGCGCCGATTCCACCGATGCAATTTGCTGCCGCGTGGTCGCGATCGTGTCGTCCAAGGATTTCAGTTGAGATCGAATATTTTGTTCCCGCGCAGTCAATTCTGAAATCGACGCAGTCAACTGCTTTTTCTTTTCGCGATTATTCCATCCGAGAATAAACGAGCGGGGGTCGCTAGTCCGTTCGCGATCGTCTTTTTCATGTCGTTGGTCGCCGACTTTCGTATGCCTTTGTCGAGTGACTGCCAGTCTCGGGCTAGACTGAAACTCTTGCATTGTTTCGCAACATCGGAAGTCGAATCGATCGCTCAATTCTGCTCGCAACCACGACTCCATCGGATGGCCTTCGCGTAATTCGATGCGACGGATCAGAGACAATGGATGCAATTGGTCCAAGTCTGAATCTGACTTAACCCGGCTCCCCACTTTCAAATAAACCAATCGTTGCCCGCGTCCTTCGCCATCCTGTAGCCTGTTCTCCTCAATCCACTGACTCACTCGACTGTAGATTTTTTCGGGTACGAGCAAGCTGAGCGCTAGCGGACGAAGGACCATTTCGATGGATGATTGCCAATCGCGAAACTCGTCGCGAACGGCGATCAATTCGGCCGCAAAAGGTAACTCGTAATCGGTCAATCCGATCGAGGCGGCGATCTTCATTCGCAAATCGAACAACCACGGCGGAATATTTCCATGGCGACCTTTGAGTGAATCAATTTCAGTTTGCTCGGACTTCAACGCGGCACGAATCTTGGAAAGCTCTAACAAGACGGGCGCTCTCTGATTCTCCATTTCCTTTGCCGCCGAATATAGTTGCGTCTGCAGCGAATCAAGCTGCTCGCGTCGTAGAGTAAATTGTTTAACGTCCGCCAGTTTGTCGCTGAACTTGACCGATCGCAGATGATCCATCAATGCTTTTTCGGCTTTTTGTTTGATCTCCAACCGTTCTTGTTCGGAATCGATCATTCGCGGAATTTCACGCAATCGCTCGCCGCCGCCGCTTTCAATTTCGTTTTTCAAGCGACGCTGCGTATCGTCGAGTTCGTCCATTCGCGTTTGCAATTCGGCAACGCGATGCCGAGCCGAAACAACATCTTTCTGCACTCGTTCGATTTGTGGGGTCAAGCACTCAATTGTCTTATGGCAAAAGAAAGCCTCCGTGGCATCGAGAGTCGCTTGTTTTTGCACGTACTGTTCGTCAAGCGTCGTAATGCTGGAAACCAATTGTTCCAGCGGAATGAGCTGTTCGACTTGCTTGCGCGTGCGAATAAGGCTTTGGTATGCTTGGCTCAGTTGGCTGAAATGGGTCAGTAAGTTGTCGATTTTTTCCTGCCAAGGTCGCTCTTCCAGCATGTGATCGCGTATGAACCGATTGAGGCTCTGAATATCCTTGACGGCGACGGTCTGGTTGAACATATCCAACGCCTTGGCTCGCATATGCAACATCTGCGAGAGCCAACCAAAATATTCCGTGTACTTGCCGGTCACCCGAAAGCCGCGTTGTTGTAATTGGTGCCCCATTCGTTCGGTGCGATTCAAGTTCGCCAAGTCGTTTGCAATGGATCGCTCTTCGTTAGACAGTGCATACGTTTTCTCGACAGTGCCATCTTTTGCCAAGTAGAGAACTTGGGCAACGGAGACTGCTTGGCCCGTATCGTCGCGACGAAAACAGGCGAGCAGGATCGAAAAGTGATTCGCGTCTGGCCTTAAATATTCGGTCACCGCGCCGCTGTCTTCTTCGTTGCTCGCACTACCGCAAGCGCCTTTGATGTACGATCGTTCGTCTCGTTCGCGTTTCTTAGAGCCAGCCGCAACGTTGTAATTCCGTACTCCGGGCTGTACAAGCAATGTCAACAACGCATCCACCAACGTGGACTTACCCGATCCGTTTTGACCTACCAGCAAAGCGGTTCTGCCTTGAGGTTCCATGCGATAGATTTGCCCGCGCGCACTATCGAATGTTCCCCAATTAAATACTTCGAAATAGGCAAGCCGAAATCCAGGTCGAGCATTGCGAAGGTAATCGATAGCGTCCATCATTTCAGTCTCGTATCTTGGTCAGTCTCGTATCTATTTTCTATTTCAATATCGCGATCGAATCCAGCAGTTATTCCGTTCGCCCAAGGTCGTCCAACGCAGTCGCGCTCTTCGCCCGCTTAAGCTGGTCTCGCAGTTTTTCTAATTCATCGATGGGCAATCGCGCTTTGAGGATGGGCCGCACTTCCCAACTATTGCCGTCGTCACCAAACTTGCGGACGAAGCGATACTCATCGAGTTTTCGCAAGTTCTTTTCTAGCGACTTCCGAATTTTGACTTCGTCTTCACCTCTTGGGAAAAATGTCTTCCAAGTTTCAAAGAGATGATCAAATTCCAAAACACAACGCTGATTGTCGATGTCCTCTTCCTCGAATCGACGCAACGCATCTCGCAACAACACGCAGAGAAGCGTCGCGTCATAACTCAACGGCACACGTCGAAAGAGTCGCGGAATCCTGTCGTATCCACCGGTCGATTCACTCTCGGTTAACTGACGCAGATAAGCCATTCCATCCGCTTCGTTCACAACCAAGACCAATCCTATCCTCGCGAAATACGATTCCAAATTAGCTTGGGATCGCAACAGCACAGTCCAAGCGTGCTCTTCGTCGGAATAAATGACGCTTTGTAAGAGTCGCGCGGCGACGACGCTCCACTCTTTAAATTCGGGTAAGGATCTATTTTCGATATCTGAATTATTCAATTGAATCATGACGCTTTACGAAATCAACTTGAGGAATTTGAAACGTTTGTAATATGCCATCGCGGTCGGCAATGGTGATGTCTTGACGGATTACAGAATCAATTTTGTGCCCGTCATCGTGTGCAATTTGTAGATATCCCAAAATCTCGATCGGTCCGACTGTCGGCGGATGCTGCTTCAACAACTCCACTAAAGACATCGACCCACTATTATCGATGGCACGCCGAATACGAGATCGCATTAAGGACCAGTCCAATCGATTTAGATTTGCCAAACTTCGAAACGCTTGGTTGCGAATTTCATCGTCAGCAATGTGTTGCTGCATGTCGACGGAATCGAAAATAACCGGAGGTGACCAGAACACGCGATCCATCGGTGACTGAATTTCTAAATCGACATCAACCGAAATTTGAATGTTATCGGTATCGATCGATGGATCGCGACCGGCCGCCATCGACTGAATGTCGCGGAGTACGATTGCCAATTGCTGGCGGTGACGACTACTGCGAGCATCGAGCAAAGTTCGCAGAGTTTGACTTAACCGTTGCGTGGTTCGCAAAATCTTTTCGGCCTCGGCAATCAACATAGGCATCATGCTATGAAGTTTGCTAACGCCTGCGGACTGGTCGCCGATTTGTTGCAAACTGGAAAGCTGGTTGATCAGGTCGGCCAGCCGTTCTTGGCGTTCGGGCGAATGTACCAGTCGAACAAATTCATGAAAGCTCTTGCCTTGATCGTCTTGCTTGAGTTGGTCTTCTTGGTCTAACGCAAATTCTAGGATATCGCTCCTGCTTTGCCGACCTTCGGCGTGGCGGCGATGAACTTGACGAGCCAACTGCTTGAACCGATCTTCGACCGCTCGAAAATCGCTCTGCAATTGACTGAGCAGCGATATCGCCATACCGAACCGCTCACGCACCATGGTTGCGCTCGAGGGTTCACCATCGTTCCCCTGCTCAATGGCGTGAATCTGTGCGTCCAGTCGGTCGCGTTGGGCTCGCAGACGGTTGAGCCTTTCTTGCGGGTCTTTCGCAGCTCCCGTAACCACATCGTCCAGTAAATCCAATATCAATCGCAACCGACATTCGGTGCCGACAAATTGTTCGTCATCATGCAGAGCTCTTTCGATGAATGCAATGACCGCTTCAGAATTCGGCGTCAATTGGTAACTTGGTTCGGTGCGAGAAAGCTCGATGAATCGATGCAGCCAACCGGTCTCCGCCGAACTCCAATCCGTCAAGTAAACTTCGGGCTTTTCACGAAGTGCACTCGAATGCTCGTCATGAATTCGCTCTTGATAACTTTGCAGCGAAGCGCGAATCTCGCCGTGCGAAATGGTCAAGCGATTTTGGCTCTTGAACTGAGAGATCAAAAAGTCCAGCACGAAGGGCGCGCTCGTCGCGCGGAGCAATTTGACAGCTGGCGATATTTGAAAGTGTTGCAGCAAACTTTCAAGCTGCATAGTTTTTGCCTAACGCTAACATGGATGGAGATAGGGCACGAACGGAGTACAGGACCGGAGAAATAGCCCCAAAGACGCACAATCTAGAATAACCCAATCCATTTCAGGCTCAAAACGAATTGTGGATCAGATTTAAAATGAAGCCTTGTACAAGGCTTTTCTAGCATTCACCAAGGCCCCAAACTGTCCATTTTGCCCCCGAGACACTTTTATGACCCCAGCGCAATAAAACCAAAGGCCAGTCACTAGTCCTCCTTGGTTGCCACTGTTTCCGTGGTCTTGAAATGTCAAATGCATCGCTCATTTCTTGGAGATCAGCAGGGCCATAACTGTAATTTTCGATGATGACGATTACTTTTCATTTCTTTCAAGAACCGTCAACGCTTCGCGACACTCAGTCACTGCATCGGTCGCCCAAGGTTTGTCTTCGAATAATTCGATGACGCCTTTGAGGAACTTGATTTTAAACTCCAACGGATAAGATGTCATCGCCAATCGAATCTGTTCGTTCAATGCAGCGATCTTAGGATTGGAGTTTACTGACTCCTTGTCCTTAAGTTCCTCGACCATCCGCCTAGCCATATCGACAAGGTTCTTGTGATAATCGCTCAATAGCTGATCACCCCCAAAGACAGCCACCATGGCTTCTGCTTTTCGCAACGCTAACCCAGAGTGCTGTTGTCGCGATTCGATACAATCCAAGAAAGCTTGTTCGATGGGATCGAGTGAATTGACGCCTCCTTGGAATCGAGCTCGCGCGAGGATTTGCCTCGACGCGCGGACAAACTCCAAGTCTTTACGATAGGGTTCTACTTCCGTTTGTCGCGGATCGTCGGGAAAACGTGATTGAAATTCCTCTAGCAATGGTTCCGCTTCGATTAGTGAGCGAGGATCCCCCGCTTCGACAACCGCCATCAATTCGGCATGTAATTTGTCCGCCGATAACGGACGCGAATAGAAATAGATCGAAATAAAAGTCCCTAGCAAAATTGTTATCAACCCCGCGACCGAAATCCAATACCCGACAGAACTGGTTGCCTCCGGCTCGCCTCCCAAACTCCCCGCAGCCCGACGATCTTCATCATCAACAACAGTAAAGTGAGTTTGTCCCGTCGGCCGTTGAGCATCTACTGGGCCTTCGACAAATTCCGAATTGATTTTGGAAGGGGTTGCGACCACCGTTTGGTCGTTTGGGCTGGCGGAGGGCGGATGAGAAACTCGGCGACTAAGACTCTTTGAAACGAGTTTCGACTGTTCTTCTGGACTCAGTACAAATGTGCCCTCATTTGCCGTAGGACTTCCTTTGACGACGATGCTTGGCACACCAAGCTCCGCCAAGTCGATCGACGTCAACTCGCGGGAACTGGCGGCTTCGTCTGCCACACTTGTCTTTTCCGAGGGAAAATTTGTCTGGGGGCTCGACGACTGGGCTGCACGCCTCGTTAGTCCTGCTCGCAGCGCTTGCAATCGATTGCCAATTACCAGCGCGGTCGGTGGACGTTGAAGCGGCTCTTTGGCCAACAACTCCTCGACCAACTCGGCCAACTCAACTGGCACGTCGCGATTGATGTCGCGTATCGGAACGATGGGATTGTATCGGACCGCGTACAGAACTTCTGGAACGCTTCGGCCCGTAAAGGGAGGCCGGCCCGTTAAGGCGGCAAACGCTAAACTACCGACAGCGTAGAGATCACTGCGCGTCGTAACCGGCTTGCCCTCGGCTTGTTCGGGAGGCATGAAATCGGCCGTACCTATGATCGAGCCGACGGCCGTTACTTCGGAACCCCAATACAGTTTGGCGATACCAAAATCCATAAGCTTGGCCGTGCCAGATTCTGAAATCATGACATTCGCGGGCTTCAAGTCCCGATGGATGATACCTTGATCATGTGCTTGCTTGAGAGCACTACATATTTCGATGCAGATATCGATGACGCGAAGCCAGGGTAAACGTCCGGAGTCACGCAATATCTCCTGCAAGCTTTTCCCTTCGACGTACTCCATGGAATAGAACAAGTGACCTTGTTCTTCGCCATAACCAATCAGCTCGACGATATTTGTATGCTTGAGCCGCTTGAGCGTTTCGATTTCCGCCGCAAATCGTCGCCGAAATCGCTCTTGATCGGCAAGCACCGAAGCGATCACTTTGACCGCAACCGGCTGGCCACTCTTGACGTGGACGCCCTTGTACACCGAACCCATACCACCGCGGCCTAGCAACGATTGGATGACGTATGGCCCAAGATTTTCAAATTCGATCGCCATGCTGATTCCACGAATAACGCAAATTGTAAAATGCCTACTGTCCAGCATTCTAATCCACTTGTTATCTTTGAATCGAGTTCTGGTGACATCATTCCGCGCACTTTTGATCCTGATTCAACATGCTTCTCTACACTTCGCCACATTTTCAAGACCATCAAACGGGCCACCATCCCGAATGTCCCGCCCGAATTGGTCGATTACTACAAGCTTTGGATGAGACCGGTTGGTCAACGCGTTGTGCTCGCCCCAGTTGGGAGCCCGCCACTATCGAACAGGTTGCGGCCGTCCACGATCGAGCATATTTGGAACAGCTTCGCGTCTGGTGCAGCGAAGATGTCGGACGTATCGAAGTCGACACGATCGTTTCCAAGCAATCGTTCGACGTCGCGCTCTTTGCCGCGGGCGCCGTATGTCACGCGGTCGAAAGCGTAGTAAACAATATCGATTCGCAAGCTTTCTGTGCGGTCCGGCCTCCCGGGCATCACGCGATCCCTGCCGGGGCGATGGGATTTTGCTTGATGAACAATGTCGCGATTGCCGCCAAGCATGCGCAACGCAATGGCATGGAACGCGTGCTGATCGTCGACTGGGACGTCCATCACGGAAATGGGACCCAAGACACTTTTTGGAACGATGGGACGGTCGGGTTCTTTTCCTCGCATCGGCACCCGTTCTATCCGGGAACGGGAATGGCTGACGAAACGGGTTCAGGCCGCGGACTCGGCTGGATTCGCAATCTTCCGCTGGCAGCAGGAACATCGGCACGTGACGTCGTTCGAGGCATCCAATCGCATGTCGAACAATTAGCAACCTTGGTCAAGCCGCAGCTTATTCTCTTAAGCGCGGGATTCGACGCCCACCAAGCTGACCCGATTGGTGGTTTGTCCCTCGAAGAAGAACACTTTTTTGAACTGGGCAGTTGGATACGCGACTTGGCATCGACGTGGTGCAATGGCCGAATCGTAAGCATCCTGGAAGGAGGCTACAGCTTGACGCACATGCCACAATCCGTGATCGCTCACCTACAAGGCCTCCGCTCCGCTGCAAATTAATGGGTAGCTCTCCTTTCGACGGTGAAACGATGCTTTGGCGCGTGAAGCTGTATCGATTGTTACCTCTACGCCGCATGCTAGCATGCTTCTTTCAGTAGAACCGTCGGATTCCGAACAACCGGTACGAATGCTTGCTCGATACAAGCTGTGTTGTACACACATCGCTGTTGTATCGGATTTAGAAAATGCTTGCGAAGAAAACTACTGCATTTTTCATTTTGGCCTGCTTGTTGAGTAACCTGGTTGGCTGCCAGACGGCGAATTTTCGTGCACACTCATCTGACAAGTCTCAGGCACTCGTCAATAATTCCATCGCTGATCCATCGCATTCGGTCATGTCGCAAAATCAAATCGCAGCAGGCTCCGATTGCCCGTCAACAGGTTCCCTGTCAACAACTGCGGAATCCAAAGCACAATTCCCTGACCTAAGTCTCGCGTCTTACGCGAAATCGGCCACAACGGAACAAGAATCGTCAAACTCACCTGCGGTTGCCAGCGCTCCGAATCTCAATAACGCCGTCTTGGCTGCGACCGTTCAGTCCACCACCAACTCAAGCCCCGTCAGCGATCGCCAATGGAATCTCGAGACGCTCGAAGAGCTTGCCCTACAACATAATCCTGCCATCATTCAAGCTCAGTCGACGCTTGCCAAAGTTCGCGGTTTTCGCGACCAAGTCGGTTTGCGACCCAATCCGACGATTGGCTACAATGGCACCCAAATCGCTGATGCAGGAACCGATCAGCACACAGGGTTTTATCGTCAAGACATCGTCACAGGCGGCAAACTGCAGAGCAATCGTGCCGTTTTGGATCGCGAAATGGAATCGCTGTTGTGGGAAATCGAAACGCAACGTTTCCGCGTGAGGACCGATATTCGCATGCGATACAACGAAGCGCTCGCGGCGCAACTGCGGCGAGACCTCGCGATCGCTTGCGAAAACATCTCCAATGATGGAATTCGGCTGTCACAACAAAGGCTCGAAGCACGCCAGGGCACGCGCTCGGAACTGTTGCAAGCAGAACTGCAACTTCGCCAATTGCAGTTACAAAAGAATCAAGCTGACATTGTTTTTCGCGGTGCTTGGGGACAACTCGCGGCTGCGATCGGGATTCCCGATTTGCCCGAAGGACAACTTCTCGGATCGCTGGACTTAACACAAAAAGAACTCGATTGGACGTCGCGCTCTCATGAAATTGTTGGCGCCAGTCCCGAAGTGCAATCGGCCTTGGCTCGAGTCTCCGTGGCTAGAAAAAACTGGGAACGTCAACGACTGCAGTCGATTCCTAATCTATCGCTCGCATTGGCAGGCGGTTCCGACTACGCGACGAATTCGGGGCTGATCAACGCAGAACTCGGATTCACATTACCAGTTCATAACCGCAATCAAGGCAACATCGCAGCGGCCTACGCGGAACTTTGCCGAGCCTCTGCCAATGCGGACCGAACAGCAATGGCTCTCCAATCACGACTGGCTCTAGCCATAAGCCAATTCGAAACGGCGATGCTCAGCGTAGAACAATACAAAACAGAAATCATACCCCGCGCCGAGGAATCGATCTCATTGGCCCAACAAGCCTTTTCTCAAGATGAATTGCAGTTCATCGAACTTTTCGTCGTCCGACGTACTTACTTCGATGCGAAGTTTGCATACATCCAAGCTCAACTTGAACTCGCGCAAGCCGACGCGATGCTTGCAGGCATGCTGTTGTCCGGAAGCCTAGAATCGTCGACCGACACCAACAGCGACGCAGCCCTCCGCGATCAAGCACTCAACGGACAATAGTCGCATCATCCTAATTCTTGTGGGCACGGTCCAAGCGAGCATTCAACCTATCCAGAAAATGTCGCCACGATTTCCATGTCCAAACTGTTCGAAACAACGCTCCGGGCCAACGGCTGATTGTGAATCTTGCGGCTACATTAACCACGCGCTCGACTCAGCCTTACCAGATACTCCATCACGGAAAACGCGTTTTCTGCAGTATCCTCTGCGAAGTCTACTTATCCTCATGATCCTTGCCGCAATCGGGGCAATTATCTTCCGCAGGAAAGATGCCATTCAGTTGGAGCGGGTTTCCCTCATAGCACTTATATCACTTCCATTCGTTGAATTCCTGTTTTGCTTTTTCAGGAACAGACCGAACAAGAAACGCGTTGACGTCAACAACTAAAAAGAAGAATGACACAAAGGCGTAGCTCAGATTGAACTTACAATGCTTCAATGACCGCGCTTCAATGATCGCGCTTCGATGGCCGCGCAGGTGTGGGAACTTGGGTGAAAAGACTTTGCGCTAAGGGAACAATTCGACGTCGGTCTCAAACTTGCCAATAATCTTCTGGCGTTTTGATTTCTCGCAAGTTTTCGATGTTTTGCGAGATGGACGAATGGATGCCGAGCATGTTAGCGGAAATGATGCCTGGGAAAATGTTCTCAGTCGAGCCGAAATAATTGCTGGAATTGAACATGGATGGCAGATGCCAATACAGTCTATATCCCAAGTCGAGCAGTTGGCGAATCAAAGCGGGAGATTTTTCTTTGCGGTCGTTTTCCAAGTACATCACAGGAAGATTCTGCCTGATCGTTTGTTGTGATCCAGCAATCACATCGCTCTCCATGCCTTCGACATCGATCTTGATAAAGCGAACGTTGGCCAAATCCAGCGAATCAATCGTGATGACCGGCACGTGCTCGCCATGAGCCCAATTGCCAAGTGCCAACCCTCCAAAATTATTGACTGCCGTGCTGTCAAGTTGAGGGACGTTGATCGAACCGGGCGTTTTCCCAACGGCGACTTGGTGCGTGTGAACATTGCGAAGGCCATTGAGTGCAATGTTTGCACACAAGACTTGATAGACGGTCCGCTGCGGTTCAAAGGCATGAACGATTCCTTTGGGACCCGCCAATCTCGCAAGCAAGGTCGTGTGTGATCCGATATTCGCACCGACTTCCAAAACAGTTGAGTCGGGTTGAATCAACTGAGCGAAAACTTCTGCTTCGCCTTCGGAAAACTCACCATAGCGGTCCAATGACTGACCGATGTATTTATCTGTCGTCAGATAAAGCATAAAACCATGACGGCATTGTTTCAGCCGAAGTGGACCGTTTTCCAAAAGAGTCTGGCCATTCATCGATTTGATAATCCCATTATCGAATTTTAAACAACCGCAAACTCGATTGATCTTGTTTTCATTGCACGTCCAGGGCGGCGCCGGATTGAATACCCAGCGCCGCGAGACTCCTTGGTTTAATCAAGCGCCAACCAATGCGGCGAGCTTGGTCTTGATTTGCTCGATCACTTGTTTGACGGTATCGCCAATGCCGGGAATCGCCGTGATCTTTTCGAGCAGCGGATTGATTTTCTCCATCTGGGTTTTTACTAAGCCTGCAAGCATGCCTTTTCCTGAATCGGGCAACATGCCAATTGTCTTTGTGAACCCATCGATCTTTCCGGCCACGTCTTTCAAGTCGGGCAATGCGGCTTCCGCACTTGTGGCATCGGAGATTCCACCTAATTTGTCTGAGAGTTTGCCAAGCACGCTTTCCATGCCCTTGGACAACGCGTCGGTGGCCAAGGGACCGGAAATCGCTTCTTTGGTTTTGGCTACCATTTCATCTAGTTTGGATTGAACATCGGCAGTTACTGCTTTGGATTTTTCAATTGTCTCGGCCGGGTCAACTGGCGGTTTGGAGTTCACTGGCGGTTTGGAGTTCACCGGCGGTTTGGAATTATTTAAGTACCACCAACCGCCGACCGCGAGAGCACCGATCAACAGGATCGGCACTACCAGCAGACCAAGCCCGCCCGACGGAACTTTGGGCAGGTTCGCTGCGACATTTCCAACGTTGGATGCAACGCTGCCCAAGTCGCCCATTCCCGGAATGTTTGGAAGCGAGAACCCTGCTGGTAATGAAGCGGTAATATTCGAATGTTGTTCGTCAAGCAGTTTCGTGATACCTCCAGCATCGGGCTTGCTGCCGCCGAGACCGCCGCCAATCGCGGACAAAACCATCGGAGCCAAGTACCCCAAAATCGTCTTCACAATTGTGACATTGACACCGGTCGCTTTGCTGATCGAATTGGCAAGTCCAGTGACAACGTTGTCGCCGAGCAAACCGCCAAGCATGCCGCCGCCCGTTTGTGCTCCACCCGATTTCATCATGCCAGCCAAATTGCCAAGCGAGCCCAAGTCTAAACTGCCAACCGCATCTGCAATCTTGCCAGCACCTTCTTTTTTTGATGCCATCGAGCTAATACCAGCCAGCAATCCGGGCAGTCCAACAGCGGCAACTTTCTTAACATCCGATTCGCTGGCACCTGACATTCCAGCAATCTGTTTGCCCATGGGACCATCAAGCTGACTTTTCAACATTTCAACAACGTTCATAGCTCTACTCTCCTCAAATTTTCTAAATTCCTGCGAAGACGAACTGTCGCCTTCTTTTCAAACTCATAACTTTTGCGTGTGGATGGAACGAGCATAGTAAATTTGGGTTGGTTGTCCATGGTGCGCGGGCACCATGGAACTGCTCGACAAAGAAGTTTCATCGTTTACCCCATTCTCACAAACCACGTTTAGCCACCGCAGGCGTGCCCAATGTTTAGCCGCCCCAGGCGCGCACGATCTCGGCGTAGAATGTTTAGCCGCCGAAGGCGCGCCTCCCTCCGCCAACAAATACGCTCTTTGCACCGAACACCATCGCCGTAGACCATCAAGTAAACAACGCGCTACGCGGCTAAACGAAGAAAACGAAGAAGAATAAGAAATACTGTGGTCGGTCTAACCTTGGTTCCTGTTTCTTCTGGCGGTGCCGAACGATCGCGAACTTGGTTATGATGTTAGACCACGATAGATTGCGGAACGATTCATTGAATGATTTCTGGAGTGATTTGGATTGACTATTGAATGGCAGCGAGTTTGTATTGTCGGCGTTGGATTGCTTGGTGGCGCGATCGGTCAAGCTTTGAAAGCCCGTCGACTGGCCAAAACCGTCGTTGGAGTCTGCCGTGACGAAGCAAAAGCCGCGACTGCGATCAACTTGGGCGCGATCGACTCCGCGTGCCATTCCATCGATCAAGCTGCCGATCAAGCCGATCTGGTCGTTGTCTGCACGCCTGTCCAGTCCATCGTCGCTAACCTTGTTCAAGCCAATCGTCACGCAGCTCACAATGCCCTGTTGACGGACGTTGGTAGTACCAAGCTTACAATTGTTGAACAAGCTAACGTAGAAGGCTTGGTGAATTTTGTTGGATCACATCCGATGGCAGGGGGAGAAAGGAGCGGGGTCGATTTTTCTTCGCCGGATCTCTTCGTTAACAAATTGGTTATCCTGACCCCGTCCGTTTCGACATCCAGTAACAAAACGGAGCGCGCAACCTACTTTTGGCAATCATTGGGAGCCACTGTTCGCATCATGACGGCGATGGAACACGACCAAGCGATTGCAGCGACGAGTCACTTGCCGCACCTTGTTGCGGCAGCCCTTGCAGGACAAACCCCCATAGAATTTGGACCTCTTACTGCGAGCGGTTGGGCCGATTCCACGAGGATTGCCAGCGGAAACCCAGAAATGTGGCGTCAGATCATTCAGGAAAATCGCGGCCCTGTCTTACACGCTTTGAAGAACTTTGCCACAATTTGGCAACAGTGGATCGACGCGATCGAAAACGGCGATCAAGAACAGCTTTTGCATTTGCTTCAGGCGGGAAAAAATATTCGTGACGCTTTGGGAAATCGACATTCATCCGGCTGACGGTCAGCCTGATCTGCTGGGCCATTCTGTAGTAGCCGACGCTCGCGACATGGGCATTGGGAAAAACATGCAAGTGGTCGCCGCCCGAGGTTATCTCCTCGAAGGTGAATTGCCCTTGGACTTGGTTCAACGCGCTGCCCAAACACTGCTTGCCGATCCTATAGCGGAACGAACTGTTGTAGCTCGCGTCGGGGAAGTTGCGCTGAATGCTTGTCCCTGCGAAGGCGCCTCTCGCACTTTGGTTCACGTCCTGCCCAAGCCAGGGGTGATGGACCCGGTTGCTCTCAGCACGCAGCAAGCGCTTGCTAACCTCAATATCAATGTCAACGGTGTTCGAACTTTCCGTAAATTCTGGGTAGGCGGCGCGGACGCTGGCCAGTTCCAACGTTTGTGTCAGAAAGTCCTAGCAAACGATTCCATCGAGGAAACGATCGTCGGCCCACTGACGCTCAAGCATCTTGCCATCGGCACGCCCTATCAGCTTAAAGTCAATGTCCTGCCGATCCGCAAACTTGGAAACGAGGCCCTTCTAAAACTTAGCAAAGAAGGACAGTTGCATCTTTCGATTGCCGAAATGCAAACCGTTCAAGCACTTTACAATGAAATGGGACGTGAACCAACCGATATCGAGTTGGAAACAATCGCTCAAACGTGGAGCGAACATTGCAGCCATAAAACGCTCGCGGGCCGAATCGCTTATCGAGACGACCACGGCGAACGTCACTTTGAAAACATGCTTAAGGAAACGATCTTTGCGGCGACGATGACGATTCGCGAACGACTCGGCATCCATGACTGGTGCGTTAAAGTCTTTAAAGATAATGCGGGCATCGTGACGTTTGACAAGGACTATCACGTGGTCTTCAAAGTCGAAACGCACAACCACCCTTCGGCCATCGAGCCCTACGGGGGTGCCAACACGGGTATTGGCGGCGTCATTCGAGATCCCATGGGGACGGGGCTTGGGGCCAAACCGATCTGCAACACGGACGTATTCTGTTTCGCTCCACCCGACACGGACCCAAGCACGATGCCTCAAGGCGTTCTCCATCCCCGTCGCGTTATGAAAGGAGTTGTCTCCGGTGTTCGCGATTATGGAAATCGAATGGGAATTCCGACCGTAAACGGCGCTGTTTATTTCGATCCGCGTTATCTCGGCAATCCGCTAGTCTATTGTGGCAACGTTGGAATCCTCCCGGTCGACAAAGCGGAGAAACAACCAATGCCCGGCGATTGGATCGTGACGGTCGGAGGTCGTACGGGTCGTGATGGCATTCATGGCGCAACGTTTAGCAGCGTTGAATTGACTCACGAAAGCGAATCCATTTCAGGCGGTTCAGTGCAAATCGGGAATGCAATCACTGAAAAAATGGTGATGGATGTTTTGCTTCAAGCCCGTGACGAAGGCCTTTATAGCGCAGTGACCGACTGTGGGGCAGGGGGCTTTAGTAGCGCGGTGGGCGAGATGGGCGAAGACATCGGTGCCGAAGTCTGGCTGGACCGCGCGCCGCTCAAATACGACGGGCTAAGTTATACCGAGATTTGGATTAGCGAAGCACAAGAACGTATGATCATGGCAGTCCCTCCCGAAAAGTGGAATCGACTTGAGCAACTTTGCAACAGCGAAGGTGTCGAAGCCTCGATCATCGGCCAGTTCATGCCGACCGGCTTGCTGCGGCTTATGTATCAAGGGCAAGAAGTCGGGTGCTTGTCGATGAAGTTCCTTCACAACGGGCGGCCACCCGTTATCCGCCAAGCTCACTATGTAACTCCGGCTACGATTCCGTTGGAATTTAGTGCGGGTGACCAGCAATCGATTGAGTCCATCCTGACAAAGATTTTGGCGTCGCCCAATGTCGCGAGCAAGCATTGGATTATTCGCCAATACGATCACGAAGTCCAAGCAGGCAGCGTGATCAAACCGCTTGTAGGTCCGTCGTGCGATGGACCAGGCGACGCTGCAGTTGTGCGTCCACGATTGGACAGCATGCGAGGGCTAACAATAAGTTGTGGAATGAATCCGCGCTATGGTGACCTCGATCCGTATCACATGGCTGCGAGCGCGATGGACGAAGCTGTCCGCAACGCGATTGCCGTAGGTGCCGATCCGTCACGCATTGCATTGCTCGACAATTTCTGTTGGGGCAATACAGAAAGGCCCGAGACACTGGCTTCGCTGGTTCGTGCCGCGCTGGCTTGCCATGATCTCGCGGTCGAATGGAGCACCCCGTTCATCAGCGGCAAAGACTCGCTGAATAATGAATTCACTTGGACGGACGATCAAGGCCAACGCCAATGTGTCGCGATTCCACCGTCCTTGCTCATCAGCGCCATGGGGCAAGTCGACGATGTTCGGAATTGCGTCACCATGGATGTCAAAGAAGTTGGCAACGCGATATTCTTAGTCGGACCAACCCGAAATGAAATGGGTGGTTCTCATGCTGCGATGGTCGCTGGTTGTCACGGGGGCGAAGTCCCGAAAGTCGATCCTGCATTGGCTTTGCGAATCTTTCAAACGATGCATCAAGCCATAAAGCGGGGGCTTGTGCGATCTTGCCACGACCTCAGCGAAGGTGGCCTCGCGGTTGCACTTGCCGAAATGGCTTTTGCAGGTGAATTGGGTGTCGAGATCGATATTGCGGAACTATGCAGGCAGCAATTTATCGACTCGGGTGTGGCGATTTTCTCAGAATCCAATAGCCGTTTCTTGTGCGAGGTAACTCCGGAAAAATCTGCGGAGTTTGCGGCATTGTTTGCAAGTTTGCCGAGCTTGCAAATCGGCAAAGTCACGGGCGATTCGCAAGTTCGTATTTTGGGAGCCAAACAGACCAAGCTGGTCGATCTGGCTTGGAAAGAGCTCAAGTCCACTTGGTTAAGTCCTTTGGACTGGGCTTAGCCGTTCGAAGTGCAACCATTCCGCAACTATTTTCGAGCGATTCAAAATGGGCGTGTCAATCTTGCTGCCGCTTGCAATTCTCGCATCGGTGTTATTAGGAATTGCTATTTTCACACTCTTTTCGATTTTTGCTTTCCGCCGCAGCGATCAGATGCGGTGGACGCTCTTGGGCACAGGAACATTCCTTGCGCTGCTGCTCAATTCATGGTGGATCGTTGTTCTTGGGCTGGCCTATTACAAGCTCGTGATACTTGGCCAAGACACATGACGACAAGTCGCAATGATTCCGCATGGAATTCCGAAAATGGAAACTTCAAGAACGCGACTGCGAAACGATCTCTACCGTAGGACGATCTCTGGCTCGAAAAAATCTAGCTATCGAAACCAAGCGTATCGGAAGATGCAGTAGATAGCGTTAAATAGATCGCGAATGCCGATCTTCTTTCCTTCGCTATGCGAGCGACTGGAGTAGGAGATGGGAACTTCGACAATTTTTATGCCGCTGCGGGCCAGCTTGGCAGTGATTTCGGGCTCGAAACCAAATCGTCTTTGCTGGATTCGTACCGAGCGGAGAATATCGCGACGAAATGCTTTGTAGCATGTTTCCATGTCGGTCAGTTTAGTTCCATTCACGATGTTGCTGAGTGAAGTCAACATGGAATTGCCCCATTGATGGATTTTTGAGTCGCGACTGGTTCCCGCCAAGTAGCGCGAACCGTACACGACGTCGGCTTGCTTCATCAAGATCGGCTTGATGACGTGCAATATTTCTTGTGGGGAATATTCGCGGTCGGCGTCTTGGACGATCACGATGTCGCCTTCGGCTAGATAGAAGCCCGATTGGAGTGCGGCCCCTTTGCCTTGGTTGACACTATGCAAAAAGACCTCAACGCCGGGCGTATCGGCGAACTGCTGCACCCGCTCGCGCGTGCCATCGGTGCTCCCGTCATCGACAATGATGATCTGTTTGTCGATTGGTAGTTGTTGAACCGCTGCCACGATATCCAAGATGGTGTCGCGTTCGTTATAAACCGGAATCACGACGCTCAGAACCGGCCGCTTGACAACGTCTCGGCCAGCTTCGCCATCGACCAAATTGGACAGTTGATCAAGTTGGGTTTCGACAGATTTGGCCAACTTCGAATCGGATTTTTCGTATGTCGAATGCACCGTGCAAGCTTTCTGGCTTGTTATTTTGAAGTCATCTTGTTTGTGAATCGTCATGATAAAATCCGGCATTGATACGCGAAAAAAAACACTTAGCTGCTATCGTTTATCGGCTCTAACGGTAGCTTACCCCCAAAAACGCCTGCGAACGGGTTAGAATTCCGACGGATTCGAAATGGGGCGTGGCAATCATCCGTATTAATCGCAAGATGCGGAATATTCGGTTGCAGGTGCCCGAGGTGATTGCGATTACTTCCATGGAAACGACACTCATGCCGGTTACAAGATCTCATTTTAGTTTGGTTTGCGTTTTGCTTTGTGTTGCTGCTGGAATAGCCAGCAGTAGACAAGCTACAGGACAATCTTTGGGCCAACGGATTTTCGATGAAGTCGACGGTCACGTTCGTCAATCCTTTTGCGATTCCCGTTTCAACGGCGTTGATTGGGATTCACTGGCAAAGAACACTCGCCACCAATTGGCCGACGTTCAAGATCGTTCCGAGGCTGCAGTGATTATTAACGGTGCGCTAGCGAAACTTCGAACTTCGCACACTTATTTGTATACGCTAGATGACCCAGAACTCTACGAATTGCTGGGCGTATTTTCGATGACCGACTCATTGCGAGAACAGTTTGCAAAGTGGCTTCAAGAAAACGGACGCGATGGACTTTTTTTTGAAGGCGTCGGATTGCGCTGTCAGCTCGTTGACGACCGTTGGTTCATTCGAAGCATTTTACCGGAAAGCCCTGCAAATCAAGCCAACATTCACGTCGGCGATGAGATTGTATCTGCCGACGGAAAACCGTTTCATCCTTTCCGTAGTTTTCTTGGGCGGAACAATCAGACGAGCATGCTAACCGTTCGTTCACAATCTGCGGCGGAATCTGTGACCGTGCCAGTCGTTGTCAGCCGTTTTGACCCGACGGCCATGTTTCACGATGCTATTGATGCAAGCGTGCGTGTGGTCGAGCAACCGGTAGGCCAAATCGGTTATGTTCGCATGTGGAGCTATGCGGGCCAACCGTATCAAGATCAGTTGGCGGACATACTGCTCGAAGGCCCACTCGCGGAGTGCGATGGATTAATACTTGACTTGCGCGGTGGTTGGGGAGGGGCGTCACCAGAATTTTTGCAATTGTTCCTGCCGCCGCTCATGCAGCTTGATTATCTATCCCGTGACGGGACCGTCAGTCAATCGAAAACTCATTGGACAAAGCCCATGATATTGCTCATCGATGAAACGGTTCGGAGCGGCAAGGAATTGTTCGCTTATGGGTTTAATAAACTGCAACGCGGACCAATTATCGGCGAGCGAACGGCGGGCGCAGTGACGGCCGGTTCCGTTTTCACGCTTTCCAATGGATGTGTGCTCTATCTCGCAGTCCGAAGATTAACCGTTGACGGAAGATCGCTCGAAGGCGTCGGCGTTGATCCGACTATTGAAGTCAAAAACAACTGGCGATATTCCCAGGGGTTTGACGCGCCCTTCGAACGCGCTCTTCTCGAGATGAAACAACTCCTGCGCGACAAATGACCGAACACAGAATGCTTCTACTAGTGGTACCCCACGCTAATCTTGAGAGGTCTCACGCAACTGACTGCCCAGAAAAATCTAAGGATCCTTAGCGAGTTCTTCAGCGATTGCGAACGCGACTTCCATGGCTTGTTCGTAGTTGAGGCGAGGGTCGACGATCGAGCGGTAGTCGGATTCAAGATCGCTTTCGGTCAGGCCCCGCGATCCGCCCGTGCACTCGGTTACGTTTTCGCCTGTCAGTTCTAAATGTACGCCACCCAAACGTGATCCGATCGATTTATGTATATGAAACGCCGAACGTAACTCGCTGACAATATCATCAAACTGCCGTGTCTTACGCCCCCCGGCTGTACCAATGGTATTTCCATGCATGGGATCGCAAACCCAGAGTACACGATGGCCAAGCCGGTGGACAGACTCCACGATGGGTGGAAGCAGTTTAGCGATCTTGGAATGGCCCATCCGATGAATTAGCGTAAGACGCCCCGGTTCATTTTCGGGGTTGAGTTTGCCGATCAATTCAAGCAACTCATCAATGCCAATGGTCGCGCCTACTTTGACTGCGATGGGGTTTCGAATTCCGCGAGCGTATTCGACATGCGCGCCGTCGACTTTACGAGTCCGATCGCCGATCCACGGTAGATGCGTGCCCAAATTGTAGTGGCCAACGCCACGAACGCTCGCGCGGGTCAAAGCCGTTTCGTAATCGAGATGTAAAGCTTCGTGCGACGTGAAAAAGTCCACTCGACGAAAATCTGAAGAAGCCGTACTAGATATTGTCTCCATCAACCGAAGCGCATCCATCAAGGCGGCAACCAAACGCTGATATCGCTTTGCGCCTTCGGTTTCAGAAACGAAAAGCAGTTTCCAGTTCTCGGGATGGTGAAGGTCCGCAAACCCGCCTTCACTCAACGCACGCACAAAATTGAGCGTCAATGCCGATCTTTCGTAACCTCGAAGGAGTAGCTGAGGGTTGGCTTGACGAGCTTCGGACGCAAATTCATATCGATTGATCAAGTCACCGCGATAACACGGCAGTGTCAGTCCGTCCCGGCTCTCGACGTCGCTTGAACGCGGTTTCGCGTATTGCCCGGCCATACGACCGACTCGCACGATTTTGCATCGCGAGCCGAACAGGATAGCCAAACTCATTTGCAACAGCACTTTTAGTTTGCTGGCAATCGGCTCCGACTGGCAGTCGTCAAACGATTCAGCGCAATCGCCGCCTTGCAGCAGCCATGCTTTGCCCTCTTGCGCGATTGCCAATTCGTGTTTGAGGTGATCAACTTCCCAACTCGTGACGAGCGGTGGTAGACAACTAAGCTGTTTTAAAACTTCTGCCAATGCCGTTTGATCAGCGTAAACGGGCTGCTGGGTAGCGGCAAAATTCTTCCAAGAAGTAACGGACCAATCGGCAGGCATGCGTATCTCGTGAGGGAGTTAATCGTCTGAAATTCGAATATCTCCAGCGTCCTTGCTCGACTTCACTTTTGCAAGGGGATTGCATGCCGATTTCATCGAGTGAGCAATGAATTACTCCAGTAGAAACGGGGATTTCGGTTTTACATTCCGTTCGGTCGACGGGGCATTTGGCGCGGGTATGGGGGAGTGATCGATTCGGGCAATTCGCCACTGTTTTCCATTTGCCACTGTTCGCGATCATCTGGAGAAGCGTAGTACGTCAACCAAGTCTCGACATCGCTGTCATCCAAACAATGCCAGTGAAGATAATTTCGAGGTTGATCGATCTTCTTTTCAAACGACGGAAGGATATCGCGATAAATCAAACAGTAGAGTTGGCGGTCGCTTAAATGGTCCGTAAATTCCAACACAATGCGCTGGCCGTACAACCGATGAATCGTATCCCAAAGCTTTCGAGTCAGCTCGCGATCATCTAGCTTTTCGGGCTTGGGCAAAACCAACTCCGGTTGGAACCATTGGCTGATCGGCAAAACAGGCGCTCTCTCCCAAGCCAACATGGATGCCAAGAATTCGTTTTCGACTTCTAATGGCATCGGACGTCCCGAAAGCAAATCGACCGACTCATCGACGAAAGGTTCCAATTCATCGCGAAGTCGGGCGTTGAGCAACAGTTGCTCTACATCATCGGCGGTTGGGCGAAGTTGGGACATGGGAACTCGCGAATGTTCTGCTGGATGAAGGTTCGGGGCCAATATGCATTTAGCAAAAGGCCTTGTTCGAAATGTAACTATCTGAATGTATTCACTTCCCCAAGCGCATCCAATGAGAACTTTTGCGGAATTCGTCATTGTCAAGAAAAAAGCAAACAGCCAGTCGCGAAAAACGTCACAACCCAAAACTCTTAACAGCTACAATCGAATTAACCCGAACGATTAGGGAGAATCTCCCGGTTACAAAAAATGGGTGGGCCCATCGAAATCGACGGTGCCCACCCATACTTTCTCAAGTTCGCCATCGTCGTCAGCATGCATTCGGCAGCGAATACACGCCCATTACTTGCGGTTTCCTAACTGCGCGCTGATGAATGTTTAGCAGGCAGCCAATCGCCATTTTTCTGACTGCTTGCGACGCATTGTTGGATAAAGAACATACCTTCGACACCATCGTAGATGTTTGGATAAATCGTGTCTTTTCGCTCCACAGTTTTGCCTTCGGCGCGAGCAACGATTGCGTCATAGGTCGCGGCGTAGATATTGGCGAAGGCCTCGAAAAATGCTTCGGGGTGACCGCTGGGCAATCGGCAAGCAGCTTTGCCCCACGATGTCATGAACGGCGAATTGGGGTCGCGCGTGTACAGTTGGTGCGGGTGGCCATTCCGACGAAGCACCATCACGTTGGGTTCTTCTTGACGCCAAGCAATCGCACCAAGTGTCCCGTCAATTTCAATAAACAAATCGTTCTCGCGGCCATGGCTGATCTGGCTAGCGGTGACTGTTCCCAAGCCGCCGTTTTCCATTCGAACGATTGCCGTCCCATAATCGTCGAGTTTGCGGCCAGGTTCGAATGTTTTCAAATGGCAACTGATTTCTGACGGTAACAGTCCCGTCGTGTAGCGAGCCAAGTTGTATGCATGCGTTGCAATGTCGCCGAAGCATCCTGCAGCGCCACTCTTGCTGGGATCGGTTCGCCAGGCGGCCTGTTTCTGGTCACTTTCCTCGAGTCGTGTTCGCAACCAGCCTTGAATGTAAGAAACACGGAAAGCTTGGATTTCACCCAAATCGCCGTCCTTGATCATCTCGCGAATCTGACGCACTAGGGGATAGCCGGTGTAATTGTGCGTTACGGCAAAGACCAAATTGGAGGACTCGACGAGATTTTGTAGCTCTTCGGCTTGCTTGAGGTCAAACGTCATGGGTTTGTCGCACACGACGTGAAAACCCGCTTGAAGTGCTGCTTTGGCGATTGCGAAATGCGTGTGGTTGGGCGTCGTCACACTAACAAAGTCGATCCGTTTATCGGCTGGCAGTTTCGACTCGACGTCGAACATTTCTTGATACGATCCGTAAGCCCGTTCTGTAGCGATGTCGTAGTCGGGCGCGGACGCTTTGGCACGCACGGGGTCGCTGCTTAAAGCGCCCGCCGTGACAACCGCACGATTGTCCAAACACGCAGCGATGGAATGGACGCGACCAATAAAGGAACCTTGGCCACCGCCAACTAGTCCCATCCTAAGTTTTCGATTCAAAATACCGTTGGTTGCCATAATTGCTCCTCAAAATAGTGCGAATAGAGTGACGATCAACCTGACCCAAATCGTGGAGTTGGCAGGATAGCTGTTTTGGCAAGCCAAACTTTCTACCACACGTCTACCAAATTGTCATTTGCCATCGTGACTGCAGTAGGCTAAACAAGCGGAAATCATTAGGATATGGGTGCTTGAAAACGGAGAGGAAATCCGAAAAAAAGCTGGGCAGCGACTTTTGTTGACTGGTTTTGGGGCTTTGATCGAGGAGAATAAAATGGAATCCAATGTTCCTAACACGACGAACTCACGCAGATGTTTAGTTTGCCACTCGCGATTTTGGCTGGGCAGTTTTTTAACGCTCGTCATGATCGCTGCCGTAGGTTTTGGCTATTGGTTCGGCAACCAAGGCTCACAGCGACAAATGGTTTTGCCTCCAGAAATTCTTCATGCAACAGCAACGCATGGCGGCTCCAACCTCGCTGTGGCTACTGGACAAATCGACGAAGACAGCGAAGGAATATTCTTCTTGGATTACCTCACCGGTGATCTCCAGTGCTGGGTGTTCTATCCTAGGACCGGTGCATTCGGTGCCAAGTTTGCGACGAACGTTTCTGCCCAATTGCCCGGTGGCAAGAATGCCGAGTATCTATTGGTCACGGGTGGAATCGTAGCCAAGCAATCTGGAGCGAACGCGCGAATGGCCAACTCGCTGGCGTATGTCGTCGATGTACGCTCGGGTGTTTTCGCCGCTTACGGTCTTCCTTGGAACAAGTCATCGGAAAATTCTGGTCAGCCGCAAATGGGCCAGCTTGTATCCGTTGGTGGCGGGCAGTTTCGAAACCCCGCCGCTGGAGCACTTCCACCGGTAGCACCCGGCAATGCCGCAAATCCGCCTAACCCCGGCAAGAAGTAACTTGATTGACACTATGAACCTTGCATTATGAACCTAGCAACTAGAGACGAAAGTAAACGCATGTCGATACGCGATTGGATCAGCGGTAAAGTTTTCTCCTACGTTCACGGCAACAACCTCGTTTACAATGCGTGCTGGGAAGACCCTCGGCTAGATCGCGTCGCCCTGCAGCTAACCGAAAAAGACAATGTCATGGTCATCACGTCGGCAGGATGTAATGCACTTGACTACGTTCTCAATGGTCCGGCAAATGTTCATGCCGTCGATATGAACCCTCGACAAAACGCATTGCTCGAACTCAAGAAATCAGGCATTCGCAATCTGGAATACGAAGATTTTTTCCAAATGTTTGGCAACGGATACTTGCCGAACGTTCAGGCCATCTACACCGACAAACTGCGCCGCTCCCTCAGTCCGTGGGCAGAAAAATATTGGGACCGATACATCAAGTTCTTCGACAATCCCAAACGCTCGTTTTACTTTCGAGGAACTTCAGGAAGTTTTGCTCGCGCGATCAATGCCTATATCGATCGAATCGCGCATGTGCGAAAAGACGTGAGCCAATTACTCGCAGCAAAAACAGTCGAAGAGCAACAAAAAATCTATCCGAAAGTCCACGACAAGATTTGGACGCGAACCCTACAGTTTGCCATGAAACGCGATACGACCTTAACCATGCTCGGTGTTCCCAAAGCCCAGCGAGCTCAAATTGACCGGCAATACACGGGCGGAATCGCACAGTTTGTCGAAGACTGCATGGAAGCTGTTTTTTCGAAACTGCCGATACATGACAATTACTTTTGGCGAGTTTACATCACCGGCCGCTATACGCCTGATTGTTGTCCTGAGTATCTCAAACCGGAAAATTTCCAAAAGCTTCGAGGCGGGTTAATCGATCGAGTACGCGTTCATACCGACAGCGTCCAAGGCTTCCTTGAGAAGCATGACGGGCAAATTTCACGGTTCGTGCTGCTTGATCACATGGATTGGCTGAGCGATCGATTCTTTCCATTGCTGGAATCAGAATGGCAAGCCATCATCGAACGCGCCGCGCCATCCGCTCGAATCCTTTGGCGCAGCGGTGGACTGAGGACGGATTTCATTAATGACGTCAGCGTTCGTGTCGGGGGTCAGACTCGCAAGCTTCCTGAACTGTTGACCTTCCACGAGCAATTGGCTGCGGATCTCCACCAAAAAGATCGCGTTCATACCTACGGCAGTTTCTATATTGCAGATCTGGCCGCTTAGTAAATTGGCAGAAAAGAAAGAACTGCTTTTCAATCACCCGCCATTTTTTGAATACGTTGCTTCGAGATTTTCGAGGCAACGAATCTTGCTGCGGCTCGATTTTTCGCGTTGATTCATCCGCCTGAAAAAAAAATCTTCGAAGGATCCCGCCATGGGCTTGCTCAGCGACTTGAAAGTCCTCTATCACATCGTCCTCAGACCCGTACGTGGAAAGACACACGAACAGCGGCTTGAAAGTTTCTATGGCGGGCAAGCCGAGGCTTACGACGATTTCCGCAAACGACTGCTGCAAGGCCGCGAAGACGTTTACAAGCGAATAGGCCAAGACAACTCCGGCGTGTGGGTCGACTTTGGTGGCGGCACGGGTGCGAACCTCGAGTTTATCGGTGAACCCATCAGCAAATTCTCAAGCGTCTATGTCGTCGACCTGTCTAGCTCGCTTCTCAACGTCGCATCCAAACGTGCTAACGAACGTGGATGGACCCAAGTCAAACCAACCCACGCCGACGCAACAACTTGGCAACCGCCCGAAGGTTCAGCCGATGTGGTAACATTTTCCTACTCACTAACGATGATTCCCGATTGGTTCGCTGCGATCGAAAACGCGCTGCGAATCCTAAAGCCGGGTGGCGTGATTGGCGTGGTAGATTTTTATGTCTCTCGCAAATTTCCGAACGAAAATCTGAAGAAACACGGTTGGCTGACCAGAACATTTTGGCCCGTTTGGTTTGCAAGCGACAACGTTTTCCCTTCGGTGGATCACGTACCATTCCTGCAACGTAAATTCGAAACCGTTCTGCTGAATGAGTGCAAAGGAAAGATCCCTTATTTCCCGTTGCTTAAAATGCCTTATTACCAATTCATCGGTAGAAAACCTGCGGCATCATGATTTCAATTCGCGTTGCCACTGCTCGATCACTTGCAGGGCTTCGATCGGCGTGGTCCGCGTGGTATCCAAGCTTCGAATTTTTTCAAGAAGCGGATGTTCCGTCCATTCGAACAGCGTCAGTTGTATTGGCGATTCTGAGTTCCTGGGACGAGGAGCAATCTTGGACTCGCCGTATTTGTTGAGATGATCGATCTCCA
Organism: Pirellulaceae bacterium; assembly: GCA_031374825.1. Lineage (GTDB taxonomy): Bacteria > Planctomycetota > Planctomycetia > Pirellulales > Pirellulaceae > JANMGV01. The sequence goes on from JANMGV010000218.1 coordinate 130,416, forward strand.
ACTGAGCCAGGATCGCTTTTGCTCGCTCATTCACAATTCGAGGAACACCCGCCAATCGCGCAACGTGTATTCCATAACTCTTGTCGGCACCGCCTCGCACAATGCGATGGAGAAATACAACGTTGTCGTCCCATTCTTTCACCGACACGTTGAGGTTGCGCACGCTGGCCAAGGATTTTTCCAAGTCGATCAATTCGTGATAATGCGTTGCGAAAAGCGTTCTCGCTCCAACTGTATCGTGCAAATGTTCGACGATTGCCCAAGCCAACGACAATCCATCGTACGTACTCGTACCGCGACCAATCTCATCGAGGATCACTAAGGACCGATTGGTTGCTGTGTTGAGTATGCGAGCCGTTTCGACCATCTCAACCATAAAGGTACTTTGCCCGCGCGACAATTCATCGCTCGCCCCGACTCGCGCAAAAATCCGATCGGCAATCCCAATCGTCGCTTTTCTGGCCGGCACGAAACTACCCATCTGCGCCATCAGCGTGAGCAAAGCAACTTGACGGATGTACGTGCTCTTTCCAGCCATATTCGGACCGGTAATCAACAGCACGCGACCGTGCTCGCCTCCTACCAGCGAATCATTCGGAACGAATTCGCCTTGCGCCATATTCGTATCAAGAACAGGATGGCGACCTTCGTAGACTTCCATGATCGGTTCGTCAACGATCGTGGGCCGGACGTAATTCCTGCGGACTGCGAGATCTGCCAAGCCAGCCAAGGCATCCAATTCAGCCAGAACTGCGGCCGTCTGCTGGAGGCAAGCTGTTTGTGCATACGTTGCATCGCGCAACTGAGCGAATAGATCCAGCTCAACTTGCTTGGATTGCTCGTCGGCGGTGAGAACTTTTTCTTCGTACTCTTTTAATTCCGGCGTGATGTACCGCTCTGCGTTTTTTAGTGTCTGTTTGCGGATAAAATGCTTCGGTATTTTTTCACGATGGGTGTTGGTTACTTCCAGGTAGTAACCGAATACCGAATTGAAACCGACTTTGAGGCTGGAAATTCCGGTCGTCTCGATTTGCTCGGCCTGATAACGCGCGATCCATTCTTTGCCGCCAGCCGCCAAACCGCGAAGCTCATCCAGGCGTTCGTTGTATCCGGACCGAATGAACCCGCCGTCGCGAGCCACCAGCGGACAATGGTCTTCGAGTGCCGTATCCAGCGCTACGCGCAAGTCATGGCACAGCTCGATACGCTGTTGAAGCTGCGATAATCGACCGCTCTTGCGGACATCCAGCAGCGCCTTGACTTTCGGCAATTGGGACAGTGTTTGGCCAATGTTCTTCAGGTCGCGAGGGCACGTTCGACCCGTGGCAACCCGTGCCAGGAGTCGCTCCAGGTCATGCACTTCCTTGAGAATATTCCTCACACCGTCTCGCAGTCGAGCCTCGGTCATCAATTCTTCGACGGCCCCTAATCGCGATTCGATCTGCTCGCGATCGACCAAGGGTGCAGCCAACCATTGTGCAATGCGACGGGCTCCCATCGGAGTCACGGTTTGATCCAAGACTCCAATTAAAGCACCCTGGCGAGCACCCGTGCGAATCGTGTGAGTCAACTCCAGCGAATGCCGTGTCGCCGAGTCCAATTCGAGGTACCTTCCCGCTCGAGCTGGAAGGAGTTGGCTAATGTGCGCCAGAGCGACTTTCTGCATTTCTCGCAAGTAAGCCATCGCCGCGCCGGCCGCCGCCAGTGCCGGTTCATCTCCGGCTTCCCAACCGAATCCGGCCAAATCGCGCACTTGAAAATGATCGCACAAGACACGTTGCGCCTCTTCGATTCCAAATTGCCATGCGGGGAGGGTGGTGAGCGTCCATCGTTCGCTTTCCGTCTTGCGAATCAAATCTTGATCGTCGCGAATGAGAACTTCGGATGGTTCAAGCCGAGCCAACTCATCAAACAAATTGCTGCGAAGAAAAACTCCCGCCTCGAATCGCCCGGTAGAGACATCCACCCAAGCAATCCCAATTTTCTCGGATGCGGCCGATTGATCGGATTTTCGTTTCCCACCCTCCGCGCGACAAACCGCGACCAGTAGATTACTGCTCAGAGGGTCAAGTAATGTATCTTCGGTCAGCGTGCCCGCCGTGACGATACGCTGTACTTCGCGTTTCACGATGCCTTTGGCTTGCCGTGGATCTTCGACTTGTTCGCAGACCGCGACACGAAATCCTTGACGAATCAGCTTGGCCAAATATCCATCCAACTGATGATACGGAAACCCAGCCATGGGGATCGGATTTTCGCCTTTATCCCGACTGGTTAGCGTCAGCCCAAGGACACGGGCAACCGTTTTCGCGTCTTCGAAAAACAGCTCGTAGAAATCGCCCATTCGAAACAGAAGGATAGCGTCACCGCAAGCGGCTTTGGCGTCTTCGTATTGGCGCATCATGGGTGAAACGTTCATAGCTCAGAATGCTACCAACGCACCGCGCGAAACCCAAGCCCCCTGCCATCGGCGAACGCGCAGCTTCGCCGTTTTTTTTGAGGTAACCGACAAACTCCATGCGTTACGACAGGCATGAAGTCCACACCTTCGCGGCCTCCCATCCGGTGGTTCTACCAAGGCAATCGACAGATTCCCCATTGGCCATGGTTTTCATCGACGCTGACCTCCAAATAATCAAGGCCAGGAGTCGTTGCCTTCAAACGATTTCGAACCTCAGTACCAATCCACCAAGCAATCTTCTCGGCCGTCGTGTTCACGATAGGCAGCAGCATGCAATCCTCTTTCGGAAAGACCCACCGCTTGGACCGAAAACGCGTGACGATCTCCTCGCCCTCTTCTACAACTCGAATCAGTTGATGTTGTGTCGGCAGCAACACATGATGGTCAAGCCGCTTGACGATCTCGGCCAACGTATCGCGAAAAGCGATGAAATCAATCACGTACTGATTTTCGTCCAGCGAGCCCGCGACTTCCGCGCGCACGCCGTAGTTATGGCCGTGAATGCATTCGCATATGTCGCCCGCAAACGTAATAAAATGCGCGGCGCTGAATACTAGTTGTTCTTTTTGAAGCTGAACTCGATACGTTGCTTGTTCCATCGCATTCTCTCAGATTTTGACCATGAAATTAAGATGCAGGTAGCGGTTCGAAACGAGGAGAGTACTAAGTCTTCGGAACAGGTGCTAAAGACAGCCGCCACAATTCGACAAACAGCGCCGCCGCGATTAAATCAGCCGTAGTGCCGGGATTCCGTTGATGGCCGTCTTCGCGCAAGAACGCATCCAGCTTGGCATACTGTAAATCGAAGGCTTCGGGACCGTCTGACCAAGCTTGCCACGCCTCGGCTGCCATCTGACGAACTCTCTTGTCCAATTCGGCTCCATTGCGACGAACGATCAAACTATCACCCCAGTGAGCCAGCGCCCAGGCTTGGGTGCGGCAGATCGCGACGAACCAGGTATTGCCCTCGACTCGCGCTTGATGCAATTTGACTGCAAGTTCCAATGTGCGAGGAAAGGATTCCGCGTATTCTGCAGCAATCGAATCACGGTGCGCCGAGTTTTTCATTGCGATCAATAGATCCGGCGGAGCTTCTTCGTGTACATCCATTTCCTTTACACGACCAATTCCGCCAGGGTTTGCCAAACGGATAGCTTGGTAAACTTGTTGGGCATCTTCGCCGCGTAACTCGGCAAGCGATTTGCCAATCACCGTGCTATCGAGTTCTGAAGCAGACTGGCATCGAAGCATAGCTCGCGACAAAGGAGCCAACAGGAGCAGCGTGCCCAAGTTCGTATTCACACTAACAGCCGCTCGCGTTGCCTCCAATCCTTGCAAAACAAGCTGCCCAACACTGAGAAACTCTGCGCAATCAAAAATCTTGCCGATCGCCAAAGCCGAATGATAGAAATCGGCATAGTTCATATTCGAAAAACTAGCCCCTGGATGCACATTGCCCGCCTTGGGCGCTGTCGCTTCCAGCCAACACGCCATCGTCGCTAAATGGCCAAGCGAACTTTTGTGCTTGGGTTGGGCATTCTCCAACCAACTCATGTCCGGAATCTTCGTCATCGATTATTTTCCTTAGCCAACAATACGCGAGCAGCTTTACAAACTTCCTCGGGAGCTTCTTCCATTACATAATGCCCGACGTCTGCAAGTTGCTGAACTGTGGCATCAGGAAACGCCCGACGCAATCGCTCTAAGCATTCGGGTCGAAAACACCAGTCGCGCATCCCCCAAACAAAGCTCGTCGGTTTATCCGCAAGCTTGGGCAGCGACAATTCGATATCGTTCAATACATTCCACGTCGGATGCTTGCGTGACATGGGAATGTCCTTCACAAAGCCATCGATGGCAATTCGATTGGACCAATTATTGTAAGGTGCCAGCAAGCCTTGACGCGCTGCAGGACTCAATCGAGGTAGCCGGTCGATCGCCATGAACGTCGCTGCCTGGGCGAACAAGTTGAATTGACGCATGGCAATCGTCCCTATCAACGGCAGGCGACATGCAGCGATTCGCATGGGAATAAACGGCGGCGGGAATGCACCTGTGTTGAGAATCAGCAACTTGCCAATTCGATCAGAAACTTGTTCTGCCGCACCCATCCCGATCGCACCGCCCCAATCGTGAACCACCATCAAGACACGTCGCAAATCCAAGCGTTCAATAAACTCGACCAGGTTTGCAATGTGCTGCTTTAATCGATATTCGTAATTAGGCGGTTTATCGCTCAAGCCACAACCAATGTGATCCACAGCCAGCACTCGAGTTTGTCCCCGCATCTCACGAATCAAATGCCGGTAATAGAATGACCAAGTCGGGTTGCCGTGAACGCAGAGGATCGGTTGGTCGCCTGATCCCTCGTCGACATAATGGTAGCGATAACCGCCAATTTGCAGATCGTGCGACGAAAACGGATATTCGGCTTGCCACTTTGAATTCATGAATTTGGAACAAGCCGTTGGCTTAATGTACCCCGTAATTGACTGGGAAATCTTGCTAGACGACAACCGTACTGGGAATTACTTTTCCCTCAAAAGCAGGAAGTACCCAACTTAAAAGGAAAATCGCAATCTCGCGAATACGGCATGCAGTCCACATCAACCAAAATTGATTTTATCCGACGAATCCCGTTTCGTCAGGCCAGCCCTCAAAGTCCGAGTTTTCGAGTAACATAACGTCCTTCAAACAAACCAATAGCATGGTTGTTGGCAACAAATTTGCATTCGCTTCCATAATCGGAAAGCGGTTCCAATTTTGCTGCCATATTGACAGCACGACCGACTTGATGACCGTAATTCATTGAGTGGAGTCGCACGAAAATGGAAAGTACAGCAATGGCAACGGATTACTACAAAGCTCTCGGGGTGAGCCGGACAGCTTCGCCCGAAGAGATCCAAAAAGCGTATCGTAAGCTCGCGCGCAAATATCATCCCGATATGAATTTGGATGACAAAACTGCCAAAGCGCGATTTCAGGAAATACAAGCTGCCTATGACGTTCTCAACGAGCCGGAGAAGCGTAAAAAGTACGATCAATTCGGAGCGGATTTCGAAAAAATGGGCCCAAACCCATTCGCTGGCGGCGGAGGTGGCGGCCAACAAGTCGACTTGAACGACCTGTTCGGCGGTGCGGGCGGTTTTGACTTGGGCGATATGTTTCGCCAATTTTCGGGACAAGGTGGCGGAGCCCCGCGCGGCCGACGCGGCGCGGCAGCCCAGCGCGGCGCGGACTTGGCTGCCGAAGTCACCGTTCCTTTTTCCAAAGCCGTCTCTGGTGGCGAAGTCACTTTGACGCTCGATCGAAGCGGTACTCCAGAAACGATTTCGATCAAGATCCCACCCGGAACTGTCGACGGCAAAAAGCTTCGTCTGCGTGGCAAAGGGCAAGCTGGTGCTGCTGGCCGCAACGGCGACTTGTTGCTGACAGTCCACGTCGCCTCGCATCCAAATTTTAAACGCGTTGGTCAGAACCTCGAACTAAGGTTACCGATCACATTGAACGAAGCCGTGAATGGTGCCAAAGTCGATATTCCAACTCCAGGTGGTACCGTCACCGTTACCATTCCGCCAATGAGTAGCAGCGGGCGCAAACTGCGTATCAAAGGGCAGGGCGTTCCCGATGAACACGGCAACGTCGGCGACATGTTCGTGGAGCTACTGATCAAACTGCCCGCAACGTTAAGCGAACAAGCCAAAAAAGTATTGTCGGAATCCGACTCCGCCAGTGAGTCGCCGCGAGCAGGGATCACTTGGTAGTTTCCCGACACGAAACCAATACACACGAATCGAGCCAATCCGTGACCGGCGACCAGTCGTTCTCCAAGTCCGATCGAGTGGTCCTGAGAAAGGACTTTGCTCTGATCTTCAATCGCGGACGTGTCGCGAACGATGACACCCTGGTAATCACAGCCATCCGCACCAACGTCGGTCATCCGCGTTTGGGTCTAGCCGTTTCCAAGATGGTCGGAAATGCACCGACGAGGAATTATTGGAAACGATTGATTCGCGAAGCTTTCCGCCAGCAGAAAATCCACATGCCTTGGTCGATCGATTTCGTAGTCCGCCCCAAACGCGGCAGCCAACCTGACTTGGCAAAAATCACAGCCTCTCTAAAGCGCCTCACCAACAAACTACAAAAACAACTTCCGCCAAGCGTTACTGAGTAACTTTCGCCAAATCCCTCGCAACAGATGAGTAACAGTTCCAAACGGCACTGTCGAGATGATTTATGCGTGTACGTTGAGCCTGGGCTGAGTTGAGAAATTTTGTAAGCTCTTCGCAGCCAAGGTGATCTTTTGGTGATAAGCCTGCCTTGGTGTTAAAATCGAAGCCCTCCTTGGTTCACTTGCCTGTGAAAAGCCAAGTCGGGGGTTTTCAATGATGATGCATTACAAAAGCCTCACGTCATGGCAGTCGCAATTTCCGGAAAACTGTGGAGGCGTTTCTTGGTGGAACTTGCCAATACGCACTTGCTTCCTGGATGCAACTATGAAATGGACAGGTGCCCCACGCTGAACTGGAATGCTATTTACGAACCATGCTGAAGCAGACCGCACATTGCAAAGTCGCCAATCGCCCCGACCGGATGGAACCGCACGTCTTGATAAGACGGCGACACGGCTACAAACTCATGATGCAAGCCCGAAACGAACTTCGTCGTGAATTAAGTAAACACCGCACCTAAATCCACTTACAACTCGACAGTGCCATTCGAGCCTGACCGTTTTGATTTTGTCGGCTAAACACGCATCCATACGATACCCTTGTCGACCAGTTCTTCAATAATTAGATGGATTGCGGTTTGTGGCTTGTCGGGGATGACATCGGATTCGACGAAGTTGTTTCGAGATCGCTCGATTGCGTTTCGGACGCCGGATTCCGAAAACGGCAGATTGTAAACCTTGGTCTTGTTGAAGTTGGCGACTTTTCCTCGAATCAAATCGCCAATTTGCGAACAGGTTGTAGTCGGTGCAGTTGGGAAGGCATCGAAGTGCAGCAGCAACCACAGATCAAAACAAGGATTGGACAACGCAACGGCAATGCCTTTTTGTTTGCAACGCTTGACGACCTCGACTAAATTCTGAATGTGATTATTTGCAATCCAATGGTCGGTGTCGCAGACAAGCCAAAATTGGTCTCCCTCACCGACACTGTATACATCGAGGTATTCCTCCAATCTCGCCATGACATGCTGCGGCGAAGATTCACCATGATCAGTCTCCAAAACATGAAACTGAATCCGAGTGGATTGGAATAGCTCGAAGTATTGCTTTACCGCAAAACGATCTTCCGAGGCAATCACCACGAGCGATGCATCGCGAGTACGATTCTCGATGCGCTGAATCGGCCGCTTCCTACGCATCGCTTGTCTCTACCGGGCATTCGATTAACTGCATGAGTTTTTCCATGCCTCCTACGAATGGAATAGCTCCAAAACGTCCTTGCAGATAGCTCTTCTCAATTCGTAAGTCATTGCGAACTTTCAATTCGGTAAGCGAGTAGAGATGCGTTTCTTGTTTTGCATCTTTTTCTGCGAACCAAATCTCGTCCCGTCGAAGGAGATCCTGGTCTAGCAAATGCGTTTCGTGGGTGGTTACGATCAACTGCTGGCATGCTCCAGGACAAGAGTCCACGAAGAATTTCAGCAACGCATGGGCAAGCAGCGGATGCAAGCTGCGGTCTAGTTCATCAATAACAAAAACCTTGCAGCGAGTCTTAAGATGATAGAGTGCCGGAAGCAGATGCAGAAAACGCTGTGTTCCATCCGATTCCTCGTCAAAGGAAAGTGAAAAGTCGTTTCCATCAATGGAGTGTTTCGAAGCTAGGTTCCTACGAATCACCATTGTTGGATCATCGGGATCCAAATAAAGACTCATTCCTGGGCCAATAGCAATTGGCGACGCATCATTTTCCCGTAGGGACTGCAAGCTTTCGACAAGTTGTTTAGGAAGTTTGTCTGCGTTGATCTTGTTCTTCTCTACGGTTAGATCACCAATTCCAGTGCCAATACTGGAGAGAAATTCGCCTGCAAAAGCGCGAAAGCCTTTGTTACTGTCCAGATACTCAAGGATCGGTCCGAAGCTGGCCTCAGGCGGAATGATAGACAAGCATTCTGAAAACCAAAAGACAACACTATTGAGCAACTCGCCTCTGCGTTCTTCATCGAGATCGGCGATTTTGTTCAGTAGAAGCTGGTATGGGCGTACGCCAAGGGTTTCTAATGCCTTGAGTGCCTCAATGGACGCAGTCGTTGTTTGTTCAAATCGTTTGAGATCCCCGAACGAAATTTCCTTACCTTTTCGGTGAAAGACTTCCGCCTCACGTCCCTTGTCGTTCGTAGCTTCAAGCCACTCGTCGGACACTTCTTCCTTAGTGATATCGAATCCATACACATATATTCGACTGCCAAGCATAAAGCGAAACTCAAACGAAGACGGACCTGATGGTTCATTCGTGAACCGAAACTGCTGGAGAGCAATCCGCTTCGCTGGACCAGCCCCTTCAACGACAAGGTCTCGTGCAAAGCTCATCGCTCGGACAACGTTTGATTTTCCAGCGGCATTTGCGCCGTAAATCACAGCCGTCCGAAGCGCACGCTCGTCGGTACCTGGGATCTCGACGCAATGGTCCTCATGGCCTTTCTGGCTCTTAGAGGCCACCAAGTTGAGCGTCTGTTCGCTTCCGATCGATCGGAAGTTTTCCACGGAAAAATTGATCAGCATGACATTTTCGAGATTTTTTCACGAGTTCGTCGTTTTATTAGTTACCGGAAATGACACCAACCTGTAATATACGTGAACAAGACACAAATACAAGGTGGGGATTGCCGGGTCTGCGTGCGTTTTCAGTTGAAATCACGAAAAAGTCACGGTCGGCGAAACGTAACACAGTGGAGAAAGAATCGCCAATGAATCAGAAGATCAAACCGTTTAAGAAAATAAAAGGGGACGGGGGTAAGTTCAGGGAAGTGTCGTTTTCTTTTTCTTAGGTGGACGCCCCGAAGGACGCAGTGTAAACCAGACGCCGTGTTTTTCCGCCATCGCTTCGGTCCTCTTGTTGTCGCCAAACGGCCGGCCTCGATAAGCGCTTGTTCGTATTGCAATGAGTTCCCTATTTCCACGCGAACCTACCCCCGTCCGCTTTTCCTTCGGTTGCGCCCAATTCACACCCTCTCCCGAGTCCAAGACGTTTGGACGACTTTGTTTTCATAACGAACCTAAATATTTCGACTAAGTTCCCTGCGGAAACAACAAACCACCCACAACAGTGGGTAGTGGCGTATGACGCGCTTTCACTCACAACTGACAATGCTCGACGATTTGACAGTGAAAAGGCCTATTTCGGATGAAAATGTCAGCGCCGGCTTGACTTTCATCGGGTTTTGTCCGATACTTCACTTACCTGACACATACAATTTTTTTGGATGTCGTACAGAAACTCTTAGTGTAGACAGTACATAGAGCAAAAACCCGGTTCTCAGCTGTCCCGGTTTTGCCGTACTAGCGTGTCACACAAGTGTAAAGCTGGGAAATATGATGTTTAAATTTTTAGAGGCTTGTCATTTCGATAAAGCCTCTTTTTTTATCATTTTCCCCGAGGGTTTTACACATGGCAATTTCCAAGGACGACGTAGTTGGCTTCGTTCGCGATGAAGTCGACAATTTCTTTAAATCAACTAGTTCTCCGATTACAGGCGCTGTTCTGGCTGAAAGAGTCCGCATAAAGTTTCCTGGACTCGATTTCCAAACCATCGGTGTGGAGAAACTAGGTGACTTAGTACGAGCCGCACAAGATCGCGGATGGGTCATCCGCAACCCCAACGTCAAACATCTGGAGATATTGCCTAAGGGACAATCCTTCGGCGCGGCCATTTATACGCCGCAAGAGTCCACAGACATGTACATACGGCCTGATGCTTGGCAAGCCTTTGGAATGTTGCACCCCGGCAAGTTAATCCGATTCGACAAAGTTGCTGCTCAGTTTTTCGTCTTAGAAAAAACGGCTGCGGTCCAGCCAGAGAGTATTGACGTTGTAACCCCGACTAATGACGCTCACAGGGAGTGGATCGAGATTTTTACACGAGAAAATGCAATTGAGTACGCTGAAATCTCAAAGTCTTCCCCTACCGTCCTAAAGGACTTCTCGCAATGGATCCATGATAATGCCGTGAACATGGTACCTAACTGGAAAAAGTTTCGCGCGAGGAAAGTCACGGAGGCGATTCAGCACTGGGGTGGAGAAAATGGAATTAGTGTTCAGGAAATGCTTTCCCCAGTGAGACCAATGTATTCTGTTCCTGCATCGGGCAGCAATGAGGACGACATACGGCGCGCCGTGCTTAACTGCGTGTCTGACATGATGTTGCCGGAATTGGAACAGATTTCGTTGCCTGTTCGACTTGTCGTCAAGTACTTCAAACCTCGGTAGAAGTTGGTTCTCGGTTTGGAGGCCAATTCTATGCGAAAGCTAATCTACATCGTTGGGGCATTAGAGGGTGATCCGAAGTGGAGCGATCTTATCAGCGCGCTCAACGATCGCAACAACTCGGTTGACTGGGAATGGTTACGAGCTGAAACGACGAATTGTCGCCCGCCGGAAAGCTTCACCTTAAAAGCGTTAGGTAGACTTCGCCGACATTCCGAAAAGGATACCACAATTGTCAAATTACTCCTTCTCGATGGCAAAACGGCCAACCAGTTCTTTAGTCTCAAGTTGCCATTGGTGAACGCTCCCAAACACATTCGTTCCAAGGAAACGTTGATTGATTGGTTGTTTTCGAATGACGCGAATCTTTTTCCACGTAAACTTTGGATGTTGGGCGACAGCGAAGCAGCCTTCATCGCAATTTTGTCAAAGTTGCTACGAGGAAAATACTGGAACAAGGACGTGCAAGGTCATGAATGGTTAAAGGAGTCCGATCTAATCAATCAGTCCCCCGTAAAGCGATCAGGATTTGACAGAGTCAGAAAAGAAGCAATCGATATGATTCCTCGCTTGCTAAGCCTCGGCATACTGCTCACCAAAGGCGCGAGCCAAGGAAATACTCCAAAGGAATATTCGATCAATACTGAGTTTCTTCCTCCAATAAAGCGGTCGATCAATCAGCTGTCGTTGACGCCGTTGTGTCAAGTCGTAAAACTCACGTCTTTTGTCGATTCATTGATTAGACACAAAAGTGATAAGGCGATTAACGTTCTTGATGGGATTCTGAGTGAGCAAGCGATCGCCCAATGTAAAGAGGAAGAGCGGGATGACGAAAACGACTAATTGCGTAAAGCCAATAACGGCTTATTCAGACTGCTTATCGATCAAACAGGCAGTGCTCCAAATTGAGCGAAAGAAAAGGGGACGGGGGTAAGTTCAGGGAAGTGTCGTCTTGTTTTTCTTAGGTGGACGCTCCGAAGGACGCAGGGTAAACCAGACGACGTGTTTTTCCGCCATCTCTTCGGTCCATTTGTTGTCGCCAAACGGCCGGCCTCGAAAAGCGCTTGTTCGTATTGCAATGAGTTCCTTTTTTTAACGCGAACCTACCCCCGTACCCTTTTCTTCTTCGATGCAGTTTTTCTTGTCCCAGCCTAAACGGTCTAGTTATTTAACCATCAACGGTGGTCAATAGCCTGAAAAGTCTACACATTCACGCATAAATCTTCGCGGCCCCCCCCCTTGCGTACCTACTTGGGCACGTTCCGCTCGGCCCACTCAAGGATTTGATCAGGGTCGACGCGAGGTGACAACATCGAGTTCACAGTCAAATGTGCGGTAAACTGACCATTTAGGAAAAGTATTGGAGGTGTGGTTGTGAACTTATTGAACGGGCTAAAGGCCGAAAACTGACTACCATAATCGGAAAACTTGTTGAAGATGCTCGTGTTGGAAAATTTACTACCATACGGCCCGAACTTGTTGAAGATGGAGTCGCTATCAAACTTGTTTGGATTCAGCTTGCCTAGGAACTGTCCGTTTTCAGCTTGGATGAACGACTGACCTGTCGCCTGCCGAGCCTCAGGCTCCGACGTCACCGGGGTTCCGCGAAGCAGTCCTCGAATATCATTCTTCAATGCGTACACGAAAGCTTCAGGTGCCATTCGATTTGAAATGATTCGATTGGCCGTAACCCGTGCAATTTCTCGCCCAGAGACCAAGAGACGCGGCGGTGTGGACGTATACGGATTGTGTATGCTAAATTGCCCATACGGGCTCCCATACTGTGAGTACTGATTGAATATGCTTGTCGGGCTGTACTGGCTGCCATAAGGACCGTATCGATTAAGAATCGACTCGTTGTCATATTTGTTGTCGGTAATCTTACCTAAGAACTGTCCATCGTCGGCCATCAGGCAAGATCGTTGCTCTCCAGATGTAATTGACGGAGTCTTGGCTTGCTCCGCATACAATTGAGCAAGGATTTGCTCCAAAACTTCCTTTGTGGGATCCGTTTCATTGTTCGGTGACGTTGCCATTGGCACCTCCCCCATAAAGTGACTGAAGTAGCTTTTGGATTTCTTCAGCGGCCTTGGTCTTGGGCAATAGCGTGATAAGCATAGGCGCGGTCGCTAGCGCGATGTTCTTTGCGCGTATGTCCTTTATCTCGCGAAGCGGCCAGTAAAGTAGGCCAGTTGTGATCACCGAAGGTGTCGACCATGCAAATTCGCCACGGATCAATGCTAGAACAAAGCAGGCTATTCCTGTGCAAAAGAGAATAATCGTGAGCACGATGTAGATCCACTCGATGCGTTTGTTCTCTTTGAGAACCACGTCGATTCTGGCGAGGATGTCATCGATCGATGTCACAAATGCTCCAAGTGGTTTTTACTTGCTAAGTTGCAATTCACCCGGTTTGAAATGGGCTAAACCGATCTTCAGGAATTTCCGTCGGTTTGTCAACGTAATTATCTCTGCTACACCGTAATTCTCCCTCAAATCCCACGAGCTTTTTACCAAACATGAGTGACCGGGATAATTATCCCTGATCCCCTTGAGGGGTCTTCGCGGCAAGTGGGGCGCTCTCGGCAAGAGCAACCCACTTGGCAACTGCTGATCAAAATCCGCTTTGCCAAGTGGGACAAGAGTCGAATCAATTTACCCTCAGCAGTTGGTCGTGAACGATTTTGATCGCGCAGAGGGACGTTGCGAATACTGTTTGTTTCCTCAGGATCTCTCAGCAAGCTCCCATCGAATCGATCCTATTATCGCAGAAAAGTATGGACGTAGGACTCATGAGAGCAATCTGGCTCTTTGTTGTACCCTCAGTAATCTTCGACAGGGTAGCGATATCGATACACTAGACCCCTCAACGGGGCAACTGCTCCGATTTAGTGTTCGCAGGTCCATTGGTGTGAATCCGAACTTCCTTTTTCAAGGGCTACCGAGCTATAATTAGGTTCGATGGTTTAGATTCTCCGGAGGTGAGTGTGGCTACAGTCGAAGAACGTCTCGCGAAAGTTGAACGTGATTTGGAAGCAATCAAACGTGAAAAGATAGCTGAAAACTCGAAGCTTGATTGGCTAGAACGAGTGCGAGGTACGTTTAAAGGAGATCCAGATTTCGAAGAGATTGTTCGACTAGGTAAGGAACTCCGTGACAAGGAATCCGCTGAAGGGAAGCAGTAGTGTTTCTTTTTGACACCAACCACATAAGCGTATGGCAGCGAGGTGAAGGTGCTCAATGGTTCTTGCGATTTGACGGTGATCGTTGGGACGAACAAATTGAAAAGGACGCATCCTCTGGAAAGCTGGATTCGCTGGCGCAAGCTGCTCTTCGTGAGTTTCGTAGCGGCCAAACCAATCCCCTATGATTCATCAAGCGACATCGGCGTTCTGGAATTGTTACCATCGGCTTCCCTTCGCAATCCAGCAACTCGCGGACAAGAATTACGAACTTCTGAAACTGGATCACGACCATCCATCTTTGCACTTTAAGCGGGTTGGTGCGTGTCGATCGGTACGTGTTGGTATCGCATATCGAGGAACAAAGGGGTCAGTGACGGTCTTAAGTTTCGTCAATATCAGATTTCAAAATCATTTTGAAATTCCTTTCCGAGAAGACAGGGATGGGGATTATATTGTTCTTTAAGGGAACTGCGAGTAATTCATAGGGAGACAAATCGTCGCCAACTCCGTCTCCCTCGAAGCTCGGATGGTTGGCTGGAAATGTTGAAGTATCTTCCGATAGTTGTTTGTGCGGCTTGGCTCGGTTCATTATTTGGATGTACTCGAAAACCGGTCGTGGTTCCTATCGACCGATTGTCTTTTCCCGTGGTTCGCATCTTCGGAACGTCGGCGGAATCAAGTTACACAGAAGCCGTTGCAAACAAGGAAGATTTGAGTTACGCGTCGATGGACTTTCTCGGTGACGCCGTTGACACCAATTCACCCATTGTCATTGATTCAAACGCAAATATCGTCGACATGAAGGACATGAAATTGTATTACGGTGGGCTTGGGATAATGATCAATCCGACATCGCAACAGCGATTCCATTTTACGCTTGTTCAACGCAAAGAAACAGGAATCGAAGCCTCGCGAAAATTGATTGTAAATTACTTGATGCGTGGTCGGAATGAAGAGTATCAAAAACTTCGCTGTGAACGGATTCGGCAAGCATCAACAATGGAGGAGATGATTCAGGTTATTCGAGAAAAACCATAAGCGAACAATACTCAGGACCAAAATGGATCACACGATTCCTGGAGTAACTGCCTGCAATAGCCCAATTTCCAAAAGTACTTTGCTTCTTACAATTTCCCAAATCATCTCTCCAGAGAGTGCTGCATTTTGACGATTTTCTTTCTCGTAATACTCGGTATTCTTGGCCTAGTTCTGGTAATTTTAGGCCTAAGTTTGTTCGCTATTGCGATTCGTCGGCACCCACATCTTCTGCGCATTTCGGGCACCGTAGTCAGCGTAGAAAAGAAATATGATGGTGCGGATGACAAAGTGACGTTTTTCCCAACTATTGCCTACTCTACGCCCGAAGGGAACCAAGTGCGATTCCGCTCAAACGCTGGCGTCACTCAACAGGTCCGAAGGCTTTCCGGTCCCAATATTTCGCCTTGGCGCGATGGCCAGAGCATCGACGTCTTCCATGACCCAAGCGGCGTGCTAGAACCCTGCATCGCCAGCCTATGGAGCCTTTATGGATGGCCTGCAGGATTTCTTGGTGGTGGAATTTTGTTGTTGATGGTCGTTGTCAATAAGTGGAACCACCTTGACGGCCAGTGAAGCGATGCAGTGCGATCTGTTTGCAAAACCGATTTTCTATAATTAACTGTGTTAGAACGCTCGCGAATCAAAAGGGGCCAATTCGCGGGTGCTTGTTTTCAACTGCACAGCGGTTGGACCGGAGTCCAACTCGCGATTTCAGTTCGATCGCCCAGTCCAGAACGCAACGCATTGCGTTCGACGTACTGGCAAACCACGAAGAAGTGTTCGATGTCTTGAATCGGAATGCTCTTGTACCCTTGCTGATAAATGTGCCCCAAACCATGCTCAAGCAGATCGCACATTGCGAAGTCGCCAATCGCCCCAGTCCGCTTCGAAACGCGCGTCTTGAAAAGACGACGACACGGCTACAAATTAATGATGAAGCCCCAAAACGAACTTCGTCGTGAACTGCGTAAACACGGCACCTAAAACCACTTACAACGCGACGGTGCTATTCAGGCCTGACGCCTTTGATCTTGACCCCTTTGACTTCTCGAAATGTTGCATGACACTTGTTGGGGCAAGTTCCTAAAAATTTTCAGTATAGAGATCAACCGCGCCGCGATATTGGTTACGTTTGACAATGATGATAATCTATACGGTCCCATTCCTGTGACAGGCTAATAAAATGGAAAAAATCGCACATGCAGATCTGACCATCGCACGTAGGAAGTTGTTGCGAGTTGCGTTTGTAGTCTTATTTTTTACAGGATTGTTTTCACGCTTCGCGTATACAGGGACTAGTACTACATCGGGTAAATTGGCTCCGATAGAAGTTGACCTAAACGGAATAGCAAACGAAGATTTAGATTTTTGGCGTGCGTGCAAGTTCTTCGTCGCAACTTTCAAGGAGGAAGAACTTCTTGAGCATCTAGGTTATGAAAATGAATTGAAAAAAGATGCGGAAAGTGCTGAGGCGTATGAGTATCTGCTAATCATTGTTAAATTTGAAAGCGGCTTGCCGCCCAAATATCCAACTTTTCGCCTCGTAATTAACGAAGGCCACTTCGAGACTATTGATTCGTCAGTTCCGAAGCGACTCGGACACCCGCTTCCACTTATTTTTCGCGTGGAAGAGTTAGGGTCGCTCTATACAGGACCACGAGTTTTGAAGAAAAAAACTGTCTTTAATGGTTTTCCAAAAATCATGGTTTCTTCCCTTCCGGATAATAATTAGAAAAAACAAAGCACTGTCAGGGTGCTTCAGCGCATGTCGAAGAAAAGTATCGAGTGCAGGAGTCGAAGGAGGTGAGACCTATCCTGTGAAAGAACAAAGGGACACCCAAGAGTCATGCAAACATGCAATTAGGCTCCTCCTTCTGTAGAACACAGCAGGATGTTTCCATGGGGTCAGACCCTGTTTACTGTTTTTGAAGCAATTCTTCGATTCGCGCGAGGGCTTGCCTTTGTAACTTGGACTCGGAAATGGCGATCTCGGCGCGACGAATCAAGTTACTGACGCTGTCGGGATGCGTTAGTCCAAATGCAGATGCCAGCTCCCGAAGCGTTGCCGTCGTTCGGCGATGGGCGAGATAGGCTGCCAAGTCACGCCCAACAGC
>JANMGV010000034.1:0-12841 GCA_031374825.1 Pirellulaceae bacterium
GGTAATTGCCTAAGCGGTCGGTTACGCTAACAAGTTCAACAAACCGTTGCACCGGATTTCGCAGTAAGGCCGAAAGTACCGTCACGTACTCTTATGCGAAACCGGTGAACTCAAACGTTGAACACTACAAGGAACAAAACCCATCAGGATCAACTGTACCGAAGGTCCGCGCCCATCTCATCGCTGTCTCATGCTTTCATTGCATGGCTCTCCCAAAACCGCCATAAACAGTCGTCTGGGCTACCGAGCGGAGTGGTAATTGCCTAAGCGGTAGGTTACGCTAAGCAAGTTCAACAAACCGTTGCACCGGATTTCGCAGTAAGGCCGAAAGTACCGTCACGTACTCTTATGCGAAACCGGTGAACTCAAACGTTTTATTTGCAACGAGGGTCAGCGGTGATGCGTCTTCTGAAGAATTTGAAACGGAACATCATCGTTACCACCGCAGGCATCATCCTGGTTGGCACGATTGCGATTGCCTTGCCGATCCCGTACTCCGAACCACGTCCACTGTCGGACGACGAATTGGTCAGCGTTCACAACGCGATTCACGCAGTTGCTCCGGGTGACATTCACAATCTGAAACAAAACCGTGACGGTAGCGTCACAGTGTTCGTTACAAGTGGCCACTACAGCAAGCAAACGGTCGTCGCCACGAAAGTTGGGGACAAATGGACCGCTTCGGTCACGATGGAATACTTTTAGACAGGAACACTGAATTACAGAGAGAGAGTCGTCCGGCATATAGACCAAGAATCGCAAATAACCAAAAAATGCACCCGAGTTGCCGATCGGGCGTTTCCTCAAATCAAAGTCACTTGGCGGCAACCGGGTTATTTTAGTCGTTCGTCCCAAAAGGAAGCACAGGATGAGAATCGTCGCGAGCATATTGTTGATTGCAACCGTCGTTCTTGCAGTGTATACCTTTGCCGGTCCCCCGCCTGAACGGAATGAACCTCAAAAGCTTCGGCTACGGGACCTGCGTGATTACATAAAGATCACAGACAGGCCGTTCAGAATGCAGGACTCAACTATCGCATCTTGCCGCCCATATCAAGAGATCGCGCTCAATCCACATGAGCCTTCACACCCTGAGGTAGCATTCTGTAACGTGTACGTGAATGAACTGGCCAAGGACCCAATGATTTCTGGCAAAGGTCGCTATCCGGAAGGGTCGCTAGTGATTAAGTCGAAACTTGCAAGTGCCGAAGACAAAAAACCGTTGCTTTACACGGTAATGCAGAAAATGGCTCCAGGCTATGATGACAACCGTGGTAATTGGAAGTACGTTGTTGTCGATGGTACGACATTCCGCCAGATCGCTGCAGGGCGAATTGACTCTTGCATCACCTGCCACGAAGGCTACGCGGATACGGATTACATCACACGGACATACCTTAGCGAGTCAGGACGAACAAAATGATGGACCGAAGTGCTCGATCAACGCGCTATTCTATAGCTACGTCTACTCCTCGCACTCGGTCATCATTGCCGTTACGGCAGGAGATGATACTCCGGAATGAATCGCACTGCTTACCTTGAGACGACGGTCATAGGCTACTTGGCGATGCGAAGTAGTCGTGATGTACGCGTGGCGGCAAACCAACTGTCGACTCGCGAATGGTGGGACGACCATCGACCAAAATTTGATTTATTCGTGTCCCAATTTGTCGTTGACGAATGCGACCAGGGCGATCCAAAAGCAGCAGATGAACGACGTTTCTTCTTGCAGAATATTCCGATTCTCGACATGAATGCAGACGTTGAAACACTTGCTGACGTGATCTCCAACGCACTCCAAATACCGGCAAAGGCTCGTATTGATGCCTTTCACATTTCCATTGCCGCCGTTCATGGAATACAATTTCTGTTGACGTGGAACTGCAAACACATCGCCAACCCTGAGAACCGTCCGAAGATCGAACGTGCGTGTCGCGATCGAGGAATGGAGCCACCGTTGATCTGCACCCCGTTCGATTTATTGGAGAATTGAAATGATCGACCCGATTGTTGAAGAGATTCGAACTACGCGTGAACGTCTAGCAGTCGCATCAGGGTGTGACATTCATGCCATCGCAGAGGAAGCGAGGAAGCGTCAAAAACTGTCGGGAGTTCAAACGGTTTCTCGCCCCCGAAGGCTACCGGAAACGAGCCGTAACAATCCGATGCACCCAAGCGGCGGGTCGTCCGTTTCCGGAATGGACACTTCCACTTCCGCCGCTGGGTGATCGGTGGCGTTATCGGGCCGAAATCCAAATGACTTTGCCACCGTCATGACCCACACTGAGCTCGCAGATTTAATTCGAAGCGCGAAATGGTTCGATTCACTGGGAGATATATCGCACGGCGAGCGGTCATATGACACCGCGATCGAGTGCTCGGATTGGGATTGGCTACCGACTATGAGAGACCAACTAGATCCCATTTCTTTCAATCTCCCCTGCGTTGACCGCCGTTGCGAACTCGATGCGGCGAAGGCAGTGTTAACTTCGCTTAGAGCGGTATCCGATGATGATCGACGACTCGTGGCTGGTGCGACCAACATGATGCCCGCTGCAAAAGGCGGCGCTCAATATGCTGCTGTTCATGCGGCACGGGAGATTTCCCACAATGCAATTGGTTTATGGTGCAAATGTATGCGATATTACTCAAACGGTTGGTGGCCACTCGGCATCGGCGATGATGGCTCATTGATCGTTTTTTGACCGGCTGAACATCTGAATTGCCCGATAACAAAACCATGCACCGAAGTGGCCGATCGGCGGCGCTCGACTTTAGAGACTTTTTTGGCGGCCACTCGGTGATGGTTGCCGTTCTGCCTTCACAATTGAAAACTATCGTTTCAACGCAAATGGAAGCTACAACAACTCAAATCGAATCAACGAGCCACGCAGCATCCCGATTGGTGCTTTCCTCCTTGGACTGGCGAGTCTGGTTTCTCGGATACGGACTCGGAGGATGCTTTGGACTCACTCTTTTGGCTGGCGTGTGGAGTTTACTCGTTGACGAGAATCGAACGCTAGGATTGTCTGCGATCGCGATTTCGCTTGCTCATGGTTTCACACTTGTCGTATTTTGGTTGAAACGATCGACAATACTCGCAAGGTCTGCGACGAGAGTCTGCTACTTGGCAGGCGCCCTTGGTATCGCAACGGTCGCTTGGCTTATGAACTCGGGCGAATCAAGAGTTCCTGGATTGGCATCGTTGTACTCTCTCGCACTGATGAACCTTGTGTTTGCATTCACGGTCCCGCTATTGACACAGCCGAACAGCGGCAGAACCAAGCGATCCACCCAAGTCGCCGGTCGGCCGCCAATTTGAATCATAGTTTCTTGGCGGCGACTGCGTGATCGCCACCGTTCGTCCTCTGAAATCCCAATGCTGTTTGACAGAAATGAACTGACGAGAAAGGTGTTCGCATTTGACGTGTTCGGCACGGTCCCATTGCATTTAGAGATAAACCAGTTTGACCAAATTTGTTTTGACTCACCTAGTTCTGAGCAGTCAATCCTTGTCGCAAGTGCACCAAAGAACTTGGTTCACGATGTAACAGAATTTTGGTTGTTCACGATGCTAGCTCATGACTGGAGCGGAAGAGAACAGTACTTCAAACCCTATGCCGAAACAGCTTTGTGCAGAGATTTGCTGGAAGACGATTACCTCGGTGTAATTGATGTGCGTACCGGTCGACTTCGGCGCACAAAGCCAGAATGCATTGATCGACCGAGTGGTTTCATGGCTGCACTAAAGATGTATGATGATTGGAATGACGTAGCTACGATCGCTGAATACGACTCTTTTTACGTCGCGTTTTACTGGTGCACGACTGCCTAAATGAGGACGAACCAACCGTTGCAGCCAAGCGGCGGGTCGACTGAGTCCTGATGGAAACTATACTTGCCGCCGCTGGCTGAACGGCGGCGTTGAACTAAAACGTTGAACTCAAACGTTCGTCGCTAAGAGGTCGAAAATCTTGACTCAGCGTACATTGAAACCAAGATTGCCGTCGCTCCAGCGAATAGACGAAGTTGTGTCGGTATCACTTCCGACAGCGTTCCCATTTGATTAAGGATTGTGGCATGCGTTTTTTGCTTGCATTGCACGCGATACTGCTGCTATTTGCTTCGACTGGATTTACAATCGTCACGGCACTTCTTGGCAAAGCCTCGCTTCAGTGGTGCTATTTCAGATATGTCTCAAGTAACGGTTGGGGAGCCAGGTACATATCGGACTACACTGCGCCCGAGATCGTGACTTACCTTTTTGCATTCGCCGTCGGCGTTGTGGGGTTCTTCATTGCATTGAAGAGCAGACGCCCCGTCATCGGTGGTTTGGGAGTTCTTCTATCGCTCATTGGTGTCCTTTCATTCTCCATCGAGGGCTCGCATTGGATTTTCGAACACCATCGGTCTTGGTTGGCATTCTCGCCTGCCGTCATGTTGACTTTGGTCTTTTTAGCATTCCTTCCCACTCGTTCTCTGGCTGATGGCAATACAAAACCAAGAACGATGTTGAAAGTCAGCACTTGAATTGCGAAGACAATCGCGACGAACCATGCCATGCACCGGAGTGGCGGTGGCCAGTGTTTTCTGAAATCAAAGTCAACTCCCGCCACCCGGTGATGGCGGTCGTTCGGACATGGAACTGTGACGAAACATAAATGGAAGGCGTTTACATTGAGACCACCGTTCTTAGCTACCTTGTCGCGTTACCTGCAAAGGATGTGGTGATCGCTGGCCACCAGAAAACCACGTTGGATTGGTGGTCATCTCGCCGAACAGCTTTCGAATGCTATATCTCACAGGTCGTGATCGACGAAATATCTGCTGGCGATCCGTCCGAAGTGAAGAAACGGCTCGCCGTCGCGGATTCTCTGAATTCTTTGGCGGTGACGGACGACGCTGAGCAACTGACTGAATCCATTATGAGATCGGGGATTCTTCCTCCAAAAGCTATTCGCGATGCGGCACATATTGCCCTGGCTACCGTCCACGACGTACAATATTTGTTGACGTGGAACTGCAAGCATGTGGCAAATGCCCAGATTGCAAAACGTGTTGCGAATTTGTGTCGTTTGGCTGGATATGAAATGCCAACAATTTGCACGCCAGAAGAACTTTTCGAGGAACCGAGTGATGAAGAATGATCCGATCGTGCAACAGGTCCGCGATACGAAGGACCAGCTCGCAGCTGCGTTCGACTACGACGTCGCTCGAATCTTTGCGGATATGCGGTCGCGAGAGAAACTCGTTGGTGATCGCCTGAAAGATCGCAGGAACAGTCCGAACAAACCGATGCACCCAAGCGGAGGGACGGCTGCTTCTGGAATCGATACTACTTCTCCCGCCGCTGGGTGATCGTCGCCGTTCGGATCAACACATGAATATTGAAATCTCGTCCGATCCATTTCGTGTAACCTTGTTTGGCTACCGAGGATTGATCAAAGACGGAATCGTGCATGCTTCGGCAAAGCCTCTCATGGACAGAATGTGGAAGGAGGTGCAAGATTGCCGCATCAAGACCATAGGAATCAACCATTGGGTCTATTTGCCGGATTCGATGATCTTTACGGGCGTCGAATTGAAAGATTCAGCCACGGACGTTGGGACACTTGAAACGTTAGATGTATCACTTGATCGATATGTCCGGCATCTACATGTAGGGCCTTACTCAACGCTTGGTGTGATTTGGCCGCAGTTGATGGAAGAACTCATGAAACGCGGCGAGAAACAGACATACCCCAATCTTGAAATCTATGGACACTGGAATGCGGACGAGACGAAGTGCGAAACGACCATTTTGATCGGTCTCGCTAAATGAAGCTGATCCGAACAAACCAAGCACCCGAGTTGCCGATCGGGCGTTTCCTTTAGTCAAAGTCACTTGGCGGTAACAGGGTGATTTTGGGCGTTCATCCTGGAAGCACTTTGCCAATCAACCGTTTTTGGGTATGCAGACTGGCCTGGAGGAGAACCAATGTCACTTGAAAGCATGCTTGCCGCACTTACGCCCCAAGAAGAACTCGATGCAATGAACATTCTGTGGAGGGACTTAACCGCAAATCCGGCGGGCGTTCGCTCACCCGATTGGCACGGCGATGTCTTGGCAGAGAGGATCAAAAACCCGTCCCAAAAACCTAGCTTGCCTCTCGATGCAGCCTTTGATGATGTGAGGGAGCGACTGAATGAACGTCGAACTCAGGGATGAGGCGCGAGATGATCTTGTGAATGGTGCCGCTTTCTATGGCGAGCAGTCTTGGGGCTTGGACGAATACTTCCTCAAATGCTTGCGCGACGATGTCAAGAAACTTGAAACGATCGGTGGAGTTCACGAGCAGTACTTTGGATTTCATCGATCATTGTCCTAACGTTTTCCCTTTGCAATCTACTACTTAGTAGAGATCCAATCATCGATGTCGTCGCGATACTGGATTGCCGTAGTGATCCCTCTGCGCTGAATATCCGACTCGGACGAACCAAGCGGTGAACCGAAGCCGCCAAAAACAGTTTTTCTTGAAATCATTGTCGTTCGTCTTCGGCTCGGTTACCGCGACCTTTCCTTGCGGTAGAATAGTCGCATGGATACCGTATACCTTGAAACGTCGATTGTAAGCCACGCAACTGCTTGGCCCAGCAAGAATCCTGCAATCGCTGCTCTACAAGAGCAAGCAAGGCAATGGTTGGAAACGGAAGCTCCCAAGTTTCGACTTGTCACGTCTCAGTTTGTAATCGACGAAGCTTCTCGCGGTGATCCAGACGCAGCCCAACGCAGGCTGGCGGCCCTCGAAAATGTCGGGCTTCTTTTGCCTGATCCAGAGGTGGAGTTGATCGCCGACAAAATCGTTTCGGGATGCATGATGCCGCCCAAGGCGAGATTGGATGCTTTGCATGTTGCGTCGGCCGCGCTTGCTGGAGTAGAATACTTGTTGACGCAAAATTGCCGCCACATCGCGAACGCAACTGAACTCCCTCGGCTCTATCGCCTATTGGACGATTTGAAATTGCCTCGGATTTTGGTTTGTACTCCAATTCAGTTCTTAGGAAACCCCGATGATGACATCTAATCCAATTTTGGACGAGATTCACGCTACTCGCGAAAAGCTTTTGGCAGAACATGGCGGAGATCTTCATGCTTACGTAGAGGCAGCCCGGAAACGTGCACTTGCGTCGGGGCGTCCAATCTACCAGCCCAAGCAACGAACAAAAGATTGCACCGAAGCCGACGGTCGGCAGCAATCTGATGGAAGCTCTGTCTCGTCGGCTCGGTGAATCCCGTCGTTGAACTAAGCCGACTCCGCTTGTTTTCTTGAGGGGCTTGGGAATGTGGGCGCGCGCTAACGACGACATGCGCGACTCTCGCGGCGATGTGTTGGGTTGATTTTGGGCGATGTGAGCGGTGAGCCGATTTTAGATGCGGCTTGTGGAAAATCTTTTAAGCTTCACGTGCATTCTGCTTGAGCCACGTTCTCTTGTGAGACACGGTTGTGTTGTTCGGCCTGATGTTGGGTCGACTTTCATTACGCAACCTGTTCGAGGAGACTTTTTCCATGACCCCTTATGATCGCCGCCTTAACCCGTACATCAATCGCATGGCCCAGGACATGCAGATTCGCAACTTGGCCGCCAGCACGATCGACTTTAAAACTTGGCACGTCGTTGAATTCTGTTCGCACTTTGGCAAGATGCCCGAAGAGCGAGCGTTTCGTCAAACTTAGAAGTTAGGGTTGCTATGTTTTGGTACGCGGATGTCGCATCCGGATAAAACCAGAATTGCGGGCGAGACGCCCGCGCACCAACCCTAAAGTTTGAGCTGGACAAAGCACTACGACTCGAAGAACTGCGTCTCGAAGAGATCCGCTAGTAAGCCGGAGGTTTGAGGTTCATGCCGCGAGTCAATCGAACGTGTCCTCAGGCACAGCCAACTTCATCAGTTCGAACGGCAACCAGAAAACGCTACGAAAGCTGCGTTCATGAACGCGGCAACACACCGTAAACGCAGCCTTGACAAGCTTTTCCAGAGTCACAACTCGCGCCCGCTCATAGACATGGATTTACAAAAACTTGCCAACTCGCATGCGGACGGATACACTGACCCTCCGTTGAGCCATCGCAGCACAATCGGCGATCGCAAGCCACTTGCATCGATCGTCCCGCTCCGACGGTTCAGTTCAACGCCCAAACCTTATATGTCGGGCGTTACCAACGTTCTTAGGGGCAGCGATGCCACTCCCCTGAAGGATAGATTGCGATATGTTAACCGCAGTAGCATAGAATGAACTTAGGACCAGAGCATCCTCGAAGACGTGTAGGTGCAAAAAGTTTCGCTAGAGGCTGATATGGGAAACAGTTGTTTTAAGACCAATTCCATCGCAACGTTGATTTTCCTCGTTGTTTTTCGATTTATTGCATCATCAAACGCAGAAGACACCACGAAATCGAGTTTTCCTGAATTCGTACTCCAGTGGGGCAGCAATGGAGCGGGGCCTGGCGAATTCCATTCGCCTATTTGCATCGCAATTACCGATTCGGACGAAGTCTTCGTTGCTGATCTCAACAACGCGCGCATTCAACAGTTCACGACGGAAGGTACCTTTGTATCGGAGTTTGCACTTCCTTTGGATGACGAAGCGCGAAAGCAGAGTTTAATCGGCGGAATGGCAGTCGATCAGCAAAGTAATCTTTATTTGTCATTTATGATGCAACATAAAATCGCGGTCTACAAGAAATCGGGAGAGTTGGTTCGGCAATGGGGAGCCAAGGGATCGGGTGACGGAGAGTTTTTTCAACCCGGTGGCGTTGTGCTAAGATCGAATGGAAACGTCTTGGTTGCCGATCAATGCAATCATCGAATTCAAGAATTCACGTCGCTTGGCGAGTTCGTCGGGAAATGGGGCGAGCATGGTGCCGAGCTCGGCCAATTCGGCGGACCGGAGCCAGCGGGATCGCGATTCGCGGGGCCTCATTTCTTAGCTCAAGATAGCCAAGGCCGTCTGTATACGACGGAAGCTGCCTTGGGGAGAATTCAACAATTCGACGAGAGAGGAAAAGCAATGGCTTCATGGGGAAGCAAAACAGTTGAACCAGGTGCATTTGGTGAGTACCAATTCGGAAACCTCAAAAACTCCTTCGGGCCCATTGGCATTTTTGCAGATCGCCACAATCGCATTTGGGTAAGCAGTTTGAACGATCGCGTCCAGTGCTTTGAGCCAAATGGAGAGTTTGTTTGTCGGTTAAATGGCGTGGACGAAGCCGACACTTTTACGCACCCGCATGGGATAGCTCAAGACAAACACAATTGCCTTTATATTGCTGATTCCGGCAATCAACGCATTGTAAAGTTCAAACTGCCGGAGCGATGAGTTCGTCATCGAGCATGGCGTTTTGCGGGCAACTGTAGACTTGATGGGCCATCGCTAGGATGATTTCGAGTCCGAACTCGCTGCGGCCCAGTGCACCTGGAACGACACTATACTTTCCGTTCGGAGCTCGATAGATGTGGTAAGCGACCCACAGTGCCTGACCGGCTTCGATACAAATAATGGGCCGAACATGCGAATGTGAGCAGGTGCTAGGATTGACACCCACTGGATAGACATCCTCGTGCCGTTTCGATTTGGCAATTTTCTCTTCGGTTTTGATCCGCCCAGAATGAAGAGGCTTTTTCCGGTCCTTGTTCTTGCGGTCCAATTCCTTTTGGCGTTTTTTTCGCTCCTCAGCGGATCGAACGGAGTAAGGAACGGGAAGCTTTGGAGGAAGCGTATCGTTGAGCTTCTTCTCGAACGTTTCGATTCGTTCGTTCGCTTTTTCGAGTCGATCCAAAGCCTCGTCAAGAAGCTTAACCAACTGCTCATGCGGAAGATCCTCGAGCTTCGGTCTGTCTGTCTTGCCTGTGGTGGTGTCGTCCATCCCACCGTATTAGCATGTTTCCTCGCCGATTTCAGCACCAGTTTCTGTACAATGGACAGCACACTGACGCGGGTTTATCCCGAGTGATTGTTACGAGAAGTGCCTTCCCATCGAACATGCCTGGCAACGGTCCTTACGGGCACCCCAGCGACGCGGGAATGACGCTGGTTACCGAAGTTTTGTTTCCCACGACCCCCACGAAATTGAGATGAGAGTCAGCATGAGATTTCGGATTGTTCTGTGGCTCATCGCGATCGTCGGTCTTTCAAGCGAATTCCACTCCTTGAACATCGCCGCTGCGGACGAACCGCAACGCGACTCAATCTGGGGGCGGACGATCGCCGCTGAGCCGTTTGACAAGGTTCCGTTCCGAGAGATTCGCATTCCGGAGTGGGTGCAAGAGACGGTTGGCGTCGGCTACACGCTTTCGGTTCAGAATGCCGAGCAACGACAGCGAGCCGTCAAAGCTGGGGTGACGATCAGCGAGATGGGCTTCGTCGATCCGTTTCACGTCTTCTATGAGAGCAAACTGCTGAAGCGGCGAAGTCCGCATGTGGCGGCGGACTCGGTTGATAAAGAAGTGGCCGAGTACCGGCGGCTCGGGCTGCGGATTCTGGGCGTTTACCCGCCGACGTTGCAAAGCGAGGTCTACGCCGAGCATCCCGACTGGCGGCGAGTTCCGACGAACACGACGGAGATCCCACAAGTCGACCTAAAACAGCATCCTTATGGAGGCATGCTGTGCCTGCTCGGCCCGTATGGCGATTTCTTTATCGAGGTGCTCGCGGAGATCGTCGAGAAGTATCAGGTTGATGCCTTCAGCTTTGACGGTTTGCATTACGCGGGCGTCTGCTACTGCCAGCATTGCCGCGAGAACTTTCGGCGCGACACGAAGAGTGAGATTCCCAACGTCGATCTCAACGATGCCGCGTTCCGGCGTTATCAGCATTGGGCCGATCGTCGCATGGAGGACGTCATTCGCCGGATGCAAACGCGGCTCAAGGGGATCAAGCCCGATGTCGCGCTGGTGACCTGGACGACGAACGCAGGTCGCTTCGGTCATTACCGCGACCTGCCGCGCAACATGCCGACGCGGATGAATCTGTTGCTCGATGCGCCCGATCAGGAATTCTGGCTCGATGAAACCAACCGCGGCGCAACGATCGTCCCGGCGCTGGCCAACGCGTACATCTGGGCCTGCACGAATCACCGGGTCGCCTTCAGCGAGCCGTATCTGATGTCGCACGGCAATCCGTATGGCAAGGACAGTTTCCCCGCACATGAAGTGCTGCGGCGCGTGCTGTTGGCGGCAACTCACGGAGCCAGCCCGAGCCTCGCGGTCATTCAACCTGAACACATGCAGAAGGGAGCCTATGACGCACTGGCCGAAGTCCAACGTCGTAAGCCCTGGCTGACTCACAAACGCCCTGAGCCTTGGGGCGCGATGCTGCTCAGCGACAACACGCGCACGTTCTACGGTCGCAGTTCGGGGCAGGTGGAAGATCGCTATCTCGCGCATGTCTTCGGCACCTACCGAGCCATTCTGGAAGAGCATCTGCCGGTGAGGGTGACCTGCGACTGGAACCTGACCGCCGACGATCTCGCGGGCCAGAAGGTGCTGATCCTGCCAAACGCCGCGAGCCTGAGCGATGCGCAAGCCGCAGCCATCCGCGAGTTCGTGAGCAGCGGCGGCGGACTCGTGACGTCGCTCGATACGTCGCTCTGCAACGAGTTTGGCGATCCGCGTCCCGACTTCGCGTTGGCAGACGCCCTGGGAGTTCATCACAGCGGCTCGACAAAACCTGCAACCAGGCCAACGGCGACCGACGGAGCCGCGCAGCCCGCTGCTGCAACTCGCTCCGATCTCGACATCAACTTCGCGAGGAACCTCGATGACGACTATTGGCTGAAGCGAAAGAACGTCTTCGCACTGCGAGTGCCGACCGACAGCGTGCTCTCCAGCGACAAGCTGCGTGAGTTGATCGGTCGCGAGTCCGTGACCTTCAAAGGCCCACTGCTCAGCACTCGGATCAGCGAGGGAACTTCGCTCGCGGCTCAAGCGGTTCCCCACACCACGCCAGATGCCGAACCCACTCCAGCCATCGTGACACGACAGTTCGGCAAAGGCCGAGTCGTCTACTTCGCCGCTGGCCTCGATCACGCATACTACAGCTACGCTTATCCCTATCAGCGTGTGCTACTAGCCAACGCGATTCGTTGGGCGGCAAACAGCACTCCGCCTGTTGAAGTCGAAGCTCCGCGCTGTGTGCATTCCACCGTCTTCCGGCAGGAGAAAGACGGCCAATCAAAACTGCTCGTGCATCTCTACAACGACGTCAATACAACGGCCTTTCACGGTCTGCCCAACGACGATGTCCCGCTCCGCGAAGAGACGCTGCCGATTCACGACATCCGCCTCAGCCTGCACGGCTACCGCATCCAACGAGCCACGCAACAGCCCGAAGCCCGCCCACTCACTCTCACTGTCGAAGGCACTTCCACCATCATCACAGTCCCGCGTCTCGAAGTTCACTCCGTGATCGTGCTCGACCTGGCCAGTCCCGAATGAGGCACCTGCGCATGAAGGCAACAGGCAGGGAGAAGGACATTCCGGCAAACCGCAAACCGCCGGAACAAGGCGGAAACATTCCTAACGAGCACCCGGGCGCGGCCACAAGCAAGGCTGCTCAACACTCAACTCAATAAAGTGAATGAACTCAATGAAATTCCTGACTTCCCTCGCCCAATCCGCCCATCTCATCCTCGACGGTGCAACGGGCACCGAGCTCAATCGCCGAGGAGTAGATACCGGGCTGCCGCTTTGGTCAGCCAAAGCGTTGATCAATGAACGCGATGCAAGAATCCTGCAGAACATTCATGAGGATTATCTTCGCGCAGGCGCGGACATTATCAGCACGAATACATTCCGCACGCA
>JANMGV010000117.1:0-2476 GCA_031374825.1 Pirellulaceae bacterium
AACTGCTCACGACTGAACAAGTCCGACGTGCAATGAACATCTACCTCGAAGGGGCAAGATTGCCCCGCAGCAGAACTCATTTGTATCGGGACGAACTGGATAGGCAGAAATACTACCAACATCGAAACGCTACAGCAGCCAGGTCACACCGGAAAAAACGCCGACGACAAATGGAAGCCCTCGGCATCAATCCCGACTCGATAAAATCGCTCTTCGACAAACCAAAACAGTGATAAAATACTCACTAGTTGGCGCTGTCCAACTAGGGTTTAGTAGGAAGACGGCAAGGACATCATGAGTCCGTGAGACTTTATCGGTGGTATCAAAACTGGGATGAAGTTGGACGCGATACCTTCGCGTTCCAAAATTCTGTCCAACGGAAATTGTGACGTCATATTTGCTTGTCAGCGAAGACCCTTCCATGAGTGCCAATGGCGGCGACTCGCGTCGGTTGATCGCATTGATAACGGTTAATGCGTCCACCGGTTGAACCGCGTGGTTACCATCTGCATCAAAGTAGGACTTGGAGGGAATCTTCTTTGCAGAAAGGTTGTGAATACCATTGGCGTTCAATTCATTGATGATGAGCAAGGCGTCGATAGGGCCAACATGCCCATCGCCGCTTACATCGACACCATTGACCGGATTACGCCAATCGGCGTTCATTACGCGGCGATCTTCAAGGTGTTCATAAATAAGGTGACGCAACCGCACGCGCTGCGAGTGATGCAATTCCCGTCGGCGAAGATGTTTACTGCCGCCTAGTAGCGGACCATAGATTCTGCGAAACACTTGGTTGTCCTCAAGCTAGACCGCATGATTCAAAAAAAGTGAGTTTGTCAAACGGCGTGCAACGCATGAATACGTTTTTACGGTCGTTGGAATGAAAACGTTTGAACAAAAAACAGGTAGGAGAATGGTTGCCGATTTCTTGAAACAGATCAAAAGCAAATAATACTCAGAATGGAAAGCCGCTGTGCGATAATTTGTTCTGCGATTCACAAAAATGTTGGCACTTTAGCACTTGGTGTACCAGAACTTTTGAATTTTGGAGTTGGTGAACCCGAAGCTTTACGATTTTGCAACGTTAGTTTAGGGGATTAGGTGGGTCGGAAAATTGGGTTTCCTGGGCTGCAGGCGTCGGTCTGGGAAAGGCAAAGGGGTCAGGCTTCTTTGAGTGGGTGTTGGGATGGTGTAGGATGCGGTTTTCTCGGTTTGGATTTGGATAGGAAAGTCGATGCCACGACCACCACGAGCTGATGAAGCTGGCGGACTGTACCACGCTTTGAATCGCGGCAACCTGCGAGCAACCATCTTTTACAAAGATACTGACTTCGAAGCGTTTGAACGAATCCTCCACGAAGGTTTGCAAATCTATCAGGTCGAACTCTTTTCGTTTCAGTTGATGCCCAACCACTATCATTTGGTGCTGCGTCCTATGGTTGATGGCGAGATGAGTCGGTTCATGGGCTGGATTGGAGGCACTCATACGATGCGCTATCATGCACACTATCACACCAGCGGATTGGGGCACATTTAAGCACCTCAGGACAAGTTATCTAGCGCTATCAGCCGTTTTGGCGTTAGCCACGGTTACTTCAAGTGACGGTAAACTTATGCATGGGTGCTTATCAGCAACGGTACAAGAGCTTTCCGATTCAAGACAACGAGCACTTCTTCGTAGTTTGCCGGTACGTCGAACGCAATGCGTTGCGTGCTGGACTGGTCAAGCGAGCGGAACAATAGCGTTGGGGGTCTCTTTGGCATTGGCTTTACAAAACTGCACTGCAGCCACCGCTGCTTTCGCCCTGGCCGATCCCAAGACTTCCGGGATGAGTGGAGCGGGTCAACACTCCGCTATCGGAACCAGAGTTGGCAGCAGTCCGGCTTTCAGCCCAACGGGGCAGACCGCTTGGCGACCCAGACTAGGTCGAGTCCATTGCAAGTCGGCTCAACCTAGAATCGACCATACGTCCCCGCGGCCGCCAAAAGATCCACTTCCCCTCTATCAAAGAGGCCTGACCCCTTTGCATTTCTCCAAATGATATCAACGTTGGTTGAATGCGCTGCTGAATACCAACGATTTTCATGAAACATTCGGCTGCTGGTTTCACTGCCCAAGTTATGATCGACGCCCCCAGTACAATCATGCGATGGTGTTTCCGCGTGAAAGCCCAATTGTACGAAGACGCGGAGCGATGGTATTTGATAGCCAGGGTTGTGACCTGGAAATTGTGCGGGTGAATTCGGAAACGGCGGAGACGTGGCATTGTTGGCGCGTTCATGACGGCCACATTAGGTGTCAGGTTAAATTTACCGAAACGGTACCTGACACGAATGGCACTGTCGGGATTATTTGTGCGCGTACATTGAGCTTGGGCTGAGTTGAGAAATTTTGTAAGCTCTCCCAGCCAAGGTGATCTTTCGGTGATTGGCCTGCCTTGGTATTAAAATTGAAGCCCTCCTTGGTTCACTT
>JANMGV010000119.1:0-8812 GCA_031374825.1 Pirellulaceae bacterium
CACGGGGACCGTTCCCATTTCGGTGGCGATCGGCGATCTCAACGGCGACGGCAAACCCGACCTGGCCATCGCGAACTTTAACTCGAACAGCGTGTCGGTGCTGCTGAGCCAAGCCGCCACGATCAGCGACAACCAGGGGACCGGCACGATCACCAATGACGACACGGCCAGCCTGAGCGTCAACGACATCAGCGTTGCTGAGAACGGCACGTTTACGTTCACGATCACGTCGGACAAAGTGGCCAGCCAAGACATGACGGTGGTGGTGGACACCGCGGACGGCGCGGCAACGCTGGCCGATTCGGACTACACACAGATCAGCGGCCAGACGGTCACCATCGCGGCCGGGACGACAAGCACGACAGTCACGGTCACGGTCAACAACGACTTTATCGTGGAGAGTGATGAGACATTCGTTGTGAACCTGTCGGCCGCAAGATTCAACGGCGCGACAGACGCCACGCGCGTGGTCATCGGCGACAGCCAGGGGACCGGCACGATCACCAACGACGACACGGCTGTCGATAGCACCGCACCGACGGCGACCGTTCGACCGCTGCCTCTGACCACGACCACTTCCCTCATCATACTGACCATCGATACGAATGATCCGGCAGGGGCTGTTGGTGATCCCGTGTCCGGCGTGGCCAGTTACGATTTGTATGTCGCAGTCGATACGGGTGGATGGACACTGTTCGCGGATGATGTCCCGGCGACTCAGTTGACTGTGAATTTCACCCCCACGAGCAATCATCGTTACTGGTTCCGTGCCGTAGCGAAGGACAATGCCGGTAACGCAGAAGTGGAGCCAACGACTTCAATTGCAGAAGCGAATACTCGCACAACCGACGTGGAAGGCCCGAATACAGCTGTCGTTTCAGCGACCGTTGACGCCAACGGCTCGTTCACGCTGAATCTTCAGGGCAGCGACGTCGGCGGATCGACGGTGAGTCGGTTCCGAGTCTTCGTGAAGATCGACGACGGTGCGGCGGTCGAAATTCCGCAGACGAACGTGAATGCCGGGGTTGCTAACGGATCGGGCGTCCATTCGGCCACGACGAATTATCAGGGCCTGCGAGATGGAGTGGCTCACAGCTATACGTTCTTCACGCGCGGCATCGACTCAGCCGGAAATCTGGAAGCCGCTCCGGCCGGGACCAATGCCGATGTTCGGCAGACGCACACGTTTGCTGCACCGGCTGCTCTGGCCGCCACCGACATCGACGTGCAGAACGGGCAGACACAACGGTCTTACATCCGAAATGTCGATGTGCTGTTCAACGATGCGACCGGCCTGCAGTCATTGATCGCTAACAATCGAATTCGCGTCGAACGCTTCGACCTGCTGAATTCCACACCGGACTTGGGTACCGGCACCAGCGTGAATATCTCCGGAGCCACCGTCAACGGCAACAGCATCAAGCTGGATTTTGGCGCTGGCGGTCTGGGTGGCGTCGGACGCGCGGGGAACGGTTTCTATCGAATCCTGGTGGACACCGATGGTAACGGGACATTTAACGACTCGATGTTCGAATTCTTCCGACTCTACGGCGATTCCAACGGTGACGGAAAAGTGACCTCCGTCGATGGGACCGTCACCGAAGACCTCTCCGGCGACGGCCTAGTCAATGCCACCGACCGGGCCATCTGGAGACGCGAGACATCGTTCAAGTTGCTCGATAGTCTCTTCGCGTACCTGGATGACTAACAGAACCATAAACCTAAACGAATTCACCTCATATCTTTGGAGTTCCATCACATGTTACGTTTTGTTTCCCTAACCCTCCTCTTCCTAACCGTCGTTTCGTCAACGGCGCGAGCGGACATGATCGTCGCCATTCAGAACACGATGATCACAGCCGGCGGTTCTGGCTTTGTCGACGTGCTCATCAGCAGCACTGGGACGGATACGCTGGACTTTGCCTCCTATGACTTCCAGATTTCGCTGGTGGGTGGCCCGGCCAGCACGCTGCAGTTTTCCAACCCTCAGAATCTGACGGAAACCGGATTGGCAAACTACGTCTTCGCAGGCGACGCCGGCGCAATCAATGTCATCACGCTCACCAACAGCCAATTCACCGCCGATGCTGGCACGCTGAGTTTTGCCGGCGTGGGACTGACAGCCGCGACCAGCCTGCTGGCCCGTTTGGAAGTCGAAAGCGTCCTGGGCCCGGGCCAGACAGCTGCTCAGGCCAATGGCGAGCAGTTCCGGATTTCACTGCTGAATTCCTTCGACACGCTTTTAAAGGATGAAAATGGAAACGACCTGACGATCGACGGATCCAGCTTCACAATCCCAAACACCGGCTTAATCACGATTCAGGCCGCAGCGGTCCCCGAGCCTAGTTCGCTGGGGCTATGCGCCATCGGTGCCGCCGTGATGGGTTGGCGCATGCGTCGCCAGCGAACCAAGACCCATTCCAGTGAACCGATAATGGCAGGAGAGCCTGGTGACCAGATGGGTTGAACTAAGCCGACTGAGATTGGTATCTGGAGGGGCTTTGGAATGTGGACTCTAGGTTATAAACACGGAGTGGTCACGAACACAAAGCCTACGATTGACGATGGCCCGCTGATAGCTCGCTCCCTTCTCCACCGTCTTCGGGGGAGAAGGGTTGGGGATGAGGGGGCAGTGAGTTTCTAGCGAGTGGGGCGTTCGCTTGTGTTTGAAAGCGGTACAGGAATTTTTTACTTCGCGGGAGTTTTCGAAATGCTCGGCTCCTCAACCCCCGACCCCTTCTCCTCGGAGTACCGAAGAGAACGGGAGTCAGCATTGTGCGACAAATAAGAGTCGCCTCTGTTTCCGAGAAAATAGCGTTGTTTGATTCTTTCGCGGAGCGAAAGAAAACATTAAAAATCCGCACGCCTAAACTTCTCGGAAGGCTTTATGAGTGTCCCGACTGCAATCAACGATACGGCATCTACAACTCGTGCGGCGAACGCCATTGTCCGCAATGCTCCGGTGCACGGCGCGCGGACTGGATGGATCGCAGCGAGCAGTTGCTGCTGCCGGGCGTGAACTATTTTCAAGTCGTCTTTACGATCCCCGACAGACTTTCGCGAATGGTGCTGGGCAATCGGAGCGAGTTGTATCGACTACTCTTTCGCAGCGAGTGGTCGTTAAAGCAAGTACGCACCCACAAAAGTCTGGGAAAACGCGGTAAACCGCATCGCGGTTTGGCATGAGAAACGTCTTTCGCTCCGCGAAAGTTTCGGTAAAGCTACTTTTGCGGTGCAAAAGGCCACACTGGTGCGCTGTCGGTTTAGCTAAGGTGCCAGTGTTCTGGCGACGCGAAACCCGATATTTTCGCTGCGTCTGACAAAGGCGGCACCCGTTCGCGAAGTTGTGCGAACCCAATCGGCTTGGAATTGAAAGCAGCCGCCTCGCAACACTAGGAATGATTCAGGGTGCGAAGCGGCCCCAGTTGGGTCGGTCACTACGGCGTCCGTTTCATACGGTCCGTACCAGTCCCGACACCATTCGAATGCATTTCCGCACATGTCAAAAAGTCCCCATCCATTAGGAAACTTGGAACCTCCAGCCATCACCCTGTCGGCATTGTAGACCGTATACTGTTGCACAAAGCGGACATCGTCGCCAAATGGATAGTCAGTCTCAGCTCCTGAGCGGCAAGCGTATTCCCATTCCGCTTCGGTGGGCAACCGATAGCCATTCGAGTTGGCGATTCGCTTCCAAACAGCAAATTGACCAGTTGGGAATTGCACAATCTCGCCGGTGTGCTCGTAGGCCGGCATCAGCCCTTCCTTGGCACTTAGCCAATTGCAATAAATCGAGGCGTCAGTAAAGCTAACGTCGAGAGCCGGGATATTATTCGTTTGACCTGGTTTGAGAGTTGATCGAAGGCGATCTTTTGGCTTTTCACTTTCGGGATAGTCAGGATCGTCAATCATTTGTTGAAACTGCGCGAAGGTTACCTCACGATCCGCCATGAAGATGGCATGCGAGATAATCACCTTTTGAAGCGATGAATTTGGGGCGAAATTTGTGAATTCGTCAATCTCCTTGCGATGAAAACTGCCCGGTTCAATCTTGATGAGTGTCATACCAGAACTGTTGATGATCCAACTCCGATTGTCATCTGCGAAAGAATCAACCGAGGGCAGTGGCTGATTCCATTTGCGCAGCGCCCAATCGGCGGCGCCGTGAGTACCCGAGTCGATTGCGTTTCGAAACCACTCGGAGAACAAGTTCGTCCAGGCCTGTTTGGCTTCTTCTGTCAATTGCTTTTCGGGCAAGCTGCCAATTCCCAAGCAGATGGCCGAACACAAGCCGGGATCGTCAAATGACTTGGCCAATGTTGCCAACCGATTTGAATCTCCAAGCCATGAGTCAAACTGGTCTACAAAGACGGTCCGCTGAATTGGGTCGGAACGAAGCTGACACATATCGCGGGCCAAGTCAGACTTGCCAAGTTCCAGTTCAACTACGGCATAACGATGCTTGGTTTGCCAGTCCTTTTGTAAATCACATTGGTTGGCAAACGATTTCAGTACTGCAATCGAGTTCTCTTTTGAACTACTTAGTGCTTTGGCCAGATTATCAAGTTCCGCGACGGTTACATCCTTGATGTTGTCAACCAGAAAATTGACTTCAGGCGCACCATAATGGGCCAAGGCATAAGCGATAGCCAGTTGCTGGTTCTTAGGGCCGTTGGCAAACCTCTCTTGGAGATCGGTCATTACCAATTTGGTTGGATACTGATCCAAATCGTCGATGGCGAGAGGCACGATGCTTCCAAGACTGTTTGCCATGGTTGCCACCGCCGTTTGTGTTCGGTCTACCAAATTCCGATACTTGATAGAATTCGACCATTGCAGAAATGTCACAGCAACGACAAACAGGATGGCCAAGAAACTTGTCATCGTGATCGCCTGAGCACGGTTTGCCTTTTGCATCATTCGCCGCTCAGGCGACGTCCATTTCTTGCGGTTGGTCAACGCAATAATGCTTCCCCATTCCCAAAACGTGGGTAAGTCACGAGTTTTCCCGGAAGCATTCCACTGGTTGGACAACTCGGTCAAACGCAACTCGATACGACCGCGGCGGGTTTCCTTTTGTTTTTTTGTTAGCCAATCGCTGATCGAATGAACCAGGTAATCGTGCGTGAGTTGATAGTACCGCGTGGCGAGTGGGTCCGTAGTAGATGCTCCACTGTCGCCATCATCAATCGAAGATTTATCGGAGGGCGTAATTAAACGTAATTCGCCATCGAGAATTCGGATCAATGCTTCAAAATACTGGGGCTGATGTGCATACTCTGACACGGCAAGCAATTCTGCGTATGATCGCATTTGTCCTTTGATTTCGATGCCGCTTTCCGGCAGGAGAGCTTTGAGGACGGCGCGAGCGGCTTTCTCTTGACTGCGGTGCGCAGGATTTGCTGTTGATGCACCAAATTGCTCCTCAAGGTAAGTGACTCCCACGCCTTCGATTCCTCCCACTTGCTGCAGGCTGGCAGGTGTCCACTCTTTACCCTTCATCATCTCCGCAAAGAGGGCCAACCGAACACAGACCACTTTGCCATCTTGGGACAAGCCCTCAATGGCTTTTTTGAGAAACTCTTCCTGACCACGGGTAATCGCGCTGCTACTTTCAGGGAGTCGGCCCAGCGCTTGTCCATAACTTCTCAAAACCCTTCGGGCGTGACTCGGTTCGAATAAGTCCACTAATAATATGTTCTTGCCCGATACAAGATCGACCTCTAATTGCCGCATGAACCGGCTGACCGCCAGCCAAAAGTCATCTCGTACCATAACAATGCATTGAACTCGGCCACCGTCGCACTGCCGCAATGCTTGAAGCAACTCCGTGCTTTCTTCTCGCGTCTTGGCGTGCAACCACTGTTCAAACTGGTCGATGACAATTAGCACTTTTCTGCCAACGGAAACTCCTTTGCCTTGCCGAATGGATGCGATCGACTTGGAAAGGTTCAAGTTCGGTGGCAGATTGGGAGCTTTTCTGTGCAATTGATCCAACAATCGAGCTTCGGTGTTTTCCAGCGTTGCTTCGAGATAGACTGGTACGACGTGGTCTGCCAAAATTGGCAAGAGGCCAGCCTTTACCAACGATGATTTGCCACTTCCGGAAGGTCCGAAAATCAATCCGACAGGGAAGGTCTTCGTTTCATCGATCTGCTCGATTCGCGTCTTCCAGAAACGTAGACTATCGGGCAACCCACGTCGATCACGCGGTCCTGGCAGTAACTCGAGAAAGAAGTCCGCGTCTTCTTCGTCAAAGGAACGCATGCCTTTGGGGACGATCCGGATTACGTCGCTATCTGAACCTTTTCCAAACGACGTTACGCTCGAAGAATCCGATACGGATTGCGCCAGCGAATTCGCGGACAGCTTGGGGTCGATTGTCGTGCCGGCACCAAATGAGGACCCGGGACGGCTAACCATTTCATCAGCAAGATAGTGCCGCAATTCGACGGCCATATCATGCGCGGTGGAGTACCGATCGTTTGCCAGTTTCGAGAGCGCCTTGAAACAGATTCGCTCCAAATCGTTTGCAATGCGTTCATTGTATTGACGGATCGGCCGGGGTTCGTAGTCGATCACTTGCTCCAACAGGCTGGCTTGCGTACTGCCACGGAATGGTGGTCGGCCCGCTAACAATTCGTAGAGAACGACACCGAGACTAAAAACATCGCTACGACCATCGACGCGATGCCCCTCGCCGCGAGCCTGTTCAGGGCTCATGTAGGCAGGCGTACCAGCGAACTTGGGACCACTCCCGATGTTCTCTTCGCGTAGCGCCAAGCCAAAATCCATCAAGTAGGGTTTTCCGTCCTGGTCAATGAGGATGTTGCTAGGTTTCACATCCCGGTGAACAAGACCCCTGGAGTGTGCATGCTGAAGCGCGTCGGCAATCGTTGCGACCAAATCGACCACGTCACTCGTACTCATTCGACCTTGCTTCATCTTGGTCGATAAGCTTTCACCTTGGATGAACTTGGAGACGATATAGCAAGGGAAGTGGGAATCGCTTCCCACATCATGGACAGGTACAATGTTTGGGTGATCGAGGTTGGCGACCATCCGAGCTTCGGACAAATAAAGTTCGGCATCGGCTGCAACCGAAACGATTCGCTGATAAGGTACTTTGATTGCTACCAAACGG
Organism: Pirellulaceae bacterium; assembly: GCA_031374825.1. Classification (GTDB taxonomy): domain Bacteria; phylum Planctomycetota; class Planctomycetia; order Pirellulales; family Pirellulaceae; genus JANMGV01. Next base: position 7,145 of record JANMGV010000119.1, read on the forward strand.
TTTAGGTTTTGATCGTGAGCGAGATAGACAATTCCAAACCCACCGCTGCCCAAGAGCTTTTCCACTCGGTATCGGCCAATCTGCTCAGGCTGCTTCGGGTTGGTATCGCTTGACAAATGTGGGGACGAAAACCGCGCGTGCTCCTGCGTCTGTCCCGCCTCTTCACCGACTTCCGCGTAGAATTGACGAATGTCATCATTGCGGTCAGGAAACCGCGAACAGTACGCCTCCATCGACGGCAGTTTACCGTTTGTCTGATGCCATTCCAGTTCGATTGCTAGAAGCTCACGAAACAATACACCACGCTTGCTCTCATTGGTTGCAGCGATTTGATCTTCGATCGATAGCGGTGTGGCGTTGCGTAATGCTGCTTCGAACGCCTCACAGGTCGCGTCGATCGATCGTAGTTGGTCGTTGGAGAGGTCGGAATACCGCAAGGAATCATCCACCTTTATTAACCCACTCTTTCCACTGTCGGCGAATGATTTCAAGTCGTCGTTGCACCGTACGACGCGAACAATTCAAGCGATCAGCGATCTCGCCATCCAAGTATCCTTCGATTCGCATCAATGCAATTTCCTTCAATGACGCATCCTCGAGGCAATCATAAAGCTGTCCACAGACTTCCGTGAACTCTTCTGCAAACTCAGGAGTCGGCTCGTTTGCGACGAGATCGTCACCTGCGATCGAACTATCTGATGTGTTCTTCAACATCGACTTGGTCAACGTTCGACGAACATCACGACGTTGCTGCTGATCATAACGATGCCGATTAGAAATTTTCCTCGAAGTGATCACCAACATCAGACTCCACAAACTGTTTCGATCCCGAAGGTCCGGAAATCTTCCTTCAAGCAGGCCGGCAAACACGCTATGGAGTGCGCTTTGAGCCGCGTCTTCCTCATCGTAAACTCGCCGCGTTTTTGGCCTCAGTTTTTCGCGAGCCAATTCATGTAGACGACAAACGAAGTGACTCCACAGCTTATTCGCCGCCAAATCATCTGCGTTGCGCAGCTGGTCCATCCACACTGTTATTGGATCATCGCTTATCATCAGACCCATTATTGCCGATATTAATCGATTTGCAAATTCGTGTAGTGCGTGTCGACAAGGAAAACACTACTGCAAAATCGAAAAACGGGGGGGCTTGTCGGTGAAACGGTATTAGGAGAATGGCATTTGATGCTTCTTCACTGTGGTATTTTCAGCCGAATACCGAGGCTCGGCTTCCGGCTACCGAAAGACCGTTTTTCGTCCAGACTTCAATCGTCATAAATGTGATTTGCTCTGATGGAAAAGCTTATAAGACCTGGATGCTAACTCGCAGCGTAGCGATGCGGGGCGTTCGTTTTTGTATGAAGCTTTGAAACGACCTAGGCGAGTTATGGGGGTTCCGAAAGATCGATTACGTAATCGCCACGCGAATCGTCGTTTCAAAATTACTGTATAATCGTGACCGTTAGGATATCGTAGACGATTGTCTTTCGGAGAACTCAAAGGGGTCGGGAACTCAAAGGGGACAGGCATGAATGGCACTGTCGGGATTATTTGTGCGCGTACATTGAGCTTGGGCTGAGTTGAGAAATTTTGTAAGCTCTCCCAGCCAAGGTGATCTTTCGGTGATTGGCCTGCCTTGGTATTAAAATTGAAGCCCTCCTTGGTTCACTT
>JANMGV010000124.1:0-124052 GCA_031374825.1 Pirellulaceae bacterium
GGAATCGAAAACTGTTGGACGGGTCTCCAGGCCCGTCTTTTGTGGATCCAGACGGGCCTGGAGACCCGTCCTACAACCACTCGTGGTTTCGGGGCGCAACTGCTTGAATCCCCTGCCGAATGAACCTGAAACACCATACACCCACGAGATTGCCACTCACGCGGGAATGTCCTCCGGATTATAGGAACGAGGCTCGCATGCTGCGTGGGCTGCTCATCTTTGCAGGCCCGGAAGAGTGGAATTGGCCGTTCCTTTTCCGGCTGGTTTTCCGGCTGCTGTGTTCGGTGCGATACGACTCGGTCCCGCCGCCTCTATTGCGTTAAGAACGGTTGATTCAAACAATTGATCGCGTAATACGACTGGCTTGTTGGGCGCATTGGCAGGGTAAATCGCGAAAATGGGAATGGAGGCACTTTTGAGTTCGATCAGTTTGGCTTTGATCTCAGGCGACTTATCGGTCCAGTCTGCCAGCAACGGCACAACGCCGTTTCTTTTGATCAGGTCCGCAACTTTTTGCGTGTTGATCGCCGTAGCCAAATTCGTTTGGCAGATCAGGCACCAGTCGGCGGTGAAATCGATAATGACGGTCTTGCCTTCGGCGGTAAGCTGGCTGAGTCGCTCTTGAGAATACGGTTCCCAAGGTATCAACTCTTGATGCGAGCTGTCGACAACTTGACTCTTTGGCGACACCTGAGAGCCGAGGTAACGGAAGCTTGCCCAGCCTGATATTACACCGATCAAAATCGCCGATGTCCAAACGGAAAGCTTGCGCGGGGTCTCTGCCCAGCCGGGGACTTTCCCAAACATCCAGCAGCTAAACCAGACGCCGATCAACATCGTCATCACGGCGATTCGATAACCATCTGAAAACTGGCTGACGAAAAATACGGTCGTGAGCAGCAGCGGGAAAGCCAGGAACTGTTTAAACGTATCCATCCACGGTCCAGGTTTTGGCAGCCAAGCGACCGAGCGAGGGTATATCGCAATCAGCAAATAGGGAAACGCCATTCCCAAAGCAATTCCAAAGAACAAAGTCAGTGTCATCCACCACGGTTGCGTCAATGAACTTGCAATAACTGGCCCCAAGAAAGGACCTGAGCAGGGCGTTGCCAATATTGTCGAAAAGACACCTTTGAAGAACGCACCCGAAGCGCCTTCGCGTTCCATCAACTCACCACTTTTTTGTGTGTTCGCGAATCCGGGAATGGGAATATCCCAAACACCGAGGAAGCTCAACGCCATCGCAAAAATGACGACGGTAATTCCAATTCGGAAATTGAAATCCGTAAACTGTTCGCCCCACAAAAAGACACTGCCGAAAGCGTCGCGAGCAACAACAATAATGACTGCCAAGGCCATCAGGAACGCAAAGATGCCAGCGACGTACCACAGCGTCAAAAATGTTGTCCGGCGATTGTTCCCGCTGCCTTCTTGAACGAAACCGGCAATTTTCAAACCGATTACCGGCAACACGCAAGGCATGAAATTCAGAAGAAAACCCGCGACCATCGCCAATCCAAACGAACTCAATAAGCCTGCAAGACTTAATGTCTCGGACTCTACAGACTGGTTTTGGCCTGAATCTTTGTCCGCGGTTGCGGGAGTCTTGTTGCCGCCGATATCATCGACCCAACTGGCTCGCACCGGCGAAGTGGCGACGGTTTTGAATGGTGCTTCTTTTAGCGATACCACGCTGATGCCACTGGCTGGACTATCCGTTATTTCGACTTGCACGTTGAACTCGATGCCCATCGGCGAATCACAACTTTCGTCGTTGCAAGCTTGGTATCCAATGAGACCTTGGATGGTGACTTTACCGTTGCCCACCTGTTCTGGAACGAAGATTGGAACCGTCCACGTCACCGTCGCGTCGTGGTATTCCATGGGTGGTTCACCCGGCAAGTATTCGTGGGGCTTGGCTGGAGACGAAGGAACGGGCATTCCAAATCGCAAGCCCGCTTTTTCTGTGACAACAATTTGCGTCCGAAAGTTTGTTTCCTTGTCGGCGATCTTTACGGGATAGACATGGTATCCATCGTCCGGTTGAGCCGTTATTTTCAGTTCAGCACTGGAGCCTGCATTGATCGCACCGGGGCTTATAAAAGCGGTCCACGTGACGTGGCTATCCGGGTCGCGAAATCCTTCATCGGTAACAACGGCGGTTGTTTCTGTAGTTGGTTCTGTGGGCGGAGCCGTTTCTGTGTAGAACCCTGAGAAAGTCGACTCGACCTTTTCGTCGACGGGCACACAATTCTTGGAGCAGACTTGGCCACTTGCTTCGACTTTGAATTTCAGTTTTTCGGGAGTCGTTCCTGCAGCGAACTTAATCGGTGCAGTCCAAGTCACTTTGCCATAATGCTTTTCGGCAGGCACTTGGACATTGCCAAAATCTTCGGTTCCTTTTTCCGGGGGCTGATCCGGGACGAACGCGCCGGTGACTTCGACATCCTTGCCGACGACCTTGAAAGTTGTCTTGAGCGGACCGCCCTTCGGTTGCGTGACAGAATAAATGTGGTACTCGTTTTCAAGTTCGGCCGTAATCGAAAGACGTCCGCGATCGCTGCCTTGGACGGCTTCGAATTGCGAACCGAACGTTACTGGAACACCAGCAAAGTTATCAAGCCCCGGCAGAGCGCCAAATCCACCCAAACCCGAATTCGGATCTTGAGCATGCGCAGGTCCAACCGTCGAGGACATGCACAGCGCCAATGCAATTAAGAGTGACCAAGCCATTGCAAAGCGTGTATTCAAAATTCCCTTTGACATCGTCTATCCTGTTTGTATGAACCTGAGGCATTGTGCTCGAACATCAGAATGACGCTTGTTAAAAAGCATCCAGCATACTTCCATTCTGGTTTCGACATCCAATGTTCTCGCATTGTACCTGCTCGATGCAATCGTACACACCATTGGTTTTTCAAGTTAACTTGAACACGACCGTTCTCTAGTCTGCACATTATATTACTGGCGAACAAGCAGGGGAAATCGCTCGTTCAACTCTGCAATTGATAGTCAGTGAGTTTACGCTGGATCTCCGCCCATCGTTCACGGGCGCCATTTTCCGCATTTTTCAACTGAATATCGCCCGCGACAAGCCACATGAGCCAGTTTCTCCCAGACAAAAACGTGGAAGCTTCGTCAAGCACCCGAATGGTGTCCAAATCGAAAACCTGCTGGGACTCGTTGCAATACAATTGTACCATCGTGTTCCACCGCCCATCGCCTGGGGCGATCATTGTTCCTAACAATCGTGTCACGTCCAGCAATGGAGTGTCGACGCCCGAAGCCCCTAAATCGATTATTCCGGAGACTTGCTCGTTTTCGAAAAGAACATGTGCACGCCAAATGTCGCGCAAGATCCAGTTGCATTCCCATTTCTTCATCGCAAGATGCCGGATGCTGCATTGCAAATCACGAAGTCGGTACTGCGAGTGACGTGCGATGGCTTCGATCAAGCCTGCCACTTGAGGATCGCGACGAATTTCCAACAGGCGTCGATCTTCAAGATTGAGTATCGGTTGAGCGAGGGAGCGAAGCCTGAATTCCAAACCCGGTGATTGCTGCTGAACTGGACCGATTGTCTTGCATACTTTGTGAAATTGAGCAACAGATTTCATGGCATTGCAAAGTTGATCCGTTGTGATTTCTCCCAGCGAAGCGGTTGGTTCTCCGGGTCGCCAACTGCACAATTCCCACCAGCTATCATGGTCGGCAAGAAACGTTTGCCCATCCGGCCAATCGAGCAATTTTGGCATCTTGTCAAATCCACCCGACACGACGCTTCGTTGGAAGTGATGGATGCGGCAAAGTTTTTCCAAAGCGAAATCGGTGTTGGGATATTGCTTTAAAGCATAGGTTCCCTGCAGTGATTGAATTCGATGGACCGATGATCGACTAAGGCCTTTCGTGATTGCCGCCACGTCGTCGATGCGACCAAGCAAACGCGTTAATTGTTCGCGAACACGTTGAGGTATCTCATCCATGGAGCAATAACTTTCCCAATCGCTGGCGAAAACGATTTTGGTTAAACAAACACTCGACCATCCTCGCGATACAATCGCTTGCTAGCTTTTCAAAACCAACTGGAATAGGTTGGCCGATCGTTTCGCCTATTCCTGATCGTTGCTAGCATTGTGACGGATTCTTTCTGCGAACTGAACTAGTCGCAAAGCCGAATTTTCAGTATTTCCTTGGTGTTTGAATATCCGAGGAAGACCGCGCGCTTTGTTGTCTACCGATTCGAATATTGAAACCTGAAATTAGTTTCCGAAAACGCAAACCTCATGCTTATCGGTTTTTCCTTATTCAGTCGATACTGAAAGCCATACGGATCAGGTCTTACAGTTGTTTTTAACGCAGGGAATACAAGCCCATGAAGCGGCGCAATTTTTTGCTTTACAGTCTCTCGACCATTCCCGCGTTCGCCGGCTGTCGAGGTTATCAGTATGGCCACATTGTGAAAAAAGACGCAGACAATTTGGTCGGCAGTCATACCGCAGGCGCCGAAGTTTTTGATCCCTTGGTAGACGAATCGGTTGCCAAACTCCTCGCTCGGCAACAGTCTCTCGGTCCCGACGATGTCATGGGACCGGATGGAATGCCCAATCGCAAGTGCATTTGCTTTGTCGGCGTTGAGAATAAAAGCGTTGAAGAGCTTCGCGATTTCAAAGATCAAATCTACCAACAAATCGACACACAAATTGTTCAAAGCAATACGTTCCAACCGGTATCGCGTCGACTCATCGATGCCGCATTGCAGGAGACTCGATTGCGCCCCGATTCGTTATTAGTGCCAAGCAACATGGCTCTCTTTACCGAAGTGCTTCAGCGACAGGGTCAGCCAATTGACTATCTGTTGTACGGTACTCTCACAAGTGGCACGACGGAGCGCAACAGCTCGACCCAACGCGATTACTTGCTGACTTTGGAACTCGTGAACGTCAACACAGGAAACTACGACAAACAATCAGCAGAAATTCGCAAGGGCTACCATCGATCGGCCATGGGCAAATGGTGGCACTACAATCCCTTGAAATCATAACGCATCTCTCGATTTGGAACGTCATGTGGGATGGTGGCTTTTACTTTTGCAATTCGCTTTGTTGAAGAGCACGCGCGCGATTGCGCTTGCTTGGGACATTCGAACGCATCGTAAACCCGGTCCACATCTAACTGAGCGCAAGCAATCTTATTTCCTAAAGTCCTGCAATGCATACGCCTATCATGGCGTTGTCGTAGGAATGTTGTGTTTCGTTTCGGCAGTCGGCTGTTCAACACACGCTCATCGTTTGGCAGGGCCCCGTTCGCTGTTTTACGAAGGTCAGCTTGAGCAAGCCCACGTGCAATTTGAAAAGCTTACCAAGTCCCACAAGCGGGATCGCGATGTGGTCGCACTCGATCTAGCCATGGTTGAGTTGATGGACGGGAATCCTCGGGCCGCCGAACAGCGACTTCGCGAGGTCCGCGATCGGTTTGAACAGCTTGAGCAAGCCAGCCTTGCCGAGAGTACCGTCTCGATGTGGACCGACGAGCAATCGAAAGCTTATTCGGGCGAAGACTATGAAAAAGTTTTCATTCGAACGTTTCTAGCGCTTGCAAGTCTAATGCAAGATGGCAGCGATGCGGAAAGCTACTCGTTGCAGATCAACGAAAAGCAACAGGAGTTGGCCCAGCGTGCTTTCGATCGCTTTGGTGAAAATTACCTTAAGAAATACGCACCCGTTCCATTTGGATATTATCTCCGAGGCGTGCTGCGCGAAGCGACTTGGCACGATTACGATGATGCGTTGCTTTCGTACCAGATGGCAAACGAAATCCTTCCTGAGAGTCCGTTTCTGCCCTTGGATATCGACCGAGCTAGTCAAGGCGTCCACTGCGGGCCGGGCATGGGGGTCCTCTACGTTTTTGCACTCGTTGGGCGTGGGCCTTATAAAATCGAATCAGCCGAGCAAGCCTCCAGCGATGCACTGCTGTTTGCAGATAGAATTGTTTCAGCCTTGGGCAAGCAGTCGGTGCCGCCCACGTTGGCACCAATAAAGATTCCTGCGATACATGTTCCTTCGAGCGGAATCGATACAGTCGGGGTTATCGTGAACGGCAAACCGATTGGCCCGACAATGACCATCACGGATTTGCCATTGATCGCGATCGATACCTTTGAAGCCAAACGCAATGAACTGATGGCTCGCGCGATCGCCCGCCGTGTTGTTAAAAAAGCGACGGTGTATGCGGCCAAAGATACAATCTCGCGTAACAATGGCCTAACCTCGCTGGCGATGGATGCAGTCGGTGTCGCTTGGGAAGCGACTGAGTCGGCAGACACGCGATGTTGGGGATTGTTGCCTCGCGAAATCCAAGTACTGCGAGTTGAGTTGCCTATTGGTGTCCATCGATTGGGACTAGCTCCTGTTGTCGGGGGTACAGCAGTGGGGCCAGGAACGGGAACGCAAGTGGATATTCGCGATGGCGGGAACACCTACGCGCTTTGCTATTTCCCAGGCGCACTTCCTATTGGAAAAGTCCTTACGAGCCATTGAACTTGAACTTCTAATCTATTTTCTGGCCGATGAAGCCACCATCTGAGAATTTAAGGACAAACAAGCTTCCCAAGTTGCTTGCATCGAAGATAATAGACGTACGCAGTCCCGCCTTTGTAACGCTGATCGAACACGCCGCTAAACTTGGAAACTTGAAATTGGTTTTGCAACCTAAGTTCGCGACGATCAAGAGCCGACGCATAGTCCCCCGATCTAGGAACTGCTAGTTTGGTGATGGCCTTCCGTATTCAAAACTAGCGGGCGCGAGGCACCACAATTTCCGCTTCGTTCATCGTGCATGAATCGGTTTAGTTTTTTAAGAAATCGCAGTCGCAGTTTTTATCTTTTAATACCAGCTTCCCAATGACTTCTCCCGCTTCCATTCCAACCGATCCGGCAAACAATCGCCAAGCACCCAATGCTTTACAAAAGCTGACGGGCCTGACGATCGCCATCACAGCGCGCTTTGTGAGTGGGTTTACGGTGCGATGGACTAATTTTCGTCCGGATACAAAGCAACGAATTTATTTTGCGAATCACACGAGCCATCTGGATGCGGTCGTGCTTTGGGCGTGTTTGCCACGCGAAATGCGCGCCTTGACTCGCCCGGTTGCTGCGGCGGATTATTGGGGCGCTTCACGTTTTAGGCAATTCTTGGCCAAGTCATTCAATGCGATCTTGATTGATCGAAAAGAAATCAAAGTTCACCAAAGCCCGGTGGAGATGATGCTTCGCGAGATGAGCGACATCTACTCGTTGATCGTATTCCCGGAAGGTAGTCGCGCGGTCGATGGTGAGATGAGCGAATTCAAAAGCGGCTTGTATTACTTGGCAAAAAAACGTCCCGACTTGGAACTCGTACCCGTCTACATGGATAACTTGAATAGGATTCTCCCACGTGGCGAAGTATTGCCCGTTCCTTTGCTCAGTTCCATCACGATTGGAGCGCCAATCTGGTTAGAATCGGGCGAGCTTAAAAACAACTTCCTGCAGCGCGCTCGCGAGAATGTTCGAAATCTCAAGCTCAAACAAATTGACTGACGGATTGAATGCCGAAACGGAAGGCCGATAACACTTCCGAAAACAGGTAGCCTCGGATCCGATAATAACCGACAGGAATGATTTTCGCCTTTGCGGCCTTTGCTTTATGATGAGTTTGTTGTTGCTGTTTTGTGATTAATCGTTTCTTGTCTTGTGTCGAGTTCATCGGTGCCGATCCAATTTCGATGCGATAAATGTAATAGGCTTCTCCAAGCTCCCGATGGATCATCAGGAAAGAAAGCCCAATGCACCTGCGGCGCGTTCGTTCCGATCCCTAATGCGGTTGCCCAGCCCCCAGTTGAGAAACCAAAGCCGCTTCCGGGGACGATCACGGTTGAGTGCGCGGGATGTCGTCGCCGCATCGTTATCAGCAAGCGATGGGCGGGCAAGAAAATGAAGTGCACCTGCGGGGCTTATATTCAGATTGAGGAACTGCAGCCACGTTCTACAGATACGAATAAGACCATCCTCGGACAATCACGAGCGGGCAATACTTCGACGGAGCCGGTAATCGCTTCCGTCTTTGACGAACTCACTCCTCTCGATTGGTCTCCAAAGCAAAACGAGCGGGAAGAAAAAAGTGCTTTCGAAGCCCGCGAAGAAAAAGTTCTTATGTCGTTTATTCTTAAGGACAAAGAACGCAGGAATCCCGCTGTAGCTTTTGGATTGATGGTCTTGCTGGCCATCGTCAATTTTTCGTTCGCGGTTATCTATTGGGTGTTGGCTTGGTTGATTCAAGATAAACCCGAAATAGCCAAACGCGTCACCGAATCGTACCCTGTCGTGGATGCAGCGAATATCGTCACCGTGTTTCTCGTGAGCGGAATCGTGTCGATGCTAACCGCAGTGTTTGTCTTAATTCCATTCAGCGCATTCTGGTGGATCGTCGCATTCGTTTTGAGCATATCCACCTCTATACGTGTTTTCGAAATTGGCAGATTCTTCTTTCGCGAAGACGTACAAGGGACTCTCCCTAAACCGGTCATGGTTACATTTGCGATCGTCGTCTTTATGACCGGCTATTTCTTTAGCCAAGACGCACGCGATTATTTCCGCATGCGACTCAACGTCGGCTTGGCAATGTTGATATGCGGTTCATTCGCGTTATTCGTTTTGCTGTTGCTTGTCTTCCAAGTCTTGACGGCAGAATCCCCGACAACGTGAACTCGAACGATCCAACAGCCGCAATTCCCTTGAGTCGTCCAACACAGAGCCGCGATATCGCAGAACGATTAAGCTGAAAGAAATCTTCGATACCAAAGAATTTTTGGTTTTGGCCAAAAGGAAACAAAAATTTTAAGATGACGCGACGAGTTGATTTACTCATCATCGGACAAGGAATCGCAGGAACGACTCTCGCATGGCTTGCGATGGCGCGAGGACTGGATGTATTGGTCGTCGATAAAGAGCAATCGAATACGCCTTCACGAATCGCAGCGGGCCTGGTCACTCCGATTTCTGGGCAAAGGTTGACTCTATCCCACCGTTTCCAGCAATTCTGGACCATCGCCGATCGTTTCTATCAAGAGATTGAATCGAAACTCGGCTCTTCATTCTGGCACGTGCAATCGTCGATTCGGCTTTGGCGAAACGAGGACGAACGTGATCGGTACGAATCGGTCTGCCTTGTAAAACATCGCGAATATTTGAAGACCACGTTTTCTTCGTACCATGACAATGCATTGGCTGGCGAATTTGGCGGATTTGAAATGTTTCCGTCAGCGCGTCTTGATGTTGCTCGCTACTTGAAAGATTCTCGTCAGTTGTGGGATGCAAGAAACTGCCTTCTCAACAATGAAATTTGGCCAAGCGATATCGAGTATCAACCGGGGTCCCATTTCCGAATTGAACGTTTGGGAATCGAAGCCCATCGTATCGCTTTTTGCACAGGTCCTGTCAATGACTTCGCTGATTCGCTGCTGCCCTATCTGCGATTGCGTCCCAACCAAGGCGACATAATGACCGTAAAAGCGGAAAGATTAAACGAAGATCGTGCTATCCACGCTGGCGTTTGGCTGGTTCGTCAGACTGGTTCGATGTATGTTGCTGGTGCCACGAATCGCTGGACGGATTTTGCAGAGCAGCCTCGTGCCAAAGAACGCGAGGAGTTAACCAGTAGATTGCAGAATTTAATCCTGTGCCCGTTCGAAATCGTCGATCATCGCACGGCCGTTCGGCCTGCGAGCCATGACCAGCGTCCTTTGATTGGCGTCAGCGGAGCGTCGAACCAAATTGCCATTTTGAATGGACTTGGATCCAAAGGCAGTCTTCAAGCTCCCGGATGCGCGACGTATCTCTTACAAGCAATGCTTGATAACTCGCCCGTTCCGCCTGATCTCGACTGGTCCCGTACTTGATCAAGATCTGACCAAGATCTGAGCAAGATCTGAGCAAGATCTGAGCAAGGGCAATTTGCATCTGTCCCGATGGCTTATGCCCGAGAACGAGAATCGCTCCAACTCAAAGTAGATTCTATGGCGGATTGGATTTGTTCTTGGGGCATATTAAAAACTTGCGCGCACGCCATCAGCGTTTTGTTTCGCTTGGTGGATATCTCGCCATTTGAGCTGGCAACAAAAAACAAGGCTTGTAATACATTCAGTTGTTGTTCGGGGCTCCAATCGGCGTGCCGATCGATTACGAGCAAAGTGGAATTCGTATCGCTTGCCGCAATCGACTGACAGGCAGCGAGCAGGACTTTGGGATCGAGCGGTGCGCCACATATTTTCTCGAATGCAATGCAAGCCGAGTTCAGCTCGTTTTCGTCGATTCTTCGATCGTCCCAGATTACCGCCGCCATCGCTTCGATCAACGATTCATCAAAGCGTTTTGCTTGCCGTGGCGGAGGAGGTGCCGACGTTTGAACGACGGACACTTCGAATTTATTTTTGCATTTCCTGCACTGAACGTATTCCTTCAAAGCGCCGATCGGAATGACGGGAATAAAATAGAGGGTCAGAAAAGGCCGCGAAGTGCGTTCGCGATATTCTGTTTGGCTTTGGCAAATGGGGCAGTAAAAACTCCCCGTCAATCGTGTGCTTGCCCAGTCAAAGGTTCCAATGTAGATCATATTTTGAGCCGCCCTGCGCCGCGTCGCTTACAAACAAAACGATCGGAAAAACTCGATCTAACTAAGCCAATATCTCCGTAACAACCCGTTGCGGTTCGACGCCGGTCAGCCTCTGTTCAAGTCCTTGCGATGAAAACGTAAATCGTTCGTGATCCACTCCCAAGCAATGCAAAATGGTTGCGTTGAAGTCGTTGATGTGGACGGGATTCTCGGCGATGTTGTAACTGAAATCGTCCGTCTCGCCGTACATCGCGCCGCCGCGTACACCACCGCCAGCCATCCACATCGAAAAGCAACGTGGATGATGGTCGCGACCGTAATTTTCGCGAGACAGACCGCCTTGGCAATAAACCGTGCGGCCAAATTCTCCGCCCCAGACGACGAGGGTCGAATCCAGCATGCCTCGATTTTTCAAATCCTGCAGTAACGCAGCCGTGGCTTGGTCGATATCTCGACATTGTGCGGGCAAATCGCCAGCGATATTTCCGTGCTGATCCCAACCGCGATGAAGGATCTGCACGACGCGAACTCCACGTTCAACCAGTCGGCGGGCCAGGAGCGCACTTGCAGCAAACGTGCCAGGTTTTTGAACGTCAGGACCGTATGCTTCGAGAACATGGCTTGACTCATTACCGATATCGATCAAATCGGGTACGCTCGCTTGCATTCGAAAAGCCATTTCATATTGAGCGATTCTTGTTTGGATCTCTGGGTCATGCAATTGATCGAATCGATGCTTGTTCATTTCAGCCAACGCGTCAAGCATGACTCGTCGATCCGCTGAATTCACCCCCGACGGATTGGGCAAATACAAAACGGGATCGGCACCGCTGCGAAGTGCAACACCTGTAAAACGAGTCGGCAAAAATCCGCTGGACCACATCCGCGAAAATAAAGCTTGCGCGGGTGCAGTCGCTGACCAAGTTGGTGTGAGCACCACAAACGCGGGCAAATCATTGCTTTCGCTGCCCAACCCGTAGGCTAGCCACGATCCCAGGCTCGCTTTACCGGGTACTTCGCTGCCGGTCATCACAAACGTACAAGCAGGATCGTGATTAATGGCGTTGGTATGAACCGTCTTTACTAAAGCGATCTCGTCCACCATCTTGGCCGTGTGAGGCAGCAGCTCTGTTACAAAACGACCGCACTGCCCGTGCCGCGCAAACTTGAACTTGCTCGGAGCCACTGGCAAACGTGCTTGGCCGCTCGTCATGGTCGTGATACGCTGGCCGTGTCGAATCGAGTCCGGCAAGTCCTTGTCAAACTGGTCGATCAAGTTCGGTTTGTGATCCCACAGATCGATCTGCGAAGGACCGCCATTCATATGCAAATAGATGACCGACTTGGCTTTGGCGGCAAAATGCGGTAGGCCTTGCAGAGGCGGGTGGACTTGATTGGAATTCGCGCGCGAGCTCTGGCAACTGAGCCCCAGGCCCGATGCAGCCATCGCCACACTTCCCAACCGCAGTCCTGTCCTGCCAAAAAATTGGCGACGCGTTTGCAACAAGTTGTATTCGAATTCTGGATTCATGACGCTATCTAATTTCTAGTAACGGTTTCGTCTAAGTTGAGAATAAGGTTGGCGACCAACGCCATCGATGCAAGTTCAATCGGTTCCAAAGTATCGCTTGCAGGCGATTCTCCGACGCTGAGTAACTTTTGCGCGTCCGACGGAAACTGCGTGAAACGCTGATGGAATCTCCCGTAAGCATCCTCGATCAATTGCAGTTCCTTGGCGTCCGGTGTTCGAGCCAAAGCGAGGCGGAAACCGTAACGGATTCGATCGTTCTCGGTATAACCGCCTTGGCGAATCATCCGTTCCGCCATCTTGCGAGCCGCTTCGACATACTGAACGTCGTTCATTAACTGTAAAGCTTGCAAGGGCGTGTTGCTGCGTTCGCGACGCGTGCAAAACTGTTCGCGATTGGGCGCATCGAAATTGCTCATGAACGGAGGCGGCGCTGTTCGTTTTATGTAACAGTACAGGCTGCGTCGATAGAGGGACGCTCCGTGATCTTGAACATAGTATCGCGAATTGCTGTCGCCATAGCCGACCGGCTCCCAAATATTTGGCGGCTGGTATGGTTTGACGCCAGGACCGCCCATTATCGGGTTCAGCAATCCGCTCAACGCCATTGCGTTGTCGCGAATCTGTTCCGCATCCAGGCGAATTCGGGGGCCTCGAGCGAGCCAAAGATTTTCAGGATCGTTCGCCAAGTGATCCGCAAAAACTTCGGACGATTGTTGGAAAGCTTGCGTCATCAACATTTCCTTGACAAGCTGCTTTACATTCCAGCCCTGCGCTCGAAATCGATGCGACAACCAGTCAAGTAGCTCCGGGTGCGAAGGCGGTGCTCCTTGGCTGCCAAAGTCGTCGCTTGTCTTCACCAGACCGAGCCCAAAAACTTGTTGCCAAAAACGATTGACTGTGACGCGCGCCGTCAATGGGTTATCGGGACTCAGCAACCATTTGGCCAAGTCCAAACGAGTTGGACGCGAAGTATCCGGAACAATGACCAGCTTGGGAAGAAAGGCTGGCGTTGCGGGTTGGACCGCATCACCTTTTTGATCGTATTGGCCACGCTTCATTACATAAGCCTGCCTTGGTTCCGCGCGGTCTTTAAAAACAAACGTGCCAGGAATCTCCTCGTCAACGCACACCAGTGCCACGCGGGCAGAATTCCAATCGGCCCTGCGTTGGGCTAGATCGATCGGAATCTGGGGTGCGACGAATGCAAAGTAGAACTTCCCAACTTCAGCTCGAGATTGTGCCGCCCCTTCGGCATCCGGCCCGGCACGCAAGATCTTTGCCATTTCACCGTCCGCGAAAGCAGTATCTTTGTCCTTTCGAGAGCGCCACCAAGCATCCATGTCATATCGAGCATCGGACACTGCTGCACCCGATCCTTCGATCTGTAAACCGTCCCAATAACTGATTCCGCCAAAATGCCCGAGTTTGATCTCTTGCACTTCTGCGCCCGGAGCAAATTCCAAACTGGCAGCGTCCAATTGCATACGGTGCCAGCGGCCTGGTTCCGGTCTTCCGCCACGAATCGATGCAGGATTGGATCCAGCTCGAGACGCTGCCTCAGGTGAATCTGCCCAAGTCCAGCGGCGAGTCCCCTTGTCGGTTTTTATTTCGATAAACACCGATTCGCTCGGTTCGTATTGATCCAGCTTGACCCAAAAATTTAAACGTGGATCGTTCGGGATGATGCGGGGATTTGAACCCAACCCAATCACTTGCTCATATCGATCGCCAAACACCTGCTTCAGCGCTCGCCGCCCAACGGGTACATCTGTTTCATGAGGACTAGTCCAGGTTGCCGCATTGCGCGAGGTATTGCGAAGCGACGCGGCTTGAGGAAATTCATCATCCAACCACACATCGACAAAACCCGAGCTATCAAGTTTGACAGAATCCAAGCCCCCCGATGCTGCTAAGTCTGCCACATGTTGGCTCGACGATTGCCAAAGGGCTTGGCGAGTCGTATCGATCATGCGACGCAAATTGGCTTGCTGTTCGGACTGCGAGCCGGTGGGCAAGCGGATGAAGGGTGCGGTCGTGTTTGTATTGCCATCCATCGCTGGATCGGCGTTGCTGTAGAAGAACGAGTAGAGAGAGTAGAACTCGGAGGTGCTCAGTGGATCGTATTTATGGTCATGACAAACGGCACAGCCGCCCGTGAGGCCCAGCCATGTTTGAATTGTTGTGCTGGTGCGATCCACGGCGTATCGGAACAGGAACTCGTCGTCGATCGCGCCACCTTCGCTAGTCGTCACGTTGCATCGATTGAAGCCCGTTGCCACAAGCTGTTCTGTCGTGGCGTTTGGCAGAAGATCGCCCGCTAACTGTTCGATCGTGAACTGGTCGAATGGCAAGTTCCTATTAAATGCAGAAACGACCCAATCGCGATAAGCCCACATTTCGCGATCGTTATCCAAGTGCAATCCGTGCGTGTCGCCATATCTCGCAATATCCAACCAATGGCGTGCCATCTCTTCCCCGAAAGCCGGCGAATTCAGGTACCGATCTACCATCGATTCGTATGCATTCGGGCTGTCGTCTGTTTCGAAACGTGCGACTTCCTCAAGTGTCGGCGGCAGGCCCGTCAGCGTAAATGCAACCCGGCGAATAAGTGTATTGCGGTCCGCCTGCTTTTGCGGCTTCAGTCCTTGTCGCGCCATCGTCGCTAGCAGGAATCGATCGATCGGCGAATTTTGCCAAGCTGAGTCTTGTGCGACTGATTCTGGTATCGGGGGATCTTGAACCGATTCAAACGCCCAGTGTTGTTGATACTGTCCGCCTTGCGAGATCCATTGAGCCAAGATGTCCTTTTCGGCCTGTGTTAATTGGCGGTTCGCGGTCGGTGGGGGCATGACAGCGTCAGGATCCGTGGAGTTAATGCGCACCCATAACTCACTTGAGTCTAAATCTCCGGAATTCACGGCAGGTCGGCCCGAGTCGCCTACTTTTTTGGCAGACTCTTCGTTGTCCAATCTCAAGTCCGCATCGCGTTTGCCTGCATCGACTCCATGACATCGAAAACACGCGGCCGAAAGGATTGGCCGAACGTCTCGATTGAATTGAATAGCGTCCTGTTGCGTGCCTCTGGCGCGACCTTGGGAAAACCCCAATACTGCCACGGCCGCGATCGTAATTTTGCGAGTTAAGTTCATCGATCCAACATCCAAGACTAGCTCAAAATGTGTTCTGAAAAAATTGATGCTCGTGCTCAATTTTACCCAGCAGCAATCGGATTGCCAAAGAACGCAATCACGTTTAATCCAAGGTAGCTAATCAAGATTCTGTTTTTGCTCAATTCTGCGGCATATTGAGAAATTCATGTGAATTTTCGAAGGAATCGCACTCGTTTTTTGGTTGCTAACGAAACGCCTGTCCAATTTGTCGCCTTGACCGATATTCCGTCGGTGGTTTTTAATGTGCGAGTCCCTAGTGCCCTGTGACAGCTAAGAATTAGGATTCTAAGCGTAAGGGCGCGAGCCCTACGGTTCCGCGAATTACCGGGCGGCTCGCGCCGCTCCGCTATAATTCCAACCCGAAAACTAAGTGGTAACAAAGTACTAGGAATGCGCTTTGGTCAACCTAAGTTGACTTTGCCGAACGAATGCAATCCGTAACAAGTTTGCGGCTTAGAAAGCCGAAAAGGTTGTCTAGGGGAACCATCATTAAACCCTATGGTTCCCTTGAGCGGATAGTTGGCGACTTTCATGACCACGCAGGATGCAGGTTACGAAGGGTGTGCATAGGAACAACTAAACCGCGACATCTGGCACGGCGCGGGGATTGCAGGGAAGCGCCCCCGTCTAGCCGTGATTTTCGTTGTCGTTTTGCGAACGCCCATCCCAAGCTTCGCAGTGGGCTACTACGCCGATGACCAAACTTACTTGGACTCAACGACTCTACTGGCGGTACTTTTCAAAACCAGTTTCCGATAGACCCGTTTTGTTACACTTGATCAAAACGCCGGTCAGCAGCATTCTGGAAATCGGCATTGGGTCTGCGACGCGAACAAAGACAATGCTGTCTCTCGTAAACTTGCCAGAGGGAGTCGCCCAACTTCGATATGCTGGAGTTGACATGTTCGAATCAGCCGATGACGGCCGCGAGCATATCAAGCTAAAGAATGCACATCGCATGTTGGCGGAAAAGTGCGTTCGCGCGCACTTGATGCCTGGAGACCTCACCTCGGCCTTGCCGCGACTAACGCGAACAGTTCACCCAAGCGACTTGGTGATCATCGATGGCGGTTGGAACACAGATACCCAAGACGGCCAAGCTTTGCTGCAATGGTTGCCAAGACTAGCAAGTCCCACAGCAACCGTTTTTGCTTGCTCAACTCCAGGCGAAATGCTTGAGACTATCACCGTGCCGCAACAAACAACTACTCGCCAAGCAGCGTGATGGAAGGTTGCACCTCGTCGAAGACTCAAGCTGGTTGAAACTGTTACGCGTATGATGGGCGCTGGTTGCCCTTACGTTGCACCCTTCCCCAGTAGAATGGGCCCATTGGCCCGTTCCGTCTTCGCTATGCCGAAAATCGGTGAGATTCTGCCTTCGGTAAGATGAACGGGCCAATGGGCCCATTCTACGGTGATGCTTAACGGGTCAATGGGCCCATTCTACGGTGATGCCGAACGGGCCAATGGGCCCATTCTACATTGCTTGCTGGCTCGATCGACTATCAGCCGTCCCGTTCCCAGCGAATCGCAAGTATCCGCGCTGCGATGATAAACAGCAGTCCGATCATCGTCAGCACACCCAGTTCAAGACCCACAGCCGACAACGGTAAATCGCGCCAGAATATTTTGTTGTAACCATCCAGAGCCCAAGCGTTAAACGTCATCAAACCCGCTTGCCGAACTTGCTCACTCATCAAGTACCTGGGGACCATGCTGCCGCCCAGCGCGCTCATCGACAAGATTACAACGACCGAAACCCAATTGAGTTGAGCCCGCGATCGACAAACTGCCGCAAGCAACAATGCAAAACTGCTGGCCGCTCCGGCCGTGACTAGCGTCATTGCGATGAAGCCATCGAGATGGCCGATGAGATCGACTCCAAACACCAACTGCCCCCAAACAAACATGACGGTTAGTTGCAGGCAGCCAACGGCAAGCAAAAAACACCACTTGCCCATCAGCAACTGATCCATCGTCATTTGACTTGCAAGCAGTCGTTCCAGCGTATTGTTCTCGCGTTCTTCCAGCAGGGAACCGCTGGCTGCGGTCGCGCTAAACAACAAGAACATCACGGCGATGCCAGCAGCGTACATCGCGATGACGGGATTCGATTTTCGCTGCCCCAACAAATCGATAATATGCACGTCCGGAATCGACATGGCGATTGGCATTGGAACAATTGGAACGACATGCGACGTCGTTTGATGGCTGACCGTGCGTACAGCTTCGGAGCGTGCGGGCGTAACATCGCGCATCGCGGACGTTAAAGATTTTTGAACTAGGGCACTGACAATTTGAGGCGCAATTTGATCGTAAGAGTCGGTTATCAACTCGACCTTCGGCATTTTCGGGCTGCCCACAACGTTTGCTTGATTAGCTGTATCATCGCGATCTTTGGACAAAACTACCGCCATCGTGACTTCACCAAGCTGCACCATGCGAATCGCCGCAGTGCGTGTCGTTTTCTCATCGGCGGTCGGTTGAGAACTGCTTTTCACAATTCGAATAGAGTCCGACTCCGCCAAACGGGCCAAAGTTTTCTGACTCAGTTCCGAGTTGGCTTCATCGCACAAAGCTATGGGAACGCTCTTTGCCGACGACACCCGCGATCGGTCACCCAGAATGAGCGCAAAAATGCTAAAGAAAACAACGGGAACCACAAAGGTTAACAGCAGTTCCGCTTTGTTGTGCCACAGACGCAACGAGCTTATCCAAAATATTGTTCCGATCATTCTCGCAGCGTGCTTCCTGTCAACTGAAGAAATACATCGTGTAAATTCGGAGCCCGTACACCGATGTCCATGACTTTGCCCCCCGCAATGCGAATTTGCCGAAGGAGATCGGGCAGTTCTCGATCGATGTCGTTAATCGAAGCTTGATAACGTTTTGAATGCTGGTCCCACGAAACACCGTTGGGCAAGGATCGTAGCGATCCGTGAATATCCAGTTTTACGGCATGCAATCCGCCCTCGGTGCGCTCGATCAAGTTTTTCATGCTGCCGTCGGCGAGAATCTTTCCGCGATCCAAGATAATGATCCGATCACTTCGGGTCTCGGCTTCTTCAAGCTGATGGGTTGTCAACAACACGCTGGTCCCTTCGGCTTGCAACTGATCGATCATTTGGTAGATCCGCTGACGACTTTGCGGGTCAACGCCGACGGTAGGCTCGTCAAGCAACAGAACGCGCGGTGCATGCAGGACGCCACAAGCGATATTCACGCGGCGTTTCATCCCACCAGAAAATGTCTTGACCAAGCTGTGTTGGCGATCGGTCAACCCGATCCACTCGAGCGCCCATTCAATTCGACCGAGCAGCGAGGAACCGCGAAGACCATGCAGTCGACCAAACGCTTGCAAATTTTCGCGTGCTGTTAAATCCGAGTAGATCGCCAACTCTTGTGGTATGAAACCAATATTCTGAACCGCTTCGGGGTTCTGATTGGAAAGGCCGCAAACTTTGATTGATCCCTGGTCCAGCCGCACTCGGCCGCAAATCGCGCGAATCAACGTTGTCTTTCCAGCACCGTTCGGGCCCAACAACGCCAATTGTTGCCCAGTTCGTAAGCTAAACGAAACTCCCCGCAGCGCATCAAGCGAACGATATCGCTTGGCAGCATCGACTACCTCGATGACGAATTGATAAGCCGTATCCATACTTTGCTTTCAATCATTATTTCACGACACTAATCGCTCGTCTCTACTCATTCCTTGAGTATCCGTTCGAACGAAACCTCACAACCAAGAAGCCTACAATCAAAGCGATTTGCAAACTCCAATTTTACTCCGCGCGGTCATATTTGAGGTTTTGTGAGCCGGTGCAGACCGAATGCACAACCCGCGGCTAGCGCCTTGCGGCTCACTCAACAACACGTCCCTCACTGCTGACCGCACGGCGTATAGCCGTGATAAGTCGCCGAATTCTAGCACCATCCCGTCCCCAATAACATTGCAGTCTCGGCCAATTAGCCATCGATAAAGATTGCAAGCATTACCCTGACAGCAATCAACTTCGTGAGAATACCGGAAGAATATTCTCATCGCGAGAATTGATCACGCCAAGAATTTCCCTGCAAGTTTTGTCGTCCTGAAACTTGCGTTTTGGATTTTTCACGTGCATGAAGCGTTCAAATGGGCACTTCACATTCGGAGGATTTTATCCAAAACGAGCGATTGCGCCTGACCTAGAGATTCAAGTACGTGAGTGTGATTTTTTCCGCAAGCCAGCAGACTGACAATCGGTTGCCCCGCTTGGAGTATCGCTCCAACCGGCGGAATGTCAGCAACGAAACATTCTTGCCCCGAGGGGAGACTAAATCCGTTTCTTGCAGCGAACAACCAATTCGATGAAGCTTGGCTGATAAAAACATCATGCGGCGCGTACAGGATGGCTTTGCCGCAAGCATCTTTGCGGGTCGCTCGATCACACGACGATGGAAACATTTCTGAAGCGGGATACTTTGAGTCAGCTAATTCCGGATCGCACTCGGCAAGATGCATGGCGGCCAAATTGCGATGGAGGGAGCGTTCGATTACTTCAAAACTCGCCGCCCAACGCGGATTGAATTCAAGCAACCAGAGCTTTCCATCGTTATCCAGCACCAAATCCGCTTGCAGCAATCCGCGACAACTCGTTTCTTCGCGAACAAGTTGGCCAAGTCCAACTAGCAACCGGATCTGATCGCTATTGAGCGCCGACCCGAACAAAGAACCGCGATAACCAAATTCCGTTGGGCCAGGCCATGATGCGTTTGTCACCGATGTGCAACTTGCGAGCAATTCTGCATTGAGTGAACCGATCAACCAAGTCGCGCTGATTAGATTTCCGTGAATAAATCTTTGCCAATAACCCCCGTTCGAATGTTCTAGCGTGGTGCGAGAATTTTCACTCAGGCGAAAAATAGACTGCCCGCCACCGCTACGAAACGGCTTGCAAATCCAGTCCGTTTGCAAATTTGGGGAAGTTCGAAAATCCGGAGCGCGTACTTCGGGAAAGCCTATGCCGGCCCGCACCGCCAAATCTGCAACGACACGCATTTCGCGAAATGCAGCGATGGTGTCGGCAGTGGGCCCCAGAACTTGGTAGCGAGTTTCTATTTCACCAAGCATCGCGATGCGGTTCTCCATCCCTCCCGCGAGCATGATCAGCGGCCGGGTAAGACCAGCTTGCTTGGGACGATAGTCAGCGAAGTTAGCCATCGGATGGCACTCCGCAATCGCTGCCAAATCGCGATCAAGGTAATCGTCAAAGGCTACGACTGGGTAGCCTGCACGCACTAAGCTTTGGGCTAACGATCGGCAACTGTGACCAATCACGTGAATGGTGGGCTGCATTCGTCGTTCACACCGACTGTCGGCTCATTAACATGCTGCCAATCTGAAAACTAGCGAGCAAGATCAGCCAAACGACATCGAGAAAATGCCAGTAGAGAGCGCAATACTGAACGCCAAAATACCGTTCGTGATCGTATTTGAGCAAGAACGACTTACCGAGAACCCATCCGATGCCGACCAATCCTCCAACAACATGCAGCGCATGAACGACAGCCAGTACCAGAGTCATCGTGTGCAAATTGAGCCGGTCGGTATCAGAGGCTCCCATTCCTCGAAGCAACTGGTACATCCCTTCGGACTGAACAAGAAAAAATGCAAGACATAGAACAAGCGAAACGGCCATGTAACGAAGCAAAGCGAGCGATTGATCCGACTTGGCAGCCGACACTGCCATTTGCAAGCAGTACGACGTGGCCAACAAGATCACTGTGCTTAGCCAAAAACTTCGAGGCACCAAGAATGGCTGGAGATCATCATGTTCCTGTTGCCAACGCACATAGACGTAGATGGCGTACAGGATGATGCTCGAAAAAAAGAAGACGGCGAGCGAAGCAATGAGCAGCCATGCTCCTTGCCTTACCCGCCGATCTTCAGGAAGTAATATACCTTGGCTTTTTGACTGGCTCATTACCAAATTCGAACACGATTTTCAGGAGCGATGTACATCTTGTCACCTTCTTTGATTCCAAAGGCTTTGTAGAACGCTTCCATGTTCGAAACGATACCGATCACACGATATTGGCTCGGCGAATGCGGGTCGGTCAACAACCGGCGTCGCAATTCAGGCTCGCGATACTTGCGACGCCAAATCTGAGAATACCCCATGAAAAATCGTTGTTCGCCCGTCAATCCATCGATCACCGGTGCCGGTTTGCCGCCGAGTGACAGTTGGTAGGCGGCAAAGGAAACGTTCACACCACCAAGGTCACCGATATTTTCGCCAAGAGTTAACTCGCCATTAACGCTCATATCTTCAAAAGGCTTAAATGCCGAATATTGTTCCGTTAATTGCTTCGCACGTTTTTCGAATTCCGTTCGATCTTCCTCGGTCCACCAGTTGCGAAGATTACCTCGTCCGTCGAACTTGCTGCCGCTATCGTCAAAGCCGTGGCTAATTTCGTGACCAATGACGGCCCCGATCCCGCCATAGTTCACCGCATCGTCTGCTTCCATGTTGAAAAACGGTGGTTGCAAAATGGCTGCAGGAAACACGATCTCGTTCATCACAGGATTGTAGTAAGCATTGATCGTCTGCGGCGTCATGAGCCATTCGGTTCGATCGATGGGTTTGCCAAGTTTATTGAGTTGATAATTGTGTTCGAACTCACCAACTGCGATCAAATTTCCGACCAAGCTATTCGGTGAAAGCTTAATCTTGGAGTAATCTTTCCACTTGTCGGGATAACCGATCTTGGTCGTGAACATGGCCAGTTTTTCTTTGGCCTGTTTTTTTGTCCCGGCTCCCATCCATTCCAGTTGATCGATACGTTGGTCGTATGCAGCGATCAAATTCTTGACGAGGCCTTGCATGCGATCTTTGGCTTTGGGAGAAAAATGGCGTTCAACATAAATCTGACCAATCGGCATTCCTAGCAAACCATTGCACAATTCGATGGCTCGTCGCTCCAATGGCTTTTGCTCGGCGACACCCGTCAATACCGTTTGATGGAACGCAAAGTGACGCGTTTCAAAATCTTGGCTCAGGCTCGGTGCAAACGCGTCGACCGTGGAGAAATACAAAAAGTCCTTCATCGTTTGCAAAGGCGTGTCGGCGGCTATCTTGTCCACGGCGGCAAAGAAACTAGGTTGGCCGACGATCAAATCTTGTTTGTCTGGGCAACCAATGGCCTTGCTTAAACCGGCCCAATCGAGAGTCTTGAAAGAGGCGGCAAACTCCGATGCCGTTTTCTTGTTGTAAGATTTGACCGGATCTCGCAAGTCGACCTTACTCCATTGCACTTCAGCGAATTTCGATTCTAGACCGATGATCGCCGTAGCTGCATTTTTCGGATCAGCATGACCGGCCATCTTGAGAAGCTCGGAAACGTACTGATGAAACTCTTGCATGATCTGGTCATTACGCTCGTTCTTGACCAGATAGTAGTCGCGATCGGGAAGCGATGTGCCCGATTGGAAAACGTAAACACCATAGACTTCCGAGTTCTTGGCATCTGGCTCGATCATAAATCCAGCAATGCTTCCGATTCCAACGCGTTCTAATTCGCCTGCGACGCGGCACCAATCTTGCATCGTTTTGATGCCGTTGATTTTTTCGAGCATGGGTTGAATCGGTTTGATGCCGGCGGCATTTCGTGCCGCGACATCTTTGAACGAACGATACAGACTGCCAACTTGCTCGGCTTGAGGACTAGACTTTGGATCGGCAGCGGACTCCAGAATGATGGCTCGAACCGATTCGATCGTTGCGTCGTCCAATGCCGTAAACGATCCATAGTTGGACTTGTCGGCAGGGATTTCAGTCTTTTGCAACCAGACGTCGTTCACGTACGAATAGAAATCGTCGCCCGGACGAATCTGCTTGCTGTTATATTCTTGTTCAATGCCCGATACGGGTGCTTTAGAAACATCTTGCGCGTTGACGGTCGACGTCAAAGCTAGTCCCGTGACACCTACAGCGACCATCCGTAACCAGCGACTTGCCATTGTTGTTTGATCCTTAGAGTATGAATGAGATTTCACAATGCGAATGAGACGAGAGTGCTGCATGGTAAATGCATGGTTAAGCAGATCAGGAATTCATCACCAACGTTTCTATGCCGTCGTTGAAACATGTTGAATCAGAACTTGGTTTTGCACCAAACAAGCTTTGTGGTCGACGCATCTCCACACATTCACCTTCATTCTCTGTGTACAAATTTAACGACTAATTTTTACTGCGGTATATCGGTAGCGGATGTGGCAGCCATCGGAAATCATCGATTAAGAGCAACTCCAATCGACGTGAGTTTGAGGTCAAGTAGCACCAATCGCGGGCGATCGCGGGTGTTTGTAAAGTCCCTTTTTCGCGCTCAGGACGGCTGTTTTCATCTGTTAAACGGGGCGCTATCTCCCACCCCACACACGTAATTGTTGCCAACTCGGCAATAGATAGGGACGGATTTCGCGAAAAAACAAGGCTTTTGAGTGCCAAGTTCCGCTCAGTTGGCCTCAACAAAGTCCGGTCAAGTAGCTATATTTTGAGGTTTCACCCCGCCCATCAGATTCGCGAAAACGCGGTCTTTGCCGAAATTGGCAGTTTTTGGCCCGGGATTTGTTAGTCGCGTTTTTCAATAGCACCTAAAATTCGCTTGCCTGAGGAGGGCGGCACCTGTGTTGATGCCACTCGCAGTTATTTCTGTGCTCCAATATTTGTTTGGAGCAATCCTTTTCGTTCTATCAGCGTTCTTAGTTCTGCTCATTCTCGTACAACGAGGACGAGGCGGCGGACTAACCGGTGCATTGGGCGGACCAGGCGGCCAAAGCGCATTCGGAACAAAAGCCGGAGACGTTTTCACACGCATCACGATTGTGCTGGCAGGCATCTGGATTTTCCTCAACGCGCTCGCCGTTTGGAGTTTGCAAGAAAAAGACTTCACGACCGCTGGCGGCTTGCCCACGAATATTATCTCCCCTGTCGGCAACCAAGAAGGCTCGACCATTCCTACCGGTATGACTGGTTCGGATGACTTAGGGTTAGGGAATCTCAAGTCCGATCCGGCAGCAGCTCCAACGACACTACCCGCCAACGCAACTCCAGAAGTCACCAGCGAGACTTTTCCCAAAGACGGCGCTGAGGCAACGCCGGCAACTGGAACACCTGCTGCCGGTACCGAACCAGGGACACCTGCTGCCGCAGTACCAGCAGCTGGAGCTGAACCGGCTAATGGAGCTGAACCGGGAACATCCGGGGCTGCACCGACTGTACCAACCGAAGGCGACACGCCTAAGTAATCTTGAGCCCGACACATGGGGAAAGTCGCTGCCTAGTAAGCAGCTTCCCAATGACGCTAATCGAGCACCTGCGGTTTCGATTATTTTGCGGAATAGTTTTTTTGTTTGCCTTTGCCAAAATCCGAACAGGGTTCATTTCCGAGAACGGGGAACTTGCCAAACGTGTTGCTTAGCATGACGGGACAAGGCGAAGCTACTGGCCAGCATAACGACGTTTCGATTTCTGTCGAAATTCGCGCGGTCAATAATCGCTTCCTGAAAATCGTCAGCCGACTAAGTGACGCTCTCGCATCATTCGAACCCCAGATCGAATCGATCCTACGTCAACATATCCGCCGCGGCAGTGTTCAATTGACCGTACAATCTCGGTTTCCAAGCCGAAACGAAGACTATCGAATCAACACCATCGCGCTTCGCAGTTATATGGAACAAGCTATCGCGGTCGCACATGAACTGGAGCGGCCAATCACGCTCAGCCCGGGTGAATTCGTTGGGTTGCCCGGTGTGATCGAAGAAGCATTTGGACGAACGGAACTGGATGAGCCTTTGACGATGGCGATCGAGCATACGATCGTCGCTGCAGTAAAAGATCTCAACGCCATGCGACGCCGCGAAGGCGAGAGTATGGAAAAGCAGCTTGCCGCGACCATCGACAAACTATCGGTCCTCGTCGAACAAATTCGGGATCGCGCTCCCAACGTCGTTGCAGAGTATCGAGTCAAACTGGAAAACAAAATTCGCAAAGTCTTGAGCGAGTCCCATATCGAAGTCGAAACTATCGATTTGCTTCGCGAAATCCAGCTTTTTGCGGACCGCGCCGACATCTGCGAAGAACTCGTTCGCCTGGAAAGCCACTTGCAGCAATTCCGTTCCGCCCTGAAAGACTCCGAAAGCCAAGGACGTAAGCTAGACTTCCTTATCCAAGAATTTTTCCGCGAAATTAACACGATCGGCTCCAAAGCAAACGATGCAAACATTTCCGTCGCCGTTGTCGAGCTCAAAACGCTCGTCGAACAAATGCGAGAAATCGTCCAAAACATCGAATAGACTAGTATGATGACTTCCAGCAACAAAGCTCGCTTGATCATAATTTCCGGTCCCTCGGGGGCAGGGAAGTCGACCGTCGTGCGGCGGTTGATCGAGTTGTGCGAGTTGCCTCTCGAGTTGAGCGTGTCGGCAACGACGCGTGCTCCGCGAGCTGGTGAAGTTAACGGGCGGGAATATTTTTTCTTGAGTCCGGAGGAATTTGAGACGCAACGAACGAACGGCAAATTCCTCGAGTGTAAAGAAGTTTACGGCCGAGGCATTTGGTACGGGACACTGAAAGACGTCGTCGACCAAGGATTGAATGCGGGCAAATGGATGATTCTCGAAATCGACGTCCAAGGAGCGTTGACCGTTTTTCAAAATCGAACCGACTTGATCAGCATATTTGTCCATCCCGGTTCAATGGCTGAATTGGAACGCCGTCTGCGAGCGAGGGGAACGGAAAGCGAAAATCAAATCGCCCGTCGCTTGGAGGTAGCTTCCGAAGAAATGGCGCTACGCCATCTCTACCAACATGAAGTGATCAATAACCAAGTTGACTCGACGGTCAACGAACTTTGCAACTTACTAAAACAATTCCAGGGAGATTCTCAAGTATGCTCGAAGAGCTAAAAGAAGAAGGCATCGTCAACAAAGTTGGCGGCCGTTTCAAATTGTCGACGCTCATCCAAAAGCGATTGGTTCAACTAAACCGAGGCAGCCGACCTTTGGTGACGATGAAATCCGAAAACAAAATGGAAATCGTCATCCAAGAGATTTTGCAAGACAAAATTTATCTCAACATGTCCAGCGAAGTCAAAGTGACCGGCGATGGTGGCGATCTTGGCGAATTGCTCGATCTCGATCTCGGCGACATATGAACAAGCGGCGCGTTATCGTCGGTGTGTGCGGTGGCATCGCGGCTTTTAAATCGGCGGCTCTCGTCAGCAGCTTGATTCAAAACGGCCACGATGTCTGGGTCGTACTGACGGATAATGCAAAGAACTTTGTCGGACCGGCGACCTTTGCCGCACTCTGCTCGCGGCATCCCGTCACGTCGACTTTCGACCCGCGATTCCCGCTCGGGCCTCACATCGAGTTACCCGAAGCGGCGGATTTGCTGGTCATTGCTCCAGCCACGGCGCGAATCATTGCAAGCTGTGCTAACGGCTTGGCCGACGATCTTCTCGCCACACTGTATTTGCATTGCGCGTGTCCCGTACTCATGGCACCCGCAATGAGCACTCCCATGTGGGAAAAACCAGCCGTGCAGCGAAATATCCAACAACTTATTTCTGATGGCGTGCGGTTAGTCGGCCCCGAATCGGGTTGGCTAAGCTGCCGTCGGCAAGGTCTTGGCCGCATGAGTGAACCTCAAACGCTATTGGCCGAAGCCGAGAAAATATTGGCTGCGAAAAGTTAACTAAGTACGCATCTCCTGCTTACTTCTATTAAACAAAAACAAAACTTCATCGGGCGCATCCGTACTTTACATCATGGCGCACATCGTCATCACGTCCGGCCCAACACGGCAGTATCTGGACCCCGTACGCTATTTGACAAACGCCTCTAGCGGTCGCATGGGGCAAGCGCTAGCAAACGCAGCGCTCAAACTGGGGCATCGAGTTACGATTGTCACCGGACCTGTTCAAGTCGAGTATCCCCGCACGGCAAAAATCATTCGCGTTGTAACAACGCATGAAATGCTCCAAGCGGCCCAGTCGGCTTTTGAGGAAGCCGATGGCTTGATCGGTGCCGCTGCCCCATGCGATTATCAGCCGCGGCAAGTGCACCAGCAGAAACTTTCCAAGACAGGGCGGCCCCTCACGCTGGAACTAATCGAAACGCCCGATATCGTTGCAACGCTCGCCTCAAGCAAACGTGCCGAACAATGGGTTGTAGGATTCGCCCTAGAAACCGAAGATCGAAGATTCCGCGCGACAGTCAAGCTTCAAAAAAAATCCTGCGACTTGATGGTCTCCAACGGACCCACAGCAATCGACTCGACCAGCAACGAAGTAGAAATCATCGACAGCGACGGCGAAGTACTCGCAATCATCACCGGCATCAAGACCAAAGTCGCCAACGGCATCTTAAAGCTAGTCCAACAAAAACTTATCCACCCCAAAAAATAACCCGCCATCTTCATTGTAGAACGATTGTCCCCAATCGTTCACGCCCCGTATTCTCCATTGTAGATCGATTGTCCTCAATCGTTCATTCCAACGATTTCCCGCCCCAGTACTTCCCGCTTTCCGAGCGGGAACCTCGAAGCGTTACCATCCCCACCCTCAATCATTCCCCCAACACCAATCCAATTCATCCGCCAAACGCAATCAAGCGTGCTTTCCACTCCGCAGCTCTCCGAAAACGTCAGCGCAAATCATCGTCGCCGAAACATAGGCGTGCCCAGTCCATGCTTGCATGGTGCGATAATCTTTACCGGACTCTAAAAGACGATTCGCGAAACTATGGCGAAGCGTATTGTAATTGAATTTTTGGAAACTCCCGATCGCCTAGCCGCTGCCATCATTGCTGTTTGCATAGTCGATTCGTGAACGTGATATCGACACTATCGAACGTGCCCTCAGGCACCGACAACTTCATCAGTCCGAACGGCCACCATAAAACGCTCCGCTACAGCGAAAAGTCAGTTTGCACAAACGCTTCCAAAGTCAAAACCCGCGTCTGCTAAAAGACTCGAATCCGCAAAAAACTTGCCAACTCGCGCGCGGATTGATACACTGACCCTACGATGAGCCATAGCAGCACAGTCGACGTTCGCAAGCCACTTGTAACGATCGATCGTCCCGCTCCGTCGGATCAGTTCAACGCCCAAACTATACATCGGGGATCACAACAACGGTGTTAAGGGCAACAATCCAACTACCCCGAGGTATAGATTGCAATACGTTATCCGACTCAAATCCGCCTGCGCTGGTAAATGATGCAAACCTGGATTGCTCTACTTCGAGGCATCAACGTCGGCGGCCGCAATGCGATGCCAATGGCGGAGCTTAGGACTACATTTGAATCGGCTGGATGTCGCTCAGTGCGGACATACATTCAGAGTGGCAACGTGGTTTTCGCTTCGCCGACGAAATCCAAACAAAACCTCGGCAAACGCCTCGGCGACGCCATCGAAGACCAGTTTGGTTTTCGACCAAGTATTCTGCTACTCTCTGAAGATGACTTTCGCTCCGCCGTCGCAAACAATCCCTTTCTTGACGCTGTTGCTGAACCGAAAACGCTGCATTTCTTCTTTCTGGATTCGCCCCCGAACTCGCCTGACATGAAAGCGATTGATAAACTCGCCGTGCCGACCGAACGATTCGAACTAATAGACGCGATATTCTATCTTCACACGCCCAATGGCTTCGGTCGCTCTAAGCTTGCAGCTTGTGCGGAACGCAAACTGGGCGTACCCGCGACCGCTCGAAATTACACGACAGTCAAGAACTTGGCAGAGATGTTGGACGCAGAAAATCCTTAGTCGGCGGATAACAAAGCGGTCCGTGGGAGCGGCCGATCACGCGGAGATTGAAAACATTGCGTGGTGGCTGCGGTTAGGTTACTGCTGTCGACATTGAAGTCCTGGTTCGCAAGTGGGATGGCTATTGTTTTTTAGCGGACTCTGTTTTTTTTTGTGACGAGAATCCGGTAGGTGCCTTTATTGGCGAAGGTCGAGGGAGCGGTCTTTCTTCGTAACACAGCTGCTGCGGTCAGGGATAGCTGATTAGGCGACTATTCGAGGTGTAATTGCTTTTTACTTTCATGTTCCTGCACTTTGGCAGGATGGGCTTGCTGAGTTATCCACCAGTGGAGAGGTGTGAGGCTTGAGCAAGGAGCGTTGAAGTGAACAGCCACGATCTAGATTTGAGTGTTTAAGCGTATTGCGGTCCAATTCGGTCAAAGCAGTCTGCTGCCCATCTTTAATGGACTTGCCAATGTTTTCCGGCGTCGGGTTCGGCGAAAAATTTACATGCGATAACGTTTAATCGGATGGCGATGATCTTTGGGGA
Source organism: Pirellulaceae bacterium (assembly GCA_031374825.1). GTDB lineage: Bacteria > Planctomycetota > Planctomycetia > Pirellulales > Pirellulaceae > JANMGV01. The sequence goes on from JANMGV010000124.1 coordinate 29,683, forward strand.
AGGAGACGAGTTGTTGGACACGGTGCCAAGAGGATCGCTGGCGGTGAAAGGTTTTGATTCGGGGAATCGAGATATTGAATCGAAGACTGGCGACAGCTTTCGCTCAGAAAAAAGGCATCATAAGAACGGATTACGAGCCGCTCGGTTCATTGGCTGTAACAGCACGTAAATTCAAGAAAATTCTCGCTCTGGCAATACAATTAGATTGACTGGGCGAATCAGGTCTCTCTAAACTACGGACGGAAAGAATCCGTACCCGTCAGATTCGGCGCAGTTCAAGTCCAGCGAAGCGTTTCCGTGGAATGCACTGACTGATTTTGTGAAGAGAGTTCGGACGGCAGCGAACTGAGTAATGTGCATATATGTCCGAGACAATGGGGCCGAGATCGAGCACTGTGGGCTATCCGGAACTGGATATCGTTACAGTTTTTTGCATTGCAGTATTGCCCGACATTGTTAATTGTTTTGCGACAGATGAATCGTCGGAAATTATGACTTGACAGTCATCCATCTTTCGTTGATCACTCCTAGCCTGTTAAAAATTCGAATCGTTAGATAAAGAATTTGAGGTTATCATGGGCCAATTGGAACGCGATCGGTCGTTGGGAGATGGAGTGTATTTCGCGCCTGAAGATTATGTGGGGATTGGTCCGCGAATAGTCATTCTTTTGATCGATTCCCTTTTCTTGATTGCATTGCTATGGTTGATCGCCTTTGCTTGGGTCAACTTGATCGGCGATTACAATTGGCTGTTTGCATTCTTGCTGTTTGGTGCTATTTGGGCTTATCTCGTACCGCTCAAGCGAACGAAGTTTAGCACCTTTGGGTATCGTATTAGTGGATGCAAACTTGTTACGCTGCAAGGAAAACGGCCGTCCATTTTCATGCTGACCATTCGACTGTTCCTATGGCTATTTGGGCCATTAATTTTCGCAATGGACATTATTTGGTGTGGGGTCGATGATGACCGACAATCGCTCCGTGACCGTTATACCTACATGTGTTTGGTCAGAAACGCTGCCGAGCCGATTGGTACGGGTGAGATTCATTTAGCCTACTTTGATGCATTTGGCTATAATCTGAATTTCCCCCACGTTGTGCACCCTAAGACAAGCACTTGAAAGTGAACATATTTGTTGCGTTGGATGTGCAACAACTTGCGGCGGACTGCGGCTACAAAAGTGCGTATTTCACAGCGCAAGAAAAATTTCAGTTGGATACTATTCCCCGTCTAAACCGAGTTGATACTCGATCGTTTTTCCATCGAATTTCTTTTCGCAGCGTGGGGAAGCTCATTCTTTCTTGGAGCTGATATTTAGTTCGTTGGGGTCGACGGCTCTTTCGAAGACAGCTCGTTCGCCGGATGGTATTTGAGCAAAGACTGTCACCATTTCGATCTTTTGAGTGGCGGGTCGAAAGGAGACGCTACCGCTTTTTGTGACGAAGAAAGAAAGTGGAATGGTTACGGTGCCGCCGCTGGGGACAGGCTCGTGGTAGCTGAAATAGAATTGTTTGTTGAGAGCCATGGCAACGTTTCGCCAAGTGTCTTGAGTTGGATTGTGCACAACGAACAACTCGATCAAACGCGTTTTGTTTTCCGCATCAGGTTCTTTAGGAGTCCAAACGTCAATTTTGATGGAAACTTCGGCATTCAGTTTGGGTTCGGGAACGGGTTTAAGAAACATTGCCATCCCGATGACGAACCCGAAGGGCAAAATGACCAGAGCCATCATGAGGGCGGCAAGTTGCTTACGGGTAAGTGTGGGAGCTGGAGCCATTTTCTGAGCTGTGCTAGAAGTGATCAACACGGAGAGCTATCGTTGGTGAACCGCGACATAGCGCAGGGATTAACATTTCGCTGCGAATCTTTCTTGCAACGAGCAAACCTTCAAGTCTTCTGTGCGCATGGCACGCATTGCATCGGAACATGCAAAACCGCCGTCGATGGTCGTGATACACGAAACACCTGCTTGAACGGCGGCTGCACGAATCTTGCCTTCATCGGTCCGAGCGCCTTTGCCGCTTGGCGTGTTGATGATCAACGAGACTTCGTCATTTTTGAGATAGTCGATCAGATTCGGATTGCCCTCGGCCAGCTTTTTAACGCGAGTGACCGGGATTCCGGCTTTTTCAATTTCCATTGCTGTGCCAGTCGTCGCCAGCAGTTTAAATCCCATATCGTGCAACTGCTGAGCGAGAGCGGGCACTGAGGCTCGGTGCCGCTGGGCGATACTCAAAAATATATTGCCTTCCTTGGGCAGCAGGACTCCAGCGGCGATTTGGCTTTTTGCGAAAGCGATTGCCAGTGTTTCTGCGACACCCATGACTTCGCCCGTACTCTTCATTTCGGGCCCGAGTGCAATGTCGACGCCAGCGAATTTTCGGAAAGGAAAAACGGCTTCTTTGACGGAGACGTGCCTTGGCGTGGGCTCAGACGTCAAATTCAGTTCCGCTAACGTCATGCCCGCCATGACTTTCGCGGCTAGTTTTGCGACCGGCGAACCGGTAGCTTTGGCAACGAACGGTACAGTACGGCTAGCGCGTGGGTTTACTTCGAGGACATAAACCACCTGTTTGCCATCTTCTGTTTTGACGGCGAATTGTACGTTCATGAGACCGATCACTTTGAGTCGTCGCGCCATCGCTTTGGTTGCTTCGCGGATTTCGTCTTGGATTTCTGGGCTTAGCGAATAAGGCGGGATTACGCAGGCCGAGTCTCCTGAGTGGACACCGGCTTCTTCAATGTGTTCCATGATTCCCATGATGACCACATCGTTGCCGTCGCTGATCGCGTCCACGTCGACTTCCGAAGCGTCTTCGAGGAATCGATCGATTAAGACAGGTTGACCTTGGGCCACGATGAACGCTTCGGCGACGTATCGTTCGAATTGACTTTGGTCGTAACAAATCTCCATAGCTCGGCCACCCAGTACGTAACTAGGCCGAACCAGCGACGGGAAACCAATTTTGACTGCTTCAGCACGGGCTTGCTGCATTGTTCGGACGATGCCATTGGCTGGTTGTTTCAGGCCAAGTTCAATGAGGAACTTTTGAAATTTCTCGCGGTCCTCGGCTGATTCGATGGTGTCAACGGACGTTCCGATTATGGGAACTCCCGCATTCCACAGAGCCCGAGCCAAGTTCAACGGTGTCTGGCCGCCGAATTGTACGATCACGCCATCGGGCTTCACAACATCGCAAATGTTGAGGACGTCTTCGGTCGTCAATGGTTCGAAGAAGAGCAGGTCGCTGGTGTCGTAATCGGTACTTACCGTTTCGGGGTTGCTATTAATCATGATGGACTCGATGCCCATTTCTCGCAAAGCGAAACTTGCATGGCAGCAACAGTAGTCGAATTCGATCCCTTGCCCGATTCGGTTTGGACCGCCCCCGAGAATTGCGATCCGCTTTTTGTCGGACTTCTTGACGGGGACTTCGTCTTCGGATTCGTACGTACTGTAGAAATAGGGAGTGTAGGCTTCGAACTCGGCGGCGCAGGTGTCGACCGCTTTGAAGGTCGCGCGAATGCCACGGTCTTTTCGCCACGAGCGAATTTCTAATTCATCTGACTGGAATATCGTACCCAGTTGTCGATCCGAAAATCCTAAACGCTTTGCCGCTCGCATCGTTTCGCGGTCGATTTTTTCAAGTGAGCCGATTTCGCGAAGTTTGTCCTCGAATTCGACAATTTCGGACAAGTTATCCAAGAACCAGGGGTCGATCGACGTCAGTTGAAAAATCTCGTCTCTGGTAAAGCCCGCTTTCATGGCGTAGCGAATGTACCAAACTCGTTCTGCATTGGGGCGAGACAGCTTGCTTCGGATTTCCTCATCATCGGGGCGACGATCGGTGTACCATAAGTCTTTGCCATCGGAGCCAAAACCGAAGGCACCGACTTCTAGACCGCGGAGTGCCTTCTGAAAAGACTCTTTAAAAGTTCTACCGATTGCCATCGTTTCGCCAACGCTCTTCATCTGCGTTGTTAGCGTCGAATCGGCTTCGGGGAATTTTTCAAATGCAAAACGGGGAATTTTGGTTACGACATAATCGATCGTCGGCTCAAAGCACGCCTTGGTCTTCCGCGTGATATCGTTCGGCAATTCCCACAAACGATATCCAATCGCTAGTTTCGCGGCGATTTTCGCGATAGGGAAACCGGTCGCTTTACTGGCGAGCGCGCTGCTGCGGCTGACTCGCGGGTTCATTTCGATAACGATCATTCGCCCAGTTTTGGGATGTATCGCGAACTGAATATTTGACCCGCCAGTCTCGACGCCGATTTCGCGGATAACTGCCAGGGAGGCATCACGCATTCGCTGGTATTCTTTGTCCGTCAAGGTTTGCGCGGGAGCAACGGTAATCGAATCGCCCGTGTGAACACCCATGGGATCGAAATTTTCGATGGAGCAAATGATGACGACATTATCATCCATGTCGCGCATTACTTCCATTTCGTACTCTTTCCATCCGATGATGGACTCTTCGAGCAGGACTTCGGTGATGGGGCTTTGGAATAATCCGTTATTTACCAAGTCATCGAACTCATCGCGATTGTAAGCGATTCCAGAACCGCTTCCGCCCATCGTAAAACTCGGTCGTACAACGCACGGCAAACCAATACGTGCGAGCACTTGTTTGGCTTCGTCCAAATTATGGACGACTGTGCCATTGCAGACCTCTAAACCGATTCGCTCCATAGCTTGCTTGAACAACTGACGGTCTTCTGCTTTTTCGATTACGTCAGGTTTTGCGCCGATCATTTCGACGCCGTACTTTTCAAGAATGCCGTGGCGGTGTAAATCCATGGCTATATTCAGACCGGTTTGTCCTCCGAGCGTTGGCAACAACGCATCGGGTCTCTCGCGTTCGATAACTTTGGCAACGATTTCCCAAGTCAGCGGTTCGATGTAGGTCCGGTCGGCCATATCGGGATCGGTCATGATTGTCGCGGGATTACTGTTGACCAATATGATCTCGTAACCTTCTTCGCGAAGAGCCTTGCAAGCTTGGGTACCGGAATAATCAAATTCGCAGGCTTGCCCGATAATAATGGGTCCGGATCCGATGAGAAGAATCTTCTTGATGTCTGTTCGCTTCGGCACTTCTGAAAAACTACTTTCTAGCGGTCAATGGCTCGCCAAAATTTGCTTGAATCCTGAACCCGTCAAACTCACTACCAACCCGCAGTCGCTTCCAAAATCGCGTAAAATATTGCTCGCCGGTCGTGTGGCTTACTTGCCATTCCAGTGACTTTGCAAACTAATGCACGAGTCTCGGATGCAGTAGGTCAAATGCGGAAAATCGCAACAAAACGCGAAGTTAAAGTGACGTCCTCGGGTGTTTTTGGTCGGAAAATAAAATTTCCCGAGCATACCACAGACGATTGGATTCTTCCTAGGGGGAGGTCCGAAACGGCTTGATACAAAAGTCGTAACAATGGACGTTTGTTCGCGAAAAACAGGGCTTTGCGATTTACGCCGAAACTGCAAAGGTTTTTAGAAAAAAGCGAATGTTGACTACCGAAATCATTGGCTAAGATTAGTTCGGGATTCAACGCGCATTTTGCCGCAACAAATCGATGTGCATTTCGTATCCCTCGTCCTTCATTTTCGCCAAGGGAATGAATCGAAGCGCTGCGGAGTTAATACAGTATCGCAGTCCGCCACGATTAGTCGGGCCATCGGTGAACAGGTGCCCCAAATGGGAGTCGCCATATTTCGAACGTACTTCGGTCCGGACGGGAAGTTGCGAATAGTCGTCTTGGTAGACGAGGTAGTTGTTATTGATCGGTCTCACAAATGACGGCCAGCCTGTACCTGAATCAAATTTATGGCTCGACGCGAAGAGAGGTTCTCCCGAGACAACATCGACATAGATTCCCTCGTCGTGGTGATTCCAAAACTCGTTGAGGAATGGCGTTTCGGTATGTTCGCCTTGGGTGACCCGCATCTGGATTTTTGTCAATCTCTTGCTTAGTTCGGCTGCGGATGGCTTTCGAAATTTTTCCCAAGGCTTGTTTATTCGTTCATCCGACGATTCTGAATTCGCCCCTTCAGCTTGGCCCTGTTCGTTTCGATTGCTAGGTTCCTTCGTCACTCCACTGGGGATTGAGCCAGGTAAACTCAATCGGTCAGCTTCTTCTCCCCAGTGTTCTGTAATGAAGGAATCGCGGCCGCAGCTTGCGCGATATTGTTGGTAAGAATCGTGGTGCTGCAAATGATAGTCTTGATGGTATATCTCGGCGGGCCAAAATTCGACGCGAGGCACAATGGGTACGGAGATAGGTTTTCGGAAAACCTTGGCTCGGTCGATCGCTTGGATTACCTCCTTGGCTGCTTGTTGTTCTTCTTTGTCTGCGAAGTATATCGCGGCGCTATATTGTCGACCGCGATCTACGAAGGAGCCGGATCGATCGGTTGGGTCGATGTGTTTTACAAAGTACTCGACCAATCCACGGTATGTGATTCGTTGTGGATCATAAGCGATCAAGGCAACTTCGCGATGCCCTTTGGATGCATAGGTCGCGTAGGTTGGGTTTTTGGATCGGCCGCCGCTGTAGCCAACAACAATGTCCACGACGCCGGGCAGCTTTGCAAAATCCGACTCGAGGCTCCAAAAGCACCCGCCAGCAAATACTACGGTCTTAGGTTCGGGGGTTTTTGTTTTTGTGGTGTCGAAGGAATCGCGACTGGTAGTGTTGTCCCCTGATTGCGAACGCAGCGTGGACGGCCACAAAAAGAATACTGTGCAGAACAATAATGCCACATGAAGGGTTCTCATGTGAAGCCCCCAGGTTAAAAACGAAAAAATAGAGTTACCAAAATTATTGCACGGATGGCAACTACTTGGCAATACTTTTTCTGGCAGGGCTAGCGAACCGATCCCCGTAACGCGACGCGCTTAAAATATGTTTGGACCTTCAAATTCAAAGCAATCGGTCCGCATTTTCGCTCGAGAACGCGCGACCAATGCGATTTGCGGATTCCTGCAAAGTCGAAAAGATGCTGCTCGTCTGTGAGAAACAGCGAGTGCAATTGCCGTTCAGCGAGCGATTGGGGGTGGGTTTGGAATTTGCTTGGGCTTCGAACCCATAGCTACGCCTGACAGGTGTTTACTGTATGGGCGGACCGGGATTGTTGGCTGCTGGCGAATTCATGAATCCTGCTTGGCGGTTCTTGAGTAAGTGCAGGAATTCCGAGTCGGTTGAGAGGATGAGACGCGTATCTTTTCCGATGGATTTCTCGTAGGCTTGAAGAGTTCGGATGAAGCTAAAGAACTCGGGGTCTTTGCCGATGACCTCGGCGTATTTTCGAATGACTTCCGCGTCGGCTTTGCCTTTCGTCTCGCTCGCTTCTTTTTGACCAAGACCTTCGATTTTTTCGCTTTCAGCGCGTGCGGCGTTCAGAATTTTTGCTTTCTTCTTTTCGCCTTCTTTTACGATCAGCATCGAGATTGCTTCGCGTTCCGATACCCAACGATCGAAAGTCTTTTGGCGCACGCTTTCGACGAACATGAGTTGCGAAATGCCGACGTCGATAATCTCGATAGCGACGCCATCGGCACCGCCTTCTTCGACGGTTTCGGTCAATCGTTTTTGCGTTTCTGCACGAATCAGATCAAGCAATTTTGTTCGGCCGATTTTGATACTGCTTGGCTGAACAGGTTTTTCGAGCGTCTTCAGTTCATCCGGCAGTGCGTCTTTATTGATCTCAGTCAATTCGGTGACGAGAGCCAGACTGTCGTCGGTGGAAGGCAACGGTCGGTCGGTGGTTCGAACGACTTCAGCTAAATCGTATTGCCCGATCACGTCTCGAATAGCGCTGCGGGAAATTTGTGCGACGCGTTGTTCGGCCAAGTCAATGGTTCGCAGGCGTTGCACGAATGTCTTAGGACTTTGAATTCGCCAAACTGCCCAAGGTGTCAGGTCGATTTTTTTATTGTCGTTCGTATTCACATCGTTGATTGGAGTTGCCGAATCACCACCCCAGTACTGTTTCGTCTTGGGCAATCGCTCAACTGTTTCCAAGAATGGAATTCGAAAATGTATGCCGGGTTTATTGTATTCGCGAACGGGTTTTCCGAGTTGAAGCACAACGGCCAATTCTCGCTCGGAAATCACAAAGACGAAGAAGGGTGAAACGATAAGTAGAATCGCAAGACCAGCGAGCACGCGTATGGTATTTTTCATTTTCGAGAACCGATTTAAAGATTTTGGAATTATTTGGCAGGTGACGGAGGACAGCGGAGCGGCGGCATTGGCTTAATTCGGTTGCAATGCGTTGCCGAGGTTCAGCAACATTCCCTTGAGTTCCGAATCGAGAATGGTAACGGGGCCGCTTTGCTCAAAAACTTTTTCCATTGTCTCTAGGTAAAGCCGTTGTCGAGTCGCTTCGGGAGCCAATTGATATTGCAGGTATTTTTGTTGAAGAGCCGATACTTCACCTTCGGCTTCAGCCAGACGTCGTGCTGCGTAGCCTTCGGCTTCGCGAACGAGCTGATCGCGTTTTGCTTCGGCAAGCGGCAGGATTTGGTTTTGTTCGCGGCGAGCTTCGTTAACTAATTGATCGCGTTGTTGAATCGAAGCAATCACATCATCGAAAGCCGGTTTGACCGAGTTGGGTGGCGTTACTTTCTGCATTTGCAATTCGAAAATATCAATTCCGCATTCGTAGCGTTTTAGTTGCTCACGCATGGCATCGACGGCTGCCAGCCCCACTTCGACGCGTTTGGTCGTCAGCAACTCATCGGCCGCGTAATCGCCAACAGCGCGGTTCATCACGGTTCGGGCAACTTCGTTAATCAAGCTTTCTGTGTCGCGTTCGTCGATGCTGAAGAGGTATTGTTTGGGATCGCTTACCCGCCACATGACGTTCCATTCGACTACTGCGGCGTAAAGGTCAGCCGTCACAATCATCGCTTCGCTTTCATCGCCACGCTCGATTTGCAATTTACCCGATTGCTCACGACCGCCCCAAGGTAGGCGAAACGTATGATCGCTCATGTCGACGAGCATGCGAGATTCGATGAACGGGACTTTGAAATGAAGTCCCGGCCCTACGGTTCGGCTGAAGGCACCAAAGCGAAGCACGACTGCTTGCTCGTGTGCTTTTACGGTAAACGCGCTGCTGATAACGGAGTAAACGATCAAGATTCCGGCAAGCACGACCATGGCCAAACTGGCGACCTGCTTGGGGTTAATCTCGACCGGGACATTGGATGTTGGTTTTCCCATAGAAGCATTCCTTTCATTGGACCTGTTCGTTCGCGGTGATTGGATATTTTGAGAAATGCCGGAACGAAGGCACTTGTGCGGGCAAGTATACGTTGCATTGACTGCTTTGCGGTTCTGCTCGCAAATTGCGCAACAAATTGTATGACCACTTACAAGGCTGCTTTCTTGCCGCGACAGGGCGCAGAACCAGCAATTCGTTGGGTTTGCAAAATGGGGTTTTTCCGACAATGCCGATTTTGTCGTTCGGTAGTCAATCTAGGTGGTGTCAGAACGAGTTTTTATTTGGTGATTTTCTTCGTTGCGTCCTACGTTTGGACAGTGAATTGTCAACGATGGTCGCATGCTGACGAGTCACAAGCGATCCGTCGGGGACTTTTTGGCCAAGTAACTTAAAACGAATCAGATTGAAGTATCGAAAATGTCGAACAACGTTAACACAATAGGCGTCCAACGATTCACGCTTTCGCCGGTGGTATTGGATTACGTTGAAAAGATCATTTTGATCGCAATGTTCTCGTACTTTCTGGTACCAGTTCTCGGGGCGGTTTTCACGCGGGGCGATCTGCCTGCATTTTTGATTTGCGCCTCGGAAACGATCGTCGTTGTCTTAGTATGTTGCCGCAAGCGGGCGCAATCTCTCTCCGTGCGAAAACTCGATTGGATTTTAGCACTTACGGCGACGATAGCACCGATGATGGTTCGACCTACCGACGTTTCTATATTTCCGAGCAAAGACTTGCCTATCCTTCTCATGCTGATAGGAATGGCAGTACAGATTTGCGCTAAGCTCAACCTAGGCCGACGCTTTGGAGCAGTCGCTGCGAATCGTGGAATTTGCGATCGGGGTCTTTATCGAATTGTTCGGCATCCTATCTACGCAGGATACATGCTGACACATATCGGATTTCTACTCGCCGCGAGTTCATGGTGGAATCTGGGCGTCTATATGATTCTGTATTCGATCGTAGTGCCTAGGATATTGGCGGAAGAAAGGCTGTTGTCCGAGGACCCCGAGTACGTGGAATATCGCCAAAAAGTTCGCAATCGCTTGATTCCCGGTCTGTTTTAGTAGTATTGCTTCGCAAGAGATTGAATGCAGCGATGTGATGAGGCGTCCTCACTCGAACTCTAAGCTCCAATCCATCGTGCGTACAAACTGCGAGCAATTGCGGGATCTTGTGTGCCGGAGACGATGACGCGACCGTCGCCAAAAATTGTCAACGTGAATTCGCCGGTTGTGAACCGCACCAGAAACGGATTGGACTCGACGGTGCCATGAGGCTTGAGCCTTTTGCTTAAGGCAACCATATCGAGTCGCCCCGATTGCGGCTGAATCTGCACTGCATTCTTGCCGCAGAGCACGCTTGAAAGAGAAGCGAATTTGCCCGAAAGAAAATCGTATTCGCCTCGACATGCGGGACACGAATCGATCGTGCGAATGCGATCCATTTTTATCTTTCTGAAGTCGCTGGACCAGAAATCAAAGCAAATCAAATCGCGGGTAACCGATGGTTTGTTACCGGACAAGATTTTGATTGCTTCCAAACTTTGCCAAGCAGCGATGATCATCACCGCTGGGCCGATCACGCCCACAGTGTCGCATGTTTGCTGACCATCTGGTCCGGGCAATTCGGGCAGCAAACAGCGAAAGCAAGCTGTTTCTCCGGGCAAGATCGCCATGACTTGCCCGGATGCACCCACACATCCTCCGTGAATCCAAGGAACACGATTCTTGAGCGACCAATCGTTCACTAAGTAACGGGTTTCGAAATTGTCCGTTCCATCCAAGATTAGATTGGATTCGGCAAGCAATCGCTCGGCATTGCTTGGAACGAGATCCTCGACGATAGGTACGATTGTGCATTGGCGAGAAATTTGACTAAGTCGATCTGCGGCGGCAACGGACTTGGGCAAACGATTCGTGACATCCGATTCGCAAAATAATGTCTGACGAGGGAGATTATCCCACTCGACCCAATCGCGATCGATCAACGTGACATGTCCGACGCCCATTCGCACGATCCGTTCTGCAATCGTAGAACCCAAGGCACCGACACCCACGACGACCACGCGACTTTGTTGGATTAATTCTTGGCCCCGAATTCCGATCGGCGCAAACTGCATTTGCCGTTTGTAACGTTCATTCGGTATTGAGGAGGCGAATTCTGTGGGTTCGTCGGACATACAATCACTCCGTTGCGTGTACACTTAGAAAACCAATACTTCCAATAACTGCAATTTTCAGAACGACCATCACTTCACAGTTTGTCCAACTCATGGTTTCCATCGTCATTCCCGTCTTCAACGAAGCAGAGAGCTTGCCGCTGTTGCTTGAGAAGATTTCGTCGATGGGCAAATCCAATCAATTGGAGCTACAAGTCATCTTGGTCGACGATGGCTCGACTGACAACTCGTGGTCGACCATTCAAGGGTTATCGGAACAATTTCCGGGCGTCGAAGGCATTCGTTTTCGACGCAACTTTGGCAAAGCGGCCGCTTTGGCTGCTGGCATTGAACAATCGAAAAGTGATGTTGTCGTAACGATCGACTCGGACTTGCAAGACGAACCCAGCGAGATCCCAAAACTGATCGGCAAGATCAACGAAGGGATGGATGTTGTCAGCGGGTGGAAACAGATTAGACACGACCCTTGGCATAAGACAATTCCCTCTCGATTTTTTAATGGACTGGTCAACTTGCTGACTGGGGTGCGATTGCACGATCACAATTGCGGGCTCAAGGCTTATCGTCGCGAGATTTTTGACGAAGTCAAATTGTATGGTGAAATGCATCGATTTGTGCCGGTCCTGGCGGCTGCTCGCGGATGGCGCGTTTGTGAAATGCCAGTGACGCATCACGCTCGCCGCTATGGGATGTCGAAATACGGTGTTGGACGAATGGTAAAAGGATTTTTGGATTTATTGACGGTGTATTTTTTGACTGGCTATCGACAGCGGCCACAGCATTTTCTTGGCTCCATGGGTTTGTTGTGCTTTGCCTTTGGGTCGATCGCCTTGGCGGGATTGACTTTGGCGTGGGGAGTGAGCCGGATGTTTGATTCCTTAACGCCCATCCATTTGCATCAACGAGCCATATTCTTCTATGCAATCATTGCGCTGCTGCTGGGCGTGCAACTGATTTCGATGGGATTTTTGGCTGAGTTGATCACCATGAATTCACGGTCCGGCAACGCACCGTATTCGATTGCCGATCGAACGAAGAACATTCGTTAGCGGCCGTCGAACGATGTCGGCCAGCGAGTACGTTCAAGCAAAACAAACAATCCCGTAAACAAACAGGGCCGTCGTTAATGCGTTATTTTGGCTATGCGAAGTGTGGATACAAGTTTTAGAATGGCACTTTTGAACTAGCGATGCGTCCCTGTGAGCCCGCTGCCCAAAACGTACCGGACGGCGAGACGCGCACCACATGAAATCCTGTGTCGGATCTGCGCATCCAATTTTTGCCATCCGTCGACACGTCGGTGCCATTCGGGCCGACGGAAACGAATCGAAGCATACCGTCGACTTGGCGGTGTGCTACCGACGATCGGAATCCTGTTGGCATCGAATGAGCTGAGTGCCATGTGACTCCTCCGTCGTCGCTCCATCCGGCGGCTTGTTCGCCGTTTGCCTCGTTTCGATAATCGCCGCCGACGATGATGCCGAACGAATCGGATGCAAAGTGAATTGCAAAGATTCCCGACGATTCATTTCGAGGAATATTCGTCCACGAAAAGGACCATTCTTTTAGTTCCGGATCAAACCTCAGCGCACGTCCTTTGTCAGTACCCGGAGTTTTTCCTCCGGTTCCAATCCAGGCGCGATTGCCCGGTCTCATGACTAAGCATCCGGAACTGGCAGCAAAGGCAGCTTCGCCATTGTCGGCCATCGGACGTCTCAATTCGGGAATCTCGACCCATGTTTTTCCGCCGTCTTCGGTTTCGACAATGAGCAATCGTCCATTTACTGGATCACTGACGGCCATGCCATGCTGATCATTTTCAAATGCTATCGCGTCAAAGAACGCCTGCGGAGAATCGTTGCGATACAGTTCACGCCAAGTCGCACCGCCGTCTTCGGTGCGTAGGATTACTGCCGGTGTTCCGGCACTGGCGATGCACGCTGTGTTCTGGTCCCAGGCGTGGATGGATCGAAACTCAACCGATTCGAATCCGCGAACCTTGATGATATTCCAAGTTTCACCTCCATCGACGGATCGGACCACGGCAGCTTTACCTCCGCCTGCCCAAATGATGTCGTCGCTCACAACGCATAGTCCTCGAAGCGAAAGCTCTTCGCCACACTTACGTACATCCCAGAATTCTTCTGCGTGAGATGCGTTGAAGCTGAAAACGAGCGATGCGATCAAACTGGCCGCACGGAACCAAACGGAATAGCTGAGACGGATTTTTTTATTCATTTGTGACTCGTTTAAAAAGATAAGTGACGAGTTGATTCGGAAGAGTCAGAAAAGTGATGAGTTAGAAAAGTTTTTTTACTTTGCGAGAGATAAGGCTCCCATGCTACCTTTGCGTGAGTTCTCAATCACGCGATCGTCTAATTACCGGCTTCGCGAATCCAGCCTCCACCAAGTACGCGATCGTTGTGAAAGACGACGGCAAGTTGTCCGGGAGCGATACCTAGGCAAGGTTGATCGAACGTAACATGAAAGAGTCCACCTTCACTCGCTTTGACGTTAGCAGGTTGGGGACTCGAATTGTATCGTATCTTGACGCTCAATCCCGAAGTTGGCCATCGATCAGGGGGCAGCAACCAGTTGGATCGTTCGGCAACCAGCCAAGTTCGCTCTAGATCTTTTTGTCTACCAATGACGACGCGGTTCGTTTCCGGTTCGATGCGGACGACAAAGTAGGGCTCGCCCATGGCAACACGGACTCCTTTGCGTTGTCCGATTGTAAACTGTTCGATGCCTTCATGGGTTCCCACAATTTTGCCATCGGTTGTTGCGATTGAGCCGGATCGCTGGGTTCGACTTCGCTGGCGAACGAATTCCGCATGTTTGCCAGAAGTCACGAAACAGATTTCTTGACTGTCGCGCTTGTCGGCGACCCGCAAGCCAACTTGAGCAGCCAAAGCTCGAATCTGGGGCTTGTGGTAATCGCCAATCGGCAACATCATGCGAGGTAGATAATGGCGGTGGATGCCGGCCAAAACGTAAGCTTGATCTTTATGATCATCCACTCCACGATAGAGGCCTAAAGGATTTTCGGGATCGTCACATTTCTCCATGCGGGCATAATGTCCCGTAGCGACAAATTCCGCGCCGACCGCATCTGCATAATCAAACAGCTTTCCGAATTTGATCCAATTGTTACATTGCACACAAGGATTGGGAGTTCGGCCGTTCTGGTATTCATCAACGAAGTAGTCGACGATCCTTCGAAAATCGCTTTGCAAGTCCAACGCGTAGAAAGGGATGTCCAGCAGGTCGGCTACGCGTCGCGCGTCTGCCGCATCGCTGGCGCTACAGCAACCTTGTTTATGATCCAATCGACCTTGCAAGATAGGTAGTATAGGACTGGCGCTCGACGAGTCCGCCTTGCAAACTTCGGCGGATTCTTCGCCGTGCCGCATGAATACGCCAATTACCTCATGTCCTGCTTCGACAAGCAGGTGCGCAGCGACACTGCTGTCAACCCCGCCACTCATCGCTAATACGACTCTTGCCATGGAAACCTATCCCTTTTGACCTTAGACTACACTATAAGGTAACTGATTTCCAAAATAGAGGGATGGCAATTCATGTCGCAGTCCATATGGCCCGGACCTGATCAAACAGGAGAATTATTGCGTGAAGCTCGCGAGGGAAATGCCGACGCGATTGGCAATTTGCTTGATCGCCACCGAGATTCGCTGCGCCGAATGATCCAGATGCGTATGGACCAAAAGCTGGCCCGCCGGATAGACGTCAGCGATATTATTCAAGATGTGCTAATCGAAGCCAATCGTCGATTAAAAGATTATCTTGAAAATCCAGCGATGCCATTCCATTTGTGGATTCGGCAAATCGCGAAAGACCGAATGATCGACGCGCATCGTCGGCATCGGGTTTCTGCCAAACGGAGCATCGATCGCGAACAGCCGATGTTCAGCCCCGCCGGCGCGGACCACTCTACAATCGAACTTGCGGTACAACTGTGTGACCCAGCGCTGACCCCTGCTGCTGCGGCGACTCAAAAAGAAATTGCAGCACAAATTGAGTTAGCCGTCGGTGAACTTGACGACAACGATCGCGATATCATCTTGATGCGTCATTACGAGATGATGAGCAATCAAGATATCGCCCAGGCGTTGGAATTGACGGAGCCCGCTGCGAGCATGCGATACCTTCGTGCATTGCGTCGCCTGAGAACCATTATCGATAACAAGATTGCAGCAGGTGGGGACAGCCTGTCATGAACTCTGGGAACTTTCCCAATAAGCGGGAGTTAGGCAACGCATTGCTTTCCAAACAAGCGACCGATGATCAGGACGAACTCGACTCACAGTTAGCCTTGCTTCTCGCTGACCTAACCGACCGCATGCAACGGGGCGAACAAGTGGACTTTGCCAAAGTCTGCAAGGATCATCCGCAATTCGCGCAAGACTTGCAGATGCTTTGGGGTACCGCGCAAGTAGTTCACGCGGTTGGCGGCAGCCGATCTCAAGCGGACTCGCCTCCGTTGTCGGAGTTTGACTCGGGATTTAATAAACTGACGCTGCCCGCTCAATTCGGCGAGTACGTTTTAATCGGAGAAATCGGACGGGGGGGAATGGGGATTGTCTTTCGAGCCAATCAGCCGCGTTTGAACCGCGACGTTGCGATCAAGATGATTCTCAAAGATCGCTTGGCGTCAGAGACCGACCGGCAACGATTCAAGGCTGAGGCCGAAGCGACCGCGCGACTTGAGCATCCAGGCATCGTACCTGTCTACGAAGTCGGCGAAATGGATGGCTTGCCGTACTTTACGATGCAGTTGATTCGCGGAGAGACGCTTGGCTCGAAGATCGTGAATGGACCTTTGCCTCAACGCCAAGTCTGCCGCATGTTGATTGATGTTTGTCGAGCTGTTCAGTTTGCACACGATCATGGGATACTTCATCGGGATATTAAACCGTCAAATATTTTGATCGACGAACAAGATCGCGTTCGCTTATCGGATTTTGGATTGGCCAAGATGAGCGGGCACGCAGAATCGTTGACGCACACGGGCGTCGTCGTTGGCACTCCAAGTTACATGAGCCCAGAACAAGCTTCTGGGCGCGTCAAACTTGGTCCTGCGACCGACATCTACAGCATCGGCGCTGTTTTGTATCACGCTTTAACGGGGCAACCACCGTTTACTGCAAAGTCGCCAGTTGAACTGGCATTGAAAGTGCTGGAACAAGATCCCGTCGCGCCCCGAGTTCTGTCGCCGCGCATCGACCGCGACCTGGAAATGATCACCGTTCGCTGTCTTCAGAAGCCACCTGATTTGCGATACAGCACGGCGGCGGCATTGGCAGATGATTTAGAAGCGTTCATGCGGGACGAACCCGTGATGGCCCGGTCGGGGCAGTTTGCCCAAGTAATCGCACGCTTCTTTCGCGAAACGCACCACGCTCCCGTCCTTGAAAACTGGGGATTGTTGTGGATGTGGCATTCTTTGATTCTGTTGATCGCTTGTGTGTTAACTGAAATGATTCAGTGGAGTGGGACGCACCAACGTTGGCCTTATGCGGCCCTATGGACCGTCGGATTGAGTGCTTGGGCAATCGTGTTTTGGATGTTGCGGAGACGAATGGGGCCGGTAACTTTCGTCGAGCGACAGATCGCGCATGTTTGGGGAGCTAGTTTGATTGCGATCATCCTGTTGACGCCACTCGAATGGTGGCTCGAACTGGAACCGCTGACGCTGTCACCGCTGCTGGCTATCATCAGCGGCATGGTGTTCTTGATCAAAGCCGGAATTCTGTCGGGCGTGTTCTATTTCCAAGCAGCAGCACTATTCGCTTCGACAATTCCCATGGCCGTCTTTCCACAAGTATCGCACTTAATTTTTGGCGTAGTCGCCGCCATCTGCTTTTTTGTTCCCGGCCTAAAGTATTACCGTCAACGCAACCGCCAACTGCTGTAAGCCAACGGATGCGTTCATTTATTCCAGTAGTAACTCTTGGAGCGTGCATCTGGGACGACGTATCGCAAAAAGTACTGGTTGAATTCGAAGGGCGTCGTGGTATTCCATTGGAACCAGCCAATCCCCAAACGCTCCATCGATTGAATGCCCAGCCAATCACCATCTAATCCGCGCGCGTCCGGGTCGAAAGAGCCGACCACTACGCCTTGCGGAAAATTCTGCTCTGTATTCAGAATCGCGAATTCTCGGCCTAATTCCTGAAGAGGCTGGCTCGATAAGCTAAGTGGCGGAACGGGGTTGTAGGGATGAACGGCGATCGATGCATTCGAAAAATTGACTCCCATTCGACGCAATCGGCGAGCAACATCAAGGACGGTTGCATTCTGAAACGAATAAAAATTCGCAAACGAGCACAAGACCAGATGCGTTCGCGGCGCTATTCTACGAACATCGTCGTAAATGATCTTCAAGGAATGCAATTCGCTATCGTGGTAGTCTTCGGGAAACCAACGAACTGGCTCATTTGTAAGCTCGAATATAACGTTCGTTCTTTCACCAAAACGATGACCAACAACACTCCAGAATCGACGTATGTTTCGAAAGGAACGCAAGTACGGAAAAGAGCCGTCGGGTTTTACGGGCTGCGAGTAATCGGGATCGCGAAATCCACCCGTGTCATGGTAATTGATCATGACATACATTCCTCGCTGTGCCGCAAGATTGATGATCGCGGCCATTTTGTTGAGAACTAAAGCTGTATCCGAAGCGTTGAAAAAATTCGCTGCAGGATAGGATTGGAACGTTCCTGGTGTTCCATGGGAAGCTTGCCAAGGATCAAAAACAACCAGCCGCACAGCGTTCAACCCAGCTAGCCGCAGTTTGTCCCAATGAGCCGGATCCGTGGCATAGTCGGCTTCGCCTGATTGAATTTGCGACTTCGAAATACTAACCGCCACTCCGCGAAGAATGACTCCGTTACTGGTCGCAACGGTTTTCAAACGCCCGCTGTGAATGATGCGGACTCTAGCCGGCGTGGCTGCGTTGCTGAACAACTGCACAACCGAATCAACGGCGGGCTGTTGATGTTGGATAGGAAGTGCAAACCAACTGTTTAAAACGAAAAATAAACCGCTGAGCAGATCCATCGAATCCCCCGACCCAAATTCTATGTTGTCAATTCAGTGTTGCATGACTTCGTGCAAGCTCGATAGTTTAGCCAAAAACCTCTGTGGCTGCCAATTTTTCTTCTATGGCAAAGTTTTTTGAATATTCACCCGGATAGCCTGTCGTTTTCTCGGAAAAGAAACACAATTCGACAATCTTCGACAATCTTCGCTGATCGCCGGTGCTTCGAACGACAAAATGCGCGAATGGACAGCGTTTTCGTACTCGAGTACGGGTACCCTTTCACTGAGCAAGAGTACGGCTTTGGGCGATCGGCAGGAAATATTTTACCTGTAGGACGGGTCTCCAGGTCCGTCCGAATTGAATGGGACGGGCCTGGAGACCCGTCCTACGTTGGGTAAGGCAATTCCTGCCGCTCGCCTTGATACCATCGATACGGGGGATCAGCGAGAAGTCTCCGATCTTTTTAAATTTAGCGTCCTCGAATTGAGCTCTCGAAACAAGAACCTTTGGACAACGTAAACTTCATCAATCAAGAATTCAATTTAGAACTCAGCCTTCATCTGCATCGCCTCCCGGAAGGATTACCAATTGCAATCAAAAGATCTGTTCGAAATCTTAGTCCGAGAGAATTCGCGCATGCTGAGCGTCTTCCTTCGTGCTGCAGGGTGCAGCGAGTATCTCATGGATGATGTGTGGCAAGAAACGATGATAGTCGCTTGGGAGAAACTGGACACATTTGATCGTTCGCGTCCGTTCGGTCCATGGCTCCGAGGAATTGCCACTCGGGTGCTGTTGTCGAATCAACGGACGAGCAGACGCATGACGCTGATCGGCGACGAATCCGCTTTAGAGTATTTGAGCCAGGAACTTCATCGTATCAGTCAGCTTAGCGGCGATACGCTGGATGAAAAGCTTAATGCACTTCGCGATTGCGTATCACGGCTGTCTGACCAAGATCGCGAGTGCATCGAGTTACGATTCCAAGAGGACCTAATGCCAGCGGCGATTAGCGATCAAGTTGGCGTTGCTTTGGAAACCATCAAGAAACGGCTCGCACGCGCAAAACTGCGTCTTCAAGAATGTATCGAACTGAAACTTCGGACGAGCACGAATTAGTATCGATAAATCGCAAATTGAAAACGAAAGACGTTTCATGCCACTCGCGTCAGAACAAAAAGAACAAGTCAACGATGCATTGATTGAGTCGTTGCTGAGGGAAGCCTTCCAGCCAGATTCTATCCACGATGCGGAGCTTGTTGCGCGACTAATGGAACGCTTGGAAAACGATGTAGCGGTTCAGCTTCCTGAGAAATTGGTTTGGTATCGCCGACGTAACTGGATGGGCTTTGCCGCAACTGCCGCAGTGATCTTGGTCGGTATTTTTTTCTTAAATTTTTCGATCAACAACGCCGCCTACGCCACAGTCATTCGTAGCTTGACGGTAACTCCTGCAAAACGTTTTTACCAAATCAAAATGCTTCAGCAGTTTCCGTTGTGGGGCGAGCGTCAAATCCAAGCCGAGTTGTATTTGGACGACCAAGACCGATTTGTGGTAAGGCATCCAGGTTGGGCAGGAATCGGTCCTATATGGATCGGTGGAAATCCAGAAGAACGCTGGATCGTGCCTATTCGCGGCCCCGCACTTGTCGGTGGCGAGCGTACTGTCGGACGATGGTTGGACAAGAAAGATATCCCAAGTCCTTACCTGCATGTCTCCACCATCCTTCATCGCATGAGTCGAGCATACAGTTTGGCGATGTTGCCAAATGAGAAAGTCCCCGCCAACGAATCGCCCGAACAATGGATCGAGTGCCAGCACATTCGCGGCACGATCAAGCAACCGAAATCGAATCTACCGGTAACGATTGAGTTGTGGGCGGATACGGAAAGCGGAGTTGCACAACGATTAACCTTGATCTGGAATCGTTCGCCCGAGGAACGGGGGCCGTTGAAATGGGAGATTGAACTCGCACAAACTCCGGACTTACCAGATAATTGGTTTTCCCCGGAAGGTCATCTTCGAGCGAATTCTCAGATAATGCATGTTCAATCGGAAACCGAATTAGAATCGCTGGCCCCGGCCGACCAATGACGGCTCACAGAATTTTGTCCTCGAATTGCCGCTTCAAAACAATAGACAAAGCTCAACCTGGATTGATTCACACGGATCGGAAGTCAATGCGACAAGGAGAGAAAAGAATGGGACTGTTATCAAACCAAAAACAAGTCACTTACTGCATCATTGCCATGACGTTGACCGGCTTCATTTCTTGCTCGTCAGTCGTATCACGTGCCGCCGAACCGGACGTCAATTTCAGCGAACATATTGCGTCGATTATTTTTGACAATTGCTCATCGTGCCATCACGAAGGGCAAGCGGGGCCGTTTGCGTTGATGTCCTTTGGCGACGCGCAGCGACATGCGGAGACGATTCGTGTGGTTGTAACCGATCGCTATATGCCTCCCTGGAAACCGAAAGACACGGGCATCGCGTTTGCGAATCATCGCCAACTCAGCCAAGAGCAGATTGACCTCATCACGCGATGGGTCGAGAACGGATGTCCTCAAGGTGACCCGGGCAAATGCCCTACTCCTCCGATATTCGTCGATGGTTGGAGTTTGGGGACGCCCGATCTGGTCGTCAAAATGGAACAGCCCTTTCGCGTGCCCGCAAGTGGACAAAATATCTATCGCTCGTTTGTCCTGCCTTTGAACTTGCCGGATGACAAATGGGTAAAAGCCATGGAGCTTCGCCCTTCGGCTCGTAGCGCTGTTCATCACGCTTTATTTTTTATCGCTGATTCGAATCAGGTTCGAAACCGAAAAGAACGCGATGGCCAAACGGGGCTTAAGGGCATGAACTTCTTGCGAGGAAGCGAATTTCTCGAGCAAGCCCCCGATCGATTATCCCGGGGATTGGGTGGATATGTACCCGGTGCTGTCCCCTCGCCACTGCCTGGCGATCTTGCGCGATTCTTACCCAAAGGAACCGACATCATCATGCAAACGCATTTCCATCCGTCCGGAAAACCCGAGGTCGAACAAGCGGAGCTCGCATTGTATTTCACAAACCAAGCCCCTTCGCACATGATCGTGCCCCTGCAAATGCCGCCGCTGTTTGGTATCGGAGCGGGCATCGACGTGCCGGCTGGCGAGTCGAACTTTACGATCTCCGATACGTTGACTTTGCCAATCGATGTTCGCGGAGTCGAAATTGGTGGCCACGCCCACTACATTTGCCGCGAGATGCTGATGGTTGCTAAACTTCTCGATGGGAAACAATTGGAATTGCTTCGCATCGACGACTGGGATTTAGACTGGCAAGATCAGTATCAATTTTCTGTTCCCATTGATTTGCCCAAAGGGACCGAAATTTCCGCAACGATTGTTTACGACAACTCCTCGAACAATCCCGAGAATCCTTTCTCTCCGCCACAGAGGATTTCTTGGGGCCGCGAGTCCAACGACGAGATGGGGTCCATAACGTTGCAAGTAGTTGCGTCTAACGAAACCGACCGCCCGCAGCTTGAGCGGCTTGTTACAAAACGCAATAGAGAGAGCATTCAGAAGCGCGTTCAAAACCAATCTGCGGGATTGTCTGCCTTGGGTGGGGGCGCGATCGGACGCGGAGGGCTGTTAAAAATCCTTGATCGCAATGCAGACGGTAAACTGCAAAGCCAAGAAATGCCGGAACGCTTTCGCGATCGGTTGCTAGATTTTCTTGACGAAAATAGTGACGATGTACTCGACGAAGGCGAACTCGCCAAGGGCCGAAAATCGCTCGATCGGATTCTTGACCGAAAAGAAGAAAGTGATGGTTCGAAACGATGAATCGATTTTCGATAGCACTTGCCCAAGTAGCAATCTGCGTGATCGCATCCCCTGCGTTCGCTGAATACGATCCTTTACTGTTGCCGAAAGTCGGAGAACCCAAATCCATCGAACTGTCAGTTGTCGATAGCAAACGCAATCGTGAGATTCCGATCCGAGTTTACCTGCCGTTGGACTCGAAACCGTTGCCTTGCGTCTTCTTTAGCCACGGATTGGGCGGTTCACGCGATGGAAATAAATTCCTTGGCGATCATTTGGCGTCGCGCGGTTACGTTGCCGTATTTCTCCAACATCCAGGGAGCGACGATACCGTTTGGAAAGATACTCCGCTCCGCGAGCGCATGAAGGCGATGCAAGAGGCAGCTTCGGCTCAGAATATGGTAGCGCGCTGCGAGGACGTTCGCGATGTTCTTGATCAACTGGAAGTCTGGAACAAGCAGGCAGGCCATCCACTGGCCGAGCGACTGGACCTTGAACACGTCGGCATGTCGGGACATTCGTTCGGTGCGGTGACCACTCAAGCCGTCAGTGGACAATCTTTTCCCCTTATCGGCAAACGTTATACCGACAAACGCATTGATGCAGCCATTGCGTACAGCCCAGGCGCTCCTCAACGGGGATCGCCTGCAAATGCGTTTGGATCAGTTGAAATTCCTTGGCTTTTAATGACCGGCACAAAAGACATTTCGCCCATCGGAGGTCAGACCATGGAATCCCGTTTGGCAGTTTACCCGAATCTTCCAAAGTCGATCGCTCGTTATGAACTGGTCCTTTACAACGCAGAACACTCTGTCTTTTCCGATCGTTCGCTGCCCGGCGACAAAGAAAAACGAAACCCAAACCACCATCGGGCGATCCTTGCACTATCAACCGCTTTTTGGGACGCGCATCTCGGCAACAACCAAGAAGCCCTTAATTGGCTAACCGGAGATGACGCGAAAAAAGTCCTCGAAGAAAAGGATCGTTGGCAATATGAACTCGCAGAGAAGTGAGAAGTTGGCGGGAATGAGGCTTGAGGCTTGAGGCTTGAGAAATGAGGCTTGAGGCTTGAGGCTTGAGGAATGAGGAATTACGAATTACGAATTACGAATTTTATCTCCCCTTCTCCTCGGTACTCCGAGGAGAAGGGGCAGGGGGATGAGGAGTCTTTGAATCTCGGCTAAAGTTATCGATACGACTAAAATCGTCCCTACTTTTTCGCGACGCAACACCGAAACGAAAATTTGCTTTCGAAGGTTGTTATTGAAAAGTGAAACTGTAAAACGAGTTCTGACGAACAGTCTGAATGCAGTCAGTTCTATTGTGGCTCGTGTTGTGGAAAATTCGCAAAACAGAATCTTCTTTCAAGAATTTCAGAAGATCGATGAGAGCGTGAGACAGGTAGTCTTTCAAAGCTAAGATTCAATGTCAAAGCGGTTGACTGCAAGACTTAAAAGTTGATGATGCGGAACTTGGCGACGTAATGCGGAGTTTATTCTTGGATTGTTCTCCTCATCCCCCAGCCCCTTCTCCTCGGAGTACCGAGGAGAAGGGGAGTAAGAAGAACAAGGAAGCTGACTACTGAAAATAATTGCTTCGCGTTCTGAGAATCAGCGTTTTACGTTTTGTTAATAATCGCATCACGTTCCAACGATAAACTCTTAACACTATGAGAATAAATGTTCCACGGTCTCAGAATGACCGGCGATTTTGGAATAAAGGTGACTTAACCATGAACCTGTCTTTACAAAAATCTTTGCTCGTCTTTGCATTGATCGCTTCGGGCGAGATTAAGAATTTTACTGTTCAAGCAATCGCAGGGGAGCCTGCGAAAACGTTTATCTTTAAAGACATCGATGGACAGGATCATGGATGGTCACCGAATACGAAAACAACGACAGTGCTTGTTTTCATCAACACCGATTGTCCGATTGCAAATTCATACCACCCTGTTCTTGCAAAGTTAGTCGACGATTTGAATGACGAAAATGTGGACCTAATCCTTGTCCAAGCCAACCCGCAGTTGACAGAAAAACATGCTCGCGATCACATGCGGGAATACAACATTCACTTGCCGATTGTGCTCGATCCGAATCAAGAAATCGCCCAGACTGTTCTGGCAAGGGTGACGCCAGAGGCTTTTATTGTGGACAAGTCGGGTCAAGTTCGATATCGAGGCCGTATCGATGACCAGTACGTGTCTTTTGGAAAAAAGCGGCCCAAGCCCACACGCGACGACCTGCGAATTGCGATCGAAGAAGTACTTGCCGGCAAGCCTGTATCGGAGAAAGATACCAAAGCCGTCGGTTGCCTGATTCGATATCCAAAATAGTTTTAGCGAATTCGGTCATTCACGAGACGCGCGCGCGCTCCCGCAATCGCAACTGAGACGCCTCATAGCCAGAGTTTCGATCGCAATTCATATACGCCCGCGCTTCATACCTGGATTGCGATGTTACGATCTTTGTTGAGGATGATGAAAAGTCAGATTACATGTGATTTTTCTATCTTTTCTGTGTTTTTCTCGAAATTCCGAATTTTGGTGAAAGGTTTTGCAAGGGGCGGAATACCTGATTCTAGAGAAACCCATTCAGGGTTGCGGAATCAAAGATCTTGTCACCTATTTGCGGAGAAAGAAACCATGTTCTGGAATAAGAAAAATCGACGTTCGACAAATACAAAGCGACTGTCTGTGGATACAAAGCGACTGTCTGTGGAAACTCTGGAAGATCGAAAATTGATGGCGGGGAATGTTTTTGTAGCCTTCAACCCAGTAACGCGAAATCTTATTTTGACGGGTGATGCGGCTAACAACCAGGTCGAAGTTCGCGCGGTTGCTGCAGGCGGCAATATGTTGGTTACCGGATTGGGAACCACAACCGTCAACGGTTTGCCCCAAATCGCGATTCCTGGACCCGCATTGAATGCGGTCAATACGCAAATGGGTTTGGGAAGCGACTCATTGCGGTTTGTCGATACCTATATGGCTCAAATCGTCACGCAAGAAATGGGCGCTGATATTGACGCCGTTTCACTGCAAAATGTTCGCGTTCAAAATGGGGTAAGCATCAATACGTTGGATGGAGATGACAATGTGAGAGTCGGTGGGATTTTCGCAGGTAATATTCGAATCAATACCGCAGGCGGCAATGATCAAGTGACGGTGAGCGGGCGGAGCGGTGTAGCACTCACTCCGACTTTCCAAGTGGCGGAGAACTACGTGTTTGGCGGAGCGATCGGTGGTGGTCGATTGCTCGAGATACTCACGGGTGACGACAAGGATAATGTTCAGTTAGCGGGCTTGCAGCACGATGGCCGAGTTTCTATCGACACCGGGGATCACAATGATTCCGTTCGAACATTCAATACTCGGGTCGCTGATCGGATCGATTTATTCACCCGCGCAGGAGACGATGAAGTACAAATCGCAACAACTCGAACTCCCGTTTTCGCTTCTCGGTTGGGCGACGGAGATGACAAACTTAGGATTGATGCCTTTTCACTCGCAAACATTCCGGGCTTCACAGTCGATGGTGGAATAGGTGTAGACACAGTTGATAAAGGTGGCCTTGCTGGCGGTCTGTTAGTGAACGTAGAAATCATCTTGTAGTTTCATACCAATCTAAGAGACAAAAACATTCCGAAAGCTTTGGCACAAGGATTCCTTTGTGTCAGAGCGCTTTCGTTTATCTCGTGAAGTTAACAGCCATTCACTTCGCGCGTTTTCATGCGCGGACTGGGACTTCCAAAGTATGCAAGAATGACGTCAACAGTCCCGCTTTTCCGCTCAATTCCACTCGCCAAATGACATCGCGCGTATTGCTTTCTCGAGATGGATGCGTACCCGGTGGGATACGAAAGTCAGCCGACTTGTTCCACGTTTCATTGGCAGCGACCAAAAGACTATTCACTTCGATCAGCGTTTTTTCATAGAGAATTTTTTCGCTCGTCTTTCCGTAAGATTCTCTTTGTCCGTCAGGGCCTCGCGAGATGCGTTTGTGCATCGTTATCGTCTGTTCGATGCAAACAAGTCGAACTTGAATAAACTGTAGTGACACAGGTCCTGGTTGAGAAAGCGTTATGCTTTCGGGCTTGCCAATGGTCAGTGAACTGCTGGTAAATTCAACACTTGCTGCTGGGACACGTCGCAACAATAGTTGGTAACAACATGACCAAAGCGCGAATACGCCCAGTAGGAACATCAGGCCAGCAAAGAGATAGGGGATCAAAACATTGTATCCCTCCGCAACAATAGGTCCCCACCGCACAAGTCCGATGCCTAAAACGATAAAACCCATTCCCCAGAAAATCGCTAAGGCAATTTTCGGTGATGGGCGAGGCATCACGGCCATGTGTTATTCCTTTGTCTCGTCAGCAAGAAACGAACCCAAAACGGATTTACATTGAGTTTAGAATAATGTAGATCGCCAAGCCCATTAACATCGGCATTGCGAGCGACAAAACGAACCAACGAATGTGCGAGCTCGTGCGCCAAGCCATCCAGCTGCATCTAACCCCCGCAAGGTCAGTGACCAAGCCGATCGTACCTGTCACGATGCCTGTAAGAATAATGATTAAACCCGCATCATTTGTCCCGGATGCGAAATCAAAAGAAGTGAATGCTACAGCTACACCTAAAACATATAGTGCTACAGCCAAGACCATGGATGCGATAGAGAAGAGAACGGTTAACTTGGCTAAACGAAGCTGCCTTCTACCTAAAATGTTTGCCTGTTCTTCTTGGTCCACATCGATTCCGGTCGTGGAGACAATCGAACACGCTGGGACAATCGAGCGAATCCAAGTCAGCAATAACAAGCAAATGCCACTTCCCAGCAGGACTGAATTGGTAATCCCAGCCGGGCCTTCGAAGGGAATTTCCGTTATGCCGAAAATGAAACTGAGCGCCAAGCCAATCAAACATGTAACGACACCCAATTTGAACAATGGCTGTGACACGATAGATTTCCGTTTCATCGCGTTCCCTTGATTTTGACAAGATTCAACGTTGACAATAATACGCCTCTAAAATCCCTAGGCGATGTTTCGAGGATTATCAGCAACATAATCTTTTTTCGCGGGTTGTTGGAAAAGGTTAGAACATGGTTGTGAAATTCGTGCACAATCACAGCGGGGCTCCAACTCGGGAAGATCGTGGCACTTGTGAAACACAAATGAAAAAAAGGCTGCCGGATTTAGAAACGGCAGCCTTTGATTCGTAATTTCGCAATCAGTACTTATGAAGTACGGGCGATCGTATTAAGGATTCGTCGGAGCAACTTCTTGGTTTTGAGCCGACAAGTATTCGATCAAGTCGACAAATTCGGACGGAGCGACAGTACCGGCAGCACCTTCGGGCATACTGCTTTGTTGTTGGACTCGGCGTGCGGCGATGTCTGCTTTGGCAATCTTGCGCAATTCTTTTCCGTCGAAGATCTCCACTTCGCTATCGCTTTCGTTAACTAACAATCCATTGACAACCACGCCATCTTCCGTGGCGACCATGGTCGATCGATACTTTTCGGCGACTTCGGCGTTCGGATCGATGATCGATTGAATGATCTTGACTCGATTCATTCGCTTGGCAACACCAGCGAGATTTGGTCCATACTCTCGACCATCGCCGTTGCCCACTTTGTGACAAGCGGTGCAATTGCGGACAAAGACAGCCCTGCCGCGATTGACGTCACCTTTGAGATCGCCCAATGCCGTCATAGCTTTGTTGCGTTCTTCTTCGGGCTTGGGCTGCTGCGAAAGGAGTACTTGCAAGTGTGGCAAAGCAGCAGCACCTGCCTGGGACGCGGCCATCAAGGCATTGACAATTTGCGTCGAACGATCCCGGTCCCCGGGCATTTTACCGGCCAAGTAATCGGCGATCCAAGCGCGGTCATTGGCTCCCAACGCATGCTGCATCGTATAATCGCGCCAATAATCTGCTTTCATAGCCGTCAGCCCAAACAAAGCTTTCATGGCGTCTGGGACAGGGAAAAAGCTGAGACCGCGAGCGGCTTCGGTTTGCACGCGAGGGTGTTGATCTTGAGCAGCAATCGTCAGCAATTCCAAAGCGTTTGGAATCGATTCTCTCGCATCGGCAGTAACGCGCGTGGCTGCTGCACGCGCATCGGATGACTTGGAGTTCTTCAGAACATCAGCCAGTAAAGCCAAATCCAGTTGATGATGCGATTGCTGAGCCCATAGAGCTTCGCATCGCAGTCGGTCGTATTCTGGATCTTTTGGATCGAGCGTTTTGAGCCAAGCGTTGATTGCAGCGACAACTTGTGGTGTAGGTCGGTCGCGAAGCTCGCGGCGTGCCCGATAACGTGTTCGCCATTCGTATTCGCGAAGCTGCTCAAGCAACTCGGGGATAGACTTTCCAAACTGCGTAACGGGTTTGACCAAGGGTCGCTCGGGATAAACTAGGCGATAAACCCGACCGCGAACGTGATCTCGATTGGGATCGCGTTGGCTATATTGCATGTGGCCGATAAGGGCATTGGCCCAATCGACAAACCACATCGCGCCGTCCGGGCCAATTTGCGGGTCGCCCGGTCGGAAGTGTTTGTCTTTGGAACGAATGAGATCGTCGGGCGATCCGTCCGCGTTTTTTAGTCGAGCTCCACTAAATCCGCCGCCGTCATCGTTGACCGTAAAGCGTGGAAATCCGTTCATGTTGATCACGCAGCCGTAAGTGAATTGACCTTGAACTTCATCTGGAAAGTGTCGACTGTTCAGGAACTCGCTGCCTAATGCGGGACGCATGCCTTCGTTGTTGAATACAAAGTTGAGACCTGTTCGACCTCCGAATTGAGCACCGGAAAGTGGTGTATCCCAAGCTTGATTGGCCGTTGTTCCGTCGCCAACGATGCCTTGCCCCCAGCCATTGAAGACATAGCACCACATGTTGTACTGCCCCGGCAGCGCGAACTGGCGGATTTTAAGAGTCCGTGGGTCCATGACGTAAGCCCCGCCTGAACCTTGGCTGCGGTGAGGCCCCCAAGGTGTTTCAAGTGTTGTGCTGGTCGCGATACCTTCGAGCATGTGCAACTGCCCGGCATGGTTCCATTCAAAGGCTCCGCATGAGTGATGCGTATCGTCCGATGCCCAGCCGTCCATCAACTGTACAACGACGTCAGCTTTGTCGTCGCCATCGGTGTCTTTAAGCCAAAGCAAACGTGGTTGGTCCACGACTAAGACGCCGCCATTCCAGAATTCAAAACCCGTTGGGCATTGCAACTGGTCGTAAAAGACTTTTGCAACGTCTGCGTGGCCATCGTTGTTGTTGTCTTCCAAGATGACCAGTTTGTCGTTGGCTTTTGGATCTCCGGGTTTCCATTGGGGATATGTTGGCATGCACGCGATCCACAGTCGGCCCTTGTTATCAAAGTTAAGCTGAACCGGTTTGGCGATTTCGGGAAACTTGGATTCATCCGCGAAAGGTTCGAGTTTAAAGCCCTTTGGAACCGTGGTTTCGGCGATCAGTTCATCCGGCGAAAGGTATCGCAGCTCTTCGGCCTCGGAATAATTTTGACCTGGATTACCGAATCGCGTCTCTGGCGTAAACAGTTCACCAGTTCCTTCATCGTTCGGTTTGTCGGCAACTTTTTTGCCTTGTGAAATGTCCCAAACGTAACGGTCGCGGACTTCGGCCATTTTGCGAATTTTGACGTACTCGCGAGGGAATGTTTCTTTGTCAAAAGTGCGACGGCCGCCATAAACGTACCAGCCGTTCAGCATGCGATAGTCTTGCAGATGAACCCAAGACTTGTCGTTGATGGCATTGCGCAGTTTTACGAACTGCGGATTTCCCGTTGTCGTCGACGATGGCGAGCCGAACATTTTGAGTTCCAGGAGGCGGGCGATTTCGTAATCACCGCTATCGTTTACATGGCAACCGTTAATCGTGAATTGCATGCCGGCGTCTTTTGAGAACAATTGCAGGCTGACATCAAATAGATCGATGAACGCCAAACCACGGGCTTTGGCAACATCGCTAACAGCGGCAGCATACATTTTCAGTGATTCGTTTTCCTTTGTTCCGTCTGGCAGCAAGGGATCGTTGGTTGGTTCAAATGCAATCGGAGAAACCAAAACGAATCGCGGTGGGGCTCCCGTATCGTCGCGAGCGTATTTCTTGGCGGTCTTGTCCAAGTACTCGTTGTATAGTTGCTTGAATTGCTCGACACCTGCGGCACCGGCAAACGACTCGTTGTAGCCGAAGAAGCAAAAATACGTGTCGGCACTAAATGCCAATTGAGGGTCATCGAGTGCTGTATAATCAGCCGATCGCTGCTGAATTCCGACTTCTTCTGCAGGTCGTGCGAAATTGCGAATGACAAGTTCACGGTCGGGAAATCGCATATGTAGTAGCGTCTCAAAATTCCCGAATAGGTTCATTCGCTCGGCTTGCGAATTGCCAAGGAAACCAATTCGCTCTCCCTTGATAAAATCAAGCGGAATCTTGCTTGGTGACAGTGTTGGCCGTGCGGGTCGCGGCGGCAGCGTAAGAAACTCCTTGGTCGCGTCTTGAGCTTGGCAAGTCTCCGTCACGGCGTAGGGGATCAAGAAAAGCGACGTCAAAACACAACTACGCCAGATCGTTCGAAAGTAAAGGGAAGATTGAAGCATCGGCAAAGCTGACTCCATATTTGGATTTAAGAGATACTAGTCGAGATGACAATTACTTTGCTGTCGCTTGCAGTTCTGAGCAAAGTCAATTGGAGGTGGGAATAAAAGAGCGACTGGAGAATGCATTATAGATCAACTTCGTTCAAATTGAATTACACGGCAAGTAAAAACGCTTGGACGCGAAATTCATTGGCTAGATCAACTCTATCCAATTGGCAAACCATTTGCGATTGCGCTGCTTTTGTTGTCCACTTTATGACGCAAACGGGATTTTTTCGTGAAAGCTACACTTCGTTTTACGCATTTTACAGCACAACTCCTCGATTCCTTTGACAGCATATTACCGAGATGCAACGCGCCGTTTTAAAACCTAACGCGTTATTTTCGGAAAATTTTATTCTTGCCTTAGCAGTCACGAGAGTTGAAACGTCAGGACTACCACTGTGGAAACTCGTAAACATATGAAGTTGATTGGCTCGCATGGGCACTTTTGAATTTATTCTCAGTCATGCTATCTCGAAGTGTCGTTCGCTGCCGACTCGCAACGTTTTAGCGTCATGAGCGCAAAGGCGGTTCCGTATTGTTGGTGATAATTATAGAGCGGATAGTCCCACCATGAGCCGTCTTTTTCTTGAAGCCGCAGCATGACGTGAGCCAACTGTTGCTGGAGCGGAGCACGTTGATCTTGGGGCAATTGTTCTATACAAAACGCAGCATAATAATGGCCATAGTAAAAGAAATAGCCAGCGACTTGAAACCAAGACTCATGCGGAATGGGTCGTTTGCGACCAATATCAAGCCACAGGTTTCGTGAAAATAATCGATTGGCCCAAGCGACCAACGCAGCGTCGGTAACGGAGTCGTCGCCGTACATGCGCAGCACAACACTGCAAGCTTGACTGCGGCCGACACTGCCTCCTGGTTTGTTGATATCCCGACCCGGTGCGGTTCGAAAATTTTCTGAATAAAGGTAGGAAAGGTCGGGACGCTGCTGTCGCTTGATGACTTCGATTCCACGTTTGATCAAACGTTCAGGGACCACGGCACCAATTTCCTTGGCTTCGTAAAAGGCAAACAAGACCGTTGCGGTCGTAAAACTATTTGGCTCCGAAGAAGGTTTCTTGAGGTGCATGGTGAAATCGTAGTAACCCCAACCACCATGGACCGATTCATATCGATCGAGCAAGTCAATTTGTTGGGCGATATTGTCCAGAATAATTTGTCGCTTAGTAGAAGCCTCATCGCAACGTTTATAAAGCTTGACGAGGGCCTGGATTCCGTAAGCATGCCCCCAAACGTTGTAGATCGCATCCTGATTAGCTCGCCGCAGTTTGGGAAGATGCTCAAGCAACCAAGTTTCCCCTCGATCGATTGCGAGGGCGACGCGTTCATCACGGGATTGCGTTTCGATTAATGCGGAAATGCATAACGCTGTGACCGCGCTTCGGAATGCGTGGTGAGCACCGGGCGTCGGAGCATAGATATTAAGGTCTTTGGTATTCGTAGCCGATCCCCACGAACCGTCGCGATTCTGATCATTCAGCAGGAACTCCGTGCCGCGAACAATCGCTTGGCTGACTTCGACCGCCGTCGGTGGTTCAATCGCCACAGGTGCTGGTGCAACTTCCGACTGAGAGCGATCGCGGTCTTGCGCTAGCGAGATTTCATTAAACGCAATACACCCAAACACCCCGAATGCCTGTAGTACCAAACGGCATTTGACGTTGAGAGCAAGCGGACGCAGGCAGCGAAATCGACTTAAACAAGATTTCATTGCTAACGTCCTCATTCGGTTTTAGGCTTGTCAGTCAAGATTTTATCGGTGGCTTCTATTCCAGATCGAATTTCGGTGTTATCGCCTTGAACAATCCCGAGTTGAACAGGTTTCTTCATCACCTTGTTGTCAGCGGCCAAGACATAGACAAGACGCAGTTGATCGTCCGACTCATCGGTAAATATTGATTTAGTTGGAATCAACATACCTCGCGGATTGAAATGCGTAACAAGTTTGACTGAGCCGGTCATTCCCGCGACAAGCGGCAGCTTAGTGTCTCCCAAATCCAACGTGACATCGAAAGAACCATCGCTGACTGGGATATTCGATATTGATTTAATGACGACGTCGACTCGGTCATGCTTGAACGCGTTTGGCGTAATCCTGCCTGCTGCACCAACTCGCAATGCTGCAACATCCGCTTCGGGAACGGTCCCCACGACCTCAAGTGAATTTGGACTGACGATGGTCATGAACACATCGTGCGGTCCGATCGAACCGTGCTTTTTGAGTTTCGCTCGAGCCTCCGCCGCAGGCGACCACTTGCCATTGGAGACTCGCCCGTAATAGACCACGCCGTCTTTAGGAGCATGCACTACGCATGATTTCAGATCTTGCTTAAGTTCCTCAAGAGCTTTTACGGCTTTTTCAAAATCCCTCTTCAGTTTTGCAAAAGCTTGCACACGCTTCTCGCGTGCTATGGGAAAGTTCAATTGAAATCGTTGGTAAGCAATTTCTGCGAGTCGATGCGCATTTTCCTGATCCCTCACTGATCGCGGCAACAAGAGTTCTTTGGAACGCCTATAAGCTAACTCTGTTTGCTCGAGCCCGAAAAGGGACCTTGCGAGATCATCACGCGCACGTCGAAGCACGATTTCTTCAGACTCTTCGGTCAAGTCGTCGGCCTTGTACATTTTTTCTAGTTGACGCAACTCTTCGGCGGTGTAGTCGACGTTATCTTTAGTGGATTTCAGCCGTTGCTCGTTCGCTTTTTCGCCCATCGCTTTTTCGAATTCTTGAAAGTACTTGAAATCTTCATCCGCTTGACGCTTCGCGATCTCGGCTTGTTCTTTGTCCAAAGGCATCTGAAGCTCAGCCAGTTTGGCTTCTCGTTCTGCCTCTTCGAGTCCGAGTCGCATCGAAGCTAATGAACGTTCACTGTTCTCAATTTGTTCGGTGATGTCTTCTGTATCGAATCGAACCAGGACATCCCCTTCTTTAACCACGGCACCATGAGGCACAGCTTCTGCGACGCGAAGACTGGCTACCGATTTGAGTTCCAACGAAATTTCGATCGGGTCGGCGGGAGCGAACATTGCGTCCAATTTGACTTCGGACTGAACGGTTCCAATTTTCACATCCACGGTGGCTGGTGGAGCAGGATCTTGGCCGCTCGTCACGGAAAGTGTTCCAAACAGTAGGATAAAATAGCAGGGAAACGTGACATTGGTGTTGCGAAGGAGCACTGGGCATCTCATGGTGAGTCTCTACGAACGACATTGATGAAAGGAGGGCAACTGAAAATCAGCTCACATCGTGGAGTGACGCTATTTCGAAGTATACACGAAAATTTCAAGGCATCGATTGCCGAAGATGCACGCAACCGATTGGCAGATTCGAATTTGTTCGTTAAGAGGTTGCGGTTGCTCGCCTCAATCCACGAAATGCCTAGGCCTTTTTAGAGGTCTATTGTGCCGTTATGCTTAGGTTGCAAAGACAGTTTCCAGTCTGCTTAGATTGGAAATTGAAAATTCTAATATCCAAGACGAAATCGCTAAATCCAAGGGTTGTTATCCCATGTTGAACACTTTACCGCCTGCCGCCAATGCACCTCGTCGTACTCTTATGGGCCCTGGCCCGAGTGATACCCATCCACGTGTGCTTGCGGCAATGGCTCAGCAAACCGTCGGGCACTTGGACCCCTATTTTTTGAAAATCATGAACGAAGTTCAGGGTATGCTTCGCGAAGTCTTTCAAACCAAGAATCAACTGACTATAGCAGTGAGTGGTACCGGTTCAGCAGGCATGGAAGCTTGTGTGGTCAATCTCGTGTCACCTGGTGATCACATGGTTGTGGGAGTTAATGGCGTATTCGGAGGGCGAATGAAAGACGTTGCTGAGCGCGCCGGTGCAAACGTTTTGGCAATGGAACGACCTTTTGGCGAAGTTTTCACTCTCGATGAAATCGAACGAGCCGTAAAAGCGCACAAACCCAAAGTTGTCGGGATTGTCCATGCAGAAACTTCAACAGGGGCATGTCAGCCAATGGAAGGCATCGCGGAAATCGTCCATGACGCGGGGGCTTTGTTAGTGATGGATTGCGTCACATCGCTCGGAGGTCGGCCTGTTTGCGTCGATGAATGGGGAGTCGACGCGGCGTACAGTGGAACGCAAAAATGCTTGAGCTGCCCTCCTGGATTGTCTCCTTTGACGTTTGGTCCCCGTGCCTTGGAAGCTCTCGATTCTCGCAAGACTAAGGTACAGTCGTGGTATCTCGATCTTGGCATGGTTCGCAACTACTGGGCCGAGTCGTCTCGGGTTTACCACCATACCGCACCGATCAATATGAACTATGGTTTGCATGAAGCGTTGCGAATCGTCCTGGAAGAAGGACTCGAAGCACGGTTTGCACGTCACCTCAAGAATCACATGGCCTTGCGTGCAGGTTTGACTGCGATTGGGATTCAGTTCGCGGTTGCCGAAGAGTATCGATTGCCTATGCTCAACGCCGTTCTGATTCCTCAGGGGGTCGACGACGCAGCGGTTCGCGGGCGATTGCTAAACGAATTTGGAATCGAAATCGGCGCGGGGTTAGGGCCGATGAAAGGCAAGACTTGGCGTATCGGATTGATGGGCGAAACATCGAACCCGCGAAATGTTTTGTTGTTCCTCTCGGCAATCGAAAACTGCTTGGCCGCGCAAAATTATCCCGTCAAAGCCGGCGCGAGCATTGCTGCCGCCAACGCTGTCTATCAATAGGTCAAAAGGTTACTTGCGAGGGCGTTCCCATGCAGCTTGGCATTCGACCAACGGTGGATTTTGCGTTCAAGAAAACGTTCGGCGATCCAAAAAATCGCTTGGCGCTAATTAGTTTGCTGAACGCAATCCTGGATTTACCGGTTCCAATCGCGGACGTGACGATTGAAAATCCGTTTAACTATCAGGACTTTGCCGAGGACAAGCTATCGATCTTGGACATCAAAGCCACCGATCAGCGTGGATCGACCTACAATATTGAGATGCAAGTTTCTATCGAAGGAGAGCTGGTCCAAAGATTAGTCTTTTACGGATGTGAACTTTATTCGAATCAGCTTGGGAATGGCCAAGACTATTCGGCACTTCTTGGAGTCTTTTCCATCTGCATTTTGGACGGCGTATTTTGGAGGGATGAGCTGGTCGGCCACCACCGATTTCGAATGGTCGACACCGAAACCAAACGAGTACTTCGCGATACTTTAGAGATTCACATGCTCGAGTTGCCAAAGTACAATATCGGAGTAGAAGATCTTGGTACGGCGTCGGCAGTTGATCGCTGGGCATTTTGGTTTAACCGTGCACATGAGTACGATGCCGACGAATTGAGGAAGATGTTTCCCGAAGAGGCATTCCAAGAAGCGATCGCGTCGATTGAAACAATCGCGATGAAAACCGAGGATAAACAAATGTACGATACGCGTGAAAAATTGGCTCGAGACTATCAGTGGCTCATGTCTGCCGGACTTAAGCGGGCACACAATGAAGGCTTAGCAGAAGGAATTGAGAAAGGAATTGAGAAAGGACGTGAGAAAGGACGTGAGGAAGGACGTGAGGAAGGACTCGAAATTGGCCGCGAAGTTGGAGAGTGGATAGGGACCATCAGGACTTGCCAAGCCATATTGGAGTTACCGGTATCGACCGACGTTGATTTAAAAGGCATGACGCCTGACCAACTCAAAAGCCTAGCAACCGAACTACAATCGAAAATTCGTACGCGAATGGGGAAATCGTAGCTTCGCCCTCAACTCGAATCTTCCCGATAATGGCATGTCGAACTGCAAAGTTGACGAATTGCGGAAGATGTTTCCCGATGAGGCATTCCAAGAGGCGATCGCGTCGATTGAAACTATCGCGATGAAGACCGAGGATAAACAGATGTACGATACGCGTGAAAAATTAGCTCGAGACCATCAGTGGCTCATGTCTGCCGGACTTAAGCGGGCACACGATGAGGGCTTGGCAGAAGGTATTGAACAGGGACGCGAAGAAGGACGCGAAGAAGGGCTCGAAATTGGCCGCGAAGTTGGGGAATGGATAGGGACCATCCGAACTTGCCAAGCCATATTGGAGTCACCAGCATCGACCGACGATGATTTAAAAAACACGACGCCTGATCAACTTAAGAGCCTAGCAATCGAACTACAAACGAAAGTTCGCACGCGAATGGGGAAATCGTAGCTTCGCCCTCACCTCGAATCTTCCCAATAATGCTATATCGAACTGCAAAGTTCTTGATTGACCGTGCGATGAATGGCTTTCCCTATTAACGCCACGAGAACCTGCCCAATAGAAAGTTTGTGAGTCGTTTTTATGGAGCCCCACTTTCTGGCAAAGCTCCGCGCCATCTATCCCGCAGAGCGGTTGATCACTCACGATGCGGGTTTTATCTCTTATGAAAGCGATGGGTTGACTGCTTTTCGTGAGAAACCTATTGCCGTTGTCCTGCCCGAATCTGCTGACGAAGTCATTCGCACCGTCCAAAATTGTCATGAAAACAATGTACCGTTCGTGGCAAGAGGGAGCGGGACGAGTTTGTCCGGAGGTTCTCTGCCTGTCAAAAACGGGATCGTCATCAGCTTGAATCGAATGAATCGGATCCTGAGGCTAGATCCAGTACGTCGCGTGGCTGTAGTCGAACCGGGTGTGATTAACTTGGACGTTACCAAAGCAGCCGCGCCGTTTGGTTTGCTTTACGCTCCCGACCCGTCCAGTCAAACAGTATGTACAATCGGCGGAAATGTTGCTTTTAATAGTGGTGGAGCACATTGTCTTAAGTACGGCATGACAAGCAATCACGTGCTCGGACTCAAAATCGTCTTACCGGACGGCACAGTCGATCACTTGGGAAGCGATAGTCTGGAGAGCATTCAGCCGGATTACGTTGGTATGTTTGTGGGTTCCGAAGGCCTGTTCGGTATCGCTCTTGAAATCACATTGCGATTGATCCCTAAACCCGAAGTCTATCGAACTGTGATGTGCGCTTATCGCACGTTGAAAGAAGCCGGTGATGCTGTCAGTCGCATTATCGCTTCGGGACTCTTGCCAGGCGCGCTGGAGATTATGGATAACTTGGCGATCCAAGCTGCTGAGGCCGCCGTGCATCCGGGCTATCCGCTTGACGCCGCAGGATTACTGATCGTCGAACTCGAAGGCGAAGCTTCGCAAGTTGCGGCAGAGTTCGATCG
Source organism: Pirellulaceae bacterium (assembly GCA_031374825.1). GTDB lineage: Bacteria > Planctomycetota > Planctomycetia > Pirellulales > Pirellulaceae > JANMGV01. The sequence continues at coordinate 67,812 of JANMGV010000124.1, forward strand.
ACTCAAGCCATTGATCGAAGCGTCTGGTCCATACTTAGTCAAAGAAGCTAGCGACGCATACGAACGCCAACAAATTTGGAAAGGTCGCAAAAGTGCTTTCTCAGCCGTTGGTCGCTTGAGCCCGGACTTCATCGTTCAAGACGGTGTCGTACCGCGCGGGCGTTTAGGCGAAGCACTCGAAGAAATTCACCGACTGAGCGAGCTTCACGGAATTCGCGTCGCCAATGTTTTCCATGCAGGTGATGGAAATTTACATCCATTGATTCTGTACGATGGAAAGCAAGAAGGTGCTCTGCATCGCGCCGAACAACTTGCCGCCGAGATCCTTGAATTGTGTATTCGCTATGGTGGCTCGATTACGGGTGAACACGGCGTCGGAATGGAAAAACGAGCTTATCTACCCAAGATGTATCAGCCCAACGATATGGAGTCGATGTACCAGTTGCGCCGCGAAATCGATCCGAAGAACATTTCGAATCCAGGAAAAATGTTGATGGAGGGACAAGCACCTGCGTTAACCGTATCGGGTTTACATCCTCTTGAAAAAGCGGGAGTCATGTCCCGTGAGTGAATTAACGAAAACCGAGTGCACGGTCAGCGATACAGTTGCGAACTTGCAGCAAATCATTCGAAGCTCGAAACGAATCCACGTCGCCGGAAACAGTTCCAAGAGCGGACTTCATCAAGATGCCGACGACGCTACTTTGATTTCCACACATGCATTGCACGGCATCGTTTCGTACGACCCACAAGAATTTGTTGTAACCGTGCTCAGCGGAACCCGTGTTTCCGAACTTATCGAGTTACTTTCCGAACAAGGACAGTACCTGCCCTTTGATTCGCTCTTGGCAAAACGCGATGCAACCATCGGCGGAACAGTCGCAAGCAATGCGTCGGGTTCTGGCCGATTTCGGTTCGGAGGAATTCGAGATTTCCTTTTAGGAGTCCGCTTCATCGACGGACGCGGCAATTGTATTCGCGGGGGCGGGCAAGTCGTCAAAAACGCTGCAGGATTCGACTTTCCCAAACTAATGGTTGGCAGTCAAGGCAAGTTAGGGTTGGTGTACGAACTGACATTCAAAGTTTTTCCACGCCCCGAAACTTACGTCACACTTTTCAGCAGTTTTCAGAAACTTGAAGACGTTATTTCTTGCATGAACAAACTGGCAACATCGCAGATGGACCTCGAAGCTCTCGACGTGCTGCCGATCGATTCCGGAGCAAACGGATATCAGTTAGCCATGCGTATTGGTGGAATCGCATCTGCCATTCCAAATCGAATCGAACGATTGCGACAGTTGGTTCCAGTGGCCGAAGTGATGGAAAACCATACGGATACAGAGTTTTGGGAAGCGGCTGCGAATTTTGAATGGGTGCATCCTCAAGATTCCCTGTACAAACTCGCAATCACTTCGCAATTGATCTCCCAACTAGAAACGGAATTAATAAGCACTAACCTGAAACGCCGTTATAGCGTCGGTGGCAACGTTGCGTGGCTTGCTGGCGAATCGCTTCCAGATATTTGTAAGAACGTAGCTCCCGCACAAAGATACTTTTCGCGATCCACATCCACATACCAAAGTCAGCCATGGGTTGCAGGAGCTTTCGGTCAAGCGATCAAACGCGCCCTCGACCCAGAAAACAAATTCACTTAAAACCCAGTTGTACCGATTGGCCCGGATCCCTTCCTGTTTGCCTTGCGGCCGCAAGACCATTCCACCATCAAAAAACACGACGCTCCGATCATGGAACACAAAATCGATATCAAAGCAATCGCAATGCCGCAGGCCGACGCAATGGCCCATGCGATCAGCACTTGCGTGCACTGCGGATTTTGTCTCCCCACGTGTCCGACATATAAAGTCCTTGGCGAAGAAATGGATTCTCCTCGCGGTCGGATCGTTTTGATGCGGGGAGTTTTAGAACATCAATTGCCACTCGATCAAGCAACACCCTACCTTGACCGATGCCTTGGTTGTCTGGGATGCGTAACCGCATGCCCATCCGGAGTTCCCTACGGCGAACTCATATCCAGTTTTCGCGCCTATTCAGAAGAAAAACGCAGTCGGCCGCTGATCGACCGCATCGCTCGAGCAATGACAAGCCAAACACTGCCATTTCCCTGGCGATTTCGATGGGCCGCTGCACTAGGGCGTTTTGCGAATCCTCTGGCAGCGTGGCTTCCTTCGCCGATACGAGCAATGATCAGCTTAGTTCCAAAGCAACTTCCGAAGTCCCCGCCGATTCCAGCTTTCATTCCCGCCAAAGGCAAGCGACGCGGCCAAGTCGGGTTACTGCTAGGTTGTGTGCAACAAGCAATCGCTCCTCAAATCAACTGGGCAACTGTTCGCGTTCTGGCTGAAAACGGATTTGACGTGGTTGTCCCGCGCGGTCAAGGTTGCTGCGGGGCACTTGGGATGCACACCGGCAAGGCAGATATGGCGAGGTCTCTAGCATCGTCCAATTTAGATCTATTCGACAGCAGTTTAGACGCAATTATTACGAATGCGGCAGGCTGTGGCAGCGGAATGAAGGAATACAAACTGCTTTTTCGCGGACTCTCGCTCGAAAAAAAGGCAACCCACTTTGCCAGTCGTGTTCAAGACATTTGCCAATTCCTAAGCTCCGTGGACATCATCCCTCCTCATCGACGTAACCCTCCGATGCGGGTCGCCTATCACGATGCGTGTCATTTGGCGCACGCTCAAGGTATCGTGTCCGCTCCGAGAGATTTGATCAGTCAAATTCCCGGTGTGACACTGTGTGAAATTCCAGATGGTGAGATTTGTTGTGGATCAGCAGGCACGTACAACATCGAGCAACCGAAGATTGCCAATGAACTTGGCACAAGTAAAGCAAAGAACATCGCAAGCTTAAACGTCGACGCCGTTGTGATGGGCAATATCGGTTGTCTCGTTCAGATTCAAAACCACTTAGCCAAACTGCAACTCAATAATAAACCCGTGCGTGTGCTGCATACGATCGAGTTGCTCGACGAAGCCTATGGTCAAACAAAATAATTGATGACAATCGCTGCATTATTTGTGATGGCAACTCATTCGGACTCTGCCCAGCAACGAACGTCGCCATCTTCGTAAAACGACACGGAGATAACGTTCGGGTGACAGCAAACAGGACAGTCCTCGACGTACCGCTGATCATCTCCCGCTGACCGGTCGACGGGAATAACGATTTCTTCACCGCATGAGTCGCACAAATAACTCGCTTCGTTGTTGAGACTCGCGCGTTTCCTTTCTTCTCGCAGGCGTTTTTTTCGTCTTAGTCGGAGACGCTTGCGACGCTCGTTTTCATCCATCGCGAAAACCATTTTTTCCTTTCTAGAAACGCGAAAACTCGCTGTGCGACTATGCAACGCAATTTGACAGTCCAAATACGCGAGTTAATGACCAGGAACCATCTGCGGAACCAAGTAAGCTTGCGCGGCAACCACAAGCCCAACCAAAATCGCCAGCGCGATACTATGTCCGAAGACATGCCTCAATATTGTATCCTCTTGTCCATGTTGGTTCGTCGCTACACCCGCAACAACAATCGATTGAGCGTCAATCATCTTCCCCATAACGCCACCAGAGCTATTCGCTGCTGCTGCTAGCACAGGCGAAATGCCAAGCTTCTCCGCAGCTATTTATTGCAAATTTCCAAAAAGAACATTCGACGAAGTGTCGCTTCCGGTAAGTGCCACTCCTAACCAACCGAGCAACGGAGAGAAGAACGGGAAAAGAAATCCCGTACTCGCAAAAGCTAGCCCCATGGATGCATCCAGTCCGCTATAACGCGTCATGTATCCCAGTGCCAACATAACGGAGATCGTGAGAAGGGAAATCGAAGTCCGCCGAAGGGTGCCAACAAAAATGTGCGCTATCTTGCCCGGACCAAGTCCCAGGAGCGTGCCAGAGATCATGGCCGCCAAAAATAATGCCGTGCCTGTAGCCGACAACCAGTTCACTTCGTAGATCGCTTTTTCAGGCGTCGGTTTGGGAACGACAGGCATATCTCGTACGACGTTGAGATGAAGCACGGGCACATTCCATTCAAAGCGGGACAATGCATTCAATTGATTCTTGACCTGAGGAATGCCCCATAAAAAAACCATCACGGAAACGACCACCCAGGGCATCCAAGACACAATAGTTTCTTGTCGGCAGGGCGGTGCTTCTTTGACCGCTGCGGCTTCGTCTGCAAACCGCCAAGTTGTCTTGGGTTGCCAAACGCGAAGCAACCCGATCATTGCCGCGATCGAAACGAGTGCGCTAATCACGTCAACAAGCCACGGCCCATGATAATTGCTTACCAGGAACTGCATGATTCCAAAACTGAGACCTGCGGTCAAACAAGCTGGCCAAACTTCGCACATCCCTCGCCATCCCGCCATCGCCCAAATCAACCAAAAGGGTACGATCACTGAGAACAGTGGCAACTGGCGACCAACCATCATGCTGAGTGATTCGAGCGGCAGTTCGGTATCTCGTGCCAGTGCGATTAACGGCGTTCCCAATGCGTTGAACGCGACCGGCGCGGTATTTCCAATCAGTGCCAAGCATGCGGCAGGCAGCGGCTTGAATCCAAGGCCAATCGACATGGCAATAATTCACGCCGAGCAATTAGGCACGCTGATTTGCATGCTGGCGGAATTTTCGAGAAACCAGAATTTGCCTTCGCAGATTCCTTTGCCGGCAACCTTTACAGATACAGAGCAGCCCAATTCTTGGTCGGCTTGAAAAGTGAAAACGCATCTTTTCTTTTGGCAGCAAAGGGAAGTCAAAAATGAGCGAAGCCAGCAAATCAACCGATGTCACAATTCCTGATGATCTTCCCATTCCCGAAGGGAACCGAATCGCCGTTACCGACCCTGAGGGCGATGTAATGTTCGTATACTACCGACCCTATCCACAATCGTTGATCCAACCATCAACAAAGCCACCGCGATCCATTACCGCCAAAATCTCGTGGACGGGGATTGGCTTGATTATCGTTTTGTTGATTGTCTCGCTTTATCGCGCCTAGTGCTTCGTTTCGTTGACCAACGCCACGTTGAATCAAATTCCCAATGATTCGTAACTTTTGCGAAACGACTAGCCGTTTTGGCGTTAGCCACGGTTTTCAGGGTAATAACCACGGTTAACGCCGTTCGGCTAATTTAAAGTGCAATTGGCCTCAGTTGCTCGGGAAACGATTGAGACAATCGTTCGACACTTCGTTGACACTCTGTCGCTAGGCTGGATTCTCCATCCATTTCTTCAATCGGGCGTTGCGATCTAGCCATCCCAATTCTTTGCCTTGACGCACATGTAGGACGATGACTTGGGGTCAAGCCTGCTCACTCGAAAGCTTCGTTCGAAATTCTGATATCATCGACCCAGAGAGTTGCGGGTTTGGTTCCGTAGCTGTGGGAGGAGATGCCGATTTCTAGGGAGTTGTAGATGGCGGCGGCTAGCGGCAGGGTTACTCCATGGGTGTCAATTATCAATTTGCCGTCTTGCCAAAGCTGTATCGTTCCGTTTTGCTCGTCGTTTAGCGAAAAATGTGCGGTCACCTCAACCCATTGGTCCAATGGAAACGAAACCGCAGTCTTGGTGTCCTGACGGAATTTTGGCTTGTCGAGCGCTTTTAACTCAACAAGCAGAAACCCGGATTCATCGATAAAAATCCGAATGCCCGAATGCAGTTTAATAAACTCGCATTCGAGATCCATGATCGACGAAGGGCGAGACCCCGTGGCAAAGAAATGTCCGCGAAACCAAAATTCGTCGCCTTTGCGGAAGTAGACCAACGGTGACGAAATCGACGCTTTGGAGCAAATCATTCCACCGGCGGGTGCAGGCACGGAACACTTCAGCGCATTCTTTCCGCGATACGCGTGCTCCGTATCCGGAGAAACGATTGCGTCCATGAAATTCGCATCGCCCTTCAAAATTCGATTTCTAAGAGCAACATAGTCCGCAACCTCCGGGGTCTGCGGCGATTGTAAAGTCAACGAACCCCAACCATGCTCGGCACCGATGAGGCGTCGAACGCCGTCGACTCCGGTCGGCAAATTCTCAAAATCCACTTCGAGATGGGTGACCGTCGCGTATCGTTTGCCGTCTTCGTCGCTGACGCGAAACGTTTGACCATTCTCAACCGTATACGCCGCTTGCATTTCGTTTGGAAAAAATACCGTATCGTGGTAGTGCCATTTACCCGATCGCGAATCGACACGGTACAAATTGCCGTCGTTCAAGAGTTTGTAAGTCGTCCCGTCCAACTGCGCGGATTTCGCCACTGCTGATTCTGGGAAAGCCGTTACGCCTTGGTCTTGCATCAACCAAGAGAGCACAACCAAACTGGTCGCGATGAGCGCGATGATTGCAATCGCGTAGCCTACAAATTTTTTCATTTCCGAGTTTGCTTTATCAATTCGCCGACATTTTCGAACAGCAGATCGGATTCAACCGGCATTGTTACGGGTATACGATCGCGATTAAACGTGGGCTTTGGAAATTGAGTCGTGCAATCGACACTTCTCGTTGAACGCCGTTACCGGTGACCAACGATTTTGGTTTTTGCCATGCAAAAGCCAGCAAAATTGAGCCCGAGGCGCTAGCCGATCTTCGAGATGGTTCAGAGGAAAATCGGCTAGCGCCTCAGGCTCATTAAACTCTTAACCTACATGTGGATTAACTTGAAAATGCCAGCATGAATACCGGCGATCAGCGAGAATTGTCTTACAATCGCTGCATTTTGTGATTCGTTTTGGTTACCGCGAGCTTGGCCGAAATAATGTTCGATTGATCACAATATCGAAAGAATTATCGCCCACATCACCTTTCAAAAAAGTATGAGGGTCTTCTTTGACTGCTTGTCCCCGAAACGAACAGTTGCGAACATATTGCCTCAGGCCCATCGCAGTCCCGCCACCAAGATACATTTGATCCAGACGTAGATTCAAGGAGTCGATAAAGCAGCGCGAAGCGTATTCGATAACCAACAACTCGCGGCTAGGTCGGGGTTCAAAAACTTTTGGTTTGGGATGCTTCATCGTCAGCAAATTCCACGAAGGCATATGAAAGTAGCTCAATCTGGTTCTTTAGATAATTTGCTCGCAGGCCAATTCTCTGATCGAAACGGACTTGCTGGCAAACCGAATTTGTTAAACAGATTGCAATCCGGATTGGCCGCCCAGGCATAGCGGACGGCCACCGGTTCAGTCACCTGCGGATTGGACACGAAGACTTGATTGCCTTCGATTCTCGCTTGGCCAGTCATCCAAGTTTTATCCGCACCGGCAATCTCGAATCCTTTGACGCCGTCGGCTGAAGTACTCTGCGGCGATACAGTCAATCCAGTCGAGGTATGGCGAAATGTCACGACAATTTCACTCCCTGCAACCTCAACTCGATCTGGTAACGGGCCGCTGATTTCGCCGACGTGCATTGAATAAACAGCGCCCAGAGCCCACAGTGCCAGCCGATGTCCAACGTCTTGCTTGTTCTTGGGATGGATGTCATTGGGGTCGCCAATATCGACCGTGATCGCCATTCCTGTTTTGTCCAATCGCAAAGTCTCCAGCATCGCTTGTTGAACAAGCATCCAATCATCGCCTTCACGTTTGTAATTGGGCAGTTGTACCCAGGCAAATGGCAATTCCTCGCCCCACAATCCTCGCCACTGACTGACAAGCAAAGGCAACTGGAACTTGTACAACTCGCTTTTCCCCGGAGTCGTGTTCGCTTCGCCTTGATACCAAACGATCCCACGCATCGAATAGGGAACTAGCGGCGCGATCTTTCCATTAAAGAGAAACCCCGGCCCACCGCGTCGATTGCGGATTTCGCGAGTATCACCCGGCTTATTGGGAGCCGGTTGACCAGCAGCCTTCGCTTCTTCCGATTTCAATTTCCATTTTGCAAGTTCCCGTTCATAGCGATCGCGTGCCGCTTCTTCGTCGAATTCCGCGTACGCTCGCTGATCCTCAAGAAATGTGGCTCGCAGTTCTTGCAATTGCGATTGGGCAAATGCGGGTATCCACGATTCAATAGGGGTTCCACCAACGGATGAATTGATCAAGCCCACGGGGACTTCGAGTCGTTGATGCAATTCGCGACCGAAGAAATACAAGGTTGCCGAGAAGCTACCCACGGTCTCGGCTGACGCAACCAACCACTTTCCTTTACATTCCGATTGTGGCTCGCTGCTTGCAAGGGAATCCTCTTTGAACATGCGAATTTTCGGAAAATTCGAGTCCGCTTTTTCTTTGGGAAAATCCCGGGCACTTGAAACCGCCATTGCCATATTGGACTGCCCCGAGCCCATCCATACTTCGCCTATGAGAACGTCCTTGATTTCCAACTCGATGCCCTGCTTCGCAGCATGGACGAACATGCTTTGAGGTTCTGTTGCTGCGGACATCGAGTCCAATCGAATGGACCACCGACCATCGGTGGTCGCGATTGTCGATTTACTTTGCCCGCCCAAGGTGACAACGATCGACTCGCCAGGATCAGCCCACCCCCAGACGGGAACGGACTTGCTGCGTTGCACGACCATGTGATCGGAAATAATGGCCGGCAGCCTAAGTTGAGCAGATGCCGGCGTTGCAATCCAAATAGATAATAGAAAGCTGAGCTGGGTAAGCAATTTGTTCATGCGAGTACGTCGATCCACTGAACTGGTAAAAGCGAGTGCAAGCTTGATCAAGCAACGCTAAGTGAATAATGCGGCAATCGGGGAACCCTTGTCTGTAATTGGCACGGGGCGATCGCCATCGAAAAGTTCTTCCTGCGGATCGATTCCCAAAGCGTGATGGATGGTTGCGTGAAAGTCCGGTATGGACACGGGATTGGCAACGATATGTTTGCCTAATTCGTCTGTTTCTCCGATGGCTTGGCCTGTACAAAGACCCCCCCCCGCCAGCAATCCGCTGAACGCGCCGCTTTGGTGACCTCGTCCGCCACCGCCATCAAACTCCGCTGGCCGCCCGAATTCGGTAGCAACAACAATGAGCGTGCGATCAAGCCGTTGCCGACTTTCTAGATCCGCAATTAACGCAGCCAAAGCTTGGTCGAGCTGTTGAATAAGAACATGTTGTTGCTTTTGGCCTTCGTTATGCGTGTCCCAACCCGTGCCATTTATAAAGTTTAAGTTGAACGACACTTCGACAAAGCGCACGCCCGACTCGACCAACCGTCGCGCCAGCAAACAGCGTTGTCCAAACTCGCCGCCATACGCTTGACGCAAACTGTCCGGTTCCGATTTGAGATTGAAAACGCTCATGAACTTCTTATCGGTAAGTTTTGAACCCGCCTCGGCCGCTTGGACATAATCTTGGATCTTGCGGTCCGTCGGATGTTTCATGGCGTAATGGTCGCGCATCGAAGCAGCCAAGTTTTGGCGACGGTCAAATCGTTCATCGGAAAGTCCAGTGGGACGACGAAGTCCGGATGGGCCTTGCTCGGTATCGGTAAGGTAAATGTAGCCGTGTTTCGCTCCAAGGAATCCTGGCCCCCGAGCCGCACTTGGGTATCCGGCAACAATGTATGGTGGAATACCCTCGCCGATCGAACCAAGCTGATGCGAGACAATCGAGCCAATCGAAGGATAAACCGTGGTATCTGCCGGCGGCCTGCCAGTGTGCACTCGATTGGTTGCTGCCGCGTGCTCGTCGACGACATTGTGATGAAGCGATCGAATCGGAACGCATCGATCTAATAGCTTGGCGGTGCGAGAAAGATGCTCGCACAGTTTCACACCTTCAATAGCGGTGCTGATCGAGTCGTAATACGAACCAGCGAAGTTGCCACCGTCCCCTTTGCGTTTCGGATCGAACGTATCGATGTGACATGCACCTCCACCTAACCACAAAAATATGCAATTCTCGGCACGCCCCCGTGGAATTGTCGGCGGTTCCAAGTTTGCTTTGACGGTTGCCGGTACAACGTAAAACGAAGCTCCCAAGGAGCCCATGTATTTCATGCAGTCGCGGCGATTCAGATGGAACATGATTTGGGTTCAGTATTTTTACGGAATGAAGATGAACTCAGGACTATTTATCAAAGCCCAGACGACGTCTTCCGCGCGTTCACGCCATTCGGGTACAAGATAACGCGACGGCGCATCGCCCCACAGTATTTCTTGTTCTAAAGCTAACTTGATTCGGGTCGCTTCGGGGACAAGGTGATTGGACCAAGAAACCGCATTCCTTTTGTAGGACATGGGCTGCGACGCATTATCTACGTTATCCACGGGCTTGTCTAAAATTCTGGTGGAAAAACCCGTTGCGACGACTGCCGACAATTCAGCGATCTCCGACTCATCGGGCTCTCGCGATAAAATTACAAGAAACAAATTGCGTACAAAATTTTCGGACGAAACTGCTTGAACGGCCAGCTTGGTAAAGACGCTATCGTCGGACAATCGCGCCAAACGTGTCGCTGTCAGTCCGTTTCCAAGTACAAGCGACTGAATGGGGCTGGCCGATTCGTCGCGGGTCGTGATCGGCGAAGGTCGTGCATCTCGCCAACCGAATGCGATCATCACATCGACGACTTGCTGCACTCCGGGCATATTCAACGCGGGTCGATCGCGGTCCGTCGACGTTGACGCAAACTGCCAAGCTCGTCGTACGGTTCCCAGGTGCAGGAACTCTTCGGGCGGACGGCGGCTTTCAGGGTCCAAACTCATGGGTTCGACATCGATCGACTTGCCCGCAACGGCAAATAGCGAATCGATGATTTGTTCGGCGGACATTCTTCGGCGAAGCGGGCCATTCGGCAACAAGTTGTCACGACGCGCTTGATTGAGGTATGCTTCACTGACCGGGACAGCTTCATAAAGCGACGAGTTAAGGATCAACCCAGCCACATGTTTCAGGTCGTAGTCGTGGCGCACGAGTTCGTTGGCCAAGAATTCGAGGATGGGCGAATTTGTCTGTTCTGATCCACGCCAATCGTCGACAGGTTCTACAAACGCCCATCCCATCCAGCGATGCCACACACGGTTGACGATGACTTTTGCGAACCGGTCATTTGCAGGCGATGTTAGCAAAGCAGCAAAACGCTCGCGTGTGTCTTCAGGATTTCGCAAGATCGATTCGTCGACTTCGCTACTGGCAAAGGACTCGATATGCCATTCGGGCGAAAGTTTTTCACCGGCTTTTAGCGAGATAGAGACAAGCGGTTGTCTGCCGCCCGGATTGATCGGTACGGTACTGGACTTGGGAAGTTCAATGGCTTCGCGTTTGAGCATTGCAGCCAGCGAAAATAATTCTTTCTGAAGGAACGGATGATTGGGCGCGTCGTGGCATCGAGCACATGCCATTTCCATTCCCAAAAAAGCCTTCGTCAAAACGTGTGCTTTGGCGGCCATAGGGACGTCATTTTGTGAAGCCATCGCGAATCCTGCCGGACCACCGAAAAAACGACTGCCCTCCATCATGACCAACTCGGTCGCAAATCGATCCATGGGCTTGTTGTCCAAAAACGATTCGTAAATCCACCAACGAAACGGTCCTGTGTTGTTTTGCTCCGGTTTGACGATTCCCGGGTTCTCGGCCAAAACATCTTGCCAATAGCCAACCCAACTGTCCGCCCATCGTGGATCATTCAAGAGACGATCGATTGCCCGTTGCCGCTTGCCGGGCGACCCATCTTCGGCGAATGCTTTTTGCTCTTCGGCAGTCGGAATCACGCCTGTTGTATCCAACGTCACGCGGCGAAGGAACGCATCGTCATCGGAGCGGATTGCAGGACCAAGTTGACCTGGGCGCAGGGCAATTGCGTCAATCGAGTCTGCCACTGCGTTACTGCGTCCTTGGCGATCTAATACCGACCGTGCGTGTTGGTGACGAATGTCCCAATAAGCCTTTTCATTTTGATCGGCAGCGAACCTCTGCTGCTTATTCACTTCGAGTAATCGGTTTGCTTCGGTGTCGAGAAAACGCTGCCAGTGATCACTCGTCAACGGCCATGATTGTTCTTGCTGGGCTGCAAGTACACGAAAGTGTCCGTTCTCGTCAGCAATTGCAACGCAAACTTCGCCGCACTCAGGACGAAGATTTTTTCCTCCGATAATTGCATCCAATCGAAATATGTGAACTCCGGCGTCAAGCTCGACCGTTGCCAATTGTTCGCGGTGTCCCGGCGGTAAAGGATACAGACTGGGCTCAAGAGGCGAGACCAATTCGGGGACTAGTTCATGGCCATCGCCGTTACGACTAAGGAACGGATTGGCGGCGATTTCCTTTTTGTTCAGCCACAACCGTGTTGCATGTTTCGATCTGAGAAGCACTCGGTACTTTCCGGAGGGCAGATCGCATTTCACATAGCTTTGTGCCAATACAGGAAGTTTGTAATCATCGCGAACTCCTCGCACGTTGTAATGATTAGGAATCGAAGTGAATGCTAAGCTTGAAAGGTCAAATGAACTTATTGCAGTGGGCAGCGAAAAGCTCCATGTACGATCTGGAACACCTGCATAAAGTTCGACTCGAATGCGGTCGTCAGGAAGCTGGCTTGGCGAAGGCCACTGGAGTGCGTCGGGGTTGTGGGAAAAGTGAGTGGCAATCTTTTCCGGCGATAGGACGTGACGATATATTGCAACTTCGTCGATCCAGCCCGTAAACGCGCCCGCGTGATCCTCAGAACTTGTGCCGATTCGAACTTTATCGTTATCTACCCAAGGCATCGCGGACGGAGTGCCGCCCAAATCCCATTTTCCTTCAACAAGATGACCATTGATATAACCTCTGACCGACGATGGATCGCCAAAGCGATGCGTCAAGGCAACGTGATGCCAACCACTGTCGGCAGGGAAGCCTTGTGTGCTTGTCCATCGGTGAAAGACCGGGCTCGTGTCACTACCGGCGTTCTGTGATCGATATAGAAAATTCAACAAGGCCGTTCCATTGCTACCTTTTAGTCGCAAACAATAATTCAGATTCTCAACTTCGAATCCCGCGTTTCCGGTTCGGCCTTTTCCGATGATTGCAACGAATTGATCATTGTTGATTGAGCGAGGAAAAACCCAAGCCTCGATCGTCATTTCGTCATCCGCTTTCATGTCAAGAGAACGATCGTCGCCTGCGTCGGCAACTCGCAGGAAATTATTTTTACCCGAAAAATATGCGGATGCATTCGACGTTGGGAATAACGGGAATTCAGGAGGCCTTGGCCCTTGTTGTTGAAATTCAACTTTGCCGACGATTTGAGCCGACAGCGGATCGTTCCCAAACCGGCTGTTCAGCGCTTCGCTTGTCGCTCCGTCGAATTGCCAATATGCGACCGGGTTGTCTTGATGGACAAGCTGCTCGTAAGGAACGCTCGGTGTGGACTTTCCGTCGGCTTGTACAACGGGATTTTGTACGGCGGGATCTTGCGAAAGGGCGAATTGAGAGATGGCCAAGCAAAACCAAAGGACCGAAATCAGCAAGCATCGATAGACGAGCATTGGGCTTCCAATCTTGAATGTCCAGACTTGGGATAAATTGAGTCTTTGAACGGTTAGAAATATCTTATCACAATGCATTGCAATCCGAACGTTGTTTTTTCGATTGTGAAATTAAATTCATCCCTACAACCCCGGAACCTCTCACGGATCACCGGAACCTCTCACCGATCAATAGTGTTCGCCACATGAGCTGCATTTGGGGTGGGTTCGTCGTCGAGGGTGCTGCATTTGTCGTCGGCGGGGAAATTTTATTGCTGGCAGGGACTTGATCGTGCGAGTGAATCTGACCACAGCGCAGCAATTATCTCATGTCAAGCAACTTAAGATTGCTCCCTCGCGCTCATTACTTGTTTTTCGAATTGGCTTCGTCCCGCCGCTTTAGCTTTTCAAGATGAGCGATCAGTTCTGCCTCGCTCGCTAAGCCCATGAAGTAATAGCTGATCATTTCGAATGCTATTTTGGTTGGCTTTCTGCCCGTCCAAAGATTCATCGACAAGCATTCTATAATCGCGCAGTAAACGACACTTCTCGCTGAACACCACCACATTTTGCTGTCAATCGTATTCGTACGGAATGAAGCTCGTACTCAATGAAATGGTACTCGTACTCGATGGAGTGGTTCGAATCGAGTTCGAGCACCGCCGATGGCTGAGTAGCTTAGTCGTACTATTCGTCTATGGGGAGATATCGGAATGTACTACGAGTGCGAAAAGCAAGGGAATGTTGTCGAATACGCGTCTCGGATGATGGCAATCGCCGAGAAGTGTCGAATTTTTCTCATTGATCACAAGATTCATCAACATCCAACTTCGATCGAAAAACCAAAAAAGCGCAACGGCTTTGGGTCTGACCACCGAGATGACAGTTCAGACGACGGATGGTCTCTGGTGGGAATGGTAGTAACAGGATATGTGATGAAGAGGATTCATTGAAAGCGAAAAGCCGCTGTCGGTTTTGCCGACAGCGGCTGATGCGGATCTCAGTGCTGCCAAACAACATCAAAAATCTAGCAGCAGTAGCTGATTAAAGTTATTCTCGCCCGAAAGCATTTGGGTCAGGTTCGCCACCATTGCGAGTACCGAGAGCACCCCATGCGCCGTACGGGCTTTTTCCGAAAATGTTGTTTCGCGATTCAAAGTTGGGAGCCGGTGCCATCAAGTTGCCGGTATCGATTGTATCCGTGATGAACTTGGTAGCGATATCTCCCAAAACAACGTGAGCACCTCCGGGATGGTAGCTAGATGCAGAATAGATCCCCCACTCCAAGTCACTTGGGTAGCCAGCAACTGTGCAAGACGCTGAGTTCGGAGGAAGAACCGTATTCACAGCGGTAAAGGCAGGTGTCCCTTGGGTCCAACGATTACCACGCCATGCGCCCATTTGCCCCCAAAATGTTGAAGGAATCTTGTTAAATCGGGCGATTTGTTTGCAAAGTTGGGGTTGATTGTTGACGTTAGCAATACCGTTGACAACCCAGCCTTGAGTTCGCTTTTCGCCGTCGCTCGTGCCGATTTCAGATACCAGAATTGTGTTGGACAGACCATCAGTCGCATCACCCAAGCGACGACTGTAACGAGCTTGAAACATACCGCGATTTGCGTTAGTACTCGTTTCCCAGTGGAGGCCTTCGACTGTGTCGCCAAAGCAGAAACCGTAGTCGGTCAAGGCGACCGCAAAGTCCGCTTGAGCAGCAACGCGTCCCGGATCCGAGGGGCAACGTAGTGTAGCAATTTGAGTTCGCCAAGGGACGAAACCACCGTTGATGGTATCCCAAGGGCATGGTCCGCCAGCAGGTGTGGCTTGACCATTGTAACGGCATTGACCGTAATTGTAGGTGAACGTGCTCATGATCTGATTGTACATCGGGCCTTCTTCCATGAACGGAAGCAGGGAAATCAAAGCGCTGGCACTACCCATGTTGGACCAGTCTGGGCCACGCCCTCCCACATCCTGTGTACCAGTGATGCTGGACGGCAGCATTTTATAGGTTGATTCGTAATTAAGTAACGCTAATCCGATTTGACGGATGTTGTTCGAGCAACTCATGCGTCGAGCCGCTTCGCGAGCGGCTTGAACCGCTGGCAGCAGCAATCCAACTAATACACCGATGATCGCAATGACCACCAGCAACTCCACCAAAGTGAAGCCTCTATATTGCTTCTTCATCTAAAACCCCTTTTGAGTAATCCCACTTGGCTTGTAAACAAGTTAACCATTCCTTTCACAAATTCTTGTGCAAACGGTTCTGCAATCTCTGAGGATCCATCAGAGCGGTGCGATCAAACGTAGCTGACAAGTTTTTGCGAACGACCGATTTCACTGTAACAGTCAAAAGTTGAGTTTCAACTCTCGCGAGGCGCTGACATGACGCGTTGGCCAGTGCGTTACTTATACTAAACTCAACTTGAATTTGTAGTGATCGCTGATGCGACGTAGCCTAGGATTACTGGAACGAAATTCGCCACTAGTTTTTTTAGAAAAATTCAAAGTTTCGAAACACAAGTCGCGATTTGGAATTCGCAACACAGCCGCATGTGATGCGATGTGAACTGCAAAACGTTGCAACTGAATTCGAGTGGGACATTAATCGAACTAATCAATGCCTCGGTCGGACATCACAGCTATCGACTTGACGCTAATCAAGAATCGGCATTACTAGAATCAATACAGTAAACGGCTCGTGCTTTGTCTACTCGAAAACTTAGGGTTGGGAGTGCAGAGCGAATGTCTCAATTGCTGGGGAAACGATTGGGACAATCGTTCTGAACTGCGTACCGACAGGCCCAGTTCTTGCTGTGACGATGCGCTAGCGGACTCGTAACGTAATAAGGATGATTGCGTCACCTGGGAATTCTCATGCGCTGTTGTTAGGTTGGTAGGGTAGTTCTCAATCCACAACTTTTCATCCAGAACTTTGCTCGGAGACGAAAAGGGGCCAGATTCGAATGGCACTGTCGAGTTTGAATTTGCGCACCCAATGAGCTTGGGCTGCGTTGAGAAATTTTGTAAGCTCTCCCAGCCAAGGTGACCTTTCGGTGATAAGCCTGCCTTGGCATTAAAATTGAAGCCCTCCTTGGTTCACTTGCCTGTGAAAAGCCAAGGAGGGTTTTTTCATGGATGTTTTATTGCCAAAATCGTTGCGTTATGGCAGTCGCAATTTCCATAGTTTGCAATGCGAATTGTCGTAGTTGGTTTGTGTGTGGCTAGAAACACTCGCCGCAGGCGAACATAGTAGCGGAGCGGCGCAAGCCGCCCGGTGTCGCTCGGCAAACGATCTTGTAAGAAATTAGTACGTCACCGTATGGCTCGCGCCATTTCGCTACATATCGTCCCAAACTCAACTAAGCCGAGTCTCCATTAAGCTTCAATGCTGCTTCACTCAAAATCTTCTGCAGTTGCTCCAAGCGAGCTGGCTTCACCAAATGGTGATTGAATCCCGCTTGCGCTGACAGTTGCCGATCCGTGTCTTGTCCATAGCCAGTCAATGCAACTAGGACGACATCCTTTAGTATCGGTATTTGACGTATTCGCTTTGCGACTTCGTAGCCATTCAAACCGGGCAAACCAATGTCGAGCAAAACCACGTCGGGGCGATAGTCGCTTGCAGCTTGCACCGCAGAGATCCCATCGTGAGCTTTGCAAACATCGTGACCGGACGCCTTCAAGAGCATCGAGAAACTTAGGACGGTATCGACGTTGTCATCTACGACCAAGACCCGCAGCGGTCGCGTTCCTTTCGCTTCTTCGTCCACCTTGAGTGCATCGGCTGACTTAGGTTCGCTGAGTAACAAGGGCAATCGTACGGTGAATTCGCTACCATGCCCCAACGTGCTGTTGACCTCGACCTTGCCGCCATGCAGCTCGGTCAATCGATGCACAAGCGCTAAACCGATACCGAGTCCACCTTGCGATCGGTCCAGCGATCGTTCCGCTTGGGTGAATAGATCAAAAACTTTTGGGAGCAAGGCCGGAGAGATTCCAACGCCTGTGTCTCTCACTTTGATAATACACTCGTTTCCTTCGCGAATGACCGTCAGCCAAATCTGCCCCGACTCTTCTGTGTACTTGGCAGCATTCGTCAGTAAATTGACGACTACTTGCTCCAACCTAGCTGCATCGGCATTCAACCAAAGAGTCTCGTCCGGAATCGATACCGTAAGTGTATGCTTTCTCTGATCGATCAACGGTCGAGCGGTCTCGATCGCTCCTACTACCATGCCGCGTACCGCAACTCGTTCCTGACGAAGTTGCACTCGGCCGGTCGTGATGCGAGAAACCTCCAATAGGTCATCCACGAGATGCTGCAATTGCCCAGTTTGCCTTTCGATAATATTGCGTGCCTGTTTCTGAATCGCACTCTCGCTCCCTGCTTGTAGGCTTAACAATTGCACGGCGTTTGAAATCGGAGCCAACGGGCTGCGAAGCTCATGGCTGAGCATGGCCAAAAACTCGTCTTTGCTTCGATGCAAATCCGAGAGTTCCGCAGCTTGATCCAACATTTGCTTTTCCAATCGCCGTCGCTCGGAGATATCTCGAATGTTGCATTGGACAACCGGGAGTAGCCCTTCATCGTATTTGTTGGCTACCAACTCGACGGGATGTTTCTGGCCATGACTATCCTCCATTGGCAAACTTTCGTAACGAAGCGAACCGAGTTCGTCGAGTTGCTGCATGGCGGCTACACTCGCCTGCTTGTCCTTGAGAAAGCCAATCTCCCAAAGCTCCTTTCCCAGAAAGTGTTCTGCGGGGTATTGAAGCAATGCTATTAGGAATGGATTCACGTGCGTGATCTTGCGAGTCGTGGCATCAAGGATCAGTATGCCATCATGAGCCGCTTCAAAGAGTCGGCGAAAGCGAGTTTCAGAGTCTTGCAGTTTTAATCGCGATTTCTTCTTTTCGGTAATGTCTACATGGCTGACCACCACTCCTGCGTTGCCATACCGCATCCGTTTCGCATGCATCATGTACCATTGCTCCCTGCCTGGTGCAGGCGACGAGTATTCAGCGATAAACTCTGATCGCGAACCGTTAAGCACTTCTTCAAGCCCTTCGATCGTTGCAAGAACATGCGGTGCTCCCGTCGCGATCGAAGAGCGACACAGATCGAGGTAGTTCAAGCCGACCGAGTTCGTATCGAGTGCCCCGCCATTCTCAACCTCAAGAAGATCCCAGAGCCTATTCACGGCAAGTATGTTTCCAAGGTCGTCGAGCACAACAATATGCTCCGGCAATGAATCCAGCACTCCGCGCACAAAATCGCCCCCTGCGCGAACGATTTCGGCTGCATTCCTCTCTGCGGTCACATCGAAGGTCGCAAGCATGGCCCTAATTGGATGTCTCAGTTCCCCGTCGCCCTCAAAGAATACTTGCTTTCGCACTCGCAACCAATGCACTTCTCCATTTGGCCAAACAACGCGATGGTCCATGGCAAACCAGCCTTCGCCAGTCGGCGACATGGATTTCGCAATTCGAGCTTTTAACTCCTCGCTATCGTCGGGATGGAAAGTCGCATGCACGGCCGCGCGAGGCACAGTCATGGATTCGTTACCCAGACCGAACAATTGAGCCGCTTTTGCAGAAAGGTGGTTAACGCCAGTCGTGTAGTCCACTTCGGCGATCGCCAAACCTGAAACGTCGACAGCCAACGCGAGTCTTGTGGCTATGGTCTGGTCGGTATTCTTGTCTGCAATGCGATCACTCAGCATGGCGTATCGCTCGATCGCGTTGTCGATTGCACGTGTTAGGCTATCCGCGGTAAGCCCGCTTTTGCTTAGATAGTCTTGAGCACCCACTCGCAGGAGTTCCGGCCCAGCCCTTCGATCGGAGCCGGTAAATACGACCACGGGGCAAGGAGGGATTTCGTTCTCCTTGCAAATCGAAACGAGTACTTCCTGAGCATTCATATCCGGCAGATGGTACTCGAGAAGCATGCAGTCAAAGGGAGTCCGTTCGTTTTCCTGGACGTATCTCAACGCCGAAAGACCCAATTCTGCCTCGACGAACTCGTATTTTCGATCTGACTCCTTCAGCAGCATCTGCCTCAAATCGGCACGGCTATCTGGATTGTCTTCCACGATAAGTATCCGCTGAATCAAACTAGTCATTCACGTTCACTGCCTTCGATGGCGGAATGATTTCGTGAAGTTTCTTCGCGGAGTCGTTTTAGGATCATGATTGGCTTTCATTTCTTTGGTTGTTTGGCTTTTGCTATTTTTCCCATTGAGCTTGAGGCGCTAGCCGATTTTTCGAAATTTATCGGCTAGCGCCTCAGGCCCAATTACTCCTTACGGTGTTCTGCCACGCTGGCGAGTATCTGCCGGACTTGAGCCAAGCGAGCCGGTTTAATCAAATGGTGATTGAAGCCTGCTTCCATCGACGCTTGCCGATCCGATTCCTGGCCATAACCGGTCAATGCAATCAGGACGACATCCTTGAGCGAAGGCTGTTTTCGAATCAGTTTCGCAATCTCATAGCCATTCAAACCAGGCAAACCTATATCGAGCAAGATGACATCCGGAATATACTCCATAGCGATCTTGAATGCAGTCGGGCCATCGTAGGCGGTTTTCAAATCATTGCCGGCTTCCTTGAGGAGCATGGAAAAGCTGAGAACCGAGTCGACATTGTCATCGACGACCAAAATTTTCAGAGGTCGTAAGTTTGGAACGGGCGTTTCCACGATCGGCGGAGCTTGCGGAATCGAACTTGATGTTTCTGCCGGCAAACGCACCACAAATTCGCTACCCTGTTTCAAAGTACTGAATACTTCGACTCGCCCTCCGTGCAATTCAGTGAGTCGCTGCACCAACGCAAGCCCGATGCCGAGCCCACCCTGCGAACGATCGAGAGAGCGTTCTGCTTGCGTGAATAAGTCGAAAATACAGGGCAATAGTTCTTGTGTTATTCCAACGCCCGTATCGCGAACTCGCAGAACACACTCACCCCCCACCTCCTCAGCGCTAATCCAGATCGTGCCATTCGGATCCGTGTATTTTACAGCATTGGTTAGCAAATTTACGAGCACTTGCTCAAGCCTTGCGGCGTCCGCTTGAAGCCAAATGGGCGCGTCCGGAATTGCAACCCTCATTTCGTGCTGACGTTGATGGATCAACGGTCGAACTGTTTCGATGGCGGACGTCATGATATCGCCGATGGCAACCAAGACCTTTCGGAGTTGTACCATACCAGTTGTAATTCTCGAGACCTCGAGAAGATCATCCACGAGATGTTGCAATTGACCTGTTTGCCGCTCGATAATGCCGCGGGCTTCTTTCTGCGTCGCGTTTTCATCGCCGCTTTGCATTCCGAGCATCTGAACCGCATTGGCGATGGGAGCCAGTGGACTCCTAAGCTCGTGTGAGAGCATGGCTAAAAACTCGTCCTTGCGGCGGTGCAGATCGGAAAGCTCGGTAGCCTGAAGTTGCATTTGCTTTTCGAGCCGACTTCGTTCCGTCACGTCGCGCGCTGCTGCGAAAACACCTTGTAGTTTTCTGTCGCGATTGTAGAAAGTCGTTGCGTTGTAAGATACAACGGTTTGCTGACCATTCCTTGCGCGGGCTGTTAACTCATAGTCCGTAACTTTGCCTTCGGCGAGTACCATTTTAATCCCCGCTTGGGCAAGGTCTGGGTTGGTAAAGTAGTCCTTGAACGGTGCCGCTATCAATTCGTCCCGGGTGCAACCCGTGAGCTCTTCCATTTGCTTGTTCACATCGGTAATGATTCCATGCGGGTCCGTGGTGATCAACGCGTCAATGTTGGATTCAATGAGCGAGCGAGTGTAAAACTGCTGATCCCGAACACGCTGATCGAGCAGCATGCGTTCCGCTTCAACTTGTATACGAGCGGTATTGTCGGTACCGATCAGCAGATAACCGATAATATTCTCTTGTGCGTCGCGCAGTGCTGTTACCGATACAATTGCAGGAAAACGAGTACCGTCCTTGCGAATATAAGTCAATTCGTAGATGTCTTCGATTCCACGCGAAGCTTTGAAGACGAGGGCCTCGAAACCTGGTGTGATGGGCGTTGCAAGTTCGGCGCTAAGAGCTTTTGCGCGTGCGATGACCTCCTGGGGGTCGGAGATATCCGCCGGCGTAATCTTGTTCGTGACTTCGGCTGCTTCATAGCCGAGCATGCGTTCGGCTCCGACATTAAAGATCTGAATGACTCCTTTTTCGTCGGTGGCAATGCTCGAAAAATTAGCGCTATTGAAGATGGCGTTTTGCAAAGCGCCAGCATTGACCAAATCCTCTTCGGCCTTCTTTCTCGCTGTGACATCCTCCATCGCCAGGACGATTAATTCTCCATGCTGACCAGATTGGAGCTTCCGTGCATTGAGCAACATAAATCGCCGACCAATGACGGGAAACGAATGTTCGAGTTCGAAATCGTCGAATACGGAACTCTTGGGCACGATATCTTCGAGCAGGGTACGGAGATCGGGAGTGTCCCATTGACCATTCCCCAATTCGTAAATGAGCTGACCTTCTGTCTCGGCTGCTGAGACTTGAAATGTCTGATAAAAAGCCCGGTTTGCCGACCGGACGCGGAGAGTTGCGTCGAGGATGAGCAATGGCTCTCGGATGGTATCGACTATGTTTTGTGCATAGTTTTGAATATCTTCAACCAGTGGTTGTGGAACGGATAACGGCATCGTTTTTTCTCTCTACATGCTTTCAATTCGACGGCGATTGTAAGTCGGGCTGAACCGGACGCTAGCGCGTTCCCGCTGATTAGCCGCAGGACGCTAGCCCACGGTTTTCGGCCCATGTTGTGATCGATGCCTTCAATTCGACGGCGAACAGTTTCGTAACAGCTCTACGGCAACTTGGATTCGGAAACGGCACAAGCATAAAAAAAGCCGACGAAGCAAGACCCACGAGGTAGGATTGTGCTGCGTCGGCTTACTTATTTACCAGTTTCTCAGCGTACGCCGAGCCGCTTTTAATCGAGTCATCCGAAGTCAGAGTACAGCATAGGAGTTTCGCCCCTGCCGAACTTCTGACACCGAGAATAGCATGTAAGAGGTGTCCACGGTCGGTAATTGTTCGTATTCGGTGGGAATAAACAGGCTTGGAAAAGAAAAAGGCACAGAAGGGAACGGCACTGTCGAGCTTGAATTTGCGCGTACGTTGAGCTTGGGCTGGGTTGAGAAATTTTGTAAGCTCTACGCAGCCAAGGTGATCTTTCGGTGATAAGCCTGCCTTGGTATTAAAATTGAAGCCCTCCTTGGTTCACTCGCCTGTGAAAAGCCAAGGAGGGTTTTTTCATGGATAATTCTTTACCAAAATCGTCGCGTTATGGCAGTCGCAGTTTCCGGAAAATTGTGGATGCGTTTTTCGGTGGAGAAGGTCTTCCATTTGCCGAAGTACTTTCGGCCGAACACATCGAACGTATCTTTCAAAAGCACGGCTGCGCGTTTGGATTGCATGGCGTCTATACCACATCAATCATGGTCTGGTCCTTTCTCTCCCAAGTCCTACGCGACGGCAAAGAAGCTTCTTGCAAAGCGGCGAGCTGTCGGGACTGTCAGGTTCGCGACCTTCGAGGTCATCGACGCTTCGCTCCAAAACCGGCTTGCATTTTTTAGGAAGCGATTTAGGTCTATTTGGTCTTCGGGGCACATCGGGTACGGCGAGAGGGACGACTTGGTAGTAAAATAAAGCTCCATTCGCAATGCGTTGAAAGCGTGGTGATTTCGAGTCTGCTTTTCAAAAGTTGCAGGTTTTTCTAAACAGCAACCTTGCGTAAATTGCATGCGGAACACTATCGCGAATCGAACTTTTTCTCAAAGCTCTAAACCCCGGCAACGGAAACCCGAACCATGAATATCCGATGTTCCACATTTCTGGTCGTAACCTTCGCGGCATTAGTATGTACAAGTAATGTGCGTGCTCAATTTGGTCAAACTCCGCCTCCTGAAACGACTGGCGAGTTGAAAAATCTTTTCAATGGAAAAGATCTATCGGGCTGGGATGGCGACGATCGATTGTGGTCAGTTCGCGACGGTGTCATCCATGGCGAGACGACCGATGAGAACAAGGCGAACGGCAACACGTTTTTAATTTGGAAAGACGGAATGCTGCAAGATTTCATTTTGCGATTGTCTTTTCGCTGCAACGCTACCAATAACTCCGGTATTCAATATCGCTCGAAACATATCACCGATGGCAAGGTCTCGAACAAATGGGTGGTGCGTGGATATCAGCATGAGATTCGCAACGAACACAAGTTTCCCGATGTCAGCGGTTTCATTTACGACGAAGGTGGCTCGCGTGGCCGAATATGCATGGTCGGTGAAAAAGTAGAATGGAACGCCGACGGAAAACGCATCGTCGAAACATTTCTTGGGGAGGATCAATTCCAAAAAATCTTTAAGCTCGACGATTGGAATGACGTCGTTATCGTCGCCAAAGGTAATCGTATCCAACATTTCATGAACGAACGACTGATTCTTGACTTCACGGACAAAGAACCAAAATTAGCGCTAAGCGAAGGCATCCTGGCACTCCAGCTTCATGCCGGTAAACCAATGTGGGCCGAGTACAAAAATATTCGCTTGACGGAACTCAAATAACAGCAAGCGACCAAGGGTTATAACTATAGTTGGAAAGAACCATTTTGAATCAGCCAAACGGCGTTAGCCTGGACCTTTAAAAATTCGGTATAGACCTGACATTTCGACACCTCACATTTTCATCAGCACAAGGCACGGACGATTTCTTGGAGTAAAACTCCCGCAAATGAAAAATTGCGCAACGCCGGTTTCTTAAAAGATCAGGTCGAGCCCGATCCGTCGCTTGCGCGCGCTAGGCGAGACTGGGCCTCGAGCCCACGTTTCGCAATAGGTTTGGTGTGCGAGAAACAGGCCATCTATGCGCGCGAAAGCGGTCAAGGGTCTCTGTGCCCGAAGACCGCAAAGGTTTGGTGGGCTAAATCGCCAGCTAGCACGCCAAACCTTTGCGACGAAACGGGGCGAGCCCGATCCGTCGCTAGCGCGCGCTAGGCGAGACTGGGCCTCGAGCCCACGTTTCGCAATAGGTTTGGCGTGTTAGAAACAGGGCATCTATGCGTGCGAAAGCGGTCAAGGGTCTCGTGCCCGATGACCGCAATAGGTTTGGTTGGCTATATCGCGAGCTAGCACGCCAAACCTTTGCGACGATACGGGGCGAGCCCGATCCGTCGCTGGCGCGCTTGGGGGACGAAACGAGGCCTCGAGCTGGGATGTGAGATTGTGTGAATCGGACGCGTATGAGTTACAAAACCCGCGCAACTAAATCCTTTGTCAACCTCGCATGTTAAACAGCCCAGCGTTAGCCGCGGTTATTGCAATCAAAACCGTGGCTATCGCCAAAACGGCTGATGGTTTCGAACATGTAGCCAATCATTGGTAATTTGATTCAAAATGGCACTGATTTTAGAGTCTGCATTGTAGCGTAAGGGCGCGAGCCCTACGGTTTCTGCATTATTTTTTAATGATTCACCGGACGGCTCGCGCCGTTCCGCTCATATATTCAGTGACATCGGTTAGGCGATAATCTTTTGGACAACTTGACCGGCAACGTCCGTCAACCGATAGTCGCGCCCGGCGTGTCGATACGTGAGCTTTTCGTGATCAAAACCCATGAGGTGGAGGATCGTGGCGTGAAGGTCATGAATGTGGACTTTATCGGTCACGGAACGAAATCCGAACTCGTCCGTCTCGCCATACGTCATCCCGCCGCGAACACCGCCACCAGCCATCCACATGGTAAATCCCCATGGATTATGATCCCGCCCGTCCGCGTTCTCCGTCGTGGGCGTGCGTCCAAACTCGCCACCCCAAATGACCAAAGTATCATCGAGCATGCCTCGCTGTTTCAGGTCGGACAACAAAGCCGCGATCGGTCGATCGATATCGACACACAGTTTCTTGGTCGCCGCCGTATGATCGGCATGCGTATCCCAAGGTTGACCATTCCCGTAATAGATCTGTGTAAATCGCACTCCGCGTTCCGCCAATCTTCGGGCGAGCAAACAACCGTTTGCAAAGTGATCGCGGCCATACCAATCGCGAACTTGATTAGGTTCGCGTTGAATATCAAAAGCATCCGAGGCCTCAATTTGCATTCGATAAGCAGTCTCCATGGATCGAATCCGAGCCTCCAGCGCAGGGTCGCCGCCAAGCTGAGCTTGATGGTGTTCGTTGATCGTTCGCATCAAATTGAGTTGCCGCAATTGGGCTTCCGAGCTGATCTTGGAATTCGATAGAAACGGAATCATCTGCTTTGGGTCAAGGTTTGAATGGTTGACATACATTCCTTGATGTTCGCCTGGCAAGAATCCATTCGACCAAAGTTCCGCAAATCGAACGGGGCGACCTGGGCAGGCGACCACAAAGCTTGGCAAGTTTTCATTTTCCGAACCAAGTCCGTATGACAACCATGCACCCAAAGTTGGTCTGTTGGGGGTTTGCGTTCCATTGTTCATCATGAACAAAGCAGGACCGTGATTGGGATTGTCGGTGTGCATCGATCGAATCACACAAATATCATCGATACACCGAGCAGTCATCGGCAGCAATTCGCTGACTTCGACGCCGCTGTTGCCATGTTTGGCAAATTTAAAAGGGACCGCCATCAGCGCGCCCGTTGGTCGTTCGGTTCGTAGGTCGGCACCTTGCGGTTTCTGGCCGGCATAGCGATTCAATGCTGGCTTCGGGTCGAACAAATCACATTGAAAAGGCCCGCCATTCATGAATAGATGGATCACGCGTTTTGCTCGAGGAGCAAAGTGCGGTTGAAGCCCCGATTTGGCAGAGCCTTGCAAAACATCTGCCAGCGCGAGCATCCCCATCCCCGCACCGGTCGTTTGCAGCAATTGCCTACGATTCAAAATTAAGTCGCTCATGGTAGCTTATTCGACAAAGAGAAATTCATTGCTGCCAAGTAACACTTGCACATACTGCACCCACGCATCGGCCGGATTGTCGCGAACAAACTGAAGGCCCGTTTGTAGCTCTTGGTCTGACGGCGTTCGGGCGAAAACGAGATGGTAAGCTCGCTGAATTCGCATTTCGTCATCTGTGCCAACTTCTCTAGCCAATCGCTCGACGAGAGCTTGAGATTGTTCCATGATCAATGTGCTGTTCAGCGTGAATAGTTGTTGCAAAGGCGTGGTTGTTGGCGTCCGGCTGGGAGTATGCGTTAGCGGGTCAGGGAAATCGAACAGTCGCAGCAGATCATTCAGCTCGCGACGCTTGACGATGCCGTAGATCGTTCTGCGATGATTTGTGGATTGATTGAGATCGCTCGGCGTTCCACCGATTTGATTGTCGAGATTCCCGCAAGCTTCGAGTATCGTGTCGCGCCAGCTTTCGACACTAAGTCGTTGCCTAGGGAACTTTGAGTAGTAGCGGCAATCGGGATCCATCGGCGAAGGCGGACCGCTCGCCTGCTGATAGGTTGAGGATAATAGTATCTCTCGATGAAGCCACTTGATCGACCATCCGCTATCGATAAATCGGAAAGCGAGATCATCAAGCAGAGCGGGGTGCGAAGGCAATTGGCCTTGCCGTCCGAAATCGCTTGGTGTCTCCACCAATCCCACGCCAAAATGCAGCTTCCAAATTCTATTGACCATGACGCGAGCGACCAAAGCAGCCGAGTCGCTTGTCAAGCATTGTGCCAACTCCAGTCGCCCACTGCCCTTGGAAAATGGGGTCGATGGATCTTGAGCCAAGACCGAAACAAATCGTCGTGGAACAACTTGAGCTAACTTGTTTGGATTGCCGCGGATCTCTAGCTCTGCGTCTTTGATTGTATCTTCGTAAACAATCTTGCTACCGTGCGTGCCGTCTGCATTGAGTACAACAAGCCTTGAATCTATCACTCCCGGTGCGAGTAGCGAATCGAATCCGGGCGTCGCTTTCGCTTCGTCAATTTTGGATTGTATCTCTGCGATCTTCTTGTCATTTTCTTCGGACTTCATCGCCTCTAATGGTTTCAACTCCGCTTCCAGCTTCTTTACAAGTTTCCTGGCTTCGTAGATTTTCGCGGAATCGACGTTGGCCGCCAGCGCGCGATCGCAGGTCTTTGTATTCGCAAGAACCCCAGCCAACGCGTAATAGTCCTCGGCAGAAATCGGGTCAAATTTGTGATCGTGGCAGCGAGCACATGCCAAATTCAAACCGAGAAAAGTGCTCGAGACGGTATGCACCCGTTCTTCGATTTCATCCGAGACGATGGTCTTGATAATTTCGACAGGCAACTGCAACTCTTTCCAATAAGATGGACTTAGGCCGATAAAGCCCAGTGCCGCTAGATCAGACGGCACCGCGTCGTCCATTTGGTCGGCAGCCAATTGTAACTGGACAAAGCGATCGTATCGGACGTCTTGGTTCAATGCTTGAACAACCCAGTCGCGATAGAGATAGCCATTGCCGAGCGTTTCGGCCCAATCTTCCATGACGTCGCAATAGCGAGCGAGTTCAAGCCAAGAGCGTGCCCAGCGTTCTCCGTAACGAGGAGAATCGAGCCAAGCGTTTACACGGCGTTCGTAAGCATCTGGGGAATCGTCGTTTTCAAATTCCACGATTTCTTCGAGAGTGGGCGGTAGCCCGAGCAAATCGAATTTGACGCGGCGCAGCAATACTCGGCGCGATGCCTGCTTGCTCGGAGCAAGACCTTGGCTTTCTAATTCTGCCAGAACAAAGGTGTCGATTTTTTGTAGTGGCCACTGACTTTGCGTGACGGGTGGGGGAGTGCCATTTTTTAGAGTTTGGAAAGCCCAATGTTTACGACCTTCGGCGATGTCGATCTTTTTCTGAACTCGTTCTGCGTGCTCACTTGAAGGAAACGGAACGCCGCGCCGAACCCAGTCTTCAAGGATGGCGATTTCTCGATCAGTCAATTTGCCATCGGGTGGCATTGCCGTTGACGTATCTTGGTAGCGGACGGCTTGGATGAGGAGGCTTTCATCCGCTTGGCCAGCAACGACTGCTGGACCACTATCTCCACCAGCGAGAATTAGATCAAGCGTATCCAGATGCAAGCCGCCTTTAAGATTTTTGGCTTCACGTGAATGACACGAGTAACATCGCTCGACCAGCAAAGGACGAACCTTCTGCTCAAAGAACGTAATGTCCTCGGTTGTAGGCGGAGTTTGGCCAAAGGCAGGTAGGACACAAATTGTCCCGAACAGCCAAATCCAAAGGGCAGGTTTCATATAGTCTCTCCAGGCGGGTATCTATCACTTTACCAGGAGTGGCGGCATAAGCAAATAAGAGTCCGAAAGCAAGCGATTCCAGGTAGGTGATCGGCAGGGAATATTTTACCTGTAGGGCGGGTCTCCAGGCCCGTCCGAATTGAATGGGACGGGCCTGGAGACCGGTCCTACGTTGGGTAACGCAAATTCCTGCCGCTCGCTTTAGCCGCTTGCGGTGGAAGGACCGAATTGGACTCGACAATAGATCGCGAAGGTCGGATGATAACCGCAAAGTGAATTGGTTGGTTGATCGATTCTGTTGGAACACTGGCGAAGCGAGTCGCTCGATAATTCGAAGTGCCCATCGGCTGACGTCCTTTCGTCTATGATTGCCGCATCACGAATCGAGAAAACGCTCGTCAGCGAGAGGGAAGTAAAATTGCCTTGAGCGTCGAACTCCTCTGCTGGGATCGGACTTTTTGGAATCAGTGCCCATGAGAATATGGATTGATGGTGATGCCGCGCCACGCGAAGTCAAAGAAATGGTATTTCGTGCTTCGACGCGACTCAAGTTGCCGGTGGTCGTCGTGGCCAATCAATCAATTTGGGTTCCGCCTAGTAACGGGCTCATCACAAGTATCGCCGTGCGTGACGGAGCGAATGTCGCTGACAAATACATCGTAGAGCAGTCGGCGGCCGGCGATCTCGTGATCACTGCCGACATTCCACTGGCGGCACAATTGGTCGAGAAGAAAGTTTATGTTGTCGACCCCCGTGGCGAGCAATACGACGAAACGAATGTCTTCGGTCGACTAACAGCGCGCGATCTATTTGACGCTGCCCGCGGCGCTGGAATGGAATTGTCCGGCCCACCACCCTACACTGCCAAAGATCGAGCGGCCTTTGCGTCAACTTTTGATCGCGTTTTAACTCGCGCGATCAAGTTAGCTGCTCGATAACGCTTTTTCATTCTGCAAAAAAAACCGCTAGCCAGATTGTAGGCTCGGTTGGCGAAGTCCCTTCGACACGATGACGACGATGCGCAGGAATAAATAGATGATCGCCCGACGACATTTGAATAAGGTCTGAATCTCCTGCGAGTACCAACGTCGCGTTCCCTTGCATCACAACGACCCACTCGGCCTCGTGTTGGTCATACCAAAAACCTTCCGGACTTGAGTGCCCATGCGAGATTATCCGTTCCACGCGACACTGTTTATTGCAATTGCCGCTAAAGTTATGATCTCGCGACGGCCATCAATCAAACTGACGAGCTTCATCTTTGGTCGTTGCAAAGAAGCGAATAGATTTCTTTCTTTCAAACATTAAACAAATTGCGTTCGCGTCGAGCGTTGGGAGCGATATTATGGGCAGCCAGTTGAGCGGGATTCTTACGATACTTGGCATGCTCGCAGTCGTGTATTTCCCGATTCAGGTGTATGTTCTCCTAAAAGTCAAATCGCTGTGGCGATTGTTGGCAGCATTGCCGCTGCTAATTATGGGGCCACTGATTGTCATGAACTGCATGCCTAGCGCGCACGAAGATGGCAGCCTTGGTGTCCTGCCAATGATGCTGGCCACGCCCATCAGCGTCATCTATTTGGCAATTGTATCGTGGTCCGCGTCTGGCACAGCAACTGCCAGTTGTCCAAATTGTGGATACACACTCAAATCAAAATCATTTCAACTAAGAACCGCAGGAGGCCGATGCCCCCAGTGCGGAAATTGAACTCGTCCCTGGCGAGGCCCCAGCATGCCAAATTCAATCTCATTCTCTGTTAACCAGCTGTTGGCGTGTTACACCCGCTGTCGGAGGCAAAACCAAGAGTCAGAGTGTTTGCATATGTTGCAAACCCAGATAAAAGTGGGACACAGCATGTCGCCAATGAATTAAATTTCCGATTTCTTACCCTTTCCGAATTTCCTCAGACTCAAGATAATTTCCGAGATTTCGCGCCTGACTTGTTGGCGATTCTCGCTCACATCCTATAGAGGGATTGAATGTCATCTGAACTGGACGGCCAAAATCCGTTATTGGAGCACTATCGCGAATACCTTTCACTGTTGGCAAGGTTGCAGATGGATCGACGTCTTCAAGGCAAAATCGACCTGTCCGGCGTCGTGCAATTGACACTGCTGGAAGCGTACCGCGCGTTTCCTCGGCTGAATACGAACAGTCCAAGTGACACGGCAGCGTGGTTGCGGCGAATTTTAGCCAACAACCTCGCCGACGAAATTCGAAAACTCAACGCGGCCAAACGCAATGTTGGGCGAGAACAATCCCTGGAAGCAGCGTTAGAAGCTTCTTCCACGCGATTGGAAGCTTTCTTAGCCGTCGACGAATCGAGTCCAAGCCAAAAGGTATCTCGTCAAGAGGATGGAGTTAGGCTGGCTAAGGCGCTGTGTTCGTTACCGGACGCTCAGCGGGAGGCATTGGAACTACAGCATTGGCATGGTTTAAAAGTGGACGAGATAGCCGAGCAAATGGGAAAGAGCCGCACCGCAGTTGCCGGCTTGATCAAACGTGGTCTTGAGAATTTGCGAAAGACAATCACCGATGAACGCTGACGACAACAACGAACGCGAAGAACGCATCAATGAGGTAATCGCCGATTATCTTGACGCGATTCATTCAGGTTCCACTCCGAGGTCAGACGAGTTCATCGAACTACATCCCGACATGGCACCCGAGCTGATCGCTTTCTTCGCCGATCGCGAGAAATTTCAAAAACTCGCCAGCCCGATTCCAGGGCCCTCGAATCCAGACACAAATCAATCGCGCAACGACATGTCTCGCGATTCCGTGGCATCCGACGATGCGAGTCTGACAACTCCGATGCTTGCCCCGGACAAAGAATTAATCATCAATGGGTTGGATGCGGAACAACCGACAATGGGAATGGCCGCGATTGTTCCAACGAGCGTTGGTTCGCATGTTCACTACTTTGGCGATTACGAATTGCTCGACGAGATAGCACGCGGCGGGATGGGGATTGTCTACAAAGCGCGACAAAAATCGCTGAAGCGAATCGTAGCACTCAAAATGATTTTGACGGGGCAGCTAGCGAGCAGCGAAGATGTCAAACGCTTTTACGCCGAAGCCGAAGCAGCAGCCAAGCTCGAACATCCAAACATCGTCCCGATTTATGAAATAGGCCAAACCGAAGGTCAACATTACTTTTCCATGGCTTTGGTCGATGGCGAAAGCTTGGCTCATCGCGTCGCTCGGGAAGTGATTGCGCCCATGGAAGCGGCCTCCATCATGCACAAAGTCGCGCGAGCGATTGCATATGCGCATGTCGAAGGGGTTGTGCATCGCGATCTGAAGCCCGCGAACATTTTGCTCGACATTGCAGGCGAGCCACACGTTACCGATTTCGGTTTGGCCAAACGATATGAAACGGCAGGTGCGGCCAACGAAGCGTCGCAACTGACCGCAACAGGGCAAGTATTGGGAACACCCAGTTACATGCCGCCGGAGCAAGCTAGCGGCAAAGTCAAGTCGATTGGTCCCTTATCGGATGTCTACTCCCTCGGTGCGGTCTTGTATTGCTTGATCACCGGACGACCACCGTTCCAAGCAGCCAGCCCACTCGATACGCTCCTGCAAGT
This sequence comes from Pirellulaceae bacterium, assembly GCA_031374825.1. Lineage (GTDB taxonomy): Bacteria > Planctomycetota > Planctomycetia > Pirellulales > Pirellulaceae > JANMGV01. Next base: position 100,050 of record JANMGV010000124.1, read on the forward strand.
ACTGGATCGAGATCCCGTATCGCCGCGATTGCTGAATCCAGCCATCCCGCGAGACCTCGAAACGATTTGCATGAAGTGCTTGAACAAGGAACCAGAATCGCGGTATGCCTCCGCTGGAGAACTTGCCGATGACCTTGACCGTTTTGTCCGAAACGAGCCGATCCAAGCTCGACCGCCTGATGTTCTCGAGCGAGCTTGGCGGTGGATGAGCAAGCAGCGAAGAAGCGTGGCGCTCACCGCTGCGGCAGTCGCAGCAACGCTCGTTTTAGCCGCAGCTGGGATGGCCACTTGGTTGTGGTATCAAGACTATCGTTTGGGCTATTTGTCACTCGGCACGGACCGACCGCCTTTGGCAGCCGAAATTGTTGATGATTCCGGACAAGCGGTCGCAAAATCCTTTACAGTGCCGACGCAAGAACCAGTGCCGGTGCCAGCGGGAGAATACACGTTGCGTCTCTCTGCCGAGGGACGCATGAGCCAGTTGTATCGCGTATCGGTGTTGCGAGGTGCAAGCACAGTTCCTTTGCGACACTCGTTAAACATCGAAGACCAAATACTTGGATCACCGCTCAAGGTTGATCGAAGTTATGCCATTGTAAATCGGCAAGGTCGACAGGATGTACTGTTACTCAATCCAGCGGGCGTTCACTATACCGCATTATTGGGAAGCGGACCGGTATCTACCAACGATTTGACCAACACGAAAGATGATCCGGTTCTACGAGAGTTTCCAGGGTTCCTTTGGCAATGGAACACGAGATACTACGCTGCAGGCAGCCTTGTCGATAGTTACTTCCATCCGATGGTTGTTGAAAGCGCATCTGATCTCGATGGTGACGGAATCGGGGACGCCATCGTCGCGGCCCGCCACCAAGGTTGGATCGTCGCACTTCCGTCGCGTGGTGGAGGCCCTTTATGGGTTGCAGCACGCGGAACGGATCTAAAAACTCCCCGCTTGTCGGACAGTCAAAGCGGCGTCGTATGCAAGCCGATTGTCATCAACGATTTGGACGGCGATGGGATTTCAGAATTGATCGCAGTCTTTTGTGATCTGCAATTCGATGGGCAGATGACCACTCCGCATCGTTGGATTGAATGCCTTTCTGGAAAGAGTCTCGCGACGATATGGCAGTTCGATCTCAAAGACGAATTATTTCAAATGCCGCCTGGAGTCGAATGGTCCGAATCCGCTCGCTGGTTCACCCAAATAACGGGCTCTAGCGGCAGCGGTAGCGGAAGTGGATGGGATCGCAATAACTTCTTGCGTTCTAGAGGAGTTTGGCTTCCATCGGGAAACTGGCATCCCATGCCATTCCAGCCTCAACTTGTCCTCGTTGCCGGAAAACAAACCTTAGTTTCGGTCCTAGGTCAACATGTGCTTGGAATTGATCCGGTGACAGGCCAACCGCGATGGGAGCCTTTCGACCTCGGCTTTCATCCGATTCGCGAACCGCAACTGGCACAACTGGCTGGCGATGCCGAACCAGAGCTTGTGCTGTTGGAATCCGCTGCAAATGCGAGCGGAGCTACTTCGGTGGCATCAACCATCGGTGGGTTAAAGATATCGTCATGGTCTTTGAATGGGCGTCGCATGAATTGGCGGCACGCTCTCTCGTCCGAATGGAGAAAGCCATCCTCGGAAAACGCACGTCCAGAAGTCTGGCCTGTTATTGAAGATCTCGACGGAGACGGTTCAGCAGAGATCATCGTTCCCACCGGTTCGCACATTAATAAATCAGCTTGGGGTGAGATTGAATCATTGAATGGTCGAACAGGCGAAACGCGATGGCGCCATGCGATCAAGACAATGGACCAACAATTGGATCGCTTTCTGGTCGGACCGGATATTAATCGAGATGGGCACCGCGACGTATTCGTTGCAACACTTTTTAGCCGCGATTTCGATCTCTACATGGATGCGATTTCAGGGAACGACGGCAAGACGATATGGTGGTCCAGTAAGGCGCGGGGGCCAAGCCACTATGAATACGATCTTGGAGATTGTCATCTTTGGGAATCCGGCTCGGACGGAGCACCACAGATTCTCGTTGAATTGCAACCCAAAAGCCGGGACCTAGGTACAGCCTTAATCCACTCGTTTTCTTGCAGCGATGGCAAATTCTTGGGGTCCTTATTGGGAATCGATCGAATGCATGTAGCAGATGCCGACGCCGATGGACTCCCGGACCTGTTCACGTTTCAATTGAACAACTGGCGAGATCAGAATTCGGGTGGCAGCATGCGTGTCATTCGCGGAGCGCCTGTCGAGCGGTGGCGACGATTGGGCGGCGTATGGCAGCCTGGGTCCGACTACAATGCCGACGGACATGATGATCTATTACGTATCGAACAAGACGGCTTTCCGAAACTACGCGCTGCATCCGGAATGGATGGACGTTTGCTTTGGATGACTCAGCTTGATCAAGATTTGTTTGATGGTGCAATTCCCTTATCCGTAGACCTTAACAAAGACGGGACCAATGACGTCATCGTGTATCACGCGAGTCGCGGTGCAAGAGGCGGATCCATAATGCAAGAGTTTCCGCTATCAGCAGTTTCTGGCCGGGACGGAACAAAGCTCTGGTCGGTCCCCGTTCCGTTCGCAGCGATCGAAGGCGTACCACTTGGCGAAGCACACGATTTGGATAATGACGGGGTTGCGGAAATCATTTTCTCAGCATTCACAGATTGGGACTACGATCGTTCCAAAGGTGTTGGCACGAATATGGTACAGCATTGGCTGGCTGTGGTTTCTGGTTCCACCGGACAAGTTCGCTGGCGGAAGCCTTTGAGTGTTGCCTATGGAAAATCGGGGCAGCCGACCAATCGCCAATATCAGACTCAATATTTGCAAATGGAGCCCTGTTTCGCTGATCTTGATGGCGATGGTGTTCAGGACGTGATTGTGCCTGCGGAAACCGTCGGTTCACAGAATCTTTTTGAGTCGCAGGCTTTATCCGGTCGAGATGGCAAAGTTCTATGGCGCCGTCCTATCAGTCCGGATATGTACAACAACAATAATCGTTGGGGATATGAAGACGCTGTCTCCCCTATTACCGCCGACATTGACGGCGACGGCAAACTCGACGTCATCGGGCTTGAATATGTCATGCAGCTACCGCAGGAAAACAATTCCGCTGACGTTCAGCGTGGTACCTATGCCGGAGAACCTCAACGAATTGCCAAGTTGTTCGCTCTGGATGCTTCGGACGGTCGCGAAAAATGGTCCTATACGGTCCAAGTTGAAAATCAGTGCGGTCGAGTACAGTCGAACGGAGCGTATCTGGCGAATAAGCCCAAGCCAATCCTTGTTCGAAAAAGCCTGGGATCACCGATGATCGCGCTTGGTTTGTGGGGTTTTTCTAATCCAGGAAAAATCTTACTAGTTTCCGGTGACGGAAAAAAACTGGGTGAAATGCCGCAACCGGAAAGTATTTTCAAACCATGGGTCCATGATGCAAATGGCGATGGAAATGACGACCTGATTGTGAAAATCGGCGATAAGTTGCTGGCTGTCAAAGCAAACGCCGAAATGCAGATGCTTTGGGAGTGGACGATTCCCCAAGGGCAAAGCCAAATATTGAGCATCACTCCTGCGTCTGGTGTTTATCCTGCCGTGATCGCTCTCAAGAACAACAACTCCATTTACGGAATTTCCGCAAAGAGCGGCCAACCGATTTGGATCAACCGCGGCCCGCAACCGCTTGCCGCGAACGGAACCGCATTAGAAAGCACCGCAAGACTACTTGATTCGCGAAGCGATGCAGAGAACCCAAGTGCAGTCTTTCAATTTGGAGAGCAAGTTTGTGTGTGCCGCGAAGCGACTCCGCTTCACAATGTGCAACACCAACCGCCGACCAAAGAATACAACATCAAATTGACTGGCACGAGGTCCACGGGTCTCGATCCAAGACTGATTCGACATCCCGCTTGGTCGCCGGACAATGGCGAACGAATTCGTGGAGCGACGATGATGATGTTCGGTGTTTTCTTTTCGGTAATCATTGTTGTTCTGCCCGGTTGGACGTTTTTTCGCATGATCGAACGGCGACGGTTCACCTTGCGAGCACTGATGCTATTACCAGTGATTGCTGCCATCGTATTGTTTACGTTGCAGATACCTGGTCCAAGTAATCTTGAACAGGCAGGTTGGTCACGGTCCGCGACTCGATTGGTCGCAGCGATCATGTTTTTGCCGGTGCCCGTTTTTGCTTTGGTGCTCTTGCATCTTTGGCGAACGCGTCGTTGGGGTTGGCTGACCCTCTACTGCTTTGGAATCGTGTGTTTCGGCTGTCTTATAAGTCTCGCGCTGACTGGATCTCAAAATTCATCAAGCCTGATGGAGGGCGAGCATCTCGTTCTATCCGACTTAGACATCCCACTCGCGTACGGCTATTACACGACCGGGATTATGGCCACATTTGCAACTGGGATTGTCGGCCTGCAGCGAATGATCTTCGGTCCGCACAGATCCGTTAAGCGTAGCAGTGTGCCTTAAGTTTAGAGCGGACCGTGCGAGTTGATCTCGATTTGTCGGCAAAAATCAATGATCGCTCGCAACTAAAGATTAGTTCGATTTGGAGGACGCGTCGCCGCCTCAACAATCCCTGATTCATTACAATTCGTATCCCTTTCGTTCTTGCTTAACAAGATTGTAGAATGGGCGGCCCAACCGAACCCTTCATTGGCAGCATCCGGTCTGTCGTCATTATTGTTTTGCGGCATAGGAAATTGGGATGAACAACAATCTGTTAATGCAGCCCAATTGGCGTGGCTATAACATGGCGTGGGTTGTTGTTGCAATGCTCGTGCCGGTAGCGCTGCTTAATTATCTTGATCGGCAGATGCTCGCGGCAATGAAGGGGTCGATGATGGGGGACTTGCCCGACATTGCGACCAAAGCGAACTGGGGAATTGTGCTGGGGAGCTTTAAATGGGTTTACGCTGGACTTAGTCCGGTTGGCGGGTACGTCGCCGATCGAGTCAGCCGCCGACATGTGATTGCGTTTAGTCTATTTGTTTGGTCAGCGGTGACTCTCGCAACGTCATTCGTCACCAGTTTCGAGCAGTTGGTTTTGGCCCGGGCGCTGATGGGTATTAGTGAAGCGTTTTATATCCCTGCCGCATTGGCGATGATCTCGGAGTTTCATAGCGGCAAGACTCGTTCACGCGCCGTAGGTTTTCATCAAATGGGGATTTATGCTGGAGTCATTCTGGGCGGCTTTTCTGGATACGTTGCTGATTCCCCAATGCTCGGGTGGCGATGGGCCTTTGCCGCGTGTGGTTTAGTAGGCGTCGTTTACGCAGTGCCCTTGTTCGTGCTGTTAAGAAACCCTCCTCGACCAACTCAAGCGAGCGATCAACCATCGCCGATCGCTGCTGGGCGTGAGTTGTTCACCAACTTGGGATACATCTTGCTGGTCGCTTACTTTACGTTACCGGCGCTCGCTGGTTGGGTTGTTCGAGACTGGATGCCGGATATTTTGCGAGAGCAATTCGGACTTGGCCAAGGCAAGGCGGGTGTGTCGGCAGTGCTGTTTGTTCAATTGGCATCGCTCGTCGGCGTGGGTGTCGGCGGTTGGTTAGCAGATCGATGGATGATCAGCACGGTTCGCGGAAGAATCTATGTAAGTGCTTTGGGTACGAGTTTTTTTCTGCCAGCATTATTTGGCGTCGGCAATGCGGAGACATTGGCAACAGCGATCGCGTTCTTGATGTTATTCGGTCTTGGTTGGGGATTTTTTGATTGCAACAACATGCCGATACTTTGTCAAATCGTTCGACCGCAATTGCGAGCGACCGGATACGGTTTCATGAATTTGGTCAGCATAGGCTGCGGTGGTTTTGCAGATTGGGGATTCGGCTTGTTGCGAGACCGCCACGTGCCCTTGAATGTCATCTTCGGCGTCTTTGCCGGAATCGCACTCTTGTCCGTTGCCATCGTCCTATTGATTCGCCCGAATGCCGCGATCGAAAGATCAGGGGAACAGCCAAGTTAACAATTCTTGTAAACTTTTCGAATTGTCGCGATCAAGAAACAATTCTTGGAAGACACTACAAACGTAGTTCAAAAGTTGTCCCGACGTTTTCCTGGCTTGACACTGTCAACTGTCCACCGTGTGCGTCAACGATGCTTTTGCAGATTGCGAGGCCTAGTCCGCTGCCGCCGTGTTGGCGGGAGCGGTGTTCGTCTACACGGTAGAAACGATCGAAGAGTTTTGGCAATGAGCTTTCGGGAATGCCACAACCGGTATCGGTTATCTGAAATACGGCATAATCCCGGTCATGGATCGTTTTTAGTGTTACTTTGCCGCTGGCTCGGTTGTAATGAATCGCGTTGGCGATCAAATTGTGGATGACTTGACAGATTCGATTCGAGTCCGCTTGGCAAGGTGCCGACTCAAGCCGACATTCTAGGGTTACGGAGTTCTTGACTGCGATCGATTCGAACATCCGCGCAGATTCGGCAACCAAGTCTTTCAAGTCAACATGGCTTTTGTGCAGATCGAGCTTTCCGGCGTCGGCCTTGGCGAGAATTAATAAATCCTCGACAAGCGATTTCATCCGCGTGCCAGCTTTCATGCAAATCTCAACAGTATTTCGATATTCGCTCGCCGATCGATCGCGACTCAGCGCGAGTTCACAATTGGAAAGCAAAACAGATACCGGCGTTCTCAGTTCGTGCGACGCGTCAGCCGTAAACTGAGATTGCAACTCAAAGGAATGTTCAAGCCGACCGAGCATCGAGTTCAGTACCGATCCCAATTCTCGCAGCTCCAAATCCATCTTTGTGGTTTCGATTCGTTCGGAAAGATTGGTTGCCGACACCTTTGTAGCAGTTTGACTGATGTCGAGAATCGGGCGAATGGCTCGACCGGTTAGCCACCAACCGCCTAACAGGCCAAGGGCAAGTACACCGCATCCAATCAAAATTAATTGCAAGGCCCAACCCGTCAGACGCTGCATTTGCCTTCGCGCGTCGCGTCCTACAATAATAAGCGAGTTCGAAGGTCCGCGAAGTAACACTTCGCGATTATTTGCAACCGTTCTAAACTGAATCCCTCGATTCATGGCCTCAAAACTTGATGGAACGTCGTCAGCGGATTTGCGGATTGTCTCGCCTTTGGAATTGAACACGGCGAAGTACGGTTCGGTATCATCCGGTCCGCGGAATCTGGACGGGGGCAGACTGAGCACGCGATCTAGTCGAGGTCGCAGTGGTTCCATCGCTCCCGGTTGCTCTGGTCCCCGCTGCGGGTCCATACCGCGTTGAGCAGGCCCCGATCCGCGCTGATTCGGGTCCGGTCCGCGTTGATTAGGCTCTGGTCCGCGTGGAGAGGATTCTGGTCCGCGTGGAAAAGGGGCAGGTCCGCGTTGAGGGTCCATACCACGTGGAAACTCCATGCCGCGAGGAGGTGGGCGAAAGCCGCCGTTGGGAGGTGGCCCCAGGTTATTCGGTGGGCCCGGATTATTGTTTCCCTCCCGAAATCCACCTTCGACGATGTGCGGCGGCAAAGTCCGCAATGCTACTTCGAGCACGCGCGCTCCTGCCAGCAGCTCGGCATCAATTTCGTCCACGGTTGCGCGGTGTATTTGTGCGTACAGGACCGCGCCAAAAACGATGACAACGCTGAAGAGAATTACTGCATGCCAAATTTGAAGTCGCCAACGTAACGAACTAGCCATGAATGATGTATCCTTGGCCACGTCTTGTCTCGATAAAATCTGCGCCCAGTTTTTTCCGAATATGAGAAACGTGCACTTCAACCAGATTCGACAAACTATCGTCGTCTTCCCCAAAGATGTGATCGTAGATCTTGGTGCGCGTAATCAATTTGCCACGATGCAGCGCCAGCAACTCAACCAAAGCAAATTCTCGCGCAGTCAACACGACGGGTTCGTTGTCTTTGGAAACAGTTCGGTCGGCCAAGTTCACCGCGATGGAACCAATTTGAATTACGGAATTCGAGTGGCCTGCGGCGCGGCGAATGAGCGCTCGCAATCGCGAGATGAGTTCCAGTATCGAAAAAGGCTTGGCCAAGTAATCATCGGCTCCTCCATCCAAACCTCGAACCCGATCTGCAACGGCATCGCGAGCGGACAAGATGAGTACCGGAGTTTTCTTTTTCCGCCGCAATTCTTCAAGCACTTGCCAGCCGTTCATGCCAGGCATCATGATATCCAGAACGATCGCGTCGTAATCCCACATCTTGGCCTTGGCGCAACCCTCAGTGCCATCGCAAGCTTCGTCGACAGCAAACTCCGCTTCCGCCAACGCTTGGCAAATAGCGCGCCTCAAATCCGGCTCATCTTCAACGACAAGAATTCTCAAGATATTACGGTTGATAGGTTCGAGGGTTGGATCCAAGTTAATCGCATTACCAAGTCGCAGACAAACAGTCTCCAGCGTGGTTAACGCCCTAAGAGCATACGAGGTCAACCTTAAGTTAACCTTAAGGTTGTGGTCATCGAGCGTGAATTTGTTCAATTTCAAGAGAGTCTGATCCATTAAATTCCTATTTCTAATGCTCGTCGAACCGCCGCCCCGTAATTTGTTCCTAAACTGATATCTCGCCTAAAGATTTTTTTTCCGGAGTTGGCCATGAATCTTCGACGCATTTTATTTGTGATATTGATCGCCTGCTTCTTTTTTGCACGCACCTACGGCACTGTATCCATTTCCGGATTGCAGGCTCAGGAGACGAAAGAACTTAAGCCGTTCGATGGCAGCGAGTTTCCGTCGAGCTGGGTCGTCACAGAATGGAATGATTTGGCCAAGCCTGCTCCTGCAAATGTGAAATGGACCGTCAAGGATGGTGTTTTACATTCCGGCGAAGAACGTGGGACTTGGTTGATTAGCGAAAAGGAGTTCGGCGATTTCACGCTTGAGTTCGAAATACTGCTTACCGAACGCGGAAACAGTGGCATCGCACTGCGGGCACCCATGCGCGGCGACCCAGCCTTCGACGGAATGGAATTGCAGTTTGCTGACGTTCGATACAATCGCGAAGCAAAAGATTCCGAACTGACCGGCGGGATCTATCGTGCGATCGCTCCTACAAAACAAGTTTACAAACCGACGGAATGGAACAGTTGCCGAATCGAGTTAAACGGAACGCGACTCAAGGCGACCATAAACGGCGAGCTCGTGCAAGATGTGGACTTGGCAAAGTTTGACCAACCGGTGTTGCGACATGACTCGACGCTTGCACCACCAATCAAGGATCGGCCTCGACGCGGTCATATCGGCTTTCAACATCTGAGCCGCAACAACGAACCCGTCCAAATTCGAAACGTTCGTATCCTGGAAGTTATTAACAGGGACGCTGCCGGGAGTGATCCGGTCACCGACGATGTTGAAGCACTTCGCAAACAAGTCGAAGCGACCGAACGTGCCTTTGCAAAATCGATGGCCGATCGAGATTTCAAAGCCTTTCAAGAATTCCTCTCCGACGAAGCTGTATTTATTTCCGGTCGCGCGACGCTGCGGGGCAAGCAAGAAGTTGCAAAGGCATGGCAAGCTTTTTTTGAGGGACCAACTGCTCCGTTTTCGTGGGAGCCACGACAAGTCGAAGTGCTCGAGTCTGGCAACCTCGCCCTGTCCACGGGACCGGTTCACGATCCGTCGGGAAAACCGGTCGCGCTTTTTACTTCGATATGGCGTCTCGAACCAAACGGAACATGGCGCATCATTTTTGATCGCGGCGGTCCTCCCGAGCAGCAATCTGACGCAAAATAGACATAATTGTGTTCTTGGCCAAGCTATATTCCGCTATCGCAATTTTCCGTTTTCTCCGGACTCACACACATGCACGCAACACTCAACGCCGATCAACTGACGGCCCCGCAAGCGACTTTTGTACCAGGTTTTTCGGGGCGAAATTCATCCGACAAACAACGTGTGAAGCCGATGGTTTGGTACCTGCTAAGCTCGTTTCTGTTATCGGTCGCTTGCAGTCGAACTGACTCCGAAACGCAAAATCAATCAAGTCACTCTTTTGCAAATTCTGTTCAAGCTTTTCCGGATGCGGCGGATGCACATATTTCTGCCGACGCTTCTGGAGAGCCTGGACCGTTAACGCTTGTAGCGACTTGGCAATCGACTGAAGACGATGGCAAGTCCGAGAAGGAAGGCAAATTATCTGCGTCCGAAATTTTTGAACGTCGCATGTTGCCGATCTTGAAATCGAGTAAGTCATCGAGTTGTTCAGAATGTCATTTTGGTGGCGTCGATTTGCGAAACTACATGCTTGAGAACCAATCGGACATGTTTGCAACGTTGCGCGATCAAGGTCTGATCGATCTTAAGAAGCCAGACGAGTCGAAAATCCTGCAGTTTATCGCTCGCCATACGGACAAGGCCGATGAGTTGATCGAACGAGTAAGGAAATCAGAATTCACTGCCTTTCGCGACTGGATTCATGCGGCGATCAAGGATCCCGAGTTACAAAAAGCAAAGTCTTCGAAACCGAAACTAGGAAACGATGTACCCGTTGAGCTTGTTCGCCATCTGCGTCGGGATCATGTGATCGAATCCTTTGAAGAGAATATTTGGTCCGAGATTGGTCGCTGCATTAATTGCCATTCTCCCGAGCGGAACCGACGATTGATCGCGGAACACGGGGAACAAATTTCTTGGATTGTTCCGAACGATCCAGCAGCTACTTTACAGAAACTGGTTGACGCAGGCGATATCGACATCGATTCTCCTGAAGAGAGCAGCGTGCTGAGAAAAGCTGCGGGACTTGAAAAGCATGGCGGTGGACCAAAATTCACCGTTGGCAGTAGAAGCTACAAAAATTTTAAAACGTTTCTCAGCGACTACGCTGCGATCGTGAAAGGGTCTTACAAGTCTGCGGACGAGTTACCAAAACCATCAGCAGAGGTAGCGATGTTGACGGAACAGCACTTGCGTATTGTCGATCTGCCCGCAGGATTGGACAAAAAAATTCTTCAAGTCAACATTTACCGCTGGGTGGATGGTCATTGGTCTGACGAAATTTGGGCCACGGGGCAGAATCCGATCAATGGCGATAAAAACGAGTGGCAAAATCTGGTGACTGCGGTTGCGAAACGGGACTCGTCGCGTGCTGCCGAAATGAAGCCTGGCAAGTGCGATATTCCGCCAGGCAAGTACTTGGCGAAAATATATGTCGACCGTCACGACAAACAGAACTCGCATCCCAATCAAGAACTTGGCAAAGATGAGTTTCTAGGACAAGTGGAATTCGACGGCGACTGGCCACCCGGATATCAGCCGCCAAAAATCGTCCAAGCGCCAAAGTGAATCGGTGTATGCATTCAATTAAGAACAAGCAACGTCCATCAATCATTTGAAGGCATTGCTCCCAAATGACAAAGCTCGCAGCCGTGACACGAATTGGTAGTGCTTGCAAACCGTTAGCGGGATACGGGGACTTCGGTCACTTCGCCGTCAATCAACAGTTCGGTAACCATCGATGTTGTCTTTGGAGCTTTTAGCGTTCTTTGGACGAATCGCATGTAGCCACCCATCAAGACCATGACGAGTCCAAGAAGCAGGCAGATATTGAGCCAGAATATACGCTTCGCTTGTACTCGTTTTGCCAAGCCTGTGCGGCCTGACAGCAGAGCCGCGACAAAGAAAATTGGTAATGCCAACAGCAATTTAATACCGGCAAGCATGTTGTAGGTCGCATTGGTTGCTAAGCCTGAAAAATCTTGTCGGGCGGCTAGTCCCAAGTTCGCGATCCCGCTTACCAATAGCAGTAACGTCGCCAGCATCACCCACCGACTCCAGCTTTTCCGCAAACTCTCGTGCAACTGGGTCTGAGCATCATTCGGAATTGTTCCGATCGCTGGCACCAATGCGAATCGCATAAAAATCGTGGCACCCATCATCGTAATGGCACCCAGAATATGCATGTACCTCAAGCCGAGGAGTACCGGCCACAGGGGATCAACTTCGGCGAACATGACGGGCATAAACGAAGAAAACATAGAATCCTCTTGGGTACAATTCGATTAGAATCAGTTTCGATTGGCGTATTATTCTGGCATCCCGTCAAAGTCCGCAAGCGGGTGCTGGTATAAAATTGCAGATTGGTCTGTTCTCGTAACTGTTTTTAAGTTGGAAATGTTGAGTGGCTTTGATGACAATCATTAATTTGTGGAATCTGAAAATAACGTGGCTCATGGCCTTCGGCTTCTTTGTCTGTTTCCCGGCAATTACAACTCAAGCCCAGTATTTCCCGTTCTCGATTCCGGGGGATGACGCCTCGCCCACTGTTGTCGACCGCAGCGTGCTGTGCGATCGCCCCGCCGGAAAACATGGTTTTATTGAATCGAAAAACGGTCACTTTTTCGCAGGCGACAAACGCATTCGCTTCTGGGGAGTCAATCTGTGTTTTGGCGCGAATTTTCCGACTCATGAAGAAGCCGACTTGCTTGCACCTCATCTGGCGAAACTTGGTATCAACGCAGTTCGTTTCCACCATATGGATATGCAAGATGCCCCCAACGGACTTTGGGGCGATATCGACGCCAACGGCAAACGTCAATTTGATCCCGAAGCGATCGATCGGTTGGATTATTTTCTGGCCAAGCTCCATGAAGTCGGAGTTTACGCAGATATCAATCTTCACGTTTCGCGCACTCTCACCGAAGCCGAAGGGTTTCCGCAATACTCCACAGGCGTATGGTGGTCGGGTAGCAACAAGTGGGTTACGTACTACGATCCCGATGTCCAATCCGAATTAAAGCGGTTTTCGAAAGAGTTGCTCGCGCACGTCAATCCCTATCGCAAGCTTCGTCGCGTCGATGACCCTGGCGTCGCATTGGTTGAAATGCTGAACGAAAATTATTTTTCCAAGCAAGGCCACGAACTCTATTTCCAGATTCCTAAGAAATTCCAAGCGAGCTTTGATCAGAAATGGAACGGTTGGCTTACAACCAAATACGGAACAAACGACAAGATGATTGCCGCTTGGCGAAGAACGGAAAAAGGTTTAGGCCCCCACCTGTTCCCTGTCGCCAATTTCAAATCCGATCTCGGTGCGTTTCAGCTTAACGGTCAAGGAACGCGAGCGAAATTAATTTTCGATCAGCCTGCGATTGACGACGTTGGTGAACTTCGTGCACTGAAAATTGTTCCTCAAGCGACAACCGAAAATGATTACCAACAACAATTGCAAGTCGTCAATCTGAGTTGCGAAAAGAATCAGCCGGTGACACTTGCATTTTGGGTTCGTAGCGAAGCGAATCGCCCGCTAAAAATCGAATTCAGTTCGCTCTCGGGTGACCAATGGCGATCGTTAGGATTGATCGAGGCCGTTAAGATCACGCCTGTCTGGCAAAGAATTGTTCGCGTCATGACGCCCGAAGAAACGTTAGACAAACAAGCCTATTTGGCTTTCAGTTTCGGCGACAATATCACGCCGCTGGAAGTCGCAGGCATTGAGTTCCGAACAGGGACCGAGCCCAAGCCTCTTCCCAAGTCAGCTAATTTGGAAAACAGCACGGTACCCGTTCCGGACGTTAACATGCCTGCCGGATCGCTGGTCGATGTCAAACAATTCATGATTGATACCGAGCGAGATTGGCTTGTTGAGTTCCGACGCTATTTAAAGGAAGACTTGGGTGTTCGTGTTCCCATTACTGCCAGCCAAATCAATTATCATGCAGATGGCTTGGTCGAGGAGGTTTGCGATTTCGCGGACTTGCACACGTATTGGCATCATCCGATGTTTCCGCCCGGCAAGGACTGGAGCGCATCGGAATGGACGGTTGGCAACGAGCCTTTGGAAGCGTTTCCGACCAAAGCGAATTGGCCAACCAACTCGATGCTCATGCGAACCGGCTGGCGTATCTATAACAAACCGATGACGCTGACAGAATGGAATTATCCCGAACCAAGCGTCTATGCCGTCGGATGTGTTCCTTTAGCCGCCGCGCTCGGATGTATCCAAGATTGGGACGCGATTTTTTTCTTTGACTACGAAGCATTCTCTGCGGACCCGCAATCGGGACGGCCATTTTTTAAATCGGCGACGAACAATTTCTTTAGTTTCAATGGTGCTCCAAATAAACTGGCCGCGCTATCAGTGTTTGCGAACTTATTCGTTCGAGGCGATTTAAAAACCCTAAACAATCAACTGCTTTCCACGCCTGACAAACCCATTGATGGCAAGCTGGCTTTCACGGCCAAGCTAGCCGTTGATAGTAAAGCATCCGCCACGCCTACGCCGAGCTTGACGAACGAAAACGATTTGTCAACTCCGGATGGTTCGCTGATTTGGAAAAGCAATCCGCCTTCGGCCGGTTATCTTCAGCTGAATACGCCAGCAACTCAAGGCGTTTGGGGAATCATCGATCACCAAAAGTTTAAACAACAAACGCTTGAACTGCATGTTGGTGATATTCATCGCGACTACGGCGTACTGGTGGCTTCCTCCGTCGATGGTCGACCTCTTCAAGAGACAAACAAGATCGTATTACTGGCCGCGACGCATTCCGAAAATGTTGGAATGAAATGGAACGAAACGCGTACGAGTGTCGGAACGAATTGGGGCCACGGTCCCACGCAAATTGTCTCCATCCCTGCCGACATCGTGCTCGGCACGAAGAGAAAGACTGTCATGGTCCATGCCTTGGACGGAACAGGCAAACCGACCAAACAAGTTCCTGCGTCAATAAAGAACGGACAAATTCATTTCTCGATTGGCGAAGCATATCAAACTTTGTGGTACGCCATTGAACTTGGCGAGTGAAACTGAGTTGCATTGATTTCGGCGAACATAACATTTTGTATTCACGAAAAGGTTTCCTATGAATTTCACTTGGCGTGTGGCCCTATTTGTAATTACTTCGCTACTGATGTATTTGGATTCCGCTGTTTACGCCGAAGTCAGATTGGCGCAGATATTCGGTGATCATGCTGTCCTGCAACGCGATCAACCTTTGCCAGTTTGGGGTTGGGCTGAGCCGGGAGAAAAAGTCACCGTTTCGCTGGGGACCGAACACGCACAGGCGGTTGCCGGTGCCGATGGCAAGTGGATTGTGCGGCTCGCTGCACAGAAGTTGTCGACGGAGCCTCTCGTGCTCAAAGTCGTCGGCAGCAACACCATCGAGCGACAAGATATTTTGCTTGGCGACGTGTGGCTTTGCAGTGGTCAATCGAATATGGAGTTTCCACTTGGTGCCTGCGATGCGCAATCAGATATCCAATCTGCCGATTTCCCTCTGATTCGCCAGTTCGGCGTCGAGATGCATTTTGCCGCAATGCCTCAGCCCGATGTCAAAGGCCAATGGCAGCGTTGTTCGCAACAGACTTCGCCTGGATTTTGTGCGGTTGGTTTCTATTTCGCCAGGAAAATTCATCGCGAGATCGGGGTGCCGATCGGCCTAATGCGATCCAGTGTGGGTGGGACGAACATTGAGTGCTGGATGTCCCAGGAGACGCTGCTGGATACGCCCGAGTTGGAACCTTTTGCGAAGATGATGCGTGAGTCGTTGGCAGAGTATCAACTGGAATTGGCCGACGCGCTTCCAAACATTGAACAATGGACGCGCGCGAGTCGCCAAGCACTCAAGGATGGCAAGTCGATTCCGATGCCTCCTCTTTGGCCCGAGTTTCCATTTGGTGAAAAGCGATTCAAACCGCGATGCGTGACGCTGCATAATGGAATGATCTACCCACTCATACCGATGAGCTTGAAAGGTGCAATTTGGTATCAAGGCGAAAACAACGCGGGAGGCGCGTTTGAAGGCGACCAGTACATAGCAAAAAAGCGTGCGATGATTCGAGATTGGCGTGAATGGTTTAACAATGCGTCGATGCCGTTTTACTTTGTGCAATTGGCCGCTTGGCAACAGCCCAACAAGGATCCTGCAGGCGGCGATGGCTGGTCGCATTTTCGCGACGCGCAACGCCGCTGTCTCGCTATACCCCATACTGGAATGGCTTCGGCTGTCGATGTTGGCGACGCGGACGATATTCATCCGAAAAACAAATTCGACGTCGGCGAACGTTTGGCCCTGCACGCACTTGCAAATGAGTACGGACAAAAAATCGAAGTCAGTGGTCCTCTATTCCGAGAATTGTCCATCGACGATTCAAGTGCAATCGTTGCATTCGATCATTCAGACGTTGGCTTGATGATTGGCAACAAGTTAGGACGGGCACCCACGGAAGAAGTGACGAATGGAAAACTTGAAGGATTCGCGATCGCAGGCGCAGACAAAAAATGGCATTGGGCTGAAGCCCGAATAAAAGACGACTCTGTAATTTGCACTCATCCCGATGTCCCCAAGCCAATTGCCGTGCGATATGCGTTTAGCATGAACCCAGCCAAAGCGAATCTCTACAATCGAGCAGGCTTACCCGCTTCACCGTTCAGAACTGACAATTGGTGAACTTGGGCGATTTGTCTTCCAACGAAATATTTGTAGATGCGAGCTTAATGAAGAAGACTCGTTGGTTAATCTGTCGACGAAAAAACCGCCAAGTCGATTGCCTTGACGGTTAAGTATTTTATTGAAGTGTGAGCTTCGTTAAATTAGTCAGGCCGTCGAGGTCGTTCCGAGTTGTTTTGACCTTGACCGGGAGGACCGCCGCGTCCAGGGCCACCTGCGCCTGGACCGCCACGTCCTTCTGGACCGCCACGTCCTTCTGGACCGCCAGGACCACCACCCGGACCACCACGTCCTTCGGGACCACCGGGAGGCCCTTGATGTGATGCAAATTCTTCGGCGAATTTCATCAATTCATCTTTACTGAGCATACCGTCTCCGTTGGTGTCGAATTGCATAGCGTGTTCTACCATGCGTTCTGGGCTAGGACCGCCATCAGGCCCACCAGGACCAGGTCCGAATCCTCCAGGGCCGCCAGGACCGGGTCCAGGACCAAAGCCTTCAGGGCCGCCAGGACCAGGACCAAAACCTTCAGGACCGCCAGGGCCGCCTTGACCAGAACGCCCCCCCCGTTGTCCGCCAGGGCCACGACCTCGTCCACCTTCAGGGCCGCCAGGACCTCCGGGGCCAGGGCCGCCGGGACCAGGACCAAAACCTTCAGGACCGCCAGGGCCGCCTTGACCAGGACGTCCCCCCCGTTGTCCGCCAGGGCCACGACCCGGTCCACCTTCAGGTCCGCCGGGACCTCCTGGGCCAGGTCCGTCGGGACCAGGACCGAAGCCTTCAGGACCTCCAGGGCCACCTTGACCTGGGCGTCCGCCACGTTGTCCGCCAGGGCCACGACCCGGTCCACCTTCAGGGCCGCCGGGACCTCCTGGGCCAGGTCCGTCGGGACCAGGACCAAAGCCTTCAGGACCTCCAGGGCCACCTTGACCACGGCGTCCGCCACGTTGTCCGCCAGGGCCACGACCCGGTCCACCTTCAGGGCCGCCGGGACCTCCTGGGCCAGGTCCGTCGGGACCAGGACCAAATCCTTCACCGCCACCAGGACCGCGGTCACCTTCTCCACCGGGACGCCGCCCGCGTTGGCCTTCCGGTCCACCACCACCTTGACCACCTTGGCGTCCGCCTTGAGGTCGATATTCTTCGTTGGTTATTTTTCCGTCGCTGTTCTTGTCAAGCTTGGCTAAAGCACTCGTTGCATTCTTAATTTCTTCTTCCGATAGAACGCCATCTTTGTCGCCATCAAGTGCTTCCAGGAACGGCGATCGGAAACCACCAGGACCTCCTGGACCACCGCCAGGTCCGCCTTGCCCACCACCCGGTGGCTGTGCCAATGCGAGTGAACCAGTTGCCGTAACCATCAATCCAAAAAAAGTAAAAAATCGTTTCATAGTAAAGCACTCCTGATCGTGTTAAGAAAAGAACCAAGCCAACAAGGCTTGAATCACAGTAGTTAAATCAACAAGTCTTAGTTGCCCCTTTTTGCAACACAGTAAAGATTCAAATTCGAACGCAAAAATAATTCGTTATCGCAAATCGCAGGCGTCGCATTAAAATCGCTTTCGTCGCTTGCAAATTGGTTCTGTTCCTCAACGGCATATTCTGGTTTGGCTGGTAGGACGATCATTCCATTCCAGCGAGTTTGTACATAGATTTTTCCGTTTGCCACGACAGGTGACGCATAGACGGGCCGGCCGCCTGACTTAATTTCTGCAACGCGCTCGCGATAAACTAGCTCGCCGTTTTCGGCTAAAACACAAAAAGCTTGACCGCTGTCATTAATCCAATAGAGATGGCCTTCGTAGAGAACCGGTGTTGCCACATACGAACTGTTGCGGCTGGTCCACAGCGTGTGGGATTGGGTCACATCTTTCTCGCCTCCCGCTCGCAGCGCAAGACTTCCTGCTGAACGAAAACCACCAAAGACAAAAACTTTGTCGCCGTCAGCAACAATGCTCGGGCAAATGTTTCCAGTCAATTGATGCTCGGCAAACCACTGCAGTTTTCCAGTGTCGGGGTTGAGGCCCCATACCTCGCCAGGAACCGCCAAGACCAAATCGGTCCGCTCGTCGCTGACTCTTACTAGGGCCGGCGTCCCGTACGCTAACTCCATCGCGGAACCTTCTGCTCGCCAAAGCTGCTTGCCGGTCGATTTGTCCAAGCCGATAACCGATCGGCCTTCCTCGGAAGCGTTCACAACAACCGTATCTTTGTAAAGAATCAGACTGGATCCCGACCCCCAAGCTCGGTTGCTTGATTCTTTTCCAACACCCGTTTTCCAAAGCTGCTGGCCATCGAGATCATAGGCAACGACGCCGCTTTTGCCATAAAAACAGTAGATACTTTTTCCATCAGTCACCGGGGTGTTGCTGGCGTAACCGTGTTCTGAAATGTAACCTTGATAGCGATCTTCGGGCAATTCGCCAACAACTGTCTTTCTCCACCGGATCGTGCCGTCGGCTCGATTGACGCAGACCAGATGACGCTCAAGTGAATTTATGTCGCCGCCATTTGCACCAGGAACGCCGTATCCCGAATAACAGGTAACAAATACGCGGTCACCAACGACGACAGGACTTGAAGAGCCCGCGCCGGGCAATGCAACTTTCCATTTCAAGTTTTCCGATTCACTCCAGGACTCAGGCAACTTGGTATCCAAACTGACAGCCGATGCATCGGAACCCCGAAACTGCATCCAATCGTTTGCAAGGCAGGTATTGTGAGCCTGAACAAATACGTTCAATAGGAGTGTTGTTACCAATCCAAGCCGCTTCAAAATTATGTCCTCGCTAGTCAGGGATGTGGGGAATGCCACTTCAGTCTTACTCGACAACGCGAAAAATATCGTTTTTCTTAAAAGTGATAGGACCACCGCGACCACCTGAATTTGTAAACTCAATGTGGCAGTCAAAGAAAACACCCAATGGCGAGTCTTCGGGGATTTCAATTTCCACTGTCACGACATTTCCTTCTCGCGATATTTTCTTGGCTTCGAATGGACCTATCTGCACCCAGTTCGGTGCAACATCAGGCATTTTACGACGCTTCGCATTTTCAGGATTTAGCTCGATCTCGATTGAGTGGGTTTTGCCGCGCGCGGCGATGCCAGGACGTACTGCCATGATGACCTTGTCCATGCGGTTATCGCCCTCTTGCGTGTTATCCACGATGGCACCTTCGCCAGCACGCCTCAGACCACGACTATTCGACGGCTCCACAACTCCCGCATAGCCGCCGAGTATGTAAGGGAACCGTCCCGGAGTGACGTGATAATGGTAGCCGCGAATTGCGTCTTGGTGACCATTGCAAACGTCCAGTGCTCTTTCCCCGGAAAAGTCCTTGGCCATCGTTCCGTTCTCTTCGTAAGGACCGTACACCGGGAAACCATCGAAGGCAAATCCGATGACGGGCGAGTGTTGTTTGCCGTCGTCACTGAAAGGCGATTTCACACAGCTTGGATATTTATGATAGTGATAGACGCCGGTTTCATTAGGGTGACCACAACAGGCGTCCAACCAAACTTCGGTATAACCTTCCACTGCGTTCATGCCTTCGGCTTCGAATGGATTAAAGAAAACAACTCCGTTGATCGCAGTTCCAATCGGCCCTCGCGGCAGTCGCGTTATGGAACCGGATAATTTTGGTTCAAGCGGCAAACGGAAAACGAATTTTTGAATCAAGATGGAATTGGGATTACTGCTATTTGGAAAGATCGCCGTTGGGTGATTCGGGTAACCCTGGCTTTCGATGATCAGGAACTGCTTGTCGTGGGAAAGTTTGATGTTCTCAATTCCGTCCTTGTTGGAATCTTTGGTGTGATACGAAAAGAGGTCGACCATGCGGTCGCCATCGCGAAACAAGTAGACAGGCTTGTCACCCGGTTGAACAAACCACTTGCCGCCAATCGATTGCAGTACAGTCTCGTCGATACTTGTGACGTCGTTTGTCTGCGCACGGATTTCTGGAAAGCAAATCGCAGTGGCTGCAAAAAAGGCAAATGCAATAATTTGAAATCGAACGAGCATCTTCGAATCACCCGGCAGGAATTTGTTGGTCGACTAAGTCAATAACACTGGCTAACAGTAAACGTTTCACGATTTCGCACAAAGTGGCGATAATTCTTTTCGCGTCCCTCTCGACGACCAGAAAGGATCAGAAGAAAAGTGACTTCAAAGTACCAGCACTATACGAAGCGAACCTTAAGCACTGATTAAGCGAAGCTATTTTTTCCGAAAGTTACAAAATTATTCAGATAGAATGCAATCGTTGCCCGTCCCCCTGATCTCGGTGGTCGTATTCTTGGCGCAGTGCATCACCTAAAATTCATTAAAAAAACGATGCTCATTCAAGTCGATGTGGAACTGCCAAGGAAATTCGCGGGCGACGGTCGTTGGGTACATCGAAAAACACCGAGCAGAAATTCCCAAGATATCGATTTACACCAAGTCTTCCTTTGCCATAAAGCGAATCCCTCATGAAGAATCTTTTCACGCAAATTCCCGATAGCCCAAGTACCGAGATACTCGAAATTCTTGCTCAAGGCAAACAATTCCAAGTCAAACATTTGAGAAATAACGCGATTACATATATTGAGAATTGGCAATCTTAGCGCATATCAATTCATGACGACACATTGCTTGTACGTTTCCCCCAACAAATCCAAATCGGTTGCTGAAGTTGAAAGTTCAATTTGTTCGAAGACGTTATTGAATCGTTACAACTTTGTCATCGGTGCGACAAATCCATCTAAGAAATTTGCCGCTTGATAACAAGATCTGCTGACCGAAGATAAACAGGACTACAGAAAAATAGCAGCTCGAAAAGACGATGAAATACCAGCCATCCCACTCATAGTATTCATCAGGTTGCATCCGCTGGCTATCTTGTGCAATCAAGACAATTATGTTCACAAGCGACACTCCAACTGTGAGTAACACGAATGCGACTGCTCGCCACAATGCACGATTACGAATCCAACTCGCCGCTAACATCGGAAACGCGATAATCGGTAAACCTGCCAGTGTTGCAACTAAGCGTAAAAATGTCGGGGTGTCCGATGGCATCGCATTGGCCATTGTTGTCAAAAGTTGATAACACGTGATCGAAACGGCAATCGCCGCAGTAAATGCCAACAAGGATTTTACAGAGAATTGTCGTTTCCGGATCGATCGCCAGATGATCCAGCCGGGTAACCCAAGAACGCAAAAGGTAGGGATCGCAAAGTACAAGATAATTGCCAATAGCCAAAGTGGACGCGGAATATTTCCAACTTGCCGCGGCACCCAAGGCAACGAGCGTACAAATCGTGGATCCGATTTCTGTTTCCGGCCATTCATCATGTTGGCATTGATGCGGGGCGCGGATACTCTGGAGATCGCGACCGGCTGAAAATAATTCCCGTTCGACGCTGTTGGCAACACATCCCGCGAGAGCGTCCGATCGACAGAATGCAAGATCAGTCGCGGTCGATCCGAAGGATTGCCACCATTCGCACTCGGCCAAGAAAGAGTGACTCCCGGGGAGGCATCATGTTGGCTACGTAAAACCGGTTTGCCGCTTTTCCCATCAAGAACAGTTATCGTTTGTCTGTGCTTTGCAACAACAGTATCAACCTGCCCGAGCGCCCCAAGTCTGACTTCAAAACTTACTCCTTGATCGTCCGGTGATCAAGCAATACAAGACCGCACCGAGGGAGTAGACATCCGACAACGGACCAATCGACTTGACTTTGCCGCTAGCTTGCTCCGGCGGCATGTAACTGGGTGTTCCCAATACTTGCACTGTTGCGGTCAGTTGCGACGCTTCGTTGGCCGCACCTGCCGTTTCATATCGTTTGGCCAAACCGAAATCGGTAACGTGTGGCTCGCCTGCAGTGTCGAGCAAAATGTTCGCGGGCTTCAGATCGCGATGCACAACCCCTTCGACATGCGCATAAGCAATCGCTCGCGCGACTTTTTGCATAATGGAGGCCGCTTCCTTGGGCGCAATCACTTCCCGAGCGACGCGATGAGCCAAGCTTTCGCCATCGACCAAAGCCATGGAAAAGTAATGCTGACCTTCGGCTTGGCCTATTTCATAAATCGGGACGATGTTTGGATGTTCGAGCTTGGCTGCTGCTTCGGCTTCGGCGTAAAAGCGTTTGACATCTTCGCTGCTCGCTAGCTGCCCCGTCAAAATCATTTTGAGAGCAACGATTCGCTTCAGCGATTTTTGTCGCGCTTTGTAGACAATCCCCATCCCGCCGCGTGCTATCTCGTCGAGCAATTCGTAATCGCCAAAGTAGTGAATGGATGATCCTAAAACGCGTGGTTGATTCTCGTTCGGTCCGAGCGTACGGTCATCTGCAAAGGTTCCTATTGGATTACCGGCTATCGGTAGCCGAAATGGAGCAGCCAATTGGTTGAGGCGTTCTCGGTCCTCCAGGAACTTGATGAGATCATCCGCCAAGTCCGGAAAACGGGTCATGAGAGTCTGTCGATCTGGCGGAGTCCCCGCCTCTGCCGCTTCGAGCAATTCGATCAGGGCCGCTTGCAAGCGTTCTTCGCGATCCGGTACTTCTTCATCTTGAATCATCATTAGCTTTCATCAGACTCATTCATGTATTGCCGCAGGTTTTTTAAGCCGCGAAACAACAAGGCAGCAGCCGCGCCTTTTGTTCGGTTCATTTCATTGGCAATTTCGGCAAGTCCATATCCTTTCAAATGCTGTAGCTCAATCGCACAGCGTTGATCGTCGGGAAGCGACGCCAAAGCATGAGCTAGCTGCATCAATTCTTCGTTTCGCACCGCTCGTTGACTTGGTGAACTCTGTTGCGAAGCCAACCAACTTTCGATTCGCGCCGAAGAAGCGTCGAATGTTAAGTCCAGCGACTGCTCTCGTTCGATGTCACGAGCCTGTGAGTAAAACTTACGAACTTCATCTCGAAGATTATTCGTCAAAATCGTACGCAACCAACAAGCGAGTTCATCGTCTCTCTGTTATAGTGCCTTTGACCGCGTCCGATGTGCCTCAAGCAAAGTCTGCTGGACTACTCCCGAAAGGTCGACTTTCCCTTGCAATCGCTGATCTAAATGCAACCGCGCGAATAGACCCAGATACTCGCGGTATTGTTCCAACCGGGTTGCAAGTTCATCGTCGTATGCAGGCATTTCCTCTCCCTGTCTGAGTAAGCGTACCCGTAGCGAAAAGTTTACGTGGAAAACGCAAATAATTTCAATCATCCAGAAAAGAGGTCGGCCGATTAAATAATTTCAAAGGCAACTGGGCAACATTTTTCGAATCGAATGAACTTGGCAAGGGCGAATATCCACCAGAAAATTTGAACCCGTCCGCCTTCCCGTTAACCGTCATATGTTCCCCAACTCTAGTGCACTAGCGGGCAAAGACCGAGGAAGAACTCAAATCGAACATGCTTGGGGCAATGAATAGACGGTGACCTGTAAGTAACCTTAAACGAACGATCCCAGGATAGAATGGCACTGTCGGGATTATTTGTGCGCGTACGTTGAGCTTGGGCTGAGTTGAGAAATTTTGTAAGCTCTCCCAGCCAAGGTGATCTTTCGGTGATTGGCCTGCCTTGGTATTAAAATTGAAGCCCTCCTTGGTTCACTT
>JANMGV010000196.1:0-6162 GCA_031374825.1 Pirellulaceae bacterium
ATCGATTCACATAAGCCTCTAGGGCATAAACGAATATGCCCTTCGAAACCGCACATTTGCGGCTTTGCAGTTTGCGCCAGCAAAGCCGCCCGAACCGATAAGGCCAATTTGAGTTAACAACCCGGTTGCTTTCGGTGTCCGAAAGGAACCCTGTTCGGAATGCGGCGCAGGTTAACAGCGTGGCGGGCTCAATCCTTAGAAGCAAGATTACTGCTCTTTTAACTTACGTTCGGAAATAGGTCCGAATGCCAACTCGCTTATTTGAAGTAATGCCTCAGGTCGCATCGTAACTGATGGCTTTGGGGTGAGAACTTTACACTCACTGCATCGTGGGCAGATTGCGGTTTGGGGAATGCCTTCGTGGTTTTCATCCTTCCAATTTACGATCTCGGACGGAGGAAACATCGCGCAACAATAGTAACAACCGCAAATGGGCGATTCGAGGACTGCTTTTCTATTAAACAATTCGTTAACAAACGGGTCTTCCTCTCCATTGACGCCCCAGAGGTTTGCGCTAGCAGCCGCTGCGATCGATTCGATGTCATTACAACCTGAAAACGGATACCCCGTTACCATTAGTTTGTCGCTGAATATGATCAAGTATGCAAATCGGATGTTTTTGATTCCAATGGCCCAACCTGGAAATCTTCGAAGCGCGGACATCATATCTTTGAGCCATGCTGGGGACAGAATGTTCCGATTGTAGACTTCAGCATATTGGTAAAGCTCGTCGTTGTACTGATCATCTATTATGTACAAATCATATGGGTTGCCGTCGGGAGATGAAACATAATCAAGCAACTCGTCGTCTGGGCCTGCGGCACCATACTTGCGGCTTGCGGTTAGAAGTGATTTTCGGACTTTGTCGAACGTTGAGTAGGAAGTCGATCCCTTTGGATTTGGGTTGGGTATTCTTTCCGCATTATAGTGTTCGACGATATTCATTGCGTTCCCTGTCGGAGGAGCAAGGTAGTGGAAAAGTCAACGATGAACTAAGTGCAACTTGAGAATATCAGGTTAGCATCGAATCACAAGTTACTTCCGACCCCGATTTGAGTTAACAACCCGGCTGCTTTCGGCGTCCGGAAGGAACCCTATTCGGAATGGGGTGGGGGTTAACAGGTGGCGAGAATGGTTAAAGGGCGGTCGTAAATTCTATGCAAACGACGATTGGCATTTAATAATCGGCCTGCTTCGACATTCAAATTAGCTAAAATGGAATTGATGTGGCGGAGTAATCAACAACTCTCAGCCGCCTGTATTTTGCGTTTCAGCTATCCGTCGAATCATGACTGCAGATTTTACAATCCCGTTTTCGTCGGACGATGCGCAGATGAAAGCCGCGATCGACCAAGCAAGATCCACAATCAAGCAATTCTTTGATGCGTACAGCAAGCCGACTACTGAGCAAAAGGCTTTTCTCGTAAAGGTCGTTTTTCATGAATGTGACGAAAGTGAACACATTTGGCTCGCGGATCTCGATTTTTCAGGCGAGCTTCCAAGCGGTGTCGTTGCAAACAACCCTGACCTTTCTAGCCTGAGATTCATGCAAAAAATTAAGTTTGAGCCGTCGAACATTTCTGACTGGATGTACGTTGAGGGCGGTCGATTAGTGGGCGGTTTCACAACCAGGGTGATTCGCGACCGAATGACGCCCGAAGAACGGTCAAAATACGATGCGCGTTCGCCGTACAAATTCTGAACCACTGACTGACGCATGCGTTATGTAGCGTTGATTGGAACGTCGAAAATGCCTCAAGTGAAATGGCACACGAAAGAAGACGTCGAGAAGATGATGCAATAAATGCCTAAACATATTCATTCCGCTGTGTGATTACATCATTGCCCATGACGAACGTTGTCGAAGCCTTGAGTGCTCGATTCATCCCGCTGCTGAAACAGGCGGCGTTGCGGCTTCGCGAGAAGCATCCGACCTTCATCATCAATGTCGGATCGGGGTCCATAGGCGGTGCCACAACGTTTCAAGGCTACAGCTTTTACCTTGAGGCGTTGAGGCCTGATAGCACAAATCCAGAACCCAATTGCGTGGCGA
This sequence comes from Pirellulaceae bacterium, assembly GCA_031374825.1. GTDB lineage: Bacteria > Planctomycetota > Planctomycetia > Pirellulales > Pirellulaceae > JANMGV01. The sequence continues at coordinate 2,054 of JANMGV010000196.1, forward strand.
TGGAAATTTGCGTCCGGAATCTCCCCGACATACCGTTCTTATGCGGCCTTGATGTTTCATGGGGTGCCGATGGGTCCGCGCCGTCGGAAGGACTGTGCTTGTTGGACAGCGACTGTAGATTTGGCCCTGAAGCCCTGCGTTTGATCGACAATGCATTGCCCCGGCTGGAACGGCACTTCGACTTTTGCCTTCACGCTTGGGAGGTGGCTTACCCGACGAACTCATAACAACCCGGTTGCTTTCGGTGTCAGGAAGCAACCCTGTTCGGAATGTGGAGCGGGTTAACTGGTGTCAATCAACTCAACTATTAATCAATCATCATCCGGATCAGATGATTTCAACGGGAATGAACCTCAATCTCACCGAGGTCAATGGTCGAGTTTTCCGCGACTTCAATCGAATCCCGATAATCAAATTGAATTTGTGTAAATGGATCTCGCCGAATGGCTGGCCTCGCTGCTGGTTGATTGCCATTTTGCAGATGTACTGGGGGAATGGAAATTGAGTACTCCCCTTCCCAAACATTTGAGAGTTCAAAGGAGCCGTCCTTTTGAACATTTGCCCGATACGATCGCTCGATCTGATCTGGAGATGCTAATTGCTTAATCCAAACCTGCAACTTGTCGGTTGTCACGGAAGATCCTTCGGCCAATTCAATTTGGCCCGAAATGAAACTTGAACCGCGCAAATCAATTGTGTTTACCGATTCTGGCTCGATGTCAAAGGAAGCTGCAACAAAATTCTGACGTACATCTCCCATATTCGAAAGATCGATTAGCTCTAAGCGACCAGTAGGCGCACGATCAATTTCAATCTCACTTGCCAGCAGCAGTTTTTCCGGGCTCAGCTGTAACCACATTGTGACGGGGAGCTTATGGACGCCGACTCCCTCGCTGGCTTTGGAGATAGCAAATTGGCTATATAGCGCACGGTTAACTGGCAATCGCAGTCGTATTTTCGCAAATGGATTCAATAATGCGATTGGACCATTTTCGTTGGTCATGAGAGGTCCGAGAAACCAACCTTGCTCGCCCCACGCGATAACCCCGGACTTTGATTCATCCATGAATAGCGGGAAATATCCCTGATCATCAGTAATGGTGTATGGTTTTGATGAATTAAACCGTGACGACAACAGGTCCGCTTTCGACATTGGAACGGAGAAGGAGGATCCTTCCCCGATCTGAAAAGCAATTACCCCCTGTGCTGGTTTGCCATCGGGTGCGATTGCCATGCCGCGTTGACTATTGTCATATGTCTGCCTTGTCATTCGAATTTCTTTAACAGTCTCAGGATCAACTCCCAAGATGCTAGTGCCCTCATTTGCATAGTTATCTGCGAGAATGATTAGCTCCATTGTGTCGTACCAAAAATTGCACTTCAAGTTCAGTTCGCTATCAGTTCCGATACCTCGAACGCAGTTAGGAGAGGTCCGTATTGGATCTTCATATTCCTTTGGAAGATTTGAAACCGGCAGCGATTCACCCTCTAAGAATTTTGCCTCGATGTTGAACTTCTGATCCTTACGTCTAACAGATCTGTTGAATCGAGCCTCGTAAAAGAACTTTTGAATATTTTCGCCGGTCTCCGCATCTATGACACGAAATTTCAAGCTTTGCGAAGGCAATAAAGTTGCTTTAATATTCTCATTATTTTCAACCTCCACCATTTTCCAGGCTGTTCGAAATCCAGTCTTTTCAATTGTGAAGACAAGGTTTCCCGGCATTGCAAAGTTCCAGGTCAACTGTCCGTTCGCGTCCGAGGTTGCAGACCACTGATCGAATTCTTCCTGATTCCAATACCGCAAAGAGACTTTAGCGTCTGAGATCGGACTTCCTTCACAATCATTTACCTGGAACGACAATGATGTTGGAGGATAAAGTTCGACTGAGAGTAACTCCGAGGAATCAAATTTATCGACGTCGATGGACCCAGAATAACCGTCAGGTTGAAACACTCTAATATGCAGATTCTTGCTGTAATCATTATGCAACTTAAATTCGCCTATCAAATCGCACGTAGGGTGTTCTGTCACTTTTGAAATTGCGAAGCCACTGTTGGAAAATAAATTTGTCCATGCCGAAATGGATGCCTCTGACAAATTTAGTCGATTAATCGGATAAACCTTACCGGCAATTGTCGGGACATTTTCGAGCACTGTCGTTTGCTGTCGTGTGCCTTGAAAGTTAATCGTCTTTGGTATGTATCCGGACTTCTTTGCTTTCAACTGCGATATTCCAGGGTGGGAGGGCAGATTCCACTCCCATTCACCGTTCTGGTTAGTTTGAATTGCCAGTAATTCGTGATCGAAATCTGGATCGCGAATTTTAAGATACGGAAAGTAGTTTGGGACAATTCTCACATCAGGGATCGGATTGCCATTTTCGTCTAAAATCGTTCCTCGGTACGTGAGATTCTCATCCGCATCAATTGATTGGCCGAACGCCACGTTACAAAGTGCGATTAGACAAATCACTCTGCGCAATGTCGAGAAGAATGGTTTATCCATCGAACTACTCCAATGAAACAATGCAATACACCCAAACAGAACCACCAATGCGGTTCATGCGAGCCAAAGAGTCATGTGTCTACATACTATTCGAAGCTAGCTCGACGACGTGCTGACAAGAATTGCCTAGCAAAACAGTTATCTTCGTTTTGCATTGCCCAGTCAAGAAAAAAAACGTCGCCACGTCAATTATTTTCCGCACATTTGCGCGGACAATGAAACGAGCAAACCAGCATTCATGCTCGAAGTGTTTTATCATCTACTTTGTCCTTGGCGCAAGTTGACCCAAATCTACTTGTGCATTGGCTAGATTCGTCGAAGGAGGTTCTCGATGCGACTTTTCAAAGCCGACGCACGCGGACTATTGGAATCGAGTGCTAGAGCCCGATCTGCAATTGAAAGCGCCTCTCGGAACTTCCCCTTCGATTCCAATTGGGCCGCAGTGACGAGCAATCGTTCCACCTCAACTTTTTCGGCGTAGCTTGCAAAAATCGACGACGTTGAAGATGTTGCATCCGATTGGGACGTGCTAGGTAGAATCGGAACTGTTACTGGCTTTCTGCCGCACCCAATTACTAAAATCAGAATTCCAATTGTGAGTGATTTATTCATGAGAGCGATTCCAACTGTCGCGCAAAAGTAACAAATGGCATCAGCCAGCCCGGGCAGCTGACTTTGCGCAAATCAATGCTGTTTTCTGTAGCGCTTCGTCCACGATCCTTCGTTCGTCAATAGCCTTATGTATGACTGAATCGCTGTCAATTTATTCCATGGGTGTCGCTCAATATCATCGTTTTTTCCATTCTTGTGCCGCAACACCGAACCAATTCTTTGCGGCGTCTTCAGCTTGTACAAGCGATTTGTGCCATGTGTCTTCTACTTTTGTGAGCGCGTCGAAGGTTCAACTACATTCTCCTTATGGATTGTGAGTTGAGGCCTATAGTGAAATCCGTCGTTTGCTGCGATGGGTTGGTCGATTCCAAGATCACCCGGAATCAAAACCACCCCATCAAATTCGCCCCATTCGTGGACGTAGTAATCAATGGCATCACCCGATTGCGGCTTCGGTATTTCTTTGGCGGCGCGCAAGAATTCGAACGTAAATGGACGCTCAAGAGTCTTGCCATTGACAGTCTGAACTTGTAGCAGCGTTTTTCCTGCATCTGCCTTGCGACGTGTTGAGTCGCCATCAATACACTTACCGGTGATACGAACAACGGTTCCGAAGGGGTGCCCCAAATGGCCAATCACTTTTGAACGCCCGAAGTCCTTGACCGAGATCACAGGACTTTCCGCTTGTTGGGCGGCGTTAATCATCCACGTTGACGCAGCAAACAGCATGACGAGCAGCAGAACTTGTTGAACTCTCATTTGATGCGTGATATGAGTGGCAGAAAGAATCCATGTAAGTCCTGGGTTTGGGGTGGGAGCCATTTGAATAGAATCTGGCGACTCGGCCCCGTGATCAAGACAGCGTTAACTGTCAGTCACATTTGTTCCACCCCAAACCCAAAGGACATGACTATGAAAATTCTCGCACTCGATCGCGGTAAATTCAATACTATGTGCTGCTTTTTTGACTCTAAAACCCGTAAACACA
>JANMGV010000202.1:0-56217 GCA_031374825.1 Pirellulaceae bacterium
ATGGATCGGCCCAAAAACGAACCCGGTACCCAAACTCTTTGGGTCGGACTACAACGCTGTTACGACCTGTCCAACGCGTGGAATGCTTTCGGACCGGGATCCAAAAAAATTTCGACCGCCTAACTTGTGTGGTACAACGAGTCGGTACGCCGAGGAGAAGGGGCAGGGGGATGAGGAGTCTTTGTTTAATTTTCCCTAACCACAATCGCTTCAACGATCTGTAGTATTACATGCTCAGTTTCGTCAATGCTATGGTGCAATGCTATGGTGTGACGCCGTTATTCGCTCAATCCCGCAATGGGCGGATTAGCTGGATCGACGACTCCGCGTGCGGTCAGCCAAGTCGTGCTGGCCGTGACTCGTCCCAAGGAATCGTACTTGGTGGTCGATTCCGAGAAGGTTTTGGCGTCCGTCGGGTTGGAGTAGTCGGTTATGGTCGCCAAGTCCGACACGGTGATCGAGTGATCGCTGCAATGGTGATGTTTGTCTCCATTGTCTCACCGTCCCATTGTCTCACCGTTGAATCAATGACTCCTGACACCTTTGTTTTTCCCCGAGGGGACCATGCGATTCATCACATGAACAATCGCCAACTCGTCCGCCGCAAAAACTTATACCCGAGCCAACTTCGCCGTTGCCCCAACCCTCGAAAAACCTCTAAAGAATGAAATGAGACAGAAAAAGAAAAGCCTGTCGAGACTATTGTGTGTCCCCATTGTTCAAACAATTCACGTTCGAGTATTTTGACCATTCGCTAATCAAAAACCAATTGCTCAGTTTCGAGTTGCATGTATTCCGCTTCACTTCTGGCTCTTCTGGTCGTTGGGGGTACTTTGAATCTTTCGTTGCAAAGCGATGCAGCAAATTCGACAGGACATAATCGCAATTCCCAAGAGAATTCCAACAAATGTTAAGCAAAACAAGCCCCACGCTAATGGGTTAATGCCATTTGGATAATAAACTAAAAGTGCTCCCACGAAACCGTAGAATCCAGACGCGAGCGTTGTCAAAGTCCATATTACTACGGCCTTTTCATATGAACTGAGATTCGCATTTTGTTCTCTCAATGCGAGTAAATAAAATCCCGTGCCACCCGAAATAAATCCCAACATTGTGAAGATTCGTTCAACAGCCAACGAAATAGCAATCACTAACATAATTAGAAACATGCTCTTGATTGAAAATCTCATGAGTATCTGATATCCAATTGAATCTCATGCGTTTCCAACGTCTTACTGTTCGGGAGGATCTACGGGACACGCATACTCTTTACTCTACCTAAACATCGGATAAAAGAAACGCAATTGGAAGTTTTCGATCAACTCTGGTTGTTGGGGGAAAGGCTAGACTGCGTTGTAGTCGCCAACGAGTCTTCGATGGAATTCATTGTGGCAAAGCGCGAACGCGATCTACAGAAGGTAACTTTGGCAATTCGGTGCCAAAAGTATTTTGCCACTATTTGGCCAAAGCTTATTTGCACCGCTGTAGAACTGCTGGCCGAAGCGTTATGCCGCCAACAATTCGCGGGCTGTGGATTTGGCTTTGTAGCGACGGCCGCCGGAGCGGGAACGGTGGGAGTCGTTTTCTTGGGGCTTGCTGGCGACGGTCATGAACAAGCGACCGAATTCTTTTACCAACTCGCACTAAATCCTCCAATTAAACCGAGGATGGGCCCCTGTCCGACGAAAGCAAGAGTGCTCGGAGCTTGCCTCCGACACTCTCCGTTTTGGCGTGCCAGTGGAAATGCGCTATTGATTCGAGGGAAGAAATAACAGGCAGGAGCCTGGCTTGCGGTGCATCGCAAGGCAGGAGCCTTGCTACGAGGAATCAGCAATCGGCAGATGATGTGTCAAAACTTTGGCGAGTCGCTATTGTTCCCGAGGGACCCACCCGATTCATCACATGAACAATCGCCACTAAATCCGCCAAAAAAACTTCGACCCGAGACAACCTTGCAATCGCCCCAACCTCTCAAAAACTATTGACCAAAACCAGATCACACCGAAAATCCGAAGCCAGTCAATAGTGTGGTGTGTCCCAATGGTTGTCCTCCGCAGCGGACATCAAGACAGTTCTTACACTGCATGCGCGCTTTTGATAGCCCGTGCGAATACAGGTTCCGAAAGCAATCGCCCTCAGGACGATTGTGTGTCCCTTTTTGTTTCGCTTTATGCCCCTTTTTCTATTTGGAAGCGCTACTTTGAAATGAACGGACGAATTATGTCCAAAACTTTCTTCGGAGTTTCGTCGGACAGAATTAATTCTTTTGCCGTTATGCCCGCGAAGTTACGCGTGTTAAGGATTGCCCCGTTACGTACCAAATAGAGCAAGACCTCCGCACGCTTTTCGCAGCTAGGTTCTAAGTCTTCGTCATCTTCGCACTTTAAACACGCTTTGGCGCCGATATGAAGAGGTGAATTCCCGAGTTTGTCTTCAGCGTTAATATTTGCACCGAATTCAATCAGTAGTTTTGCCCCATCTAAAATGCCCTCGTGTGCAGCGAAGTGCAATGGCGACCAACCTTCAATCGGAGGATCCAGCAGAATTTGACCGTTCTCATTGTGAACCCATTCTGTCCCACTTCCTCCGACGCCTTCCAGTCTTTTTGCAAGATTCTGCGGGATACTTGAATCCGGATCGGCGCCATGCTCCAAGAGCAATCGCATGAGATCGGGGCGCTTTGACACAGTTGTTATCAGTGGCGAACCCATTGAATTACAGACATTTGGATCCGCACTACGGTTTAATAGAATAACAGTGGCCTCTATGCTCTGCGACTGTACGGCACTGACAAGAAGTGAATTTAATTTTTGAGATTCGAAATCGCTGTCTGACAACAAATTTTCGAACAACTCGTAGTCACGTATCGAAAGGGCCTCTTCGGGGCCAACCTTCAAACCGTTCGCTTTGAGTTCTCTGACGATGCCCTTCAGGTCCGGAGAGTCATTGAACAGGCTCACCAATTCAAATATGGGATCTCCATTCCCGTTACAGTCCGTCACCGCGCCATGGCTCACCAAGAGCTGTACCATGCAGTCTGATTGTGCGTAACATATTGGGGTACACCCCCACTCATCCATCGCATTTATCTCAAACTTCGAGTCACCAACCCCAAGCATCTGCGAGACCAACTTAAGATCGTCACAATTGATCAATTCAAAAAGATCACAAGACGCAGCAATCAAAAATATCAAAGTGAGTGGATAGATTCCCATTTTTGAGGCCAACAGAATTAAGGATTTAAGAAAATATCACGAAAATCAGGCGAACCCTTTTGCGCGCCACAGCAGCACGATCTACGGGGAAGATATACGGGACACGCATGCTCTTTACTCTACCTAAACATCGGATAAAAGAAACGCAATTGGAAGATCCCTTTTACCGGAAATCGTTTGGTGAATGACAAGGCTGCGTTGGAGTCGCGAGCGAGTCTTTGATGGAATTCAACTTGACTAGGTGCGAAAGTGATCTACAGAAGATGACTTTGGGGATCCGGTGCCCAAAATACTCTGTAACTATTTGGCCAAAGCTATAAGCACCGCTGTAGAACTGCTGGACGAAGCGTTATGCAGCCAGCAATTCGCGGGCTTTGGATTTGGCTTTGTAGCGACGGCCACCCGGAGCGGGAGCGGTGGGAGTCGATTTCTTGGGGCTTGCTGGCGACGGTCATTAACAAGCGACCGAACTCTTTTATTAACTTGCACTAAATTCTCAAATCAAACCCACGAAGGGCACGAGTGCGCGGAGCTTGCCTCCGACGCTTTTTTGTTTTTTTTCTAACGAGGAGGCTCGATCGATGCGGTAGGGCTTAACAGGCGGGAGCATGCGTTCCGGTTCGTAGCAAGGCAGGAGTTTTGGGACGAGGAAGAAGTTGCTGGTTTCTGAAAGCAGATCTAGCTTGCTTTGGCCCCTCCACCCCCGGCCCCTCCTCCCCGGAGTACCGGAGCGAAGGGGAGATCGGTATCGAGGGATGTGAGATTTAAAGCCGAATTACGGCTTGTTGAATGGAGTCACTGTCTATTGATCGCGGGGAACGTCAATCGGTATCGAGAGATCTGTGATTCATGGCCTAATTAAGGCTTGTTCGATTGGGTCTCGATCTAGTGAGCGGGGGGACGTTCAACTGAGCTTGGAGGGCCGTCAATTGGTGCGAGGTTTTAATTAAGCAGGCAGGCGCCTGGATTGCGGTGCGTAGCAAGGCCGGAGCCTTGCTACGAGGAAACCAGGTACAGAATTGGACAACGCTATTTTGCTAGACGTCGAGATTCTTGATGTCCAATGCATGCTTCTGAATGAACTCGCGTCGGGGCTCGACTTTGTCGCCCATGAGGACTCGGAACATTTCGTCGGCTGCGGCGGCATCGACAAGCGTTACTTTGATCATCGTTCGATTCGAAGGATCGAGTGTGGTTTCGCGGAGCTCTTCCGCATTCATTTCACCAAGACCTTTGAAGCGTGTGATCTGCAACCCTTTTTCGCCCGCCGCTCGGATAGCTGGAACCAACTCTCGGAGATCTTCCATGCCTGTATCCGCCTCTTCGCGGAATAAGCGGAACCGTGGCTCCGTGGCTCCAGTCCGTACTTTGGGAAGCAGGTCCTCAATATTGAAGCCCAGCTTTTCCATTTCCTTCAAACCGGCGTTGATGGTTCGAACTTCGTACAGTTCAACGACATGCGGTCCCTTCTTGATGGTTACATCTTCGGCCTTGTCGGCTTCTTCTGAAGTGACTCCGAGGCTGTTCATGAATTCATCGAGCTTGTCGCGTGAGATGAACCAGCGATCTTCGGTGTCCATCATCAGATGAAATACCGGCATGCGGCCTGTCTCTAGGTCCATGCGTTCGGCATGACCGCGAAGACTAATACCACGACGTTCAAGCGTGATTAATGCGTCCTCCATCGCGGACAACGTCTGACAAAGTTGCCTCATCTTGTCGCCCTCGACTCGTCGACCATCCTCGGCAACCAAGTTGCTATCGGACAACCCTTTTTCGAGAAGCTGGCCTTTCATTTCGTCCTCTGACTGGACGTAGTAGCGTTCTTTTTTGCCGCGAACCACTCGGAACAACGGCGGTTGTGCAACATACACGTGACCGCCAGCGACGAGCTGATACATTTGCCGATAGAAAAAACACAAAAGGAGCGTGCGAATGTGCGAACCATCCACGTCGGCGTCAGTCATGATAATCACGCGATTGTAACGACGCTTGGAAATGTCTTGATCGCTGCCGATCCCGCTACCGATAGCTTGGATCATGCTCATGACTTCTTCGTTAGCCAAGACTTTGTCGTCACGACTCTTGTAGGCATTGATGATCTTGCCTCGAAGGGGCAAAATCGCTTGCGTATCGCGGAAACGACCGCCCTCGGCACTTCCACCTGCCGAATCACCTTCGACGAGATACAGCTCGCACTCTTCCATTTTGTTGCTGATACAATCACGCAGCTTACCTGGAAGACCGCCGCCACCGAGTGCATTTTTGCGTTGACGGAGAATATCTTTAGCTTTGCGAGCTGCTTCGCGTGCTTCGGCGGCCAGCAAACCTTTCTTAACGATTGCTTTGGCAGTCTTTGGATTCTCCTCCAAGTATTTGCCTAGCGTCTCGCCGACCACCGTGTTGACAATTCCCTCGACTTCGCTATTCCCAAGCTTCGTTTTTGTTTGGCCTTCGAATTGAGGCTCTGCGACGCGCATGCTGATAACGGCGGTGAGGCCTTCTCGAAAATCATCGCCGGTCGGAGTGAGATCTTTGAATACGTTTTCTTTCTTGCCGTAGTTATTCAACGTTCTAGTCAACGCCGAGCGAAAACCAGAAACGTGCGTCCCGCCTTCGATCGTATGGATGTTATTGACGTAAGACTGTAGGTTTTCCGTGTATTCTTCGGAATATTGGAGGGCTATTTGAAATCCCAGCCCATCTCGATCACCCGCTATGAGGATCACATCGCCGTGAAGGACGTCGCTCGCACGATTCAAATGCTCGACGAATTCGATAATGCCTCGCTCGTAATAGAATTCTTCGCCTTCGCCATTCCGTTCGTCTCTCCACTTGATGCGGACACCGCTATTGAGGAAGGCGAGTTCCTGCAAACGCTTATACAAAACGTCGTATGAAAATTTTGTATTGGGGAAAATCTGACCGTCGGGCTTGAATGTGGTCTTCGTTCCACGTTTGTTGGTCGTACGAACTTGCTGAACGGGCCCAGTGGGGACGCCTCGCTCGTAACTTTGCGTCCAAACTTTACCTTCGCGGCTGACTTCAACTTCGCACCACTGCGAAAGGAAGTTCACGACGGTGACACCGACTCCGTGTAGACCACCGGACGCCTGATACGCTTTCTTTTCGAATTTCCCACCGAACTTGAGCACCGTCATAACGCCTTCAAGCGTACTGACCTCGCGTCCCATCATTTCGGACAATTGAGGGTGCGTGGCAGCAGGAATTCCACGACCGTCGTCCTCGACGGTGACGGAACCGTCAGCGTTGATGGTAACGGAAATCGCTTTTGCAAAGGCCGCCATCGCTTCGTCAATCGAGTTATCGACGACTTCGTAAACTAGATGGTGAAGGCCTTTGAGCGTTGTATCGCCGATATACATACCGGGACGTTCGCGAACGTGCTCTAAATCGCTCAGGTGTTTCAAGTCGTCTGCGGAATAATCCGATCGATCTAAAGAGATTTGCTCTGCACCTGGTGCGGGAGCTTTGGAATCGTCCTTGTTAGCGTCGTTTTCGTTTCCTTGGGACATGAAAAACCTTTTCTCGGAGGACCAATTTTCGCGGGAAAAATCCCCGCCGAATCAACCTTAAAAAACTGCGAAAAGAAGTCGCTTTTGACTTCGCAAGTATTCTAACCGAAGCGATCCGTTTTGAGTTGCGCAAATGGGCTTTTGAGCCCACAATTTGTTGGTTTTTTTGCAAATGCAGCACATTTTATTGTATCGAAAAAATACGGCGATTTCCCCGTGATTTTAATGGCTTGGCACTCGCTTAAAAATTCGTTTCTGAGGTGGCAAAAAACAGAGGCCTCCAAGAATGCCTGTGTTACCATTTCGGCACATCATGCTACTCTTGAACTAACTCACTCCTAGCCTTCGGAGGTTTTCAACAATGAGCATTTTGTGCGAGTTCGCTTTTTCCCGAATGCGACTGCGATTAATTGTTTTGGTTCTGATGTTGCAACAGGCGTTTTCGGTCTTTACCCGGTCGATGGCTTACGCCTCGATCGAGGAATCCGATTCAAATCGTCCCAATATCGTGGTTATTTTGTGTGACGACTTGGGATGCGGCGACGTTGGAGCGTTTAATGCATCGTCGAGGATTGCGACGCCACGTCTCGACCAACTTGCTCGCCAAGGACTGCGACTGACCGATTGCCATTCTGGCTCCTCTGTTTGCTCTCCCACGCGATACGGGATCTTGTGCGGTCGTTACGCTTGGCGAACGCGTTTGCAACAAGGCGTTCTAGGTGGGCTGAGCCCTTCGTTGATAAGCCCAACACAACTAACGATTCCGAAAATGCTAAAGGAGCAAGGGTATCAAACGGCTTGTATTGGCAAGTGGCACTTAGGGCTGGACTGGGAATTGGTAGAAGGTAAATCGGTCAACAAGCTGTCGATTGAAAACGAGTCACAAAATTGGAATGTGCATTATGATCGCCCGTTTTCCGGCGGACCAATCGCTGCTGGGTTCGACGAGTTTCTTGGCATCAGCGGCTCGCTGGATATGGTGCCGTACACTTACCTTCGAAATGACCGCGTGGAGATTGTACCGACAGTAGACAAGAGCTTTCCGCTTATGCTGGGTCGCAAGGCACAGAGCCGGAAGGGACCGGCAGCCGAAAATTTTGAGGCGGAAAATGTGTTGCCCGCCCTGACTCAAGCGTCTATCGATTTCATCGAACGACATCAGTCGAAAAAGACCGACCAACCGTTCTTTCTCTACCTCGCGTTTGCTTCGCCGCACACGCCAATCGTTCCGAGCCCAGAATGGCATGAAAAAAGTGGCATCAATCCCTATGCAGATTTTGTCATGCAGCAAGACGCTGCGGTCGGTCAAATCTTGGATGCACTGGAACGGAGCAATTTAGGTAGAAATACTTTGGTGGTCTTTACCAGCGATAACGGTTGCTCACCTGAAGCCGATTTTGAAAAGCTGAAGCTGGCAGGACACGATCCTTCTAATAATCGACGTGGCATGAAGTCGGACATTTTCGAAGGCGGGCATTTGGTTCCCACTATCGTGCGATGGCCCAATCGTATTCAACCGGATTCGGTTTCGTCACAAACGACTTGCTTGACCGACTTGATGGCCACTCTTGCGGATGTTGTCCATTCCAAATTGCCAGACGACGCTGGCCCCGACAGTTTCAGTTGGCGCGAGCTTTTCGATGATCCGCAAAGCCCGCCTATTCGCCCCGCTACCGTCCACCATGCGATTAACGGCTCGTTCGCTATTCGAAGCGGACCGTACAAACTGATTTTTTGCGGCGATTCGGGAGGCTGGAGCCAGCCGCGACCGGGTGCCAAGAATCCGCCGATAAACGATATGCAGCTTTACAACCTCGAGGCTGATCCGGCCGAGTCGAATAATTTGATTGCTATGGAGCCAGATAAAGTAAAAAAGCTCTCCCTGATGATGGAGAGCTTGATTGAAAATGGTCGAAGCAATACTGGCCCGAAGCTTGGCAATGACGTCGAAGTCAACCTTTGGCGTTATGCCAAACGCCCGAACTAAGCTTCCGGCGGTCGTGGCATGGACTCGATCACGCGGTCCAGCAAACCGTAAGCAACGGCTTCTTCGGGATCCATGAATCGGTCGCGATCCGTATCTTTTTCGATCGTTGCTAGATCCTTGCCGCAATGCCTCATCAAAATCTCATTTAGGCGCGACTTAGTACGCTTGAATTCGCGCATATGAATCGCGATGTCTTCCGCAGTACCTTGCATACCTGCCAAAGGTTGATGAATCATGATGCGTGAATTCGGAAGCGAAAACCTTTTGTTCTTTGCACCTGCAGTTAATAGAACCGCTCCCATCGAAGCGGCTTGCCCGATGCAATAGGTCGCAACATCGCAAGACACAAATTGCATGGTGTCGTAAATGGCCATCCCAGCACTGACGCTACCGCCGGGGCTGTTGATGTACATGTGAATGTCGGCTTTGGGATCATCCGACTGAAGGAACAGCATTTGGGCGACGAGCGCGTTTGCGATCTCATCGTCGACTTGAGAGCCGAGGAATATGATGCGGTCCTTAAGTAGACGACTGTAAATGTCGTAGACTCGCTCCTCGCGGCCGCTTTTTTCAATTACATAGGGAATGCTCGGCATGGCCTGGCTACGCTCCTCGTGAGTACGTTCTATATGTTTTCGACAAGCTGATTTGATCAGGAAATTACAAAAGGCGGCGGCTGACGCGAATCAAACGCCACCGGGACTGGTGAAAATAATCGCGAGTTAAGGAACGTCAGAACCTTCGCCCATCGGTTGTTTTTCGAGAATGGAATCCACCAAGCCATATTTCTTCGCTTCCTCGGCGGACAAGAAGAAATCTCGATCGGTATCTTTTTCGATTTGAGCTACCGTTTGGCCCGTATGTTTTGACAAAATCTCGTTGAGCATCTCACGGTTTCTGAGAATCTCTTGAGCTTGAATCTCGATATCGGAAACTTGACCACCGACGCCGCCGTGAGGTTGATGCACCATAACACGGCTATTTGGCAAGCAGAATCGTTTGCCTTTTGTTCCACCTGCTAACAATACTGCAGCGCCACTGGCAGCCTGCCCAACGCAATAGGTTGCTACAGGGCAAGACAATATCTGCATCGTGTCGTAAACGGCCAATGTCCCTACAACTTCGCCCCCGGGCGAATTGATGTAAAGGTGAATATCTTTTCGGCGATTTTCGCTCTGCAAATACAGCAGCTTCATTACGACTTCATTTGCATTACCGGTATAGATTTCACCTTGCAAGAAAATGATTCTATTTTCGAGCAGCAAATCACCGAGGGTGAGTTGACGTTGACGCTGGTAGCTTTGAGCTCCGTACGCGCCTTGCGATGACCTTATAATCTGTTCGTGGTTCAAGGCATCATCCTTACTGACCAGAGAAAATTTCCGTTCACGTTCATCTAACAACTTTTACGAGCGGGATTCACAACGACTATCCCCGCAGCGTTTTGGTATCTCTGTAATGTTGGCGCTTTCGCTGAATTTGGCAAGTCCAGTCCTTGTGTGAAAAAGACTCATTGCAAAATAAAAAGCGGAGGCCAGATGACCTCCGCTTGCACTTATGATTCTGCAAAACTGCCCAAGTTAGCTTTGCGGATTAAGCTTGACAGCCGATCCAGGCTTTTGAACATCTTCGGGATTTTCGTCGTACTTAGCTTCGGGAAGCTCTTGTGCAACTGGAGCGACGAGGAAATCGATCGCCGTTTCTTGAGGTTGTTTTGTAAGAAAACTCTTGTCTTCTTTCTCCGTGACTTTTGCCTCAGAGACGATCAGGTCGACAACTTTACGTTCGACGATTTGATTCCGAATCGCATCCATTTGCCCGGTTTTTTCTAAACGAGCGCGAATTCTTCGCGGGCTCATTTCGCTTTGCTCGGCAATCAAATTGATCTCGGTATCGTACTCGTCTGCGTCTGCTTCGATCTTGGCGTCTTCAGCCAGCTTTTCTAGCAAGAAATGCTCGCGAAGTGCCTTGATGGTCATTTCCTTAGCATTCTTTCGAGAGGCATTCATGTAAGAAGCCAAATCGTTCTCGCCAAATCCACTGCGACGCAACTCAAGAGCTTGCCGTTGCAATTCGCGATTCGTTTGTCGAGCCACCAAGTCTTCTGGTAAATCCCAATCCGCACCCTGTGTCAATTTCTCGGTGACTTGCTTTCGCAGGGATTGGTGTTGGTAGTATTTTTGTTGTTTGGTCAGCTCATCGCGAACGAAATTCCTCAACTCTTGAGGATCGTCGAATCCCAGCATTTCAAGCGTATTTGCATCCAAAGCGTCCACGCTCATTCGGCGAACTTCGACCAACTGAACTTCCATTTCAATTTCGGCACCACGAAGCGCTTCGTTGGATGCTCGTTCATCGATCGTAATCGTTGCAGTACGGCTTTCACCTTCTTTTGCAGCGGCCATTAACTCCACGAACTTGTCGTAGGTTGCATCCGCAAAACTCAGCTTTTGACGCAGAACGATTTTTTCGCCTTCGAGATAAGTCAGAACGTTTCCGTTGCGACGGAACTCGATATTCACGACCAACGTATCGCCTTCTTCGGCGGCAGCATCAACTGCCTCGCCAAGTGCGAAACGTGACAAAGTGCGACCCAATTGTTGGTCGATGTCTTTCTCTGTCAACTCGTACGAAGGCATCTCGAGTTCAAGACCCTTCCAGTTTGGCGTATCGAATTCAGGTCGGACTTCGATTTTAAATTCGTAGGTAAAATCACCTTGGTCAGGGATTTCGATGACTTGGTAGTCAAGATCGGGTTCGCTAATCGGAGAAAACTCACCGCCTTCGGTGACTTGAGCCAAGCTGTCCATAAGGACGGAACTCTTGACCTGTTCCTTCATCTGCTCCTTGAAACGACTTTCGACAAGCTTTCGAGGTGCTTTGCCGGGTCGGAATCCAGGAAGTTCTGCCTTTGGAGTCAGGTCGTCATAGGCCTTGCGAAAATAACGATCAACGTCTGCACGACTGACCGTTACAATCACGTGTCGTTGACAAGTACTAGGCTTGTCAATCTTGACAATCAAGTCCATTTTCTCTGTTTCAGCAGGCTTGTCGTTCAAATCGATTTGTTCAGTGTCGGCCATCTGAGAATCCGTTTTGCCAAAAAAAACGCAATGTAAAAAAACAAAGGCAAGGTCGGTCCACAAAAGCGGGTGATGGGATTCGAACCCACGACAACAACGTTGGCAACGTTGTGCTCTACCAACTGAGCTACACCCGCAAGTGTTTTAATGGCCGAAACACTCGCCTTTTTTCAGCCGAAGTTTGACCTAAGTGAAAGGTCTCGGCGTCGTTTAACGAAGGGCGATTATAGATTTTATACGATCCGATGCAAGGGATGATGCACGTTAAGTGAGCCTAAAAAATAAGGGCTTCCTAATTCCAGTGCAATTTCTTCGCGCAAACACGACCACCAAAGCATTATTGCCAAAGTCATGAGGATTCAAAGCTTTTTTGGCAATTTCCCCCGCGTGCCGCTTGTTGGATGACTCTTTACATCTCAAAACAACACTACTTCTTCCCCACCAAGAATTTCCGGAGCATCGATCGTGAACCTCGATTTTGGGCTCATCCCGCGTCAGATGGTCACTTTTCTAATCGCGTATGGCATCGGCTTGTTTCTGTTCGCTAGCGGCAAGACAGCCCAAGCGGGCGCGACGTCCAGCCAATGGGTAGTTGCAGTTAACGGCCAGTCGCTCAATTCGAAAACCGTAGCGAATTATTTCATCCAGTTCCGAAATATTCCAGCTTGCAATGTCATCGTCTTAGACAAAGTACCTGATCGAGAAAAGATTGACATCGACGAGTTTCGCGACTTGATCCTAAACCCGCTCTTACAAGAAATTGAAAAGCGAGGTTTGCAACGCCACATTCAAGGCATCGCGTACTCCGCCGACTTTCCGACGGCAATCGACCTTAGCAAGGACCTAGCAAACCTAAAAGATCGCCCCTATTTCTTGACGCCAGTTGGCTCTCTCAATGGGCTAACGTATCTCTACCGGTTCTGTCTGGCCAAGGACCCGAATCTACTAGCCTTTGGCAGCAATCTGTACGGTGCAACAACTTGTGATCGGTTGTTCACGCAGCCTTTCGGTGGTGATCTCGCAAAGAACTGGACCGACGTTCAGACACTTGTAAAAAACGGCGAACACGAGAAAGCAGCAAACAGCCTCCGTGACTTATTCGAAAAACATCCTCGACAGTTTCCGGTAGCTTATCAAGCGGCAACACAATTCGCATTGGCAGACAAAACAGACTTGGCGTTGGAGATGCTGGAAAAAGCGATTGGTGCGGGATGGACTTTTCGCGACAAGATGGCGTCCGAGCCAGCCTTCGAGAAACTTAAGGGCAACAATCGCTTTTCGCTGTTCCTCGACTCGTGCGAATTAAACGATTTCGATTTCTGGCCCACGCAAGCCTTCAATGCTCGCGCGTTTTGGTCGCCGAACGGTGTCGCCAATGCACAACCAGATGAAGGCGTTTCCTACATGCTATCGATCGTCCTCGCTGTGACGAGAGGAAACGGGACCACGCTCGAACAAGCCGTCGAGCAACTTCGTGTTGCTGCCCAAGCGGATTACTCTCACCCTGAGGGCGAGTTTTATTTCACCAAGACGGCGGACGTACGCACGACTTGTCGGGAACCGGGTTTTACAACTGCCATCGATCGACTCACCAAGCTAAGCCATCAAGGTATCGTTGTTCCCTCGGTAATGCCGAAAGGAAAAAAGAATTGCTTAGGGGTAACCATGGGCTCGGCGACATTTTCTTGGGCTTCTTCGCAATCGCATTTGACGCCCGGCGCAATCGCAGAAAACTTGACGAGCCTTGGTGGCGTTATGGAAACCGGAGCAGGCCAAACCAAACTAACCGAGTTCCTTCTGCATGGTGCCGCAGCAAGCAGTGGCGCGGTGACCGAACCCTACAGCATTCAAGCCAAGTTCCCCCACCCGATGATCCATGCCTATTACGCTGACGGCCTCACGCTTGCAGAAGCATACTATTCGTCGGTAACTGGTCCTTATCAACTGCTGATCGTTGGAGACCCTTTATGCCAACCGTTCGGCCATCCCCATCAATTTTCGATTGCTGGCTTGAAGGAAGGACAAACGGTTGACAAAAAATTGAAATTCCAACTTGAATCCCAAGTAATTGAGGATAAAAGATTTGGCATAGCAAGCTTGGAGATGTTGATCGATGGGCAACTTCGAAGTGCTTCGATGTATGCCAATTCGTTTGATCTCAATTTAACTAACCCAGTTCCGGGCGCCCATGATTTGGCTTTGATTGCGACTGACGATTCTCAAGCTCAATGCAAATGGGAACAGCGAGTAACGTTCGTTTGCGGTGATGACGATGCTCAAGTCAGAATTGTCGCAAACGATATAGCAGAAAATGGATCATCGATAAAAATTCACTTGTCCGGCCCCGATAATTGCGAGCGAATTGAGTTGCGTCACAACTCACTGGCGATTGCAGAAATTTCAACCAAGGAAGGTGACTTGGAGATAACAGCCGAGCAAGTGGGCTATGGCCCCGTCCGACTCATCGCAGTTGGCACATGCGGGTCGCAACAAGTTGCAAGCCTACCAATCAGAATTGAATTTCCTTTGCCCAAAAGCAAGTAACCATTTCGAGCCAATATCGATGTTTCGAAGCCCCAGATTTGTTTGGTCGACGACTGGACCCAAATAAGTCAATCCGTCCCATCGGCTGAGCGTAGGCATACTTTCGCGTTCAGAGCGATACGTTGTTCATTGTTATCCGGCTCGCGTTACGAGAACTTGATCGAGCATGTCAGATGGAAAATCGAAAAAACCGTTTTCGCGAACGGTTCCCATTTCTATTATTCTTTACGGGCACAAGCTTAGCGATCGGGATAGCTATTCCAGTCATCTATGAATTGCCTTATGCACGGCAAAGTAATACCAGACTGAGCTTCGCGTCAATCGCTACGCTTTTTATAACGCTCTTTACATGTGCACTGATGGCTTGGGTGAGAAAGCCTCACGATACCCAGACAGAAAATCCACCACAACACAAACTTCAAATCAATATCTCGGGAATTCTCTTTGCGACGACATTGGTAGCGATCGCGATTGCGGTAACTCGGTGGCTGGACGAATCTTTTTCACTCGGATTGTTGGGAGCCTGTATGTTGGCGTGTTTTTCATGTGCATTTTTTCAATCAGAACCTGTTCGCACTCGCGTCTTAGTTTTAATGGTGAACATGTTCCTTCCGTTCACTTGGGTCATCGCTTTCAGTAGACCATTTGGCTCAACTACAGGATTGCTAATGGGGTTACTAATAGGACCGGGCCTACTTCCAGCAGAGATCATCCGCCTCTTCATTGCAAATTCTCGACCGCAAGACTCGGTCCCGTTGGCAATCGCATTTGCCATTTTACAACTGGGTCTAGGAATGTGGCTGGCAAAAATCAGCGGCAAATTATCGATGGCTTACGCATTACTCGTTTTGGCGGCGTCCAGCATCGCGTCCTTTGCATTCCATGCGATGTATCGCATGTAGTACCGAATCTTGCCGTACCGGATGTTGCTGCAAAGGACGCAGCACCAAATGATCGTGGTTGGGCATCAACTGAAACGAAAAGAGTTTGACATGATAGATTTGCAATCCTTCGTGGAGGATTCGTTCAAACGGTTCGAAGTCAGCATCTTTGTGAAAGATGGTTGCTCGCAGGTTGCCGCGATTCAAAGCGTGGTACAGTCCGCCAGCTTCATCAGCACGTGGTGGTCATGGCATCGGCTTTCCTCTCCAAACCCAAACCGGGAAAACCTCGTCCTATAGCATCCCAATACCCAATCAAAGAGGCCTGACCCCTTTGAGTTCCTAATAGTGATGTGCCTAGCGATCACTCTGCTGTCGTTCCAACGCTTCAGAAGCTCGGAGGAACAGATATTCGTGAATGATCCAGTGATCGCGAGGTCCCGGCGTATTTTTCGTTAATTGCGGTACGTTGTTATTGTAAAGCTTGGAGGTTTGCGCTCGAACAGACTTCGGATGTACCATTGATTGGCTTTGTCAATATCCACAATTGTCCCTGTTGCCGATTTGATTTCCGCAAGACCGAGCTTATCAAATTCAACTTGTGAAGTGGTGCAGTCTGTAAATTTGACGCGAGTCAATCGAGCCAACTTGGCCAGAGCAAAGAGATCGTTCGCAGAAAATCGACATTTGTCGATGTGGACAGTTTTACTTAACTCAAAAAGCGTAAGCATCGCGTCGTCGGTAAAATCAATTTGGTGTTCATTTTGAATGAAGGAATAATTTATCAGATGAGCTTCGTCTTTCCACAGCATAATTTGGCATGGGGATTCAAGGAATGACATCTCAAGGGTTTTGTTTTCCGAAAAATATTTTTGGATCAAGCTGGGGCGAAATAGACGATACGGCAAATACAATGAACTCAGATTAGGGCAGTTGTCCAAAAGGTCCACAACAGCATTGTTCGATAGGGAGGGTACATTATTCAGTGTTACCGAGCTTAGCTTTGCGTGGGTTTTGTTTGAGCCCATAAACGAGGATTCAACATTTGTATTTTGAAGATCGAGTCTAAGCAGGTAGTTGCTTGACAAGAGGTGTTGCCAAGCTTCCTTCGAAAAATCAACGCCTTCAATTTGTACTGTGTTGCAGTATCCGAAATCAACGAAATTGAGCAGCCAATCCATGTTCGTCCCAGCGGCTATTGGCGTTTGCGGACTTGTTTCGATTGACCGAAGGATGTATGCAGTCTTGGGGAAAACCTTCTTCTTCGAACTGGGAACTGAGCCCATGTTCAAGAAAGGATCTCCATCAGAACCATAGTATTCAACGCGAAGCACTTCATTGCGAAACCAATTCGGGTGATCCGACGCAAGCAGCTTGCCAGAATTGCAATCGAGAACTCGTTGTGTCGCGATCCCGCGAATGGGAACCCGCCAAGCGAGACAGCGGGGAATGAATTCGCCCGGCGCGACCTCCCACCAATTCCACAGACTGCTCACTTTCACTTTTTCGAGCGACTGGCCGTTCTCTATTCGGAACTGCGCCCGATAGTTGGCTTTTCGAATGGCCGTGAATGGGAACACAAGCGCAATTGCAGTGCCGGTCACAATCACAAGTAGCGTTTTAATTCGCCCGCGTCCACGGAGTATGAGGAAGTCGCAGACGAGCAAAAGCCCCAGGTACCATATGAGGGCAAGCCAACCTACAGTATCAATCGTCCAGCCGCCTTTTACTCGCGCCATTAGCGCCAATGCGATCACCAAACATACGGTAGACAAAACCGACTGTTTAAAAACAGCAAGCAACCATTTTCGGTAGTGATTTTCGGTTGCAACTTGATGCAAAGTGCGGCTCCAAATGCTCAGTGATCAGGATGAATATCTTGCAAACCTGTTTGACGACTTGGTTTAGTTCGTAACGGAACGCTGCAGAGTACATTATACCTTGCAAAAAAATTGTGGGGGTTGAGCCGCTGAAGTTTGCCGGCCCATTGGGTGCTTCGAGCCATGAAGGTCACGATGTCGTTCGTGCAAACAACGGGGCCGAGCCAAGTTACACCGTCGTCGGGCAGACCAAATTCGGCCTCCCAGATATCGTCGTTTAGTCGCAATTGTCGAAGCCGGGTTTTGACAAATGCCACTCCCTTACCGAGTTTCAACTTGGCTGTTTCATCAGGCATGTGTAAGTGTGGCTTTCTGATCAGGAATTCCAGCGAGAAATATGGCCTGAGCTTGGTGATGATGGTACGCCGTGAGTACGAACTCGTTCCAGTAGTTTTTGCTGAGGCCGAATTTCAGCAGTTGGTAGAGCCGTTCACGATCATCGTTACCGTCAGCTTTGAGCAGCGTCCGTTTGAGAAACTGCGTCCAGTCATTCTTAGTGGACTCGATCAGGATGTAGGGTGTTGTGAAAAGCACATGGGAAAAGGCAAAGGGGCAGGCCTCTTTGATGGAGGGGAAGTGGATCTGTTGGCGGCTGCGGGGACGTATGGTCGACTCCAGGTTGAGCCGACTTGCAATGGACTCGACCCAGTCAGGGTCGCCAAGCGGTCTGCCACGTTGGGCTGAAAGCCGGACTGCTGCCAACTCTGGTTTCGATAGCGGAGTGTTGACCCGCTCCAGCCATCCCGGAAGTCTTGGGATCGGCCAAGGCGAAAGCAGAGGTGGCTGCAGTGCAGGTTTGTGAAGCCAATGCCAAAGAGACCCCCACCGCCATTGTTCCGCTTGATCGACCAGTCCAGCACGCAGCGCATTGCGTTCGACGTACCGGCAAACTACGAAGAAGTGCTCGTTGTCTTGAATCGGAAAGCTCTTGTACCGTTGCTGATAAATGTGACCCAATCCGCTGGTATGATAACGTCCATGATAGCGCATCGGATGAGTGCCTCCAATCCAGCCCATGAACCGACTCATCTCGCCATCAACCGCGACGCGGGCAGGGCAGGGACAAGGCAGGATGCACAAGTCTAAGGCTTGCGAAAAAACCGTTCGCCCCAAGCGAGGGTCAAGTACATTCCGGTTGCTATGACAACCACCGGAAAGACGACGAATACGGCGCGGGGTCGAAATGCAGCAACAAACAAGCACACTAAGGTTGCAATCACCGCCGCTTTACCCCCGTTCATACTCCAAATACGCCTGAGCGGAACCCAGCCGACCGAGAGCATGAAAGTAACAATCGCGACCTTCCCTAAAGTTCCCGCTAGCCAGACGCGTGCGGTGGCGTCAATTCCAGGCACGAAGAACAATACCACAGCAGCCAGGGCCATCACGATCGATGCAATAAACGCGGTCTTTTGCTCAGTTGCAATTTGAGCTCGTAGATGTTGTTTATCGTTCAAAATCTGAACTCCCAAAAAACCGATTTAGCACCAACATTTTCAGCAGCGACTTTACCCAGTTAGAGGTTTGGCAGTAACTGGCAGTAACTTTCTCAGTATGAACTAGATATTAGTCCACCAATCAAGACTATAGCTGGCATTCACGATTGAGATTCCGAAATTACTGAGCTTGCGTGAAACACGCAAAATATCCTACAACTCCACCGTCGCTAATCACAAATTTGGCCATCACAAAATGTCCGTATATTAATCGTCAGGACGTCTCGGGAAATTCTCTAGTGGACTTTGTTCTGTGGAAACAATTCTACCAACTAACACGAAAAGCCATTTCCTAGATAAGACGATTCTTTTCGTTTTCACGACTGCGATGTTCTTGGTGATTTGGTTTCGAAGCCAACCTACCTCCTATATTGTCATAACAGCAGTGCTACTTGCTATGACAATCCACCTTTATCCTGACGTTCACCGAACGCTGGGTACTGACCTTGCCAAAAGACCATTTTTGCGAGACTGGTTGTCCGCAGCGATGCTCACGCTCTATTTGGCTACGACACTGGCTTTAATAAGTTGGCTAGTCGGTGCTTGGCAAGCAAAGCCATATACGAGATTTCTCGAAAAGCCCGTTTCCGAATTGTTGCTGGAAAAACTTCCCACGGTGGCTTTCCAACAAGTCCTTCTTCAGTGGTTTCTCGTGCCGATCCTAGTGAGGATCTTCTCCAGTCGTTGGACCGTTGCACTTTGCGGAGCTTCGATCTTCTCGTTGCTGCATCTTCCTAATCCAATTCTGATGGCATTGACATTTATCGCCGGAATTTCATGGATCATTTATTACGACTCGCGTAAACGTTTTGCGCCGCTCATTGCATCGCATTTCGTTTTGGCGATCCTTGCGTCGAGTTTTTGTGGCGAGTACATCTTTCACATGCGAGTTGGCCCGAGTTGCGTCAAGTTATTCCCGAGAAATCTAGCCCAATTCGCACTGCCTGGATTCGAATTACCATGTTGCGTCAATGGCTCACTTGAATCCGTCATGGAAGTTGGATCTCAGACGCAACTGGAGGGCTGGATAGCTGACGTCAACCACGACAAACCGCCTCAGGCATTGTACGTTGAACTAACGAATCGACTTGTCCCTTTAAATGATTTGACTTTTGATCGCCCCTTCAATTATGAACTTGCCAGCGAATCGAGTAACGAAATGAAAAACCGCTATCACTTTCGAGCTGTAATCAGCAAGAGTGATATGCCGAAATCCGGCCAAGCTTCGATCTGGGTCAAGAACGTCAATGGCTGGTATTGCGCGCTCGGTGAACATCAATCCTTCGAGCTTTATATTCCACAGGACCAAACCAAAATTCCAGAGCTTGGCGGGCAAGAACCCATTCAGGAAATCCGCCAAGCCTCCGCTATCGAAGGCTTGGATGAGCCTGAATTCAGATAAAAGATTTCAGCTACTCTTTCTTCTTCGTTTCTTCCGGTGAAGGAGTTTTTTCAAAGTCGCCGGCAGTTGCGATGATCAATCGATCCGGCGAAATGAAATCACGAATCGCTTGGTTGACTTGCTCGACCGTTAATGATTGGATCTGCTTTTCCAAATCCTCTTGATACTTCATGGTTCGCTGAGCAAACAAGTTGCCGAGCAAAGTTTGCGCTAATCCTGCATCGTTCGTACGACCGACTTGTAGCGATTGAAGATAACCCTGTTTAGCAGCGGCCAACTCGGATTCGGTAACTCCGTCTTTGTTGATCCTGTCGATCTCTTGCCGGATGGTCTCAACCAGCTTATCCCGATTGGAAGGATTAGTAATCGCAAAGATGGTAAAGCTAGTCCGCTCATCGATGGGATGTCCGGTAACACCGCTTCCAACGCCATAGGACAAGCCTTCTTTTTGTCGAACCCGATCGCCTAAACGCGACGATAACGATCCTCCTCCAAGAATGAAATTGCCGATCACCAAAGCGGCATACTGCGGGTTATTGTCTCGGATTGCATACTGCTGGCTGGCGTAATACAACGCATTTGCTTTGTCTGGCGTATTGATTGAGATCGTTTGTCCTGTCGCTGCTGTGTTTGCAGGCGTCGGAACACGAGTGTACGGCACATCGGATTTCCAATCCTGCAAAATCTCGGAAACTTGCGAGGTGAGCGATTTTGGATCGATGTCACCTACCGCAGAAAACTCGCCGACTTGACCACTGAGGAATTGTTCGTAGATCGCACGAACATCCGCCACAGTCAATTTTTGTAAGTCCTCTATTTCTTCTTCAATCGTGGACACGTAACGAACGTCTCCACGCGGAAACGCTGAAAGCGTTCGCATAACTTTAAGCGGTGCCAAGGCTTCTGGCTCGGAAACTTGCGATTGCAAATCGGTCAGTTGTTCATCCTTCAGGATTTCAAATTCTTGCTGATCCAATTTCGGCGACCGAATGATCTCTTTGAGAATGGGCATCAACTCATTGACATAAGGTTTCAATGTTCGAACCGAAATTTGCATCAATCCCGGCCGAACAGTGATGCTCACGTTGGCCCGCAGTTGATCTAATTTGTCCTTCAACTGCTGGTAGTCCATTTTCTCCGTTCCGTGAAGCATCAGTTCGCCCAGCATTTCACAGGCGGCTACTTTTCCGAAGAGCGATTTTTCATCGCCGAACCTCAAAGTCAAAAATAAGTTGACCGACTCGCCTCGCGTTTTCTTCGGCAATAAGGCGTATGGGACTCCCGTAGCCAACTGACCACGAACCGTCTTGGCATCGATATTGGCGGGCGTCGGCTCAAACTCCTCGCCGAGCGTCACTTCAGCACGTCCTTGGTAGTCTTTGAGATCCACGGCCAAATCGGGCCGACCCGGAACTTGCGTTCGCTGCGGCGTTGTAGTTGGAATGAACAAACCCAGCGTGCGATTGCCTTGCTTAAGATATTTCAAAGCAACGGCCTGAACATCAGCCGCCTTGACCTTCTCCAGACGATCACGGTTGAGGAAATACAGTCGCCAATCGCCTTGCGCTGCCCACTCGCTAAGCTCTGTGGCCAAACTGGTTGTGTCCGTAGCTCGCAACTCGCGAGCTTTCAGCAGCTCGACTTTGGCGCGTTCTACCTCTTCGTCGGTAACTGGTAGCTCGTTAAGATACTCAACCGCCAAGAGCAACGATTGTCGCGCATCTTCAAGAGAAGCGTCCTTCGAAACTTCGGCACCGAAAAGCATCAACCCTGGATCATGAAGTGCGTACGCCTGGCTGAATACGCTTGATGCCAATTTTTTCGTGATGAGCGACTTGTACAATCGGCCGCTGGGCTCAGTTCCCATGACAACTCCCAGTACTTCTACGGCCGGATATTCTGCGTCGCCACCGGCTGGAACATGATAACCAGCCGCAACCAATTGCGTATCACCAACTCGGCGCACAACAGTGGTTCGCTCGCCATCTTGAGGCGGCTCGGTCGTGTACGTTTGATCGATCGGTATTTTTGGCGCTTCGAGGACGCCAAAGTATTTTTGAATGAGTGTTAACGCGTCATCTGTTTCGAATTTCCCGGCAACAACCAGCATTACGTTGTCCGGACGGTAAAATTTGCGATAGAAAGCTTGCAGCCTTCCTATGGGTACACGTTCGATATCGCTTTGGTTTCCGATCGTTGAGTTAGCGTAGTTGTGCCATTGATAAGCAGCAGAAAATATTCGCTCTTGCAGAACGCTCGGCGGTGAGTTCTCTCCTTGTTCGAATTCGTTTCGCACCACGGTCATTTCGGATGCCAAATCTTCGCCCTTGACAAAACTATTCACTAAGCGATCGGCTTCGAGTCGAATTGCAAACTCCAGATTATCGCCTTGTGCGGGCAGAGTTTCGTAGTAATTGGTTCGATCCAACCACGTCGTTCCGTTAAATCTCGCACCACGATCCTGCAAAGCTTTCGGAACCTTAGGATGCAGTGGTGTGCCTTTAAAAAGCATATGTTCCAACAAGTGTGCCATACCCGCTTCGCCATAGCCCTCATGGCGGGACCCCACAAAGATCGTCATGTTGACGGTCACTACCGGCTTGCTGGCATCAGGAAATAGCAAGACCTGAACACCGTTTTCTAAACGGTACTCGCTGATTCCTTCAATGGAAGTTTGCTTTTTTGGCAGTGATTCGTCTGCTTGAACTTCGGACGCGAAATAGAGTGCGACCATGCCGAGAACAAGCAGCCTTTGACAAGGTCGATAAAATCTGTGGAACAACATGTTTGCATTTCCATCCATAAATTCGACAAAAGACCAAAACCACGTCTTCCTATAGCGCAGTTTGAAAAGGGTCGCGTGTGTCAATCTTTACAATCGATACGATTTGGGATGCCATCTCGACGATCGTACATCCATCTCTTTCTAACCGTGGACCTTTTTCGATCCGTGCGATTGACGACGCTCATTGTAATATTGAGCACAAATGAAATCGAGCGGGGATGAATAGACCGTTTTTGACTGGTCTTGAGATCATCGTCTTATTTGACTATCGGAGTTTCATTTCAAAGCGTGGTCATGCTAAGCTGGACGAGTCGAATCAGGAAGTCACTGGGTTCGACGCAACTTTCGAGGTTCACTATGGCTTGGATTCGCATTGCTGCCTCCGATCAACTGGCCGAAAACAGCGCTCTGGAAGTGCTGGTCCAAGGGGAGGTCGTCGCGGTGTTTCGTACAAACAATAATCTGTTCGCGATCGATGGTATCTGTGCGCATCAAGGCGGACCGCTATCGCGAGGACAAGTCTCGGAAGATTGTGTGACATGTCCGTGGCATGGTTGGCGGTACAAACTAGCGTCAGGCGACAACGCGACGACAGATAAACCCATGCTCAAGCCCTATCCGATTCGCGAGACAGATGGCCAAATTGAATTATTTGTTGCGGAGTAAAGAATCGCCTCCGATTGAACGGTCCGGTGGTATGACGAATTCAGGGTTGCCCACGATTACCTTCGCGTGAAATTCGGATGGTAAAAAAAGATTCGTCGTTTATCATTTCACTTGAGCAATCGTCTCTCAAACGCCGCGTCGAGCGGATTTGCAACTATAAAACTTTCTAGGCTTGAAACCATCTCGTGGCTAAATTGTACTTTTATTACTCGGCGATGAACGCAGGCAAATCGACGATCCTGCTTCAGTCGAGTTACAACTACCGTGAACGGGGCATGAACACCGTTATTTTCTGTCCCGAGTTTGACACGAGATTCGGGCAAGGAAAAGTCAGCTCGCGAATTGGCCTCCACGCGGAAGCTTTGTCGTTTTCCATGAACGATAATTTGTTCAAGGTCGTGGAGAAAATGCACAAAGCATCGCCCGTCCACTGCGTCTTGGTCGATGAAGCACAGTTCCTGAGCCGTCAACAAGTGCGGCAGCTAAGCGACATTTGCGATACGCTATCCATCCCGGTGCTTGCATATGGATTGAGGACGGATTTTCAAGGAAACTTATTCGAAGGCAGCATGCATCTGCTCGCTTGGGCCGATTCCCTGACGGAAATCAAAACGATTTGCCATTGCGGACGTAAAGCAACGATGGTGCTGCGAGTTGATGCGCAAGGGATACCTTTGCGTGAAGGCGAGCAAGTTCAGATCGGCGGGAATGAGCGGTACGTTTCTGTCTGCCGAATGCATTTCAAGCAAGGTTTAGCTTCGCGCAAAGAAGCAGAACTTCCCTTTCAAGACGACGATCAAGAGAGTTCTTCTGACTGAACACGCGGGCTAGCCGTACAACAATCGTTGTCGCGGTGCAGTATCCGCGGACGTATCAAATCGCCGAAGCCTTAAGAATTGAAGAGCCAGCAGCGACACGTACGCCGGATTCAACAATACATACCGTCGCCACAATCGAACCGGTTCGCACGCAAATCGAAAGAGCCACTCTAAGCCGGCTCGCTGCATCCAAGCAGGAGCTTGCGATAACTGCCCCGAATGAAAAGCAAAAGCTGCACCGACGGCCAAGACAGGCATGCTCAGTTGATCGCCAAATTCGTAAGCCCAAACTTCTTGTCGAGGACAGCCGATCCCCACAAACGCAATCTTGGCCCCAGAGTCGATGATGGTCCGAACGAGATTGGCACCTTCATCTTCCGATACGCGTCGGAATTTGGATGGCTGAACACCCGCAATTTTAAGATCCGGAAATCGCTCTCGTAGCTTTGCCGACAAACCTTCGAGCATGGCCTGATCGCCGCCAAACAAAAAAATCGGCAATCCATTCTTTGCTGCGGCTCGACATGTTTCGAGCATTAGGTTCGGACCATAAACGCGTTCCGGAAGCTTGACGCGGTAAAGCAGGTTGAGAGCCCAACGGACCGGCTGACCATCGGGACATACAACGTCCAGATGATTGAGTCGATATCGGTGCTCGGCGTCAAACACTCCCGTCATCACACCATGAACCGCAAGCGCAGTTACGGTGCATCGCCGACCTGCAATCGCAGCATCGACTATGGAACGAACAGCCCCTTCGTAGTCGGTGGCAGTCACTCCAATACCAAGAATATTCTTCTTGCCCAAGTCAATCATACAAATGCCGTTTTGTGCCCTATCAAATTGCAAATATCAACGCCGTTGTTGAGATGGTAGCTTGAGTTCTGGTTCTTCAAACGAAGTGCTTGTTGGAATTCTTGAACGCCGAGCCTCACAAGGGCTAAAGATGCAGAACTTGCGGGTTCTCCCGCTGGACTTCACCCTGAACCGCAGCGGGAACAACAGTCGCGTTCTGGCTCCAAACAGGATCGGGGCCTGCAAGTTTTCGAACGTGCTGACCCATCGATAACACCTGAAAATTCTTACGAAAGTTTTTCAGGAACCAATGGAGTTGCGATAGTTTCTGATCCGATCGCAATTGCATGCCTGGAAAAAACCGAAGCGATGGCTCTTCCTCTGCAGTAAGAAAATCGAGTGGATGAAGCAACAACGACGGACTGACGCGAGCAGCTCGACACATCATCATGCACGACCGAAAATACATGCGGGCCAATCCATAGGAATACTGACTCAGATAAAACAAATACGTAAAGTGAAACGGAATGCGTGTGATCGGCTGTACCGTTACAGGGACCATCCACATTTCCGAAGACGTATTTTTCATCTTGTAGGCACGGTTCGATTGCAGCACATCACGGAAGTTACCGAACATGTGCTTGTGTTCTTCCGTATCATTCCTCAATCCTGTCTTGGCCAAATAAAAGGCTCGGGCGATGGGACCAATACAACTTGGAAAAGACGACGCACAGTAACGATATCCCTGTTCAGCGAGAACTTTGTGAACGATAGGGGAATCGCTGTACCCAGGCCCTCGAAATCCACGCGGAATTCGACCGAAATGCTCTTCGATCAACTCACCAGTTCGAATAAT
This sequence comes from Pirellulaceae bacterium, assembly GCA_031374825.1. Taxonomy (GTDB): domain Bacteria; phylum Planctomycetota; class Planctomycetia; order Pirellulales; family Pirellulaceae; genus JANMGV01. Next base: position 25,945 of record JANMGV010000202.1, read on the forward strand.
TTCAAATCGAATGCGATCCTCTTCGAAAACGTGCAGCCAAGGCTCGTGTTCGAAGGAATGATTTTCAATTTCATGCCCCGCCAAGGACAACTTTTCGACCTGACGCACATTGTCTGTGTCGGTCAAATCCCGTCCAACGACAAAGACCGTCGACTGTAATTCGTGTCGATCTAATACATCTACAATGCGTGGCACGACTTTGCCAAAGTAGCTTGGCCAATCCTGCCACTCGGAGTTATTGGCGGTCTTCAGATAAGACCACTTGTTATCAAGATCGATCGATAAACTGGCGTACAAAAGTTTACCCAATATGAAACTAGGAATGATTGTGTCGGAATTAGTTTGGTTTGTTGAATGACGATCTGAAGATCACTTTTTTTCCCACGCCGCTCGAATAGCGCGAACAAATCTGTCTGCCGCCCAGACCGGTGTGCGTTCGGAAACGGAATTTCTGGCGGACTCAGCCATCGTTTGCAAATCATCGGTGGACACACTCATCATGCGATGGATCGCCGCGTATGTATCGCGTTCGCGATTCGGTACAAACAGCCAGCCATTGAGACCTTCGCGAATAAGCGAAATAGAAGATTGTGCAAACACACTTGCTAGGACCGGCATGCCCGAATGCATCGCTTCGTCGACAACTAATCCCCATTCATCGGCCAACGTAGGAAAGACCAAGATGCCGTGGTCTCGCCAAACTTTCGGCATCTGAGAAGGGTCAATGGAGCCCAACCAATTCAGCGTGAGATTGGCAGGACGTGCCATCGCAGCGATTTGCTCGGATTGAACGCCTCGTCCGACTAGCGACAACTCGACTTTTCGATCCAAGTGATTGGTACACCACGCGATCAATTGTTGCATAAACGGAACTAGGTTCTTCCGTTCCGACATTTGCCCGACGTACAGCAGCTTTTTGCGGGTTTCGTTTGGTCTCCAGGTATCGTGGTTGCTCACGCAATCTGGGTGCGCCGCATACGGTGCCATTCGAAGTTTTTCTTCGGGCACACCACACGACAATAGGAATTTCCGGCAACTGGGTCCATTGTAGGTGACAATATCCGAAGTCTTCAAAATCCACGGCCGCAGTCGCTTACGAGCTTGTCCCCAAGATTGCTCGGTGTGCTCGGAAACATTGATCACCGTGACCAACCGACACTTTGAGTGCGTTCGCCGGTAGAACGCGCTCATCAGAGAACGAACACCCAACTCATACGACACAATTACATCCGGTCGACGCTTGCGCAACTGAAAGTAGGTATCGTACGGGATCTGAACATTCAAATCGTCCGTGAAACCTGCAGCGTGTTTCCACTGTTTCTTGACAGTTCGATTCCGTTGGATTTCGACATCCAACTCTCCAAAGATAGCTTGATAGTCGCGTTGCGGTTCCATCGCCACGGACAGTAAGACATCCAGTTTTTCGACTCGTCTTTGGATTTCTTCGTAGACTGGCAATTGATGCCGTGTGACATAATTGTTCAACAACGTCACTCGGCAATTCAGCTTTTGACGCGCAAGCGTTTCCGTCGAAGTGTTTTCCATGTTAGCGAATGCGAGACTCATCGAAACTATGCGCACAGCAAAGGTCTATTGGACTGGAAAAGCCGCTCAACTCGGTGGCAACTTCTGGTAACTCTTGGTGGCCACGCCTTTAACAATTCAGTGACCGACGCGCCCTAGAAAGACAGCCATAACCGTTCGGGCCATGATGTACGCGTCCTGCGTCAACGAACGCCGGTTGTAATAACGCAAATCCATTCGCATCCAGTCTGAAAAAGAAACTCGTCGACTTTTGGAAGTTTGCCAATAACAAGTCAAACCTGGTTTCGTTTCCAATCGCCTCCGCTGCCAACTCAGACATTGAGCATCCTCGTCACAAGGCAATGGCCGTGGGCCGACGATCGCCATATCCCCTCGCAGCACATTCCAAAGTTGAGGAATTTCGTCCATGCCTGTTGCACGAAGAAACTTGCCTACCAATGTCACGCGAGGATCGTTTGCAATCTTAAAAGCCGGTCCGTCACGCTCATTCAATTCCAACAAGGCAGATTTCTGCTCGTCGGCGGTAACCACCATGGAGCGCATTTTGTACATTTCAAAAACTTGACCGTGATAACCTGTGCGTTTCTGTTTGAAAAACACAGGCCCAGGCGAGGTTATTTTAATGGCAATGGCCGCCAATCCGATAAACGGCGATGCGGCTAATAGACCAACAGCCGAACCAACGACATCGATTTGACGTTTCCATGCTGGATAATCCGAAAGAAATAAGGCGATCGAATCAGGCGCATCAGCACGAACGACAACCCTCGGATAATTCCCTGCGGTTGATTTTGAATCTTCCGAAGTCGAGTCTTCGGAAATTGAGTCGCTCGAGTCGGAAGAATCGTCCGAATCAAAATTGGATTCATTTGGATAGTGGAAGGATTGCACGTCGAAATAGATTTCCTGATTCGCGGCGAGTTGCGTTAAGCTCTCAAGCACGCATTGCAGACCTAATCGATCAGTCTGCGGCATCATCACTGCGATTTGATCTTCACTCCAAATAGCGCGTTCGTCCGTCAATCGCACTCGAGCAGCAATCAATTTCGCCAACTGGATCATCGAACCAGCCAAGTCTAACTTGCTTGGTAATAACTTAAAAACGACGAAACTAAAGGGCTGAGCGCCTCTGTCGCAACGCGCTCGCTCCTTGGCAACAAGCAATTCCAAGTCGGCTCGCTTGACGAATCCATTTCGCCCCGTAATCGCATACGGATCGTATGCTTGTTGCCTTTTGCGTAATCGCCCCAACATTTCAGTTTCTCAATTCAGGATGAATCAACAGTGATGTGATGAACTAGCCGACACCCGTATGAATAAGATCTGCGTCTTCCAACTTTTGAAGCTTGCGACCAGATTTGTATTCAACTTCGGGCTCTGTAAAACTCGAATAGTAGGCTTGCTGATCTCGCCAGATTGCGAAAATCAATCCCAAGCCAATCGCGCCCACTGAAACAGCCGCCAACAGCAAGAACCGTTGTGGCGATGCTTTCTTCAAGACCAAAGATGCTGGTTGTGCAACCGACAGATCGTTGATCAGACTTTCGTCAAGCTGGGCTCGAACGCGAGCTTCTTCCAACTTCTTCGCGAAACTTAAGTAATCCGCACGCGCCAAATCAACCAATCGTTCCTGCTCGGCGACATGTACTTCGTCCCCATTCAATGTCGCTAACTTTTCCTCAACCCGTGAAGTCCTAACCAACAAATCCTGCCGCTTAGCTTCCAAGGATTCGCGGCGTGCTGTCGCCGTAAGCAATTCTGCTTCGATCTTTTGATGAAGCGGATTCAACGCTGTTTTTCGTTCGTCGCTTCGAGTCGATTGGTCGTCGAAAATTTTACGCGACGTATTCAGTTTGTCTCGAACAACCAACAAGCTTGGGTGTGTGTCTTGGTACTTCGAACTCAATTCGCTTTCTTGGATTTCTAGAGCATACAGTTGTTCTCGCATTTTTTCCGAAGCTCCGTTTGGTTTCTGTGTCTGCTCGGTATCCATATTGGATGGCAGCGAAGCTAACTGACTTTCGAGTTGAGTGACTTCCACACTTGTTCCGGTCAGCATGGCAGACGTATCGATCAGTTGTTTTTGGTATTCGGCGAATTCTTGTTGAATCAACTCGCGTTTGCTTTGAACAGTCATCAGTTTCAAATTGTTTTTTAGATCGCGGAGATCTTGTTCACGTGAGAGCACCACATCTGCAGCCTTGGCGACTTCTTTTTCAAAGAACTCCAGCGATCCCGTCGTTCGATGCACTTCGACATACCGCTTGATAAATTCATTCATCGTCGCGTCGACGATGTCGCGAGCCAGATAAGGCGAGTGAGCTTTTGCCTTGATTGCAATTGTATTCGCTTCTTTGCTAACTCCGATGGAGAGAAACTCGCCGATGTACTGAACGGCTTTTTCCATCTTGCGAATATTGGAAGCTTCTGCCGCGCCGAGGACTCCGTCGTACGTGTCTTCTTCTGGTATTGGCAATAAAGAAACGACTTTGTCGACTACCACATCAACGACCGACCGTTGATCGTTAAGCCGATCTACACCGATGCGTGCTGCCACGCCTTCGAGCAATTGGCGGTTGCCTAACATCTCCTTGATAGACTGGATTTCTGCTTGACGCGAATCCAATAACGAAGCGGTTGTTCCGGTTGTAACAGTTGGATCGAGAGCCATCGTCGCGCGACCGGCTTTCAAATAGAACTGACCTTCGCTGACGAACACGTTTCTCATCAACCAAAGCGATGTCGCCGAAATGCCGATGATCATCAGTGCTAAAATAGTTGCGGGAAACCACTGGCGACGAATTGCACCCAGAATTTGGGGGACGGTCAAAAAATACTGCGGTTCGTTCATGTAAGCCTTCCGGTTGGTCTAAACCGTAAATCCCGAACTTCATTGGGAACAAATTTTCTAAAAGCAAGCATTCATTCTAAATCGCGGCGTCCCAATAGCCAGATAGATGCTACCTTTTCGACCGCGAATTTTAACCCAAACTAGCCAATTTGACATTCAAAAATGCGGACCATAACGACTTTAACGAACAATTAACGTTATAAAAGAAGTCAAGCATTTGCGGCTGCATCTTTCGATAGAGCATGCTGTTCACCTTGGGAGATTGAGACAAATGAGCGACAAGTACACGGCATATCAACAGAACGTCATCAAGAATTACTATAAAAACCGTGAAAACATCTCGGTTCAGCGAGCGCAAGAGCTTGTAACTGAGCTGTATTTGAACGAGGGGAAGAAGCGGCTCAAGGTCTGGGAGCAGCTCGAAAGCCATTTGGAAAAGATAGGCATAAGTCCCGAGGTAATAGCTAATCTGCGGGAAAAGGACAAACCAGAATTGGTTGCGAGTCTGCTGACGAAGTACTCAGCTTAAGCGGCCGGATTTATCAGCTGTCCTTCCAATCTTTCCCGGCTAAACCAATTTCGCGATCTTGATAGCCACCCATACAGGCAACTTTGGTCATCGCTTGCTGCAACCAAGTGCGAGCTGCCGACTGATCGGAGCTGTCGCGTTCTTCCGATTCCGGTGGCGGCAAAATAGGCTGTCCAACGCGTATTCGAACTCGGGCGGACAAAAGCACTGGTGACCACACTTCCGGACCGGATGGGGCACCTTCGATCCAAATGGGCACCAAAGGCACTTTGGCTCGCATCGCAACCAAAGCCGCACCAGGCCTTACAGTTAGCAACGGCTGATCCGTGCGATTGATGCGGCCTTCAGGGAACATCCCCACAAAACGACCTTCGCTGCAAAATCGAATCGCCATCTTGATCGCTTTTGAATCCACTCCACCTCGGTTCGTTGGAATAACTTGCAAGAGTGTCAGCAATGGGCCAAACAACACATGCTTGCAATACTCGCCCGCAACCATCCAGTGAACGCGACGCCCAGCGGCCAACTGGATGAAAAATGGATCTACCGAGCAACGATGGTTGGCAACAATGACACAACCTGTTTTAAGGTTTTCAAAGTTCTCCTGACCATCCACAACCGAAGCTCGCCATCGAAAGCGTGAAAACGCATAGGCAAGTCCATACAGTGTGTACTCCCAAACCGAATATTGGCGACGATGACGGTAAGCCGCAACGAAACTGAGAACGACTGCGGCAACCAAACCCCACAAGAACGCTATCGCTGCCATCGTCGGTACAGGCATAGGTGTTTTCTCTGTAAAGCTGTGGGGCGTCCGAAAACCAAGCAGAGAGCTTAACGGATTTGAATCCTTCTACCATTCCAAAAATCCTCGGCCAAGGAATCTGATAGCTAAACTCATGCAAGCTTCGATTGGAAAAATAGGGGCAATTCGTAATTTTAAACGATTTGGATGACCTTTCTTTGTCGCATTTCCGGAGGGAATTTTCCAAAAAAAATCTTTGGAGCCGCAAGCGTTGATTTGACAACGGTCTACGTCATTTCGACGGTTTTCTAAGCCACAATTCCACTTACTTTTCGATTGACGCAGACCATGGCCACGATATGCTTTGGAGCGTTGTGGGGAACAATGGTGCTAGGTGGGAACCGTGTTACTTACTGGAAATTTTCGCAGATTGTTAGATGATAAACAGCGGTTAGCAATTCCTAAACCGTTGCGTGATTCTATTGGTCCCGAAGTTCGATGTTTAATCGTTACGCCAGGCACCGACGGCTCACTCAACGTGTATACGGAGTCGATTTTTGCAGCGATTGGTGCCTCCTTGGCCGAGTCATCGCCTGCTGCAAAAGAGCATCGCGTGTTTTGCCGTTTGTTTTATTCGCAGGCCCAGCAAGTTGAAATTGATCGTCAAAGCAGAATTCGCTTGTCAGACGATCTTATTCTGTTTGCTGGACTTAAATCGGAATTAGTATTGATAGGTGTTGGAGATCATATAGAGATTTGGGATGTGGATCGTTGGAGTGAATTCCTAGATCAACGCCAATCCGAATTTGATCAATGGGCCGAGCGAGCTTTCGCTGGTGCTCAAATACCAACTCCGTCAATATCAATTCCAGATCAGACGGTCGACACTTTTGATTCGCAGAGCAGTTCGGTACCGAGTAACCCTCGATAATCGAAAACCGCGTGTCCGCCCACTCGGAACGAAGACAAATAAGCTTGCGGCCACGGGCTTATTGTCGGTAGGAAAGCAAAGCAGCCATTCCATCCAAGACGTTTTCGAGTTGCCAGCACGATGTCGGCAATAGCGTATCATGGTTTTTTCTTCTGAAACCATGATCTGAGATTTGACTTCGTTGAAGGGATGCAACGCAAATCTCAGAGGCACGCGGTTTTTTCTTTTTCCATTTACTGAGACTCGATTCGTGACCACGGTGCATCTTCCTGTCCTCCCCGACCCCGTCCTCGAATGGATGCAACCTGTCGCTCAATCGGTACTTGTTGACGGAACAGTAGGGGGCGCTGGCCACGCCCGTTTGATGTGTGAGCGGATTGGTCTAGCCGGCCAAGTCCTCGGACTCGACCGCGACGCGTCCGCTCTTGCACGCATTGAAACGATGTCCCCTCCCGCGAACTTGAAATTGATTCAAGCCAGCTATTGCCGCCTTCCCGATGTTCTCGAATCGATGGGGCTTACTCAAGTTGATGGCATACTGCTTGATCTCGGACTTTCGAGCGATCAATTAGCCGACGAGTCACGCGGTTTTTCATTCCGAATCGACGCACCTCTCGATTTACGGTTCGACCCGTCAAGCGGATCGCCAGCGTCCGATTTGCTCCGACACATTCGCGAAGAAGATCTTGCCAACATCATTTACCAGTTCGGCGAAGAACGTTGCAGTCGCCGAATCGCCAAATTGATCGTTGAGTCACGTCGCGAACGGCCTATCACGACTACCAAGCAACTCTACGACTTAATCCATCGGGCTATGCCCGGTTACAGCGGAAAAATCGACAGCGCTACACGTACATTCCAAGCTCTACGTATCGCCGTAAACCAAGAACTTGAGCATCTTGAGAAAGCTCTTCAAGTCCTCCCCGATTGCCTTCGTCCAGGCGGGCGATTGCTGATCATCAGTTTCCATTCACTTGAGGATCGTCTAGTGAAGAACGCATTTCGCGACGATCCCCGACTCAACCGACTTACGAAAAAACCCGTAGTGGCCGATTTTGCAGAAACGAATTCGAACCCGCGATCACGGAGCGCAAAAATGCGAGTGGCTGAACGAGTTTCGTAACGATCGTCGTATTTCCGAAATTAAACTTTGTCTAAAACTAACGACGAAGCAGGGCAGGGTCCTCCGACATTGCAGTCGGTGCCACACGCTCTTGGGAAGTGAACTCTGCCCAAACGGGATTGTGATCGGATAGCCGCTTGGCATCAGCGATTTCCAATCCAAATACTTCGCGCATACGTAATACGCCACATCGACCGGTGTATTCGAATGTGCTGTATTTGTCGACGACTATGTTGTCGTACAGTTTCGTCTCTGCCGTATTGGTAGGCTGATCCAAGATCACCGGTTGCACACCAGGAATCACGGACAATCGACCGAATTTATTCGGCGCTGCATTAAAGTCCCCCATCAACATCACATCGTCTTCATTTGCGGTCGACAACTCAAACGCTCGAACATTTTGATAGACGTCAGCCAAAACATTCACTTCGTTTTCCGCCAAATCGGGATCGGTGTGAATATTGATCAGCGTAAAACGAAAGGGGTTCTGAGCATCGGTCGAGATGAATCGGGCTACGTAGGGCTCGCGATGCAGGAGGTCCGCAGAACCAACGCCATTCGCATTTTGCCCAGCCGAATTGCCATCGCCGACTGTGTATGTTGCGTTCTGATTCGAGACCACGCGCGACGTGTCAAAGACGTACGCATATTGTTCTTTACTATTAGTTCGGCCCAACCGCTCACTAATGACGTAACTGTATTGCTGACCTTCGGCATTCACGTAATTAACTAGCTGCTGCAAAACACTGTCGTCCGTACTGCGGATTTCTTGAATTGCAACGACATCAAACGTGCGGATGATTGCGGCAAGTCGTTGCATCACCCAAACGTCTTGCGCTTTTGTAACGCCAAAAACTTGAATATTGAAAGTTGCGACCAGCAGGTTGCCGGGCGCTTTGGCAGGAATGCCATTTTGCGCGAAACTCACCGTCTCCGCTTGCACATTATCTGGCGTCGCAGTTGGCTGAAGTTCGACTGGCAGCGGCACATCGCAACCGATAGTCATTGCACATACCAACAGCGCAAACCAAACGGGAATAGCATTCCGTTTCATCCCAAGCCTCCTTGCCTAGGAAATCAATCCTATGTTTTTAATAAATGTGAGCTCTAGACGAAGGTAATTCCTTAACCTCTTTTGCTAGCCTCAGCTAAAACCATCTCCGCCATCGCAGCTATCTGCTCCAGACTTTTGTTTTTCCTCAACGATTGCAGTGCAATCTTGGTTTCGTTACTTAGGTTCGAGATTCGCCCCAAAGCCCAAACGGCTCGCTGCCGAACGTTCGCAGTTCGTTTTGAATCGAGCGCCAGTTTGACTAGCGATGTTTGGTACTCGGAAACGTCTTCACCCATTCGACCAAGCAACGTTGCCGCCCAATAAGAAACATCCGCAGTGTCGCTAAACAATTGCTTTGCAAGCCACTCTGCATCATCTTTTCGAGGCGGTCCACAGTTTTCCAGCGCCTCGGTTGCCCAATCGACGGTAGATTGATCTTCTGAAACGATCGACGTCAACAGAGTCTTGATGTTCGCGATAGCTTGCTCTGAGTCATTCGCCCAAAGCTGCAACTGACTTACTTCAACAGTTGGCATTTTGATTCCTTGCGAAATTCTCTAAATTCAATACCAGCTAAACGAGTGCCTCGAAAAACCGAATTCCAACAATGAATTAGCAGTTGGAAAAACTCAGCACAAGGCGAATAAGCTGGGTCCCGAAAATCGAAAAGAACCACAACCGTTAATTTTGCCAGTCCTCCTCGATCCTCAACCAAACAATCCAAAATAAAAAGCTATGAAGACCATCATCGAGCCATTCCGAATCAAAGTCGTCGAGCCGCTTAAATTCACCACGCACGAACAACGCGAAGCGATTATTCGTAAAGCTGGCTTTAATCTTTTCCTCGTCCATTCCGAAGATGTCTTGATCGACTTGTTAACGGACAGCGGGACCGGAGCTATGAGTAGTCAACAGTGGGCGGGTATCATGCAAGCGGACGAAAGTTATGCAGGCTCGCCCAGCTTCTATCGATTCGAACAGTCTTTGCAAGACGTAACTGGGTTTGCGCATATTTTGCCAACTCACCAAGGCCGCGCCAGCGAACGAATCTTGTTCGAGTTGCTCGGCGGCCCTGGCAAAGTCGTCCCGAACAACGCACACTTCGACACAACGCGCGCCAACATCGAAGCTTCCGGTGCTCGAGCCGTCGACTTGCCCATCGAACACGCCCTCAATCCCCATGACCGGCATCCTTTCAAAGGCAACATGGACATTGCCTTACTCCGTCAATGCCTCCAAGAACATGGCAAGGACTCGGTTCCGGTCGTCATGTGTACCGTGACAAGCAACAGCATGGGCGGACAGCCCGTTAGCCTCGAAAACTTGCAGTCCATTCGCCAAGTCTGCGATGAATTCCAAGTCCCTTTTTTCTTAGACGCTTGCAGGTTTGCCGAAAACGCTTATTTCATCAAGTGCCGAGAACCGGGTCAGCAACACCGAAGTGTACGTTCCATCGCGCGAGAAATGTTCGACTTGGCAAATGGTGCAACCATCAGCGCTAAAAAAGATGGCATGGTCAACATCGGTGGAGTTCTGCTAATCCGCGATGAAAAGCTTTTTCAGAATGCGAGCAACTTGTTAATCTTGACCGAAGGCTACGTGACCTACGGCGGACTTGCCGGTCGCGACTTGGAAGCGATGGCCCAGGGATTTCAAGAGGTACTGGACGAAGACTACTTACATTATCGTATTCGATCAGCCGAATACGTCGGTGAAAAGCTTCTGTCGGCAGGCATTGGAATCGTCGAACCACCCGGCGGTCATGCCATCTATATTAATGCAACCGAATTCTGTCCGCACATTCCCCCAGAACACTTTCCCGGCCAAGCTCTCGCAGTGGGAATGTATCGTCACGCAGGCATTCGAACCTGCGAAATCGGTTCCGTCATGTTCGGTGGCGGGGGGAAACGACCGACTTTAGAGCTTGTTCGACTGGCCATGCCTCGAAGAGTTTACACACAATCGCATATGGATTACGTCTGCGAAGCAATCATCGAACTGCACGCGAAACGTGCCGAACTGCGGGGATTAAAAATTGTTTCCGAGCCGCCAACTTTAAGGCACTTTACGGCGAAGTTTTCAGAGGTCGAATAAACTTGCGAAGTTTCGTCGCACGTGATAGACTCAGGTCGTGTTACACATTCGGCGACGTGCTTTGTTTTCTATTTAATCAGCCTCAATGGCATTCTTTAGAATTCATTCGCACCGATTCCAATCTTAGTTTCCCCCATCGTCCAGCGTTGCATCGACAACGCTCCACAATGAATTCAGGAAAGCTTCGCAAGCAAATTGCATGGGACGCCGCTCGTCTCATGTACACCCAACAAGAGTCAGAATACTTTCGAGCAAAGCAAAAAGCCGCTCGTCGAATCGCCCGAGGTTGGGTTAAGCCCTCTGACCTACCAAGCAACGCAGAAATCCGTGACGAAGTGCTCGCCATGGCGCGATTGCTCGAAGGCGACAAACAACGCGAAAACCTTCGTGATATGAGGTTTTCTGCTCTTCGCATCATGAAACTCCTTTATCGATTCCGCCCGCGACTGATTGGGTCCGTTCTCACAGGACATATCCATCACGCATCCGACATCGATCTGCATATTTTTTCCGATAGCGTCGAAGCCGTCGCCATGCTCCTCGAAGACGAAATGATGCAGTTTGACATCGAACGAAAACAAGTTCGCAAGGACGGTGAAACCACCACGTACACCCATATCCATGTCAAAGACACGTACCCAATTGAACTAACAATTTACGGTAGTGAAAAAATCAGTTACACATTCAAAAGCTCGATTACGGGTAAGGCGATCGAACGAGCCAGCATCGCCCAGCTCGAGGAATTCTTGGCAACGGAATACCCGGAAGTTGAAATCGAACAATTTCTCCAAGCAGCGATCGACACGCCAGATCGATTCCAAGTTTATCATTCTCTGCTTCTTCCACTTGAAAACGTCAAACAGCATCCCAAGTATCATCCCGAAGGCGATGTGCTCTACCACAGCTTGCAAGTTTTCGATTTGGCTCGGAACGAATTGCCTTACGACGAAGAATTCTTACTTGCCGCGCTGCTGCACGATATTGGCAAAGGCGTCGATAATTCACGGCATGTCGAATCCGGACTCGAAGCACTCGATGGGTACATTACCGAACGAACCCATTGGCTGATCGAAAACCATATGGTCGCCCACGGATTGCTGGACGGAACAATCGGCTCGCGGGCCCGAAGAAGACTGCAAGAGAATGAGAGCTTTGATGAACTCGTTATTCTGGCGGAGTGCGACCGCGACGGTCGCATTGCTGGTGTCGAGGCACCCGAACTAGAAGAAGCGATCGACTACTTACGAGAACTGTCGCTCAATTTTGATTAAACCGACTCTGGGGCTTTCAGAGCATCTTTTGAAAAATTTCCGATCCCGGCCGACCCAAGGGATTCAAAACAGATTCCCTTGGGTATACAAACCGCGTGGACACGAAGATCACTTCGGATCGCCACGCATCTTGTCAAAGTATTCTCGGGTTTGATCGCGTTGCGCTTTGGGAAGAACGACGTTCTCCAATGATTCAGCATCGTCCGCTTGGGATGTTAGTACGGCTTCCTTCATCGCTTCTTTCGTGATTCCTTTTTTATTGGAACCATCGATCTTACCAGCAAAAATCGTTTCGCCTTCTTTGACGTCAGCGCGAACTTGAGAATCGAAAAAGTTGGTGTCTGTTTCATCTTCAGGCCGGTCTCCAAATCCTTGACCCTCGCCCATTCCATCACCATTGCCTTGCCCTCTGCCTTGCCCACCCTTCTTCGTTCCGGCTCCTTTACAATCCTTGCAACCTTTACCGCCGCATTTCTTGCAGTTCATTGAACTCTTGCTGGAATCCAGCTCATCCATCATTTCTTCGAGCTCTTCGGATTCTTCTTTACTCAACTCCATCTTTTCAACTTGGCTTTTGAGCTCTTCAAGTGCTTCTTTCGCAGCTTTCGCATCACCCGACTTCAATGCGGATTCGAGTTTGTCTAACTCGTCAGCCATTTCGCCAAGCTCGCCCATTTGCGAATCCTTCGACTGCATTTTTTCAAGATCCTTTCGGAGTTGAGCGGCCTTTTGAACATCGCCGGACTGTTCCGCTTTCGAGATTTGCTCCTCAAGATCTTTCTTGTTCTTTTCATGATTCGCTACGGCATCCTCAAGAGCTTTTTCGAGCGACTCAGCTTGTTTCGCAAGTTGTTCTTTCATCTCGGGAGTCATCTCTCCTTTTTCGAGCTTTTCGATCATCTTCTCAAGCTCTTCGCTCGCTTGCTCGAAATTGCCTTCTTCAAGTGAATCTGCAAATTTCTCGGCAGGGCCTTTGTCAAAGTTTTTCAAGCCCTCTAAGTTCTTCTTGAGGCTTTCGCCCGTCCCTAACTCATTGCGTCGTTCTTGCATCTCTTTCTTGAGATCGTTGAGCTTTGCCAAAGCTTTCTTAGCATCGAGCTTCCCGTCTTTTTGAAGCTTGTCTAATTCGCTCTCGACTTGTTTGTACATTTCGACGGCGTCTTCCAAGCCAGCCTTTTCCGCTTCTTCGCGTTTCTTGCGGATTTGCTCAACCAATGGTTGCGTGGCATTTTTGATTTGATTCAGTTGTACGTTTGCGGCAATGGATTGCTTAGGCAACCTCTTCTCCGCGTCGGGAATGAACCACGCGCCGATTGCCAGCGATGCAGGAATGAGTATCCACAACTGTTGTCGAGAGAATCCCCAAGAAAATTTATCTCTCACATCGATGCGTTCCGCTCGCTGAGTTGCGTCTTGCAGCAAAGCCGAGCCGACGGGACTTGCAACGTCCTGCGAATTCAAATTGAGCGCGCTGCTTAATCGTTCCTTCAACCCAAAACGACGATCCACTTCGACCGCCGCAGTCAATCGTGGAGGTCGTCGCAACCAAGTCATCAGTGCAGCAAACAAAAACGCTGCGCCTAAGCAACTGCCGATCCAGCTTGCAACCCAAGTCTCTTTTTCGACGGATACGTACCATAGCTTTGGAACGACGATACCGATCAATGCAATCGCCAACGCAATCACAATGGCAATCGTCAAATGCTTGAGGAAGAGTTGTGTGGTTAGTCGTCGATGAGCACGCTTGATTTGTCGTTGAATGAGATCCATATCACCACCTTAGACTTGGGCGAACAAAAAAAATTGCGACTCACTCTGCATTGACCGCAGCCAATTACAGGAGATTGCATTTGTGTTCCATGATTTTTCCGAACCAACCATTACGCAGGAAATTATAGGGCAAGACTGATTTCCACAGCAAACGAAATCGGACAGAATATCGGTCTGAAATCGTTTAACCGTAAAAAATCCCCCATATTTTCCCGAATTGTTTGCAGTTCGTCAGGCTCCAAAGCACTCTAGAAAGCTAATTTACTGCCCAAAACCGAAACGGCGTGATGACCACTTGGTTGCCAAGCCAGGGATCATACGAATATATTCCGATCATACCTACGCCGATGAATCCCCTTCCTTCCTGCCCATTCGATTAACAACTATGAACCTTGTGGAACTTCCGTGGCCTCGCATTCAGGCCCTCGCTCCGGATACGCCGGTAGTCATTCCAATTGCTGCCGTTGAACAGCATGGACACCACCTTCCCGTGTGGACTGACAGTTTATTACTAGGTGAAATCATTCGCCGAGTTTCAGAAAAAATCGAGGACCGCATTCTGTTCGCGCCACTTATGTGGTTGGGCAACTCTGACCATCACTTGGACTTTGCTGGGACGTTGTCCGCTCCGCCGCGAGTTTACCTCGACATGCTCTGTGGCTTGGCAGAGAATTTCATTCAACACGGCTTTCGTCGAATTGTGTTCGTTAACGGGCACGGTGGCAATGACGTTCCAGGTAAGCAAGCGACTTTCGAAGTTCGCCAAAAGTACCGCGAACGCAATGACCTTCTCATCGCATTTACAACCTACTGGGGGTTAGGCACACAACCTTGGCTGACCGAATCTTCCTTTCATCAAAGAGAAATGGGCCACGCGTGCGAATGGGAAACTTCTATGGTCCTCCGCGCTGCACCTCACTTAGTTGGCGAATATCAAAACGCTCCCGTCATCGAGCACGGCAATCCTTTTTTACCAGGAACGCGAGCGTGGATAACGAAGGACCGCTCCGATCGCGGTCACATTGGCTCGCCCCACTTGGCTTCGGCTGAAAAAGGCGAAATCTTGTATCGGCTATTTTCCGAAGATGTAGCGACTTGGCTACAAAGAATCCTCGCATGGGATGGCAAATCCTGGAATGGATAAACAACATCCTTTGGTACTATTCCCTCCCCACTCCCCATTCTCTACACCCTCCTACCCAAGTGAGATAAACCCATGAGTCTCAATCGCAGAACTTTCTTGGCCGCTACCTCTGCTGCCATCGCCGCTTCCTACTGCCCAGTTCGAGCATCCGAACCGCGCAAGAAAATCGCGTTCATCGGCACCGAAGTCAAGCAGCACTCGCACGCTCAACATTTTCTGGATCGGCACGCCATGGGATACACTTGGGGAGGCCGCTGGCAGATGCCGCGATTCGACGTGGCTTCTGTATATATCGATCAGTTTCCCGAAAACGATTTGGGCAAACAACGCATTGAGAAATACAAATTAAAAGCTTTCCCAAGCATTGCGGAAGCATTAACTCTGGGCACTTCCAAATTAGCAGTTGACGGCGTTGTCATCATTGCCGAACACGGTAATTATCCCGCCAACGAAAAGGGCCAACGACTTTATCCACGCTACAAATGGTTCAAAGAAGCCGTCCGGGTTTTCGAAGACTCCGGGCGTGCCGTTCCCATTTTCAACGACAAACATCTCTCCACCGATTGGGACCAATGCGCCGAAATGATCGCCGATTCCAAACGATTAGGCTTCGGTTTCCTTGCAGGATCAAGCTTGCCAGTAACATGGCGTTTGCCGTCCATCGATATGCCTTGGGGAACACCTCTCAAGGAAAGCGTTTGCGTTTGCTACGGCGGAGTTGATAGTTACGATTTCCACGGTCTCGAAACAGCTCAGTGTATGTCCGAGCGCCGCGTCGGTGGCGAAGTCGGCATTAAAAGCGTTCATGCACTTCGAGGCGACAATCTTTGGCAAACGCTCTCCGCCGACGATCGCACAAACACGCGCCGCTTGATGGTCGCCGCTCTCAATCGCAGCCACAACCTGCCCGTAGAAGGTGGATTCCCGACCGCGCCCGTCACGTTCGAATGGGCCAAGTCCACTTTGCCGGATACCATCGGTTACTTAATCGAACATCTCGATGGATTCCGCACGACGATGTTCCTAACGGGCATACAAGACTTTAATTATGCGGGCTTGCGAGAGGATAACGAAATCGTTTCGTGCCAGATGTATCTGCCCATGCCGACTCACGGCTCGACCACGGCTGACTTCTTTAACCCATTGGCAAGGCATATCGAGACACTGGTGCTTACGGGCAAGTCGCCTTATCCGGCAGATCGAACACTGCTGACTTCGGGCATGGTGATCGGTGGAGTCGAGTCACTCTTTGCCGGCCAAAAATTGTACGAGACCCCAAAGATGAAAGTCGTCTACCAAAGCCCGAAGGAATCCAATTACTGGCGCGAGTAACCTATTGCCGCGAGTGATCTTGCGTCACGCTTGGCTCGGATCTCAAGTGCGGCATTTCGGTGGTCTGCTGCAGTGGGTCAATTCGCCGAGTTGAAACATTTCGACGAGTGACCAACGTTGTCAGATTACCTTGCTGGACGACTTGGCCATTCTGATTGACCACCTGACGCTGCCATACAACTTTGCCGTGTCGACGACCATGATCGATGACTTCGAGAACTTTCGTTTCGACGTGAATTTTGTCATGCACGAAAATGGGTTTCAAAAACTGCCATTCCTGAATGGAAACAAAAGCGATAGTCTGGACGCGGGGGCAATTGGAACTGAGACCTGCCATGAAAGACAATCCCAGCAAACCATGGGCTATAGGTTCGCCGAACGGCGTATTTGCAGCAAAATCAGCGTCGGTATGAAGAGGGTCGCGATCGCCGGTTAGTTCGGCAAATTCTGTCAAATCACTGGCAAGAATCTCGCGACTTTCACTCTGCCAAAAATCATCAACTTTCAGGTCTTCGAACGCTAATCCACCCATGTCATTCATCGGCGCACTTCCCTTTGTCGACGTAAAGACTTTTGGGGCAAAAGCGATACTTTAACAAGCTGTCAGAATTTTTTGAAACCCAATTTCGCCCTTCAGCAGCTTTCTCGGAACTCCGAGCCAAGAATGCAAAGCCCAGCTTTTTAGTTTTAAGTATGAAAAACCAAGGATTACCTGCGGAAAATCGTTATCTTAACTATGATGTTACCCGAAATAATTGACCAGAAAACATCCAACGGACCCGCTAAAATTCGCAACGGGTCGCCCTTAAACCGTACCAAATACAACTAAAAATAATGCCCCGATTCGAACATTTGCGCCACAAACCCCCTACTTCGTTGCTCGAACCCAGGCCCTTGGTTGTGGTTTTGGCACCTATGCGAAGCAACGTGAATCTCAGCCGAATTGTCCGCCTTGCCGGTTGCGCCGGCATCGGGCAAATCATCCAATGTGGGCCCGGCAAAGTGGACCCAGAAATTGCCCGCGACGCGGTCAACGTTGTCGAAGTTATCCAACGAAATTCAATGATTCCCGTTCTGGAACAGCTTGGTGGTGAAGGCTACAAAAGAGTAGGTTTGGAGCAGACGACGAATTCCGAATCACTATTCACTTTTGCATTTCCAAAACGGACAGCGCTCATTATTGGAAATGAACGGCAAGGTCTCAATGAAGAAGCCCTTGAACGTCTAGATCATGTTATTGAAATTCCCGTTTACGGCCAGCCTTACAGTTACAACGTCGCAACCGCAACGACTATGGCGGTTTACGAGTACTGCCGACAGTTTCCCGCAGGCTAGATTAAACCCCTGACTGATTAGTAAACTCAACCTATCCCTAGTTATTTCTCGCCAACCACGAACTTTTCTGGACACCCTTTGCAGTGACGCGCGAAGCTGTTATTCTGTTGGTCGATTTGCGGAATCGGCGTCGGCGATTACTAGGCTAATTCACCCCGCCCACCCCAATCCCGCCCTCGTAGCTCAGTTGGTAGAGCAGGTGACTCTTAATCACCGGGTCCAAGGTTCGAGTCCTTGCGGGGGCATTTTTTATTTTCTCTGAGATGCCAAGCACTGGTCTTTTTTGCTTGGCTTTTTTTTTGATTGGTCGGGCGTGCTGCTGAAGTAACATCGGATTGGTTGCTTGTCTCGAAACTTCTGGCGAAATCCTAAACAGAATCTGTCATTCGATATACAGATTTCCGAAAAACTCGCGACGGGACGAGGGCATTGGATGTTTTGGACTGTTAACAGAGTATGCAGCGACAGCTACTTTCCAATACAAAAACGGCTGAAGAGGGCGTCGAGGATGTCGTCGGTACAGATTTCGCCGGCGACTTGGCCAAGCTGATCGAGGGCGAGGCGAATTTCGGCGGCGATTAGTTCGTCGCCTGCTTCGTGCTGCGTCAAATCGATTGCATGATCGATCGCTTCCAAGCACTGTATCAAACTGGTCCTGCACCTGTTAGCGGTCATGGGCAATACGCCAGCCGATTCGTCACAACGATCGGCATGCCATTTCCCCAGCTCATGCCGTAGCGACGAAAGTAAACTTGGGTCACGATCGCTCGCCGAACAAGCCTTTAAACCCGACGCTTCACGCGGAGCAAGTCCTTTCACACGATCCACTTTGGTCCAAACGACCCAGACCTCGGAGTTGATCGATAATGCTCGTGCATGCTTGACCTGCTGATCAATCGTCTCGAAATCCTCACTCGCATCAATGCAAAACAGCACCAAGTCCGCTTCTTGTAAAGCCTGCCTGGTCATCGCCTGGGCCAAGTGCCTTGGTGAGTTATCGAACACTTGTTCCAAGCCGGCTGTATCAAACAACTGAAGCGTTCCATTTTTCGACTCGAATTCGGCTGTGACGGTATCGCGCGTTGTCCCTGGTTGATCCGAAACGATAGCAACCCGATTTTCAACGATTGCGTTGATCAACGAACTCTTGCCCGCATTTGGCTTGCCGGCAAAAACAACGCGCGGCGACAAACCACCTGTTCCTCTTTTCTGCAGTTGCCCCAGCAAGTCACTGACGCTGCGGCGCGACTCATCCAATCGATCCATAATCTGTCGCTTGGTGACAAAGCTTATATCCTCATCGACGAAATCGAGCCCCGCTTCGATATCGGCCAGCAATTCAATCAATGTCTTTCGCGCATCGGCAACGGGCAATGCAACGCCACCTGCAAGCTGCTTGAGCGCAACGTCCAGGCCTTTCTGCGATTGAGCGTGAATCACGCCAAGCACGGCTTCGCACTTTGGCAAGTCGATCCGTCCCGCCAAAAAAGATCGTAGAGTGAATTCGCCGGGTGCCGCCAGTTTTGCACCGCACTCGATTAACTTTGCCACCACCGCATCTAGAATGGGTCGACTGCCGAGTGTATGAATTTCTACCGACGGCTGGCCCGTATAGCTGCGCGTCGTGGGCCAAATCCAATAGTCGCAAGGGACTGTTCGCAAGCATCCGCCGAGATGAACAACACCTGAAAATCGCGTCGCGAACTTCAAGAGGCCGAGGCAATCAGAGTCGGCTTGAATATCAAATAAACTTGCGTTGCGCCGAATTAGATCAATCGTCGCAGGCCCAGTGATTCGCACGACACCGCGCAACGCACCCGCGTTTCCTGTAGCAATCGCACAAATGGTATCTTCGATATCCCAAGCCACTGGGGCCACGCCTCCCATATCCGACAAGTTTTGAATCGTTAGAATTTTGGCTTGAAAGGTTGCACACGTCAAACCGAACTCAAGATTAACGCATCTTTGTCCATCAAGGAATGATTCGCATGGAGAAAACCAAAGTCGCCATCGTCGGTATGGGAACCGTCGGGTCCGGCGTCGCACGATTGCTGCTTGACCATGGCGATCGCACTGCAAGACACGCTGGACGTACGCTTTGGCTGGAAAAGGCCGTTGTTCGGGACTTGAAAAAACCGCGAGGTATCGAATTACCGAAAGGTATCCTGACCGATCGCGTCGAAGACGTATTGAACGATCCGGAAATCAAAGTGGTCGCTCATCTCGTCGGCGGCCTCGAACCGGCACGCACCATCATTTTGCAATTGCTCAAATCCGGCAAAGACGTTGTTACGGCCAACAAAGCTCTCTTGGCCGAACACGGTGGCGAGCTGTTCGATTGCGCTCGTTCTCTCGGTCGATCGATTGCTTTCGAAGCGTCCGTGGCGGGCGGTATTCCGATCATCACCAATATCAGCCAATGCTTTTCGGCCAATCAGATTCTGTCGCTTCGCGGGATACTCAACGGGACAAGCAATTACATCGTCACGCAAATGGAGGAGCAGGGTAGCAGTTACTCATCGGCACTGGGACGCGCCCAAGAACTTGGTTTTGCCGAAGCCGACCCGACGATGGATGTTGATGGCAGCGATGCCGCACAGAAATTGGCGATCTTGGCCCATCTCGCTTTTGGAGCCCGCGTGCATTGGCGCGAAATACCGCGAATCGGAATCGACACGCTCGATCTTGACGATATGCGGTATGCGACGCAGCTTGGTTATCGAATCAAGCTACTTGCCCAAGCTCGCCTGACCGAACATGGACTTGAACTGAATGTTTCTCCGACCCTTATTCGCAAAGGCAAACCGCTGGCCGAAGTGCGCGGAGCTTACAATGCGATTACCGTCGTGGGTGACGCAGTCGGCGATATCTTTTTCCACGGTCAAGGTGCGGGGCAAATGCCTACTGCTTCGGCTGTCGTTGCCGACATGATCGACACGGCTGTCGGTCGTACTGGCATCACGTTTCGAACGTTGGAATTGTTTTCACAACGCGAAGCCAAAGTGCAGCTTCGCAAAAACGACGATTTACCCGGCCGATACTACATGCGATTCCAAGTTCTCGATGAACCGGGTGTTCTTTCGCAGATCACCGGAGCGTTGGGCAGGAATCGTATTTCGATCGCTTCGATTATTCAGCACGAAGCGTCGGACGAAGACGGCAACCGCATGGTCCCCTTAGTCATCATGACCCACGACGCCCCCGAATTCGCCGCCCGCTCCGCAGTCGCCGAAATCGAAAAACTAACAACCGTCAAAGGCCCCTGCGTCCGAATGCGTGTTGTTTAGGTTGCGGTGCAACGAACAGAAACTTAATGCCTCGGGCCCATCCAGTTAGCAGCGGATTGGAGTAGTTTGCATCCCGAAGTGCCGCATAACGGCCTATAACTCCCCCCGGGCTTTGCAGTACATCATTCGTATAAAGCTGAACGGCAATTCTGCAGTCCTCAATCATCGAGGATTCGTCATCATAGCAATCCCGCATAAAGGTTGGTAACAGCGAGAAATCCTTGTTAGGCTGTCCGCGAAACCATATCGAAGCGTAGCCGAGCGAAATAGAGTTTGATTCTCTTATAACTCGCTCAACATACTGGGAAATATTCTGTATCGCACATTCCGTCACGCCTTCTGCATTGTCCAATCGTTCATTCCCTTCGTGCAGTTTTGCATCCAGAGTTTTATCTAAGTTGCAGCCCCAATTTTTTTTCGTTCATCGTCATCGCGTCCTAGTAACAACAACGAACTTGCTATGCCAAGCATTTATTTACGCTGCCGAATCGTACAAATACTTCTGAAACCCCGCAAACATAGTTCCGACGGTTTCGGGTTTACCTAGGTCTTCCCAGGCATCGGCGATGGCGTTGTATTTTAGTTTGAGCAGTTGCGCCAGTTTCTTGCGGTCGAGCTCTTGCACGCCGACTTTGACGTATTGACCTAAGACGAAGTCGAGGAAGGCTTGCTGCTTGCTGTCGAAGTGCGTGGTGATTTCGAGTTTTGCGCGTGCTGCGCGTTCTTCGCGGGTTAGGGGCGTTAGGGCGAATGCTACGTGGGCGAGTACGTCGAAAAGGTCGCTTTTCTCGGCGTCGATGATCTTTTGCATTTCGGTCATTTGTTCTTCGCCAAATCCTTTGTCGGCAAGTCCTTCAAGTAGCTTAGCGCGTGTGTCGGGATCACTCCAAAGGATGCGTAGTTCGGCTTCGTCTTTGAAGAATTCGGGGAATTTACCGAAAAGGCTTTCCATGAATTGTTGTGCCGACATGGGCGTTCCGTCGGGATGCCAAAAGCTGGTTGCCATCATGTGCTGGATCGTTCTTTCTTTGCCGTCCGCTAGTTTTACTCTGATTTTGGTTTTGAAATTGCAGATGCACCGGAGCTTACCGCATGTTGGACACGGTTCGCGCTTGCAATGGCAAGGGCTTTTGCCGCAATGGGCGCATGTCTCTGGCACGCAAACGCATGGGCTCTCGCCACACTCTTCGCAGACTTTCGGCGGCTTCTTTTCGCATGTACACGGATTGTTACCGCATTTCTGGCATGGATCATCTTCGACTGGCTCGCCGTCCCATTCGGGATCGCTGAAGTGATGATGAGCTTTTACGAAATCGTAAATCGTGAAATAGTCCTTGCCGTCGTACAAACGTGTTCCGCGTCCGACTATCTGCTTGAACTCGATAATCGAATTGATCGGTCGCATAAGGACGATATTGCGCACATTGCGAGCATCGACACCGGTCGAGAGCTTTTGGGAAGTTGTCAGGATCGTTGGAATGCTTTTTTCATTGTCCTGAAAGTCCCGCAAGTGTTGTTCGCCCAACGCGCCATCGTTTGCGGTAACACGAACGCAGTAGTTCGGCTCCTTGCTCGTTTTCATCTGGTTGATAAGGTCACGAACGACAAGAGCGTGCAATTGCGAGGCACAGAATACGAGCGTCTTTTGCTTTTGGTCGATCATGTCCATAAAGAGCTTGACTCGGTAGGCTTCGCGTTCCTTTATCTCAATGATCTTGTTGAAGTCCTTTTCTTCGTACCGCTTGCCGGTTTCGACTTCACCTTCAATTAGTGTGTCATCGGGCGTGTAGACGTACTCGTCGAGCGTCGTTTGAATCTGCTTGATCTTGAATGGCGTTAGGAAACCATCGTTAATGCCTTCTTTTAGTGAGTAGATATAGACTGGCTCGCCAAAGTAGGCGTAGGTGTTAATATTGTCCTTGCGTTTTGGCGTTGCGGTCAATCCGAGCTGCACAGCGAGCGCGAAGTAGTCGAGGATGCCGCGCCACGTGCTTTCATCGTTCGCACCGCCGCGATGGCATTCGTCGATGACAATGAAATCGAAAAAGTCCGGTGGATATTCGCCGAAGTAATATGCTGGACTCTCGGCGGCGAGTAGAGTTCCTGTTCCAACATTCGTGAAGTTGGCTATATTGCTACCCGTTGCGCCCGATGCCATGAACGTCTGGAAGATCGTAAAGAACAGACTGCCGTTCTTGGGCACTTTGCCTTTCTTCCGAATGTCTCCTGGTTCAATGCGCACCATGGCATCTTCAGGGAAAGCGGAGAAAGCGTTGTAGGCTTGGTTTGCCAGAATGTTTCGGTCGGCGAGGAACAGGATACGCGGACGGCGCGACGGTTCGCGGCTTAGGTTCCATCGGCTTTGAAATAGCTTCCAAGCGATTTGGAAAGCGATGAATGTTTTGCCGGTACCTGTTGCCAGTGTGAGAAGGATGCGCTGCTCCCCGTCGGCAATAGATTCCAATACTCGTTCGATAGCAATGTCTTGATAGTAGCGGCCTTGGAAGTAACCACCGCGATCTTCAAACGGGATAGCGGCGAATCGATCCCGCCAAGCGTTTTGTTTGGCGAATGTAAGGTTCCAAAGTTCATCGGGAGTCGGGTACTTTGACAATTCGCCTTCGGTACCTTCGTGCATGTCGATGCCGTAGATACCTTGCCCGTTGGTGGCGTAGGTAAAGCGAATTGCGAGTTTGTCGGCGTAGTTCTTTGCTTGGGCAACGCCTTCGGTTAATGCTTCGTCCCAAGCCTTAGCTTCGACAACAGCCAACTTGGTATTGCGATAGATCAGCACATAGTCGGCAGTAAGTGACTTTCCACGCCGACCAAAACCTTCAAGCCGACCTGGGGCGATTGCGTACTCACGTCGAATGCGGCTACCTTCGACAACGCCCCAGCCAGCAGCAGCAAGCGCTGGGTCAATATGGTCGGCACGGGTTTCAGCTTCGTTCATATGGTCAACTTAAATAAGTTTCAATCAAAGTTCTTGAGAACCAAATGCCACGTTCCTATTTCAATAGTTTTTGCATATCAACACGAAACTCGTGTTCGATGAACTTGATCGTGCTTGGTTGCGATTCCAGGGATGCTCGTACCATTGGCGTGGTGTAAAGCCCTGATTTCGGTTTCCATTTTGCGTTTTCTCGTGGCACTGATTTGATCCACTTTATCAAGCAAGCGTATTCCGATTCTTCCTTGTCATTTATATCGTGGTTCGCACGCGTCGACTTCAATTCCAAGTCGATTAGTCGAACTCCATCGATGCGAACATCCCGAATCATTTGAGCCCTGGCCAGTATCTTTCCAACGCCGACGTAACCATATTTCTTAAGATGCGCAACCACAATGTCGCCCTCCTTGAAGCCAAGCATTGCGTCCCGAAAGCGAGTTCCCCATCCTGCGGATATGTATCCGTACTTTCGGTAATCATCCCAATTGCGGGCATCGTTTTCGCCAACATTGTAGTAATACAGGGAGTTACCAAAATCAAAGCCATGTATCTCCTTGTGCAAAGTATTCTGAGGTCGAAACTTTTTGCCGAAGTGGCCGGTAGATTTGTTTGTGGTGTTTTTTCCGAGTTTCCACAGCAAGGTCTTTTCGATCAAGAATGCCTCAGCTTCGCTAAGCCCGCGCGCGATCACTCTGATTAGAGGTTCAAGACCATCGTTGCGAATCGCGGCGATACGAATCGACTTTTCGTCATTCGAATTGACCTTGAGATGCGATTCTTTCCTCTTTCCTCGGCCCTTGCCGTAGTAGAATTCATCGAGATTTCGAGGATCGATGTAAACGTAGACATAATAGTCTTGATTGCTTTGGGACTTCGGCATTTCTAATTTCCTTCAACAGCGTTGATTCTTCTTAGGCTTGCAGCTTTTCTTGAGGGAGGCGGAGGCAATCTCAATCTTCGTGAGAGCGGGCGACGGGGCAGAGTTCCTGGCAAGATGGAGAATCGCACTGATTTCGTAGTCGGGTTCTTCAATCATCAGGTAACGGACTCCAGCTCCCGAATACAGTCGTTTCGCAAGTCGAGGCGCGAGGTCCTTTAATGGTAATCCCTTGTCCTCGCGAAGATAGAATCGTTCGAAAGCGTATTTTGGAAATCCATCGGCTGAGCGACCGACTTCGTGTCGTCGAATTCCAATCCAATTGATTTTCCGATCAATATTCTCACGTACAGGATTGCCACTGATGCCACCGACGCCGATTGCCGCATCGAATTGGTAACTGCGTACTCGACCCATGCAGCGCAGTTCACCGAATACGCCATTTGCGCCGGGATCGCCTATGTGGGTTCTCTTGTAGATTAAAACTCTCATAGTTACGTTCCATTTGGCTGAGCACAACTCAAAGTTGCCCGCTGAAGGCTCGGTGCAGAAGCGATTTACTTCCAAATAGCGTGCTGAGTGTATCAGCGTAATGCGTATGGTACATGAGAAATCCGGCTGTTGGACAGAATTTCGATCCTTACAAATCACCAGTCAGATTTCTTCGTCTTCAGTGTCTTCAGTTGGGCGACGATGATCGCTAACATCTTATCAGCGGCGGCCCTTAAGTCGTCATTGCCCTTAACCCAATCCGCGGGCTCGAAGAGGATGAACTGAATCGCCGTCATTGCCACGAGGCGTTGCAAGGCTTCCGGGCAAGCGTACTGCCAATTCTTGGACCCGAACGGCGTGGGATGGTCGTCTCGCAACAGCGCGTCGATGTCCGCTTGCAAATCCATGATCTCCATCAGTTTCTTACTGACAAGTTCGCCGGTCTTTTCAGCGTCTCGTCGCGCTTCGTCAGGTTCGCTTATTTGAAATCTCCTTTTTGATGATCGTTCTCATTCGGTCAGGTGCTCACGCCTTTGAAATCGAGTTTTTCCGATTTGGCAGAACATCGTTCAAAGTTGCCCGCTGAAGGCCCGTTACTGCAGCTTAGTTTTGTCAATCTGTTGAGCGCGGGGGCGATATGTTCGACACGGCTTTCGGCTTCATTCATGAAACGGTGCCCAAGCATTCGTATCTTGTGTGAGCAACTTCATTAGTCTCGGATTGATGAATAGTTTCTCCCGACCGTAAACTTTTTCTATGAGTACGTCGTGCTTTACCAACTCTTTCAAGTAACTCGAAGCAGTTTGCCGACCCACGATTTGTCTTTCGGTAACATTTTGAATGCGGCAATATGGCATCTCAAATATCAAGTTCAATAATTCATGACTGTAGATTTGGGGAGCAACATTTTTTACATATTGGATCGTCTGGGATTGAAGCTCGCGGATAGCTTCGATTTTCTTCACTGTCCATTGCGATGTTTCTTCGACACCCTGCAACATGAATAATATCCATTCCTCCCAAGCTGCTTTTTGCGTTACTTCTAGTAGCAATCGATAGTAGTCAGATTTCCTTTGAATAATGAAACGGCTTAAGTAAAGCGTCGGCAATGTCAGCAGATCTTGGCTAATCAAAAACAGACTATTTAGAATTCGACCGGTGCGCCCATTTCCGTCGGTGAATGGGTGAATGGCCTCAAACTGATAATGCCCTACCGCCATTCGAACAAGCGGATCGAGATTCGTTTCGTTGTGTAGAAATCGTTCCCAATTTGCCAATGATGCGCGAAGAAATTCCTCGCCAACGGGTGGCGTGTAGACAATCTCACCAGTGGGCGCACGTGCCAACGCAGTACCCGGCACTCGCCGAACTTGCATTTCTACACCTTTTATCTGAGTGCATATTTCCTCTGCCGTGCGAGTTGTTAATGGAAAATTTTGTAACGTGCGATAACCCTTCAGCAGCGCCCTGCTGTAACGCAGTGCTTCTATTGTTGCGGCATCAGCGTTTGCGTCTTCATCGCGAAATTGAAACAGTTGATCTGTTGTTGTGACAATGTTTTCGATTTCCGAACTGGCTTGTGCCTCCAAAAGAGGAAGTGAGTTGATGAGAATACCCTGATTTGGAATTAGTTCTCCTGCCTTTTTCAACTCAGCCAAGGAGACACGCGCTTGGATGCATCGCTTTAGAATCGTCCTTGATTCCAATTCGACATTTGGTGGTAGCATTGGCAGTTGTTTAAAAGGAGTTTCAGCCTGCCAAATCTTTGGTGCGTGAGTTGTTTTCTGAGGATTTTTCATCCTGTTAAAATATGTTCATTGAAACGACACGTCAACAAAACGTGTCGAACAAATGAGAATATTTCGACATATCTAAACGACATGTCGTTTGTATCGACATGATACAAAAGTCAAAATCTTGCTAAAAAGAACATTCCAACGAAAAAAACAATTTGCGGTGACTTGACAAAACTTTGAATGCTCGCTTTTCGGGCATTGACACCGGATCTCGCTAAAGTTGCCCGCTGAAGGCTCGGTGCAGCAGCGTCTTTTTCAATTCGTCGAGCGCGGGGTCGATGTTGGGCTCGGGTTTCAGCTTCGTTCATGGTGAGCCCTGCTCATTCTTAAAGAGTCGCGGCGACAGTTGCGCATCGACAAGCTTCAGGCCGGTAGCGGCGAGTTCGGCCATCTGGGATGAGGCCAGGGTGCCAATTGTCGCTGCGTAGACACCGTTGGTAGAGTAGAGCACCACCAGTTGTACGAAGTCGTTGCCATCCAGTTTTGTCGTGTGACTTTTTCTCGCAACCGGGTGGTGTTCGCCCCAGTCGGCCAATACCTGAACGACAAACGTGTTGAGGATCTTCCGGGCTGCGGATCGGTCAGGAGAAAGGGCCATGAAATGCGGCTCCAGTTCGGAGAAATCGAGAGGACGGGCCTGTCCCTTTCCCGGAATGTCGTCATCCGCAAAGCCGTACATAGCCATTGACGCCAGAGTCAACTTTCTGCCGATTATCCCGCGCGAGAAGAAGCGGGCCATCATCCCAGCGGCGGGACTCTTCTGGACGATGTAGACGAACGTCCCATTTGTCTTGAAGTCGGGAGAAAACCAACGTGTGACTGGCACGCGCCCCATTGCGCTGCTCTGGATGCTCCAGGTTATGTCAGCCGTCTCACGAATTTCGTCACTGGAACCGGTCAAGTTCTCCTGCCTGTCACGCATTTCCTGGTTGACCGTTTCGTCCCGCCCAGTCAGCATGGCGAAGCCCTCGCTGAGACTCGACGGACCGCCAGTCGAGCCATGAACGCCCGTCAATTCCCAAAGACGTTTTTGCAATTCTCGGTCCCATCGCCCGTAATGCGATCGCAGTGGCGTCACAGTGCCGTCGCGCTCGGTAATAACGACCCGGTAAACGCCGCGATGGTCGGAAATCCTGCGGGATTCGGCGTCGATCGACGCAATCTGATCCAGCGGGATTTCCTTCACCTGACTCGTCAGAAGCGAGCGGTAGCACAGGTACAGAATCCGGTTTTCACGATCGGCTCGGATGGTCAGCATCGAGGGAAGCACGACCATCAACAGGCCAACACCGCCGAGGATGGCACCGCTCCACGGCGTGCCCAACCAAAGAGGAGGCAGGGCGAGACAGGTGCCGATGAGCAAAAGGCTCAAGCCAATGATCCACAACTGCCAGGGAACAGCTCGGATAACGGAGTCGGAAGAATCTTGTTCCACAATCATTCCTTGTTTGTCGGCGGGGTTTCGGCATCGTTCACGGCAACCTCAGTCGCATCATCGGTGCCCTCCGAGAAATCCGTGGTTCAAAACTCATCTCACCACCCGTTTCCAATCCAGCTTCGCAAATTTGAAGTTAATCAGCAGGGCCAAGTTCAACTGCGTGATATTCAAATATCCCAGCATCTGGGCCAGATGAGTGTCATTGAAAGCGGTCACGACTTTGGGGTCGACGATCACCAGCTCATCCACAATCAGATCGGGAATCAGTGTGCCAATCAAATGGCCGTCGTAGTGGACCGGAAATTGTCTTTGCTGCTCAACGCGATGTCCCCGGTTTCTGAGTTCGATGACCAAAGCATTCTCGTAGAGCTTCTCATCCAGGCCAGGCCGCAGCGTGTTCAAGACCTTCATGGCTGCTCCGATGATGGATTCGCTGAGTTCCTTGTGGATGAGTTCGGACATAGTTTTTTTGACCTCGGATTTCACAGAGGACACGGATCTCGGTATGAATTGAGGAACGTCAGAGTAGCTCGCGAACGGGTTGGATCAGGAACAGTTCTTTCAAACCGCTGAACTCGGGGATGAATGGAATCTTATCAGTGCTCTCCGTGAAATCTGTGGTTCTTCATGGTTTTCTTTTTGACCTCGGATTTCACGGAGGACACGGATCGGGGGATGAATTGAGGAACGTCAGAGTAGCTCGCGAACGGGTTGGATCAGGAGCAGTTCTTTCAAACCGCTGAACTCGGGCGCGAATGTAATCTTAACAGCGTTCTCCGTGAAATCTGTGGTTCTTCATGGTTTTCTTTTTGACCTCGGATTTCACGGAGGGCACGGATCGGGGGCGAATGGAATCTTATCAGTGTTCTCCGTGAAATCTGTGATTCTTCATGGCTTTCATTTTTTTGACCTCGGATTTCACGGAGGACACGGATCGGAAGGATTGAGTGGTTGTCACAGTTGCCCGCTGAAGGCTCGGTGCAGCAGCGACTTTTTCAACTCGTCGAGCGCGGCGAGCTTGCGCTGGTAGAGGGATTCGAGGCGTTGGGTGTCTTCGCGTAGGTCTTTGAGTGTGGTAACGATGTCTCGTTGCTTTGGAATTGACGTTGGGAACGAAACGACGACATCGCCAATCTTCGTCGGCGAAGTATGTCGTACCTTCACACCCGTTGCGCTATCGTGAATTTCCTTCCGAACGGCCTGCGTGTTGAAGACGTGGAAGAAGAATTCGTTGGTCCACGGGACGCCGGGTTTCTTGGTGACGAGTCCAAGGCGTTGGTTGTGGAGAAACTTGTCCGACTCAGGAACAAGGACCGGACTGCCGAGCAGACCTGCCGCTTGCTCCGTCATCGCGACCAACAGGTCGCCTTCGCTCAGCACGAAGTCCGGCGGGATTTCGCCGGTGTAATACTTCTGCTTTTCGCCACGGTCGCGATAACCGCCGGACTCGTAGAAGTTGCCGGGCGTCAACAGAACGTAATCGCCTTCGGTCGTGAAGAACTCACTCTTGAAGGCGAAACCATGCTTGATGTCGCACAACTCTGACAGCGGCTTCTCCACCCAGCCGTCGCCGCGTTGGGTGACGACGGCTTGCAAGTGGCTTTCAAACAGAGCACGGGCGTTTTGGAGGTTCTGTTCGGCGTTGGCTTTGGCGGTGGCGAGGCCCTCAAACGCTTCGTCGAGAATCCCAACAATCCGCCGCTGCTCGG
>JANMGV010000213.1:0-1649 GCA_031374825.1 Pirellulaceae bacterium
CCCGGCGTCGGGTTACGCAAGCTGCCAAAGCCGCTTTCCTAAAGGAAGCCTTCGGCTTTTCGCTTGCGTAAACGCGATGCTCCCGCCTATGCCAGGTTTTATTCGTTCGCCATCCGGCAGTGGCATTTCGCAGCCGGACAACGTAACAACAATGAAAGGAACTACATCATGACTACTACCAACACCAACAAACCTGCAACGAGCAAACCCGTATTCAGAAAGCAAATGCCCAATGGCATCGGCGTTGCGGTTTTCCAAAACACCCACGAAGGTCGGACGTACCGTAGCGTGAACCTTCAACGATCCTATCGCAAGAATGGCGAATGGAAACGCATGAGTCTCTATCTCGATCATGAACACATCCCGTTCGTCATCGAGGCCCTCGATACGACTTGGAAATATCTGAATGATGCACTCATCCCAACTTCGCACACGGAGGCAATCGATGATTCACACGTCGAATCGCCAGTCGAAGCTCAAGCCGAGGATGCTATCATCGAAAGCTGTGCCGACGAGATCGCTTGATCGTTTCCACTCACTGCCGGTCCCAGCACTATTCTGGGATCGGCAGCATTCAAAAAGGGAGCCTTCTATGAGTACCATGATTGAACTGAACGAAGATCAATTCGCTTCGCAATACAAGCCGATCGCTAACCATTTGAATCCAAACGCATCATTCGACTGGGGCGACGGATTCGGAACTCTATTTGAAACCTACGGCAAGGAACTTGCATTCGTATTACAGCAGGACAGCCTTAACGTCTGGACAATTGTTGACGGCGACGACGGAGACCTGTATGTGATCAGCGGTTTGCACTTTGTAAATCGGCTCGGTTATTTGATTAGCTGAGTTCCGGTCGCGGAGCAGCTTACAATTCAAGTGCGTCTGCCTTCCTCAGATGATGACGAGGACGGGAACGAAAGGATTGATGAATGACTGTCACGCTCGATGCCGAGATTTTTGATGATCTGTTCCATGGCTGTGCATTTGCAGCCTATATCGAAGTTGCCCAGGCAACGGGCGGCCCACCAGATTCAGAAACGACTCGACGCCTCGCCTATCGCATGTTCGAAGAGGCCCTGGCCGAGAAGCAGGGTCGAAGTATTGCTTGCACGAACGCCCAAGATGTGGCAGCCTGAACGAAGTCAGGGAGGACTCACCATGCAGGATGTCAGGGATATTGTTGCTATCATCCCAGAGCTCACGCTTTCTGAGCAGTTTCTGCTCCGTGACCGATTGGAAAATAGCATTAATGACTTGATCGAGCTTTCATCGGCGCAGACTGACCGCGAGCAAGTTGAAGAAATGGAGCGACGGCTTGAGGGCTACCTTGCGGGAACTATTCCCTCACAGCCCGCCGACGTCGCAATGGCTCAAATTCGCAATGAGCTTGGTCTGTGAAGCTTGACATGTTAGTAACGACCCGCCGCGAGATCGCGACGGTTGCAAGACATTACGAATCTCTTCAAGTTGGACTTGCTGAGCGAATTGTTAGCGAAGTCGAGGCCAAACTCGCCCATATCCGGCAATATCCCGCTGGTTATCAGTTTGTAAGCTTTCAGCTTCGACGCGTAGAACTATCATCGGTCCCTCATCAGCTTTTCTACGCCGTCGTTAATGACGTTATCCCAATCCTCGGCTTTGTCCC
>JANMGV010000221.1:0-6656 GCA_031374825.1 Pirellulaceae bacterium
ATCCGCAATCGAGATACTTGGCCACTCTGTACGGGGAATTACCTATCGCCATTACGCAGACCGTGATCCGCTTGCCTACCGAGCCATCACTACCCTTCCGCAACCATCCGCATTTCTGTCGTTGATCAAAGGACACGACGGAGAATGCCCGTGTTGCCGAAGAAGATTTTGACACATCGACCGGTCTGGGGTGACCGGTGCAAGTTGGAGTGCCCAAGATCTCGATTCCTTGATCCCAAAAACTACTTGACCGATCCCTCGCGAAGCGTCTCAAGCGAATAGTGCGTTCCGCGCCACAAAACGCCGCCTTGCCGCGTGGTTAGCCAAGCGGACCTAAATATAGCGTAAAACAGGCACAGATAGATCAAGGGAGTCAAAATCGAACAAGCGGCACTCCAACCAAGACGCCTCGAGAGCACATACGCTGGGATCGAAATCGAAAACATGCCAATGCCGGCAGCGATTCCTGCAGCTGTGCCGGTGAATGGGCCAATGATCGCCAAGAACCAGGCTAGCGTACCGCCTAACGAAGCAATCATGGCTGGGACCAGACGATAATCCAACGCAGCGTAGTAGTTCTTCTCCATGATCTTGATCATGTCTCCTACCTTTGTGCCCCAGTGGCATTCCACATCGTCGCCACCTACAAACGCGCGAGTCTGATAACCCGCACGCCTTAGGAGTAGCCCGAGCCGGACATCGTCTAAAACAGTTAACTTTAGGTCTTCGTAGCCTCCACATTTGCGATAGGCAGAAGATCGAACGAGATTGAATGCCCCCATTCCTAAGTACGATTTGGGGCGACCACGATTCACACCGGAGAACCAATTTGCTAGGCTAATGAGAAATGCCAAGTGCCATGCCTGAGTGCCTATGGAATGGCCCTCAATACCAGGCGTTAGCGTTACATGGTCCACACGTTCGGTTTTGGCGACTTGCAATGCTCGTGCAATCACGTCGGGCTTTATCCAACAGTCCGCGTCAGTAAACAGAATCCAATCGCCCGTTGCCGCAGAGGCCCCAACATGACATGCATGACATTTACCAAGCCAACCGTAAGGCAATTCTTCAACGCTAATGGATCGAACGTCGGCAAATTGTTTCGAAAGTCTGCTTAGGATCACACCGGTTCGGTCGACGGAACGGTCATTGACGACGATGATCTCAAGAATTGTCCTCTGCTGCGCGAGCAAGTGCATGACTGTGCTTTCGATTCTAGATTCCTCATCCCGTGCCGCGATAACAACCGAGCAGTTTTCCAGCGGTTGGATTCCGTCATTAAGAGACGGTTTGACTTGGTCATAAACATGTACGGGGAGGCGATGAACCCAACGCAGATGATAGATCGAAGAAATCGTCATCCATGCAAACAGAGCCGTTATCAACCAGTACAAAACCGTAAGCACTATCATAATTAAATTCCCTTAGGCTTCACGGCACTTTGAAAAGTTGAGCACTCGCGTTATCTACAGGCGACAACCGATTCATTGTACGTGAGCTTTAAAGATATGAGTCAGCGGTGTTTTTTGTATTTGCCAAGCTCACCTACCTGGAGCTTCAGGCTTCAGTACCTCGCTGAAGAGCGCTCCATCACTATATCGCCAGTTTCTTACATTTTGGTCTTAGT
The DNA here is from genome assembly GCA_031374825.1 of Pirellulaceae bacterium. GTDB lineage: Bacteria > Planctomycetota > Planctomycetia > Pirellulales > Pirellulaceae > JANMGV01. The sequence continues at coordinate 1,628 of JANMGV010000221.1, forward strand.
GACTTGGCCAACGGCATTCGACAAAAACGCTTCGCACGCACGTCATGTTCGTCTACTTCAGTGGCCACCATGCTGGCCTCGCATCCCTGTGACCAAAGCCGTTCAACAGTTAATTTGCCTATAGTGCATCACGACAATCAGAATTCCGAAGCGGAAATCGAATTGTCGCCGAACACCCGTGGTTCGATCGAACGAATGAGACGCCAGAGATTGTTTTTGGAACGGCTCGTCCAAACGCATCAGCATAGCTCTCAGCACAGCTCGTTCCGGCTTGGGTGACCGGTGCGAGTTGGTGCCAATTGCTGTTCGCTTCGACTTCTCAATATGAATCTGGCAACTGGACTCGTTGTCGCTTGGAATACCAACTGATTTCAATACCTTCGGGCCGAAAATTGCTAGGTGGTCTCAGTTGGTCAACAGTAATCAAAAGATGACTCGTGTAATTCGATAGAACCTACATGGAACAACAAACTCTCGAACGAAACGTAGAGTTGTATGAACTCGCAGAGCGAGTACTGAACTAGATTCCTCGAATCTGGTCGCCTACCCATTGAGCCAGTTTCTCTGGGCTGACTGCCGCGATCGGCATGCCTGCTGAGGCCATCATTTGCGCACAGCCTTGATGGAATCGTGCAATACCTTGATCATTGAGAGCTGCCAATCCGATGCACTTGACTCCCGCCTCGACCAACGCACGTGTCTCGGCAATCATCTCACCGGTCGACACTCCTTCCTCAAAGTCGGTCACCAAGACAACCATCGATCGAGAGGGTACTCGAAGGCCTGCTCGTGCATGCCTCAATCCTAAGCCAATATGCGTACCGCCACCCACTTGTACTTCAAGCAAAAGCGTCAATGGATCACTAACATGACCGCTGAGATCCACCACTTGGGTACTGAACGCCAGGAATCGAATTGAGAGAGCCGGAAGCTCAGCAAAAATCGCGGCACACAAAGCGCTGTAAACGACCGATGAAGTCATCGAACCAGATACGTCGACGAGAAACGTCAAGTGCCAGTCCATTTCCCTTTTGGAAGCCGAATTGAAGATAAGGTCCTTCGCAACGATGGTCGTTCGGCCATCTTCGCGCCGGACCGCGTTGGCTAGGTTTCCACGAATTGTCCGGGCAAGGTTCAATCGTCGATTGCGACGCCGAGTTGGTCTAGCAATCGACAAACCATTGACATGTGGACGTAGTCTCACAGCTAACTTCAGAGCAAGCTGCTCGGTAATACGTTTCGCGATTTGTCGAAGTCGTTGCGTCTTGGACTCCGAAATACCACCGGCCAGCGACAACACTTGCTGCAAAAGTTCCATGCTAGGAAAGACTGTATCCGGATCCAACGCGGTCAGCGCTCCAAGATTGCCAGCAGCCGCTGAGGAACCCAGCACTTCTTGACAAATGTCGGAGCCAAACAATGATTCCAAGTCCTCGGCCCATTCGGCTGCCGTTGGGACAGGTTGTTCTGTTCCTCCCCCTGATCCAGGTCGTCGCTTTGAGAGACCGGAACGAGCGCCCTCGCCCTTGCTCTCACCGTACAAATGATCAAGGCTCCTTGCAGCTTGGCTCCCTCGCGATTTTGGCTCAGGCGGGACTCCCATGACCATGCGCCAACGATCAGCGATGGAAATGGATTGATGGCAAACGGATGTGAGGGGCGAGCCAGTCTCACGGCCCACTGATGATTCGCGTTGAGCGGCACCAGAGAAGTTGACCATTAAATTTGGAAATATCGCTTGCACTGCCGATTGACCAGCGAGATCAGCTTCGCGTAGTATTGCCAACGTTTCGGTCACATCCATGGTTCCTTCGTCAGACAGATTTCCAAGCGATAATTCCGTTCCCCGGTCTGAGATCATCTCCAGTTGAACATCGAGAACCCTCAGTCGATCCGCGGGGGAAAACTCGTGGAAAGCACCTCGTAGCGGCGGGAGCCGTTTTAGAAAGCTGTCATCGCTCATCGATTGAAGGCCTTCTTGCATGCCACTTAACCATTCCGGTTCAGATTGCATCATCGGCAGCAGCACTTGTACGGTACCAGCAAGCGCATCCTTGAGGCGAGTTCTAGAACTTTGGTCGCATGCATCGTCGATCCAACCAGCTATTAACGACGCGAGGTCCGTTGACGACTTTTCGTGAAGCAAACACAGCATAGCGATGGAGGCACCTCGCATTCGATCGCTTCCATGCGTCAATGTCTGATGACACCATGAGATCAATTGTGGCAAGCCCTGGTAAAGTACCTCCAGTTGTTGATGATCGGAAGCCATCGATGCGATTGATTGAACACTGCCTCGCAACCAATGACCTAGTTCGCAAAGTCCCACGACATCGGAAGCTTCGTTGGAACCGACTAGTCCCAACAGTCTGTCCAGCGACGTTCGAATGAGCAACACGAGTCGATCAACCCATTGTTCACAACGGAAATGTGTCAGGAAAGGTGCGTATTCTTCTTGGTTTGGTTGCGGTAGCCCTGGTACATGGCCTGCAGAAATGCGTCCAATTCGCGACGCAGCTTCTACGAGATCAATTAGGCCGGCTGACTTAAGAAACGAACCGGATAACTGTTCAATGGCTCGGCGCGTTAAGCCATGCAAACCACACTCGGATGCCGTTGTGAATTGTTGAATCAATAAGATAGACGTCCATTCGTCGGTCCCTTCACGCGGTGATCGCAGTTGGAGGATCCCTTCGACAACTTGGGGAAGGGTCACGCCATAGCGTGAAACCGATTCGATCGTGGCGCTGGTGCCTTGACGAAAACCAACTTCCCAAACCTCGACAAGATTCTCACGATTACCTTGTTCAATCGTGTCGACTCTTTTTGCATAGGGAATATTGGCAGCGCAAAGCTGCCTCAAGACCACGGCTCGGGCGCGATCTCTCGCGTCTCGCAAGACGTCGAGCCGGACCTCTTTGACTTCGGTTGTGGGTAGTTTTAGCAAACGAAACACTTCGTCCATCGCTAGCGATAGTCCACATCTCGGAACCTTGTCGGTCACCCTCCCTTTTCGATTTCCGATCAGGACGGACTCGACCGCACGAGCTACTTCGCGGGCGCGACCATGCAACTCCCCATGCACGAGACAGCTTTGAATCGACTCGATCAGTTCACCTCGCCCTGCCATGGGAAGTCCACGAATCTTTGCAAGATCTCGCATCATGCGAGTGATTTCTGTCGCGTCGGGAGTTCCTGCTACATGCCCACGAGCACGCATCGCCCGACAAATATCCACGACCAAATTGGTTGCGACCGCATCCATCTGACTGAAATCATCCGATGCGACCATTCGATCATGCCAAACGGGATCGCGAATTCCCGCTGGGTAACCGCTCCGTTCATCCAGTTGCTCAAAACTGTAACCGACTAGCGATACCCCCACGCTCTGCATGTCTTCTCGGATCAGATCCAGTACAAACCGATCGTGTTCCTTGGAAGCTGCAAGGACCGACGGTAATAGAGCGCTCGCGTGGAACGAGCCAATCAGAGCAATGCTCTGCTCTGGTGCTTCGCGAATCGCTTGACGCATCGCCGATTCTCGCAGCAAATCGCGCAGCTGGATGTTGGAACTATTTTCGCGAATGGCCCATCCAAACAGCAATGCGGCTCGCCGAACGGATTCGGGGTCGCCCAACATTCCTGGTGTTTCAATCAAACGTTCCCAAAGCTGCCCGGTATCTTCTGAGTATGTCCGCGCCAATAGATCTTGCAACAGGGTTCTCGACGAAGACGAATGCGAGGCCGACTCGTTCGCTTGCTGTGGCCCCGATGGCTGTTGATCCATCCAGGAGTTGATGGCTTCGTCCAGTCTCTCTATCTTCGACTCGACGACCTGGGCGCCTGCTGACAGATCAAACGGGACCACAGGGACTCGATGCTTGCTCGCCCAACGTATGGCGGCCAACTCGGGAGAAAAGTCGGCAAGTGGATAAAAAGAAATGTTTCCATGAGGATCGGCGGCAGAGATTGCGACAGGTGCAACAGTTTGTTCGTCCGCCAAATGCTCGATCCAATCACAAAAATCAGAAGGCATCTCGAGGAGAATGCTTTTGGGGTGAAAAGCATCGAGCAATGGCGTGAGAGCTCGCGTGATGGCTGCAGAATGGTGACGCACACCGATCAATAATGGCTCGCGACACTCGGATAGAAGATCGACCTGCTTAGGGAAATCGAACTCGCGTGCTTCGCTCATCCCTCGATGTGGCTCCTCAGTTCGCTTAAGCGTTTCCAAAGTGGATTGCCGGCTTCGGCTCGGCGCCTCAAGGGACCATCCCAGTAGTGCAACAATCGTTCGCGGTCCTTGGCGTCGTCCTTCATCACGACACCCAGCAGGTGACCAGGCAACCGTGAGATCGGATCAAAGCCGGACGGAAAGAAGGCACCTTCGCGAAGAATAGCGGCGGTAACGGCCACCGCTTCGGCGGTACTCATGACCGTACTGGGTTGCTGCACTTGCCAACCTTCCGCAGTCCGTCCACTCCGAAGATCGCGAAAGATTTGAACTAAAAGTTGCACGTGCGTTCTGGAAATGGTTTGAAGACAAGTGGGTGAGACTCCCACCTGAGTAGCTCTTAGCCGGAGGCTCAGTATCGAGTGTTGCAGCGTTGCTATAAGGCTTGAGCCGAAATGCAACGTTGAAGCGTACACAGAAAGGAAGCGAGGATGAAAGGTAGGGTTTAGCTGACCCGCCCTGAATGGTATTGAGCTCCGAAATTCTTGTAACTGTTGGATCCTGCCCAAGGTGTGTGCATACTGGAAGGCAATACTCGGCGTCGCGATATGGCGAGCGGCGTGGAGAGACCCGGAGTCGAACGCCCATTCGCGCTTTACATTATGTCATCAAGGCAACCAGAGAGAGCCCAATTGTTCTTGTCCGGCATGGAGACCAACCATGTCGATGCGAGTATGCATACCCAATCCGAAGAGGAGAGGCTTGCAAATGGCGATGGGCAGTCGGATAGACGAATAGTACCGCAGCAGCGCACCGACCAAGTGCGTGAAACGAAGCTGGGTAATGCCAGTGAAG
>JANMGV010000225.1:0-61022 GCA_031374825.1 Pirellulaceae bacterium
TCGAATTTTTGAAACCTTTGTCTCGTCGGCGAGCTGGACTTTCTTCCGGTTGATGATCGTTGCGCGGTCCTGACTTTCAAATCGTAGCATGCTTGAACGAAACCAGATTGATTGCGATCACTGCTTTCGTAACAGTGCCGAGCTTGACGTCAAATCGTTTCTCGCGTTCACAATAGTCAATCGATTGATTCATCGCGATGCAGACGAACCTGATCTCGGAGCTACGCATCGAGTTTGTCGCCCTTATCCAACCCGGTCCGCCAAACCCGTTCTGAAGCTCTTTACCTCGGTTTTTATGTTTTCGCCCAACACCAAGGCTGGAGGACCCATCGATATCCAGCACGTCCCTTTGCGTGATCAGAGCTATTTGATTGCGAAAAGGATGATTGGTCGGAATGTGAAGCTTTGCCAACCTTGCACGTCGCTCGGCGCTCTGTTCTGCGGACAAGCGTGACCATAGCAGTCACCAGCCGCTCCCAGCTGCGAAATCGAGGGTTGCACAACGAGTAATGAATAACATCCACAGCCAACGACGAATCGATAAGTTCAACACACTTTGACGCCAAGCGAAAATTAGCCGCGACTAAAGATCCAGAACCACGCAAGGCAACAATCTGACTATCGACGAACTCCACGAAAAAATGTCGCGGAGTGAAACGTGCCTTCGTGGAATCACATCATCACCCGAGAAAACTGGCTCCCTTCATTCCGATGAAATTGGCCCCCTTTTTTTCGGCGGTTACAGCACTATTGGAACCAATAATTTTTTAACGATAATGACTCTTAGGCACTCAGAACTATAAGGCTTTTAACCAAAACGCGTTTTTGTAACCGTATAAGTTTCTCAGAAGTGTTAAATCCGATTTTATCTCTGGTTCGTTCGGGTCGATTCCGGCAAAAGTCGTGTAAGGCTGTTCGCCAGATGCAACGCGGTAATATCTTGCCACTTTATTAGAGAACGAATCGCCGAGTAATCGCGAACCTTCAGCCAGCAACCTTAGCCCTTCAGTAAAGACTGGCAAGCCACAGAAAGCCGCCGTTTCGAAGGCCTCTGCTATCGAATCCCGTTGCTTTGACGGCGATTGAATTAATAACCAACCGCGAATAATCCAAACGTCCGGAATTCGATTCGCTGCATCGGACAAGGAATTCAGCCATTGCTCCAACGCTTTAAGCTGTTGCGTCTTCAACAGTAAATAGCAACCAGCAATCACGGCTACCGGATCCGCTTCCATAGCTTTCTCGAAGTTCATTACTGCTGACGCCATGAACTTGGCTCGGCCTGTTTCGCCATTCTGAAGGAAGGTCACGATGCTTTCCGCAATTGAGTCACTTATGTCCATATCGAAAACGATTCGATCCTCGCGATCACCGGGTGCGTCCACAAAGAGCATGTGAATGATGATTTTACCTGGTGGCAAGACGGTATTCTGTATACCGAAAAGTGGATGGCCGTATTGCAGCAAGAACTGCATGTTGTTTGGAAGTCCAAGCGAAAGATCTTGCTTCGAGTTGACTACTCCATAACGTTCTAGTTCTGTCTCCTTGACAGGCTGCCACGCCTTGCTCAGGCTCCAATCGTAGAACCACAGACGACATGCAACTTTCTGATTCTCGCTTGATGGAAACACAACTTGCTTGGCCGCTGATTCCATGACATTGAAACTTAGCGCACCATTATTGGCAGCACAGATTTGTCGGTTGTCGCGCAGATTCGATGCATTGGGAGAGATCGAAAAGTCTCTAGACTTGGCAAAGCGAGTACTATCAGGGGAAGTCGAAGCGAATCTTTGAATCACTTTATCTTCAGCGTCGATACGAGTCGAAGAAACGAGTTGACTTCCGTCAGGCACAAATAGTACTACTCGCCCTGAAGTCCCTTCTGGCAACTCAAGTTCCGCGTATTCGCCTTGCATGACGCCGTACTTGGATACAAGCTTATTGTCTCCTTGAAATTCAAAGAGCAACGGCTGTTGCGTTCGTAACATCGTCGGGCGGAATATTTTCAGGATTGGCATTTTTAACTAACCCACACAGTCGCTTTCACGGGTTCTACAAAAACATCATTCACGAGGCGCTCGGGCCCAGGCGGATCAACGATGGATACATCAATTGAACCGGCTGGAAGCGATAAATCGATTTGGTTATTGGGCCATGCAGAGCGGCCAAGAGTTGCAATTGTGCCACCGCGCTGACTCACAACGAGAGAAGCGCTGGAGCTTGGCACTGGGTTCATGACGAAGATTTTCGTGGCGACCGGGGGGGGTGACGCCAGGGCTCTGAACGGGCGATCAAATGTGTTGTCGAAAAGTGGTGCATGGCGAACGTCGGTGCGAGTCGGAAACGCAGAGTTGCTCAGTGACTGGCGGTACTCGGCAAGCTGCTTTGATTTGTTGGCTAAACTCATCGGGCTAACGAACCAATCTAGTGGACCGCGCTGGGCACAGGTTCCGTTCGCAAGTCCATCAATTAGAAGTTCTACAAAAGGCGTCGGAGAGGCCGTAGCAGGCCCGAACGCTTCCAAGCCGAACTGAGCTGCGAAAATCGCAGTAGAACATTTGGATTGAATTGGGTGATCACTCAATCGTAATTCCTTGAGGGGAACTCCGGGGGTCGATTGAAACGCTGGCTGAAATCCGCTTGGCTGGGAACGACAGCAGTCGATCAAAAACAACTGACAGTTGGCGCGATTCTTGAGCATGCCCATCATCGTAGAATCTAGTCGAATGCACTTCGCAAATGGACTATGCAGGCTCTGAAAAAAATCGTTTGGCAAGAGAAGCGTTTCCAAGCCAACCGAAAGTCCGTGGCCGCAAAAATAGAAGACGGCGATATTATCCTTACTCCAATCGCAACGTTCGTACCAACGATTGAAGGCATCCATGATGCTATCAAGCGTTGCATCGCTACTTGCAATTGGACCGTTCCCAACGTCCATTAGAATGCTAGGAGAAGTTACTAATTCAATGCTTCCGACTGGCATTGCCATCAAAGCCTCGTTGTCTCTTAACCATTTACACAACCGTAAGGCGGAGGTGGGAGGTGAGATTAGATTCGAGAATGGTGGGCAGTCTGGATTCCCACTGTTGCTTACAACATGAGGATAGTCACCGACACCGATACTCAAGACATGGATTTGTGGGTCCGTGTTATTTAAGTCACTTCGTTCGAGAATCGTCGCCATTTTGATCTTCTCGCAGTATTGAGCGATAACAAGGGACAGAGAAATACCCTAGGTTGTCATCTTCAGAGTCCCCTTGGTATAGCCACACAACGCATCAGCGTCCCAACCGCCAAAGAAATACTCAGCCTGCCAGGGAGTGATAGTCGTTGGGATCGCAGGCAGAAGACGTTCGGGGTCCGTTACAACCAAGGGTCCGCCGACTTCGTGCTCGTAATTTAGTTGCATTAAGAGTACATCGAGCTGAATTCCGCGGCCACGACTTAAAACGGTCTCAAGCTCGCGGATTCGCTTGGTTAGATTTGCCTGAGCGACGCGATCGACGGCCACCCCTAAGTCTGTTCTCAAAAAGTTTACGCGTTGTTGCAGATAGGCCAATGGATTCGATACGCCTGTACCAGCGATCAGTTCAGGGGTTCGTGATAATACCGAAACGGGTTGTCGTCGTAGCAAATCGACGGGGTCGGTAATGTCTAGAGGGTCCCGTGCCTCGATGCGCAATTGACCTGAAAGGATCTGGATTGCAAAAGGCAAAATTGGCTCGTCCGCCGAAGATGCAACGCGTCCGTCTCGGCCCTCAAACACTGGATCGTCCAGCAGGATAACTTTGGCTCCCAGCAGCGGCGAGCCAACAACCGGAACACCTGCTTGCTCCACCGCCGTTACGAATACGCCGACATTCGGTGCATGGCTCCGAAGTGCTTGCGGATCGTGAAAACGAATAACTCGATCGAGGTCGGGTTCGCCATCAAAAGCAAAAGTCCAGCCAAATCGCCCCCGAGATTCGTTGAAGTCATCGCGATCCGTCGCAAGGCGACATTGGAACCAACCCGCGTAGTGAATTTCAATACTCATGTGATTCTCCAAACTAGATCAAAGTCCTGGCAATTGTTGCGGCTTGCAAAGCGGAAGCATTTGCAGCTACAAGTACAGCAGTCGCTTCCGATGAAAGTGCTCCACTAGAAACTAGTCGATCACATTCATCCATCGCTAACTGCAACCGTTCCGCAATCAGATTCCAAGCTATCTGAGGATTGTCAGAAATATACAGAGGGCGATAGAGTTCGAAGCCAGCTCCTGCTCGATCCACAGATCCTGGAGCTAACGGGAGTTCTGTCAAAAGTTCGCCAATCGGGCCGACGGCCCGGCGCATAATCATGACGCTTACTCGGTGTATGTTTTTGAGGCGAGCTTCGTCAGACAAATCTTCGCTGAATGCAAAAGTCTGCCTCAAAACGAGTAGCATGGTGCCGTAAAAGTTATTGAACAGCTCGGCGATATCCTTGGCTGGTTGAGATGTAATCAAATTGATGCCTGGGCCTGCACCGCGATGTCGTTGTGTCATGGGGTTATTAGCTACTGGACGCGATGGATCGAATCCAGGGAATTTGGCTATGAGCGTTTTCAGTTCTCCAGAGATCTTGAAGAAGAGCTCGTAGTGAGAGTCTCCTGCTGGAGCCTTCGATCCTTCCCCCTCTTCAATCACGTCCACCAGTGCGGCTCGCACTGCCGCTCGCAAGCTGCCGATCGGAATCGGCGGGACGCTACTTAGACCAAATTCATGGACTTCGACCGTTGAACTAATCCAGTTGCGATCCATTTCTTTCTTGCCATACCCCTGAAAGAGTTGATCGTTGGCTATATTGATCCCGCCACTGCCAATTTCTCCAAACGCGGCCAATATTGCCGCGTACAATTCGCCAACATGATTGTAGGTGACTCCACGCGGTGCCATTCCGAACGCCTGAACACCAGGTAGACTCGCGTTACGTTCAAACTCCACAAAACGTTGCAGCGATGCGCCCCCAAAACGTTCAAGCACAAATTTTGCCGAAGGTGGATAATAGCCATCGGCAGGTGGAAAGTTTGGGCGATCAAAATGTGCCTCCGCTCCTACGAGAGTTAATACATTGCATACAGTGCCCAGATGGCCCATTTCCTGTTGAGAAATCTTGCGCAAGTCGTCATTCCAGCTTTCTAACTTCGATAAAACATCCAACCTGTCGGCCGCCGGAATTGCCGTAAGTTCATCCTCCCGTTTCTTCATCGAAAAATGCGCAAACAAGTAAAGGCAAGCAAGATTGTGCTCAAGCTCGGCTGCATCCATGAGTGCATTGATCAATTCTTCGCGGGTCTCAATCTGCATTTTCGTTCTCCATTGTTGTCAGTACGGAAGCGTTTTCGTTTGATTGACTTTATGATTTCCAGCCATGCCGCTGTATCCAGAATTGCGAATCCGGCCATTTCTGCTCGGCGCGGTAAGTCCAAGCCCGCTTCTTAAGTTGGTCATTGTAACGCGATGCAATGTTATTTGCGAAAGCTTGGTGTTCGAAAGCAGAATCGCTAAGTGCGTTCCGAACGAACGGAACGGAATCGATTGCCGATCGAGTTGCTTCCAACATTCCATGTCCGCTAAGCGGATCAAGAGCCATTTGAGCGTCACCTACAGCTAACCACCCATCACCTGAACATTGTCGCCTAATACTCATGCGCGCATCGCTACGAACCCACCCCGTTTTATTATTCATTAGGGAGCGAGTATAGTCGCCTAGCAATTGGCTGGATCGTAGTTTGTCCTCGAGCCAAGCGTGTCGTACATCAACGCCCTTAGGAAGCAAGTCACGGTCTGTGAAAAAAGCTATCAAGGATTCTGTGTCAGACAACTGACAGCTATACCACCAGCCATCTGGCGCCGATTCAATAATGATTTGGTTATTCGAATGCACCGAAGTCTCAAATCGTAATGAACAGGCGATGGCTTTGTCCTGAAACATGCGACCTCGAGTCACCGAAAAAGGTGAATACGTGGTACGACCGGTCGCTTCAATCGCAAGCTTCGCTGTTGCTCCGATAACCGCTTGTTGGTTCGAGAGCGAGAACGACCAACGACCTAGCTGGCGAACTACTTTGGACAACTTCGCGTCTTGCCAAGTATCCACACCAAACTTCGAAGCGTGCTGAAAAAGCAGCAGGTCGAGTGCTCTTCGATTGACTACACAATGCGAAACGTTTGCCGTTGAATGTATTCCAATATGTGAATGCACTCCAGTGCGGTCACCCCAATTCACGACGAAGGTTGCGTAGCGATAAATCACGCTTTCGCAGGATTCCCATGCCAAGCCTAGCAATTGACAAAGCCATCGCAAAACGGGCACGGCAATCACTTCACCAACTCGCGCTTGATTGAACGAAGATCTCTCTACGAGTGCCACCTGTAACCCCTGGTCTGCTAGGCGAGCTGCGCACAAGCTTCCCGCCAATCCTCCCCCAACCACGACCACGTCAAAGTCACGGTGCTGCATAGCTTATAATCCTGGATCGCGTTCTTGCTCCACCAGTACTGTATTGCCCGCTCCATCAACTTGAGGCACAACAAAGCCCAGCCGATTGAAGTTGCCGACCATTTGCCCGAAGTTATTCACACCTCGAGACCAATCGTCAACGCCGGCGCCAACTCCAGTTTGCACATCGTTTGGACGTTGCGAAGGCCACCAATCGCTACTGCAGGCCAAGAAATCCGCCTGCCATGGAACGGCCATTAATGCCGTCAGGTCGCCAGGTTTCACAACCGACGAATCGAGTCGATATTCAAATGGCAGCGAATAAATGCTCGGATTCTGGGTAATACGCCCCGCTTCGATTCCCGGGAAAAAACCTTGACCAACGGTGCTGTCCAGTGCAACCCGCGTAAGCTCACTCGGCGAAAGTCCCGCAGAAACAGGTACGCCAACCCAATCGTTGGAAAAAGTGCCTGTAGCAAAACTCTGTAGTATTTGAGTTTGCAAAACCGTCAATTGGAATGAATTAAGCGATCCTGCACCTGTGATAATTTGGTTGCGCGTCGTTTGCCGCAACACTGAAGCAGCCGCAGAGGTGTCTGAGAGCAACGCCCAATTTGTACTTATCGAAGCCCATAGCAGGTTCGAGTTGACCCACTGAAGTTGGTTGGCTCGGCGGATAATCGGGTAGATGTCCTTGGTAAACGAAACAGTTCCCAAGGGCATCGAGAAGTTTTGCCTCGCAACTTCGCGCATGATGTCATAAAGGGTGACGAGCCCCTCAACATCGGGCGCATAGTCGGGCGGTCCTGAAACGATCCATGCGGGCGCAACATTGTTAACGACGGTTCCGTCTGAGAGAGTTACACTTGCTCTCACAACCCCATCACAACTATCGTCATGCCACCCTGGATTGTCATAGAAGTTATTGATAGGACTACCGCTAGGCGTACTGGAGCTACCACTGGCTCCGACCACAAAGAGATTCTGATTCGCGTCCGTGCGCAAATGCCCGAGAGGCACTGAAACGCCTTGAAAATTACCGCCGTCAAGGGTTACCGGACCGACGTTTGCGCCAGAGATGTTCTTCGGTCCGGGCAATATTCTGGAAGCAGCGCCCAACGCACTATCTACCGGCAAAGAAGAATTATTGGGAGGGCCACCCGTTCGATTGACACCATTCTTGCGATTGGCAACTTCGACGGTCCAATTAATGTTAGCACCAACTCCAGCGTCAACAATAAACGGCGGAGTTCCGTCATCTGGAATTGCAAAAACACGAAAACGAGCCGCAACTGGCTTGATACTTTGTGGATTAGTTTTGTAGTTCGACACTGGCGTTTCGGCACCAGTGGCATCGACCTGAGTCTCAGGCACACCAAATTGCTCGCGTGCAATAATAAACTCACTTGTCGAGTTGCCTACACGCGCGAAGCCGATTGGTGGATAAATACGATATTCTGTTGCCATGGATTCACTCCGATTCTTTGATTCTCTTTGTTGGTTGTTCTCGAGATAAAACGCTCTGACAAAGGCCTTTGAGATCAGCTAAACAATAGTTTCGACAGGGATTTTCGCGATCAGTTTTTTCGCGATGAAAACATGGACTTCTCGGTACTTGGAATTGACCAAAACGCGATCGAAACGTACTTGCTTTGTGGTAATGATATGTGGCCAGATTCCAGGCCGCTGCACAAGTATCAAGTCAGCAAGAAAGATGTCTGGGTTAAACCCCTGAGGGACTCTAGCCGTCAATTCGACATCGATACCAGGGTTTGGTACATCGACCTCACCTACGATATGAAAGTCATCTGGCTTAGGTGGCATTTGATTGTTCCAAGCGTACCAGTTTCTGCTTTGGATACTGGGTAAATCCAAAACAGTCGAACACGTGTCGTTGGCATTGAGTCCGACTAAATCGCATTCTTGAAGCTCGACATTTAACTCACCGAGGCGAATACAATTAATCTCGTTAAAAAGCGGGAATGACTGCACAATCGCAATGACTTGGTCACCTGGTCCAGCTTCGACTTGCACGCTGGAACCCTCGTTGGTGATGACGCTAGTACTTGCGACCTCTCCGTTCACGATAAGCACCGCGTAGGCCCCGGTATTAGGGCAGAGGCTGGTTTCGACGTTTCGAAGGACCACGTTTTTACGCAACGCTCCGGTTAACTGATAGATCATAGTCTCATTACTACCAGACTCCCCCACACCACCCTTCTGCAACACTCTGCACGCACCATTGATAGCCATTGTTTCGCCCTTAAAAAAACGATTGAAATTATTCCGCCCGAGCAAATAGAGCCCCTTGATTTTTATACTTTAATGCTGCAACATTCTAAAATGCAAGCCACTTACTGTAAGGAATGCGAGAATTTCCTGGATAGTTGGTATCGAAACTAGCTTTCAGTATTTGGCCCTGGCTTCTTCAAGATTCTCTAGGCACTACCCATTTGCAAAGAGTTTATTTGTTCTTTTCGAAATTCTTGATGTAGCCCTCCAGTTTCTCCTTGATTTCTTTTGTCGTTGCTGACGCTGCCGGATCAAATTTCTTGATGCCTTGCAATAAAAGTTCTACTTGCGGCTTAGTTAGCTTGCTACCCTGCCGCTTGACGTACTCATCCAAGGCACTGGAATAGAGTACCTCTGGAGTGTCAGGAGACACAAAAAGCGGCACGAGATCGTCCGTGGGCATTAGCCTTGAGCTTTCCTGTCTGGCCTCAATTGGAGCGTCTCGATTCCAAAGCACCTTATCTCGCACTTGGCCTCGAAATCGGGACTCGGCAAGATACTGGCTAACCGGAGTCAACAATTTCGCATCTTTCGAATCGAGGTACTTGCTGAGGAACTCACCTACCAATTCTGGACCGGCAAGAGTCAAATAGGATATAGCTTCCTGTTCCGAATAGCGTCCGGAATTGGTATCTTCGATAATCTTTGTAACGCCATCCTTATCGGAATTTGCAGATAGCGACTGAGCAGCTAACGCTCGAACTTTGGGGCGAGAATCGTCAAGTAATTTGAGTAGCGAAGCAAATATCAACTCATGTCGTGCCATTCCATATTCCACTGACGGATTATCCTTGTGATCTCCCAGATTTGCTTCAGGCATTTTATGATTCATCATCATAGAAGCTGCCGCCAACATGCTCGCCGCCTGGGACGCGACCTCAACGCTTTCATCCTGGATCAACTTTGCAAGCGTAGGCAATGCCACGTCCGGCAAAACCTTATGTAGAGACTTTAAGGCTTCAATTCGCACGGTCGCCGACCTTGATTTGTCCTCGGAAACTGCGATTAGGTTGTTAATCTTGCCACGATTGTCAGTAAGGTAGCTTGTCACAAACGGGTCAGGATTGTTGAAAGGATCGAAGTCGTCCGCATGCAAACCACTCGATTCGAATATCGCGAATACAGCCACGATGCGGAACATGGCCAAACAACAAGTTCTTAACATGATTTCTCCTCGAGTTGCCTCGATTAAATCGGACCCTACTTATATTGTACCCAGACAGGATAAAAGCGTTTGTAACGAATTGGTCATTTTCTAAAGGGTTGGTCATCGTACGAGTAGTTATGAGGATTTCCAGACCCAAGCGAATTCATAAAGTCAATTGACTCGCTCACCAAAGGTATCATCGATGGTCCCACATTAGTTATCCCAGCAGACAGCCCAAACACGACATTCGGCCAGTCGTCGGAGGCTTGAGGCGTTCCCTGATTTCCACCAGCGAGGTTCCACGGCCATTGGCTATCTCTGACATAGCTGCCCTGATGAAGGGTACTGGTCAAAACATCGAATTGGCCTTGAGGAAAATAGTGGACGATATTTGCAGAATCAAAAGCTTCTTCCTTTCGCTGCCACGCTAACCAAGCGCGATCAACATTGGCATGCAACAGATAAAACAAAGGGTCACGAGGTGACGTCAGCGATGCCAGAAAGCCACCTATATGATTGTGAGCATCGTTGTGATAGTTGCCCTCCAACTGTTGTCGCATCACGCTATAACTGGACTGTCCGAGAACTGTCGAAAGATCCACATCAGGGTTAGACGTTGCCGCATTGTCTGCTCGACGTAAGCTTTGATCACTAACAGGTAGAGGATTACCAGTGTTCCAGCTCTGCAGACTTGCCTCTGACGGCATTCTCCATCCGTCAAGAGGATTACTCACATCAAATTGAACGATTTGCGACCCCCCCGAAACAACACCGATAAATCGATTGGTAAAGAGCTTGGGTGCCAACGCATCAAATTTCCAATAAGGCAAAGCAACGCTAGGGTCGATCGCCTGTAGCTCCCGTTCCAGAGACAGCAACATCGTTCGGTGCCAGGGAGGAAAGGCGGGGGAATTGTGAATTCCCATAAAAAATGATTGACCATGAGCACTGGCATATTTGACGTACCCGCTGCTATGCGCTAACGTGCCGATGTTGTCGATGTCATGAAAAGTGCGTAAAGCCTGCAGGAATCGATCGCGTTCCCCGTCGGTTAGCTCCTCTGCATTCTTGCGAATACGCACCATAACTGCGTGCCGTAGTAGCTCCGTTCCTGCCGAGCTAGCAACAATGATTTCTGTATCTTTTCCATGCACGGCGGGGGTCAAGTCGTCAGGCATCAGGTTCCCAGAAGATGACCTCTTACCGGCGACCCAGAAAGAAACCCAATCGCCGTTGGAGGGTAGTATTAAAGAAAGTGTGTCCACCGGACTAAATGAAACCCATGTTGGAATGACTCCGGTGTTTTCCTCGAACCAGACTTCCCCTTGTTTTCCCATTGCTGATCGTTGACTACTTGAAAGATTTACATTCAAGTCGGACGCAGAACCAGTCACGCGAATCCGCGCCTCCTGAGGGGACCAACAAACGTAGTCATCTTTCACGTCCTGAGTCGTGTTCACCTCAAGTTCAACTTGAACTTGCCCGAGTGCGGGAGGAACGAAGAGCAATGCAATCAACAATACAACAAGCAAATTGGCCTTCATCGAAACATGTCCTCTTAGTGTAGTGAGCAATTGCGAAGTATTTCTTTAATATCTGTAACTGCATGTTCTGATACGAACTGCCATACTATCTGTCCGTTCTGATCAACCAAAAACAATCCGTGCAGAACTTGGTTGTCTGCATCAATACAATTGAAATCATAGAACAGGTCGAGACTTTTATCCTCTACAACTGGAAAGTCGATATGCAAAGTTGATTTGAATTTGTCCATGATATCGATAGAGGGCATTGTCGGACAGATTCCTACAATTTCGATGCCGAGCATTTTGAACTCGTCAACTCGATGCCCGAGGAGTGAAAGTTGACTTACACACTGAATACACGAAACACCTCGGTGAAATACGAGCATGATTTTCTTGCCATCGTAAGCCCGTGATTCTAAATTTAGTCGACTAAACAAAATCTCTCGCAATTGTCCCTTTAGTTCGTCTCTCGATTGGCTGCGATCTGGGGCGACTTTGTTGCCTGCATCTTCAGCAATGGACGAAGCCATTGCAATCACTGATTTGTCAGCCCGATTACACGCGTACAGCGGTAACCACAAAATTAACAGGAATAAAGCGATCAGAAGGTCACCCAAAATCCTGGCATGTTTATTGTGATGAAATAGTTTCATGTGTTTGATTTGTTAAATGGCTGAGCGATCATTGAACGAATCGTTTCCGAGCAGTCAACTTAGCAAAGTGCGAACAATTGATTGTGCAAGCGTTCCGTTCACTTCCATATCAAATCTTGCAAACATCGGTGAAGTGTTCAGTTCGAGAAACATCAAATCCCCAGTCTCTGGGTCGGTCTTGAAGTCAGCGGCACCATAGTCCATTTGCAAAGTGGTCATCAGCTTTCTTAAACCTGATATGACGTCAGGGACTTTTGGCATTGGTACAACCTCAGCGTCTTGATGAACCCGATAGTCCAACGACGGGCTTCGCATCTCAAAGGCAAAGTCGTAGCTACCAATGACGTATACGCGAACTTCCGGTGCAACCAATCGAGGTTGAATAAATGCGGGACAGGATGCCAGTTGATTTCGAAACTCTGTTCCCTCCAGGATATCAGAAATGAAATAGCAGTAGTCTCCCCCCGCCACAGGCTTTGTCACGCTTCCCAACTCACTTGCCGCTCGGATCGATGGTTCCAAATTGGTCACCTCCGTCAATGGGACAACGAGCCCCGCTTGCCGAGCAGCAATCAACGTCGCAGGCTTGCTGAGTGAGACTGGTAAATGATTTCGATTAAATATCCGGATGGAAGGTTGCGAAAGCAGCCATCCATTAACTGCCTGGTGCCACGCGAGCGCCTTCATGCCGATTTTTGGGCTGGGTGTATCCAAGCCTTCAAAAACGTCATGCCTCAAAAACGCACCTCGGGGAATGCAGAACCGTCCGTCAATTGATGCAATCCCGCTCGCGGCCTGCCATTCGAACGCAGGGCTCTCACCCTGCCCGTGGCGACACTCGATAAAGGGCACCGACAGAGCTTCGCAAGCAGCAACGAGTCGCGAGAGATTCGGATCGAGTTTGCCGCCGGCAATTAGCAATGACATAAAGCTAGAAACCACCAAAAGGACCAACGCCAATCTCACGGGGATCGACGGGACCACCTTCTTCTCCCAGCGCTAGAGTCGTTAGGCCGCCACCTGTTGCAATTGCTGCCGGATCGTCGATTCGAATATCGGTGCCTAAGGGCCCCTCACCAAATCGGAATGTCGGTCCCTCTTCGCCTAGAGCAAGTGTCGTGAAAGGCGGTCCTTCTTCGCCCAGACGTAACGTGGACAGGGGCGGCCCCTCTTCGCCCAATCGCAGTGTTGTTGGTACCGGGCCTTCTTCGCCTCGAACAAGAGTAGTAATCGGTGCGGTTTGGAATTCCGAAACGTGGACTTCAAGCGAATTGGTCCGACTCTTAACAACGACTCCGTCAACGTTTTCAGCTGGAATAACAAGCGAGGCCGAGACTGGAGTTAGAACTTGAATCGACAGTCCAGACGGGGGGGTTCCCTCGAGCGCCAATTCCACGACTCGATCTTCGGGATTCGGATCGTCAATCGTCAGTGTGATAGCAGTCCAACCAGCGGTTGCCGACAAACCTGAAGCTTGAACGATCAAACCTTGCTCGGTTCGCACTACGACAACACCTGTGACTCGATAAATCTTCATTGTACGTTGCTCCTCAGTGGGATTCCTCAGTTAGATTTAAAACAAGAAACTTGGGAGGTAAACGTCTCTTACAAAACGTAGGCTCGACCACAATTGCTGCTCCCAGCCCGTCATCAGAACAAGTGCGAATGACTATTACAACTAAGTTGCCGTAAAAAGCTCCGGGAATTTTTCATATTTTATGTCGACGAAACAAGAAATAGCCTAAATCTGGGAAGACGCTCCAAACGCAACATACCTACCTTTAAACTCTTTATACTGGTGGTTACAACAGTTCTTTCGTTGGCCCCCCAGTTCGCAAGATACTTCGAGAGCCGCTCAGCGGCTTTCGAAACTGAATTGATGGAAAGTTGAGCGAGGCAAACTCGCCGAATTCGTCAGTTTCTATAAAACTTGCAGCAATTCTTTAGCCCAGGCTCGTTCCTAACTATATTTTTATTGGCACTTCAAAATGCAAACACCCGAGAAATGGTTCTATGCTTATGTTGACCTTGTAGCTGCCAATGGCCACGATGCAAGTTTTAGTGCAAGAGAGTTCCTCGAACTTCTGCCGCAATTGAAGTTGCAAGGTTACTGCAAAATTGTGCTGTCCTGCTTCCAGTTCGGCGACCTGAAAGCGTTAAGATCCGCAGAAGCGGGTAATGTGGTCCGCGAGAATTTGAAGTTCATAGTTGACCTGGCGCGAGAGTTGGACGTCAAGATCATCCCCGAAGTAATGCCGGTCGGTCCATCTGAGAGTATTCTCCAAAACGATTATCATCTTGCCGAAGGGAAGAAGGTCGAACAGCAAGTTCTTTCACTGCAAGCCACACCAGAAAGCATAACTCTTGGATTGCCGCTACCACTCAATTCAATTGAGATGGGCGACTTTTTGGGTTCGCAGCAAAAGTTGGACGAAAATTGGGTTATCGAAAGCCAGCGCGTTAAACAGCGAATCACGAACAACTCAGCCTCGCTTGAGATTGACTTGAATTCTGATGGTCCCCAACCTGAAGATCGAATTGACGTTGGACAAGACCACCTTCGGCTTGAGAGCAATCACCAGTACCGACTGAAGTTTCGTTTGAAAACCGAAGGTGTGAAGGCTAAGGACGACTTCTACGCAAAAGTTTCTGGGTTCGAAGATGGCATCTGGTTCAAGCTTGAAGAAGTAAATCATAAGCTCGAAGAAACTCAGCCCTGGACGGAATACTCAGTACTTTTCAACTCCTACAGCTGCGAAGAATACCGATTTTGGTTTGGTTTCAACACACTTGCTGGCGGGATGGCTTGGATCACGGACATTGAGATCTTTCCCGCTCTTGGCACAAACATGTTGCGACGCGCAGAAGATCCTAACACCCCAGTGGCCGAAGCGCTATCAGTCTCCATCATGGACTTGACTGATCAAAGAGCGTTCAAGGAGGGAATCGACTATGAACGGTGGAGCGACCCAATCGTAAGCAAAGATGGTTTCAGTCATCATCGAGCCGACATACCCATTCGATTCACGTCGGACCGCATCGATCCTAGTCATGTTTACGCAGTATCGTATTACCACGCGGTCCTGCAGTCTGAACGGGACAGCCACGTATGCTGTAGCTTGCGTCATCCGAGGGTGCTCGACCTCTTTCGCCAGCAAATCGAGTTGCTTAACGCCGCTATTGCTCCCAGTCAATGGCTCATTAATCACGACGAGATTCGAGCGATGGGGCATGATCCATTGGCCAACGGCGATTCGCCTGCGTGCATTTTGCAGGAGAATTTGAAAGCCTGTGTTAAGATCATTGAAACAGCCTCACCGGGCACACATCCAATCGTTTTCAACGGCATGTACGATCCTCATCACTTAGGCGTCAAACAGAACGACAAAGGGTCCCATTACCCGATGGTGAATGGAGAATTTTTTGGTTCTTCAGAAGTCTTGAGACAGAACCCCAGTCAAGGCAAGGCCACGATCTTGAACTGGCAAACGGGCGACTCAGACATGGAGACTCCTGAAAGTGTTGAGAGCTGGCTTGCATCACTTATGCACTTCAAGAGCCTAGATTGTCCCCAAGTAATTAACGCCTTTTATGACGTAGTCGGAAATACAGAGTCTGCCCGAATGGACTTTGTTCGGGAGAGAATCAGAACAATCTTTCAGGTCGCCGCCAACCATGGCCTAACGCCCAAGGCCGTCTGCTACTACACCGCCGAACGCGATACAGCCTACACCGCAGTCTTCGCGGAAGTGGCAGATAGTGTTTTTGGCCAGTGATAGAGTTCGCCCCTACTCCGATTAGAAAGAAGATATTTTTATGATCCCAGACGAGCATGGCTTGCATGCAGGAAGAGTTGCTGATGAACACAGAGCGGTCTTGCTCGAGATGCAGAGCCATCAGTGCGAAGCTTGGCGGCAGGTCAAGTCGAATTTGTTGCCCTTGTTGCCAGTCAAGCCCGTCGGTCTATGCTTGCCGATCGAGTTCCCTGATGTCGCAGCCAACTTCACGGTGGCTGAGATCAGCGACTTTTTGAACAAGCCCGGATACTCAGACCATGGAAACAATGGATCGGTCCGCGATTATTTTCATGACAACTCGCTTGGTGCATTTGAACTTCAGAATTTGGTTGCACCTTGGTACCGAGCGCGGGAGTCGTTTGCCTACTACGATGATGCCACGGTTAACTATGGCGAACGGGCTCGCGAGTTGGTCGCTGAAGCGCTTAAGTTCCACATTGCTTCTGGCTTCGATTTCAGCCGCTTAACCTGGGACTCAGCTCGCGGCGTACACGCTATCTCTCTCATGTTCGTCGGTTCGCCAGCCATTTTTGCGCAGGGGCTATGGGATCACCAGGATTGTTTAACCGCTGATATCGACCTGGGGAATGACCGTATCGTCAGCAAGTACGCGATTTTCAGTGCGGACGGTATGGGAAGTCAGATGCCACTCGGTCATGCTTGTCATGAATTCGGGCACTTACTGTTTTCATTTCCCGACTTGTACGACACGCTGGGAGTTTCCGTTGGTCCACAGACCAGCCGTCCAACTCACCAACGCTACTCGGCAGGAGTCGGCAATTATTGCCTCATGGGAACAGGTGGGACTGGTGAAAACTATGTCCGCAACCCAGTCAACTTGTGTGCCTACTTGCGACTTTGGGCAGGCTGGGTCACATCCACTCCCCTTGGCTCAAACGCAAGATATACAGTTCGGGCGGCAAGCAATAAAGTCTTTTATTTTTCGAAGAGCGACGACGAGTATTTCCTCATTGAGAACCGTCAGCAATCTATCCGCGATTTGCATTTACCCAGTGCAGGCTTGGCCATTTGGCACATAGACCATCTCGGCTCTAACCAAAACGAGCAGATGACCACCGCTAAGCATTACGAGTGCGCCTTAGAGCAAGCCGACGGCGAGTACCATCTTGAATCGCTCTGCAACCAGTACGGTGATGCAAACGACCTCTACTCCGCCGCCACCCAAGCCACCTTCGGCGCCGCCACCTTTCCCAGCAGTCACTGGTGGGACGACACCGAATCGGGCCTAGAGATCACCGACATCAGCGACGTTAGTGATGCGATGGAGTTCCGGACAAGCTGAAACTCGTGCACACCTCTGACCAAACTGAACGGAACTTGATGATTACACTTCGACGACAATATTTCAGGCGACGAAGTTGGCAAATTAAGGAGGATGCTTCCTTGTCCTAAACCAAGCGAAGGCCTAAGCGTTATTTTGGACACATGCATTACGCAACGGTGAAGCGTGCGGCCATCCTCGATTGTTGGATCGCCTGGAGCCAAATTCGAGTTTCCGCGTGCGATTTTCCCGGTAGGATTAGCGAATCGTACAGGAATTTGTACTCTTCGGGCAAGTTGGTAGCAAATGGAAAAGGATCGTCCGAGCCAACCGTTATTTGCAAAGTTCCGCCATCATCGTTGCCGAGGCCTGGAGTCAATCGCCACAAAGGAGTTGATTGCAAGACGGTCAAGTTGCCTGCCAAAAGATTGCAAACTGGATTCACTTCTATAACTATACCGCGCCTCGAATACCGCTGCCGCACCAAGCGTTGCAGCTCCGCTACCGCGGGCCGATCGCTGGTCACGCATACCCATTCGATACTTCGACAACGCCGATAAACGGCCGGTTCTGACAAATATCGTTCCAGTTGCCTCAACAACCCACTTGGTCGCTTCCTGGCAAGTCGCCCCGTTGTAAAATCAACTTCATTGAGCTTGGCCTCTGAATTGAGCCATGATGCAAGTTCCATCGCTCGGTCGACGGTCCACTCGAATACGTTGTCATGGCTGGTCGAAGCGATCGAGTTGTCAACCGCTTTATACCTCAAACCTGTAAAACAACTGCGGGTCGGATTTCAGGTGCATGACATGGTTTGCAAGAACTCGGTTGGAATGATCTTGCATTAAGTGTATTCAAGGTTCTCTTATGGCGATAACCGTGCGTCGTTTGCCGAATTCAGCTGATCAGTCACCATTGTAGTTTGCAAGCATTCTAGAACCCCACCGCCTATGTTCCCCAGGACGCTTGGTTTAAGGCTAATTCGCTAATTTATTTGCAAGCAAACGCGAACGCCATTTATATCCTACAAACCATGTCATGCACCCTTTGCGGTCAGGACAATCTCACGCGGCTGGCGTTTTGCACCTGTTTGTCGTAATAGCTTACCCAATCGCTACCCAAAACAAGTGGTGCGTCCATTTTGGAGCGTAGTAACGGATAATCCGGATGTCATGTTGGAATCCCTGCCGAAAAAAAGAGGCGGGTGCAGCAGGGAAAGCTGCACAACTTCCCACATCTACATAGCAAGGAAGCTAAGCCATGAGACTGAGCGTTGCTCTATTGCCCGTTGCGATGATTGTCCTTTTTCAAAGCGGCTGTTCGTCAAGTCGTTCGACGTTTCTGACTCGAAACGAATGCAACACCGGTTGGAACAAGATAGGCCATTTAAAGGGCACGCCGATCACACTAAAGGTTCCTACACACCTTCGTGTTTACGTTTATGAGAAGCACTTCATTGAGAATGTCAGCGTTGCCGGAGTCTCAAGGTGGCAGAAAGTCGCCATGCCAGCAATTTACGATTTTGGTTCGGAAACACTGTATACGGACAAGATATTCACAACAGACTTCATTCGACCGGCGGCAGGTGCTTTCAACTTAGACGTTAACTACACGAAAGATCAGTATGTCGAAAGAGTGCAGCAAGACATCACTGACGAAACTCTAAAGGACATCACGAGTCTTCTGGAGACCCTGCCTGGTAAGTTCTTTCCGTTGCCAAAGCTGGCATCAGGAATCGATGGGACAACTCCAACGAATCTCAAAGAAGTCAAAAGCGTGCTAGCCGCGAATGTCTTCGAGATAGACGATCCCAACTTTGAAACAAATGTTGCCGAATTTGTTCAGAGTTATCTAAACTGTCGCGGTCCCCAATGCGCGAACGAAGTTGTCGCAACTGGCGAGATGATGAGTGGAGCAACAGAAGGATTTCAACCGAACTAAACCAAAGAAATGTCCGATTCGGCACCCAGTAATTGACTTGCCAATCGGTCGGATTACCATGACCACGTGGGTTGATGTCAATTAAGTTGTCTAACGGGTATCACGATCATGGCTAAGAAGAAAGCTGCACCTAAGTCCGACGCAACGACCAAGCCGAGAACCGCAACAAAGAAGACGGTATCGGTTCAGTCGAAATCAACGAAGAAGCCACTGCAGGGAAAAAAGAACGCCGCAGCGAAGAAAACAGGTCCCCAATTTCGACCTTTTCCGACTGAGTTGGAATCCGCGAGAGTTAGGTTTTTGCCTGTGTCGAAGGACGTTGCGTATGCACGAGCTCGAATTGCATTGGATACGGAGCTTGATAAGTTCAAGCGAATGCCGGGCTTCTTGTTTGCAGATATTGGGTACAAAATCAAGGCTGGCGAGGCTACCGACTATCTTGCTGTACGTATACATGTAAACGAAAAACTGCCAAAGTCGAAGTTGGACGGAAATTGCATTGACAGGATGTGCTTGAATGGCCTTGTTCCGACAGATGTCCTGCAATCAAACTTTCTTAGCGCGGTAAGTTCAACAGACGCAGGATCGAAAATTCGGTCGAATGCAAATCAACCTAGTGAATTCGGTACGCTTGGTATGGCCGTTACAGCATCGATGGATGGCTTGCCATTGTTTTTAACATGCGCTCATGTCGTTTCATCGATTCAACCACCGACGGTTGCGAACAATGAAATATCGGATTCGCCAAGTGGCAGCACACCAAGTCGCGTTGTGGCATTCTCCGCGAACGCCGACGAGAGATTTTTGCGGTTCGATCAATGGTTCGATGTCGCTCTGCTTGCACCTGAAACATCGATTCCAGCTTCAGAATTAGGGCCATTTACGAACCTTCCGAATGGCGTACCCACTCCAAATCGTGTAGGAGCGGTTTTTGAATCGGACCTGGGACTGAAGGTTTATAAAATTGGGGCGAAAACAGGTCTGACAACGGGTTATCTTGACTCAGTTAAGAATACGCCAATTCCAATGCCCGGAACTGGCTTTGCAAAAGAACACATCATAATTCGATCAACAAAGGATCCAACGCCATTCAATACCTCAGGAAGCATTTTCGCAGATCAAGGCGACAGCGGTGCGATTGTTTTTACAGATGACGGAAGAATGATAGGTATGGTTCGTGCCGTACAAGATATCAACCAAGATGGCGTGTTGGATCGGACAATTGTAACTCGAATGACTCACATTGAAGCAATTTTCCCGATCATTGTTTAACGCACGGTCCGATGATTGCATAGTGGTCGCTCCGAAGGTAAACCCGGGGCTATAATTTTCAAGGACGAAATCATGAAGTCAATTTTTGTTCACATCATATTGATTGCACCCCTCGGCATGGTTGTGCTTGGGGGCGGTTGCTCAGCGATCCGAAATGTCGAGAAAAATGCAATCTGCAAACATCAACCCATTGTTTCCGCTCCTCCAATCGTTGTCCGTACGGGTGGTGAGCTTCAGTCGCAACGCACACTAACTATTGAACCAGGAACTTCGCTGACTTTGCGTCAAGCGATAATCGAGTCGGGCGGACTTCGGGAGTCATGTGGTCTCGTCTCGCGTCCGTCGAATCTTCAGCCGGAAATTCTGTTGAATCCAGTTCCGGTTGCTGTGCAAGCAGCCAACAAAGAAGCAGAGCTGCCAAGCCCATCTACCAAGCCGGACGCTGCAGAAGCGGGAGCTAGCGATTCAGCATTGAGCGATCAGACGAAATTGAATGCATTGAAAGCAATTTTCGAAGACGTCCCAAACATGTCGCAGCTTCTAAGAGTAGATCCGCAGCGGCGACCATATACGCCACCACTGGGTAATTCGCAGCTCAGTTTTTTACAGAATACGATTCAGAGAATGACGATTGCCGCTGCATTTAATGCACCTGCATTTGATACAAATCGTTTGAATCCAAATGAAACGAACGTCCGAAAGTTGCTGGACATGCTCGTTTTCGCGTTTGAAGCTTCAGCAAACAACAATCGCTCGTTCGCCGAAGGCGCTATCAAAGAGTTCAACCGCCAGAAAGAAATTGTACCAACGACGCCTAACCTTCTCCCTCAAATTGCTACGTCTCCGGTTTTTGCAACTGCTCCAAAGCCAAAGAGCTACTTGATTGGGTTAGAGAGTCGAATCAAAACTGGGGAAACTGTTTACTTCCACCCTCAATTGGTTTTTCAATCCGCAATTGGCGACATCCCGCTTCGAGATGGAGATTTCGTGTTCGCGGTTCTAGCTGATCAAACCTCACTTGGCTCCTCACTTGAGTTTGAAGGTGAATACGCAGTCCCTGTGATCGGCGTCTCAGCGCAAAACAATGCGGTAAAGACTTCAGAATATAAACTCGTGGCTCAAGTTCTCAAGTTACAGCTCGATGCACTTGCCACTCGAAAAGAAGCACTTACCAACGAACACATCAGTGTGTTGCGTCGTGGTTATTCGGGCACTGCACGTCCAGAGGTGTTCTATATACCCATGCGGAGTGAGTCTCAAGACGGGGAAATCGATGGAAATCCTTCCGGAGCAATTCGCCCGGGAGATGAATTCAGCTTCACTTTTGCCTCGCGTTCCCCAATCATTTACGAGCGAATGCTTGCGCCATTGACAGAGAAATTAAAAGCCGAAGGAAGCGAGCTTGCCGAAAAAGCAAAACGGAGATCGAAGTTACCAGCAGAGGGTCGGTTTTTGACTGCGACTTCGGCGAATTGGAACTACTACACGCGTCCGATCATCCAGGGCGCTAAAAACATCGTTCGGTAAAAGGGTTTGAAATGTCCACCAGCAAAGTTCTTAAAGTCGGGTTGTTTCTAATCACAGCTGTTTGCTCGAACTTTTTAGCGGAAACTTTCGCGCAGACGGATTTACAGCCGCCCGTTGATGCAATCAATGAGCGAGCAATGGAATTCGTTGAGCCAATGGAAATTATCGTTCCCACGTCAGTTTTCGAACCAAAGTGGGTATGGAGTAGTGCTACCACAGAAAATCAATCGGTAGTTTTGATTCAGCAATTCAATCTAGCAAGGATTCCGCAGTTTGCTCGCCTTGATATTACGGTTGACAACGAGTACACGATCGAAATCAACAATAAAGTGGTACCGAACCCCAAGAACGCGAAAGATTGGAAAACGATTGATAGTATCGACGTTAAGGATTGGCTAATTGTCGGCGATAACCTTCTTCAAATCAACGCGACAAATCAGGATGGTCCGGCAGGGGCTATTGCGTTAATTCAAATGCGAACGAATGGTGTTTTGGCCGAGGTGGGAACGGGCCAGCAGTCCCAAATTTTGACGGGTAATTTGCTGACACCTGCGACTGTTGTTGGTGATGCTTTTGGTGCGCCTTGGAACCTTCCTCAACCTGCAAGCGAGTCAGCAAAGAGCGTCCAAGCCAGACGCGAAACGAAGCGTCTCATAGAAGAAATCGAGAGCTCAGATGCCGAGATATCAGCGAGAGCGATGGTTTTATTGGCGCACCTTTCCGTCGAACAAGCCAACACAAGTTTTGACGATCCGATTTTCAATCTAACCGCGACGAAACCACTTGTTTCTATTTTGCAAAAAGCTAAGGAAAAGATTCGAGATGAGTTGCACATTGCGCAAGACCCCTTAAATCAAACGCCGAAAGTCAAGTTGAGCGGCTCGCTTTCTGCTGCAAAGTACCTTATTTCGGAAGGAAAAGCGGATGCTGTTCAGGAGTTCTTCGCGGCAGAATTTTCGCAACCTCGTTCTAATGTTGAATCGTTTCAAATTGCAGTCATTTCGACAGTGGGTGGGTGGATTGCCTCCGACGATACGGCTATTCAAGAGGCTAGGACAAAAGTAAAGACGCAAACCGATCAAGTTGATAGCAAGGCAGCGGAACTAAAAGTAAAAAGAGCCGAAATCGAATCTTCCAAGTTAAGATCGAATGAAATTAGAGCATCGCTTTCGAAACTAGAATCGAGACGTACTGCTATTAAAAATGAAAGACTGGCGATCAAGGATGAGATTACTCTTCTCCAAGAAGTTAAACCCAAGACGGATGCGATCGCTACAAGAATATCCGATCTAGAGCTCAGGGACGCCTTGCTCGGGTCGGAGGACGCGTTTCTCGAAAAGGTGACTAAACCATCTCTTGAAAAAGAAAACGCTGAAGAGGGTGCAAGAATCAATGCTGCTATGGCTGCGGCTATCGTGCTTGACGAACAGTTGAAAAAGCTAAAGAAGCAGCTTTCTGACCTGGAGACCGCGTTGAATAAATTAGTCACGGAATCGATAGAACTATTGAATTCTGTCGAGAAGTTTTTGGTAAACAATCGATCACACTTGGCATCTGGTTTCGTGCGAGCGCTAAACGCCGAAACGTTAGACGCAATCCGTACTTCACGCCTGACATTTCTCGAAATCGATGCCTTTAACGTTGCAATAGAAGGATTTGAAAAGCCGTCAGGCACTGCGGAGACAATTTCGGCGTTTGGAGCACGAACTTCAGCCTCAGATTTACCAGGCGTATCCGATCGTTCTATTGGTGATCGCCCTGGAGTCTCAGCGACGGCTCCATTTGATCCAACCGCAACCGGGACGACCCGCGTTTTTCTTCCTGCATCCGACTACCAAGGAGAACGGGAGCTGCGTGGGGCAAAAAACAATCCTGATTCGACAGTTGAAAAAGCCCCGGGTGCCAAAGGTGCAGTATTCATTCGAAGCAAATAGGACAATTGGTTAAGACTTGACCGTGTCCTATTGTTCAAGAAACCCATTCCTACCCGTGGTCGATTGGAGCTCAGTGAAATCCGAAGGCACGATCGAATATGCAAGCCGTTTTAGACTGAGTTCGCCGACGTGATCTCTGGGCGAGCAGTTTACGGAAGGAACTAACGATGTAACGAAGAACCGCTACGCGAGCGTGACGTAGCTCGTCATGTGAGCTCGACAATTTCTGGATGTTTGTCTGGGTTGTATGCGGCCTGACGCGGGACAACGCCGGCTTGATCGTAGGACTCGACGACTTCTCGCAAAGACGATAAGCGACCGTTGTGTGTTGGGGATGGCTGACTGGACGTCCCGCAAGGAATGTGCTCTGATTGCTCCGCTAAACGCGGGTTCATTGGCACGCCAGAAGGTGTGCGAACGCCCCACGTTTCTTCAGTGAGGACCGAAGTTCGCGCTCGCGATAGACAAGGCACGACGCACTGATTACTCGCATCGTTTCCTTTTTTTTGCGTAAGCCAATACGTTTCCAAGACGGATCCGAAACTTGTTGGTCTGGCGGAAAAGCACCAGCGCTTTCCCGCCAGAAACTAGGACTTAAGCCAAGACGCTGCCAAAAAAGGCGTTCTTTATAACCGAGCAGCAAACGCAATTCTTATGTTTCCATTAACGAATCAAAGTTCGCTGGTTCCTGAAGGAACGACGGCTCCGTTGA
The DNA here is from genome assembly GCA_031374825.1 of Pirellulaceae bacterium. Taxonomy (GTDB): domain Bacteria; phylum Planctomycetota; class Planctomycetia; order Pirellulales; family Pirellulaceae; genus JANMGV01. The sequence continues at coordinate 24,546 of JANMGV010000225.1, forward strand.
CTCGAATCTGCCCTTGCTGGATGGAGATCAGTTTTGGATTTCCATGTTCGTCACGCGCGAAACTTCGAAACTCGAATCGAGGCTTTTCGTTCAGATCGACTGTGATGTCGGCCAGGATTTGGGCGGCAAGCGCTTCGCTGAGGACTAGGCTGCGGGTGTTGTCGGAACGCCAATGCACTCCTCCCATGCCACGTCCCATGGCGACATTGGATGCGAGCTTGTTGAGTTCCCCTTCAATGGTCAATTTGTTGGAAACTACGTTGGACAAAACTCGAGTTATCCCTTTTTCGGATTTGTCTTTGCCAGTGACGATTGCCTTGAACGGTTCGCCGCTTCCAACAGGCTCTGATCGCTCTACAAGTGAATTACTAGTTTCAAATCGGAAATCTCATCTTCTATGGCACGTATGGCAATGTTGCCTTTTTCTAGCTTCTCGATTAGCTGGATCGACGTCTTGCCCTCAATTGTAAAATCATCTACTCGCAGCCCGCTCAAAGCAGCGGTTAAGTATTTTTTTGTATCGTCAGTCGACCGAGATGGCAACAAGCGCGAGCTATCGACGATTGCCAAGCACAAGCAGAAAGCTTCGAACCAAAAACGCGGCAGATTTTTTGTCGTCGTCTTTGATTCCCTCAAGAAGTAAACTCAACCCAACTTAGAAAACGATTAAGCGATCCATTTTTGCGATTGCCGTCAACGAGTGTCACCTTCCCCAACGATACATTAAAATTGAAGTTGATCGATGAAACTTTATCGCCACGCGATAATCTACTGTTTGTCACGTATGCGTACCAACGAAAAAATCTGCGGCTACATAGCAGATGCCAAGAGCCGTCCCACTAATCCTCAGCGTCCGCATCGCCAAATTGTTGACTCGCGATTTGAAATCTGATATGTTCCCGACGTGGGATAATTGCAATGGCAATTCTAATCACAGTGGGTTTGCTGGGATGATGAGAGTCGCTTTCTGAATCTTGCAAAAAGGGAGGGCACGAATGTTGAATGCTTCGCTTCCGGGGCCGTTTACATTTAGCAATCGCGTCTATGCTGCGCCTGGTTTAAGCTATGCTGCCTCGCTGAACGATTTTGCGCCGTTTAATGCGCCTGACCTGAATTATTCGACGCGGACGATCGATATTTCCGACTTTGCGGATGTCTCGGTGCTTTGGCCTTTTGCGGAAACCGACGTCCCGCTGAATGGGTTTCTTCGTGTTCCAGATGGGCCGGGGCCTTTTCCTTTGGTTCTCTTTGCGCATGGCAATCACAATCCGAGCGAGAATTCGACACGAGGTTATCTCTACTTGTGCGAACTGCTGGCGTCTCATGGCATCATTGCTGGTTCGATCGATGTCAATTTCTTGAATGGTGGAGGCATGGGGGAGAACGATGCGAGGGCAATCGTACACCTGGAGCATGTGCGGCAGTTTGAAATTTGGAATACGACTTCGGGCCATCCGCTCGAAGGGAAGGTCGATCTCGACCGAGTCATGATTGTCGGCCATTCAAGGGGTGGAGAAGCTGTCGGTCATGCGAGCGCGTTCAATCGACTCAACCAAGTTCAACCCGATCCCGGCGGCCCGACCGTTTTGCTGGATGGTTCAAAAGGGTTGGGGCCTTATCAATTTTCGTTGAGTGCGGTCGTCGCGATCGCGCCTACGGATCGTCAGTATATTCCGGTTAGCGGTCCGACCCGTGTTGTCGATAACTATGTTGTGATCCATGGAAGCCGCGATGGTGACGTTTTTAACTTCCCTGGTTATCAGACTTATGATCGGTCCCATGCGGTTGATTTGGCTAGTCCAACAACGCCCGCATCCGGATACAAGGCTTTGGTTTGGGTGTTTCAAGCCAACCACAATTTCTTCAATTCGGTATGGGCTCAAGAGTCACCCGTTCCAACACTTACCAGACCTCAGCAAGAACTCGTTGCGAAGCTCTATTTTGGGAGTATCGCGCGGTCAGAGCTGCTCGGCGACACGAGTTTTCGCGAGCTGCTTCAAGATCATCGCATCGCTCATTCCAACGGCTGGTTGCCTTCTTCGATTTTACTGGTATCGCAATACCAGTCCGAGAATCGCTTGTTTATTCAGCATTGCGAGGAGCCCACTACGAGTTTAAGAGTGTCCTTGCCAGTGATCGGCACTATCACGGCCGCAGCCCCTATAGTCGCATCGAAGCTGCGATTTAATTTGGGTGGCGCGTCACATCTCTTCCAAGCAGCATTTGGTGTTCAATTGACATGGGGCGGAAGCTTGGGAAGCTATACTGTTCAATTAAACCCCGCCACTTTGCCAACCGCCGGTTTTTCGCATTTGAGCTTCAGGTTGGGACAATCGACCGAAACGCCAAATCCGGCAGCGAGTTTACAGAATATGACAATGTCAATCGAAGATGGCAGCGGTGCAAGTACGTCGTTTCCGCTCTCTCAATTTGGCGAACTGCTCTATCCAGATACTTCGCCGGTAGGTACTGCGCCCAAGACGATCATGCAGTCTTTCCGTATCCCGCTAGGTTATTTACTTAGCCAAGGGGTGAACGTCACAAATATTTTTCGAATCCAGTTCAAGATGGATTTGGTCTCGACTGGTATCATCTATTTAGGTGATCTCCAAGTCTCTCAATGAGGAATGAAGCCATGGACATCAAAATAAAACGAATTCAAATTGTTCCCGTTAAGCCGGAGCCATCGGACGAACGAAAACTTGCTCATTTTCGAGAGACGCTCAAACTTCCATTGGAGCCGGTTTTGTATCTCGTAAAAGTCTACCTTGCCGAGCCATTGCCGACAACGAGTTCAGGGTACTCACTTTATGTTGGGCAAGAGCGGATTCAACGCTATACCGAATTTCCTGGCGGCATCTACTTCAACATCCTCAATCCACAATTCATTGACAAGCATCAAGGTGAAACATTGCGATTTAGCGTAGATGGAGAAACATTCATCGAAACGGAATCTAAATTGCCTAACTTTGAGACGAACACGCCAGTCGCATTTTCATTTGCGGCTGGGAACGTAGCCCTAGGTATTGAACTGCCCTCCAAGCGAGCAGCACTCAAGGACTGACCATTCATAGAATTTCTTCTGTGCCAACGGTCAGCGGCTTTTAATAAAGGCTATTTCGATGGAGAACGAAACTTTAAAAATCGAATCAAGGACTTTCATTCGAGCCAAGTCTGCCCTCTGTGCCACAATAGGTGAGACAACTTCCTCCTGTTTTATTAATGTAGAGGGCAAGGAGGAAGATGGATGTCGAACGAAATGGGAAAAAATGGGCTGGGGACGCCTGAAGTAAGCGAAAAGGCTTCGCGCAGAAGGTACTCTGCGGAATACAAGTCGAGGATCCTTGACGAAGGAGATCGATGTGATCAGCTAGGTCAACTGGGTGAATTGCTGCGGCGCGAAGGGCTTTACTCATCGTTGTTTTCGAATTGGCGAAAGCAACGATCGGTGGGATCTAACAGATCGTTGTTCTTTGGCTTTTCTTCCCCCTTGTCCTGCGATAATTCCGATTGCCTTCTCTACGTCTTCTTTCGATTCGAATTTGAAAACCCACGCGCCCTCTTGGTGATCGGTGTCAGTTTTGGATTACATTCCTGAATGTACTGCACAAAAGAAGCCTGCAACGCAGCCTACAACTTTCCGATCGTGTCCACATTTCCACTGCTGTCGTAATTCAATATCTGAAACAGACTTGTGGACTTTAGGGCGGCTTCGGACCGTTTTAAAGAAGTGTGAACGGATTGTTGTTTCCAGAGACACGATCTGGGGAATACTCCGAGAAGCTGGGTTGACTCATCAAAATCCAATTCGCGCATACCGTGAAACAGACGAAGCGAATGACGAAGGACGGTTGTCTCAGAAATCCGCAAAACAGTGCGAAAACATAGAGCAATTCTATATTTTCAAAACGAGGCGAATGTCTTACTTCATGCATACTTTGGAAAGACCTGGGCACCCTCCTGCGAAACCCCGATCGCGAAAGTACTTCCGCTGCTGTGTTGCAGATTTATTCGGATGAGCCATAGTTGCAGTCTGAATAACGGAATCCTACAATCCAAGCTCGCTCGACGCGAAATGGGAGCGTAGATTCAATACTTCACTCACACAAGGTGCAACATGGCTGACAAAGAAAAAACTAGTTTTGTTGACTCAATTGTAAAAGACCCGTCGAATCCACCGCAGGTTAAATTGGTGGTTGGTTACATAGGTAAATCGACGGCATCCGATCACATTCGGATCTATGCGAATCCTGAATTATCGGAGCATATCGATGTGCCACAAAGTTCGATTCTGCATTCTGAGGACGTGCCCAATGATCATTTGGGGGCGAAGTATGTTTGGATTTCAAAAGACGCCGATATCACTCGGCGAGACCGCAATCAGACGGAAATGAAAGCCAAATTTTTGTCGGGACCGCTCACAGCCAGGGCTGAAGCTACCCCAGGTCTACCGGTGGGAGCGATACCGCAGCAAAACCCATCCATTAATTTTATTTGCCCGACACCTAGTTTCCGGCCTGATAGTTGTCCTCAGCCATCAGTACTGGGCGATTGTCCATCGATTGATTTGCCATGTGTTACGAACTCTCCAATCAACTGCCCGCCACAGCCTTCAGTACTTTCTCTCTGCCAAACTCGAATTGGTCCGCTATGCCCTGGCAATAGTCTTGAGCTCTGCCCAACGCAGCCGGTGATTTGCCAACAAACACTTCTTTGGAATTGCCCAATTCGCACTCGCTTGCCAAATTGTCCAATCCGCACGTTGAACGTCAATGAATGTGTTCAAGTCACGTTTTTGCAACAATGCATAACGATCGCCCAGTGCCCAACTGGGGGAGCCTGTCCTTCGGCGGTTGACGCTTGCCCTACCAGAATCTGTGGAACCATTGGCGTAACTTTTAACCCACTCATGTAGAGTTCGCCAAGATTTACTGACGAGCACTGGGCTCAGGACGGCCCGGTGCTTTGGGATCGTTGCACCTAGATGTTTATTACGCTTCACAATATTGCCCACTATCTCTTAGAGCGTGGGTTTGTCTCGCCATCCGACATTGTTCACAATCAGTGTACGGTCACCAATTCGAGCAGCCGCAATCGATGCTTCAAAGTTGCGTTTCAAAGCAAGCGTGGCGTGTTCGTAAAGCAGTCACGTCCCTCTGACGTCACTCTGCAAACGTGCTTGGAGATTGAAGCCTGTTGTGGACGGGAGTTCCAAGCTAGTGGTTTGCTTTCAGATCACGTTCCGCGAGTACTCGGATATGACAAACAGCGTGGCATCCTATGTTCAGAGTTAGTCGCGGATGCTGAAAGCTTGCGACAGTTTTGTGGAACACATGTGACTCAACGACCAGCGATAGCGTCTGCTTTGGGAGATGTGCTTGCAAAATTTCATTCGACTGACACAGCCCAAATGGTGAAGCGGTTACCTCCCAGGGCGCGGCACCGTGTCCCGACTACCCTTCGAGATGATCTGACAGGAGTAACAGCTAAGATCGATCCGGTCGGAATTAGCGCTCGAATTCGGCAGTATCCCGAATACGCAAAACTAATTCGAAATGCCGCGACGCTATGGAATCCAGATGGGTTGTGTCATGGTGACATTCGTTGGGATAACATTTTGATTAAACAAACAAATTCTGAGCTTGGTTTGAGTATCATCGACTGGGAATTAGCTGGTGGCGGAGACACCGCGTGGGACGTCGCAGGAGTAGTTGAAGCCTACTTAGTTGACTGGGTTGGTAATATACTCGAACTTGCAGAGCTTCGCGATTTGGTTAACAGCTTTCTTATGGCGTATATTTCACGACGTGGAAATTCGGTGAAGAATGCAAGTTTTCTAAGGAGAGTCAGTGCGTTCGCCGGTTGCCGTTTAGTGCAAAGCACTTTCGAGCACCATCAATTCGGTTCTTCGCTTAGCGAATCAGGTCTTCAGCTTCTGCAATTGAGCTGGAATATTCTTCAGAATCCAGAAGAAACCGAGCGAGAGCTCCTTAAGATTTCAAGCTTATTTGATGGGAGCGGTGAGTGAAAGTTCAGCATGCCACGGATTCACGACTCGACGAACTTCTGTTACAGACAACTGTAATTGACAACTACCGAGCCAGCTTTCGAGACAGTATTGTCTTAGCTGATTCGCTGTTCTTTGACCCACAGCCCGGTGAACCTCCAATTGTTACTCCGCTTCACCAGACATTTTACCAACATTTTTACTGCAAATTGCCTGACGCTCCAGAGAGCGCACAAGACCTGGCCGAAATTGCCGATCCAGAGGGATTCCTGGCTCGGTTAAAAATCGCAAATAAAAGTCGCGAACGCGTAAGTTCAGATTGGGCTCTCCATTCTGAGGTGCTAAATGGTCAGCCAGTTGTTTACAGCGGAGAGGTTGTACATATCGCCGAGCCTGCGGACATTGAATACAAACTAGATGCGGAGGGAAATCCTAATGGCTGGACTTCGGTGATCTTTAGGGCCGAGCGAGTTGCAACTGGAGTAGGATTTTATTTCGTCTATGGTGAAACACCCGTGGATGCGTTTGATCGCACTGTGGTTACACGATTGTACTTCAATCTCGGCCCTGCAGGCGTTCAGAAATGGATTGAGGTCTTGACGAGTAGTCTTAATAGGTCTCAAGTACCATTCACCTTAAAGTGTCCTCTTAATCCACTGGCCTTTCGCCGTACAGATTCGTGCGTGTTGTATTTACCGCGGCGCTACTTTGCCTTCGCATGGCAGATTTTGAGGCCAGCATTAAACCAAGTTGCCTCTTTGCTTCGGCCTTGTACGCCCATGTTTGCCTTACCGCTCGTTCAAGGCGTTAGTTTGGCGGATGACCCAGGAAATGGTGAGAGTTTCGGGCAACACCGAATGCGTCTAGTTGCCCGGGCATTGTGCCGAGAATGTGCATTGAATTCGAATGACTTGAGTGCCAAACGCTTAGCTGTTGTCGAAGAATTTTCTGAGGCAGGGCTTTCTCTTGACGTGCCTCATCTCAATGCCGGAACTACCGGGCCACTGCCTGATTCTCCTGAGACGGAACTATGATTCAAGAAACGTGCCTCGCGGCGGCCGAGCGAATCGGCTACCAGCTTTGTAGAGACGCTATTTGGGACGCGGGGTGTTGCAATTGGCTGGGGTGGACCCCACAAATCTCGGATGGAAAAGTAACGACTTATGCTTGGCAATCACTGGGCCCTACTGTCTATGACGGAACAGCGGGAATTGCTTGGTTCCTGGCACAGCTTGCAAACGCTACCGGATCAGAAGTTCACCGCCGTACTGCTATTGGAGCTTGCAGGCATTCACTAGAACATCATGCAGATACTGGACCAAGAAATGCTGCAGGTTTCTTCTCTGGCTCACTCGGCTGTGCAGTTACCGCATTGCGAGCGGGGACCTGTTTGCAAATAGACAAGCTAAGTCAAGATGGCCTTAATCTACTAAAACTGTGTCGCGTCACCGATGAAATGGAAAGCGACGTGATTGGGGGAAGTGCAGGCGCAATTCCCTTGCTAATCGGAGCGGGACAACAACGCAACGATCGACTACTGCTGCACTTGGCAGAATGCCATGCAAAAAGACTGCTAACATTGGCAACCCGACAAGTTATTGAGCATGGTGCAACCACTGAGTTGAGCTGGGAGAGTCCCGCATTTGCTACGGGGTTGACTGGTTACTCTCATGGTGCTGCAGGATTCGTCAATGCGTTGCTGGAAGCTTACCATCTGGTTGGTGGGAATGAGTACCTCAAAGCTGCGAACGAAGCACTCGTCTATGAGCGTCGGAGATTCGACAATAACCAACAGAATTGGCTCGATTTAAGAAGCGACAGCGAAACTCGAACTGCTGCTGGTTGTGCCTGGTGTCATGGAGCAGCCGGAATTGGACTTGCGCGATTAAGAACGATGGATTTGCTGCCAAACGATGCAGCGATTCCGTACGAAATTCAAGTCGCTATTTCGAGTACGATTCAATCATTGAAGAGCTTTACCGCACCGGGGACGAATTTGTCACTGTGCCATGGGCACTTTGGAAATATGGAGCTACTCCTGGCAGCTCAGGAGAAGAACATGGATGTGCAAGGAGGACACTCCGTTGTCGAGAAATTAATTGAGTCCGCACTTGATCAGTCGTCGACTGATATCCCGTGGAAGTGTGGAACGCAAGACGGCCGGACGACCCCAGGACTGATGCTGGGAACGGCAGGTATCGGTTCCATGTTTCTACGCTATAGCGATTCAAGATATGCAATTCCCCTGGTACTAACACCGCAACTCGCATGTGCAGCTTTTGAGGCGGACTGACAACTTGACAAGTGGCCTGGGCGGCCAATGAATTGGCCACCCAGATCTTGTGATTTCGAACAAATTACAGTTGGCCACGTTGATCTGCAATAATTCCGTCAACTAGAATGCGGCCCTGTTTGAAAGTAATTATCGTTGGGTTCGCCGTCTGCTTTACAACCCAAACTTAGAAACCCGACCCACCGATCTGTACCATTGTTTCAGCAGTAGGGATCATTTGTTTGGTGATGCAATTGGTAGTGTTTCCTGCTCGACGTTTCGATCATGTGGCCATTTTGCACAATTGAAGCAAAATTTGGCGTTGAATAAGTTTTTTCTCATTTCCACTATTCGATGACTCTAGTTTTTTGACTGCTGAAACATCATCATTACCGTATCAAAGCTCGCTGGTCCCCGAGGGAACGACGACTCCATTGACTCGAATTTGTCCCTGCTGAATGGAGATCAATTTGGGATTTCCATGTTCGTCGCGGGCGAAACTTCGAAACTCGAATCGAGGCTTTTCGTTTAGATCGACGGTGATGTCGGCGAGGATCTGGGCAGCAATAGCTTCGCCGAGAACCAGGCTTCGCGTGTTATCGGAACGCCAATGCACTCCTCCCATGCCGCGTCCCATGGCGACATTGGATGCGAGCTTGTTGAGTTCCCCTTCAATGGTCAACTTGTCGGCAACTTCACTTGGCAAATCGCGAGTAATGCCCTTTTCGGATTTATCCTTGCCAGTAAGGATCGCCTTGAACGGTTCGCCACTTCCAAAAGGCTCCGATCGCTCAACAAGTGAATTAAGCAGGACTGGAGCGATATTGCCTTTCTTGTCGTAGACAAACGTCTTGAAGTACGCCTTGAGTATCGTGACACAGGCACCAGCTACCGTCGCATGCCCTGCACCATAGGCGGGGTGGGTTGGGCTTCCAGGAGTAAACGCCATCGGTAACAAGAGGCACTTGTATTGCTTTTGAACTAACTGTGCGGCGTCCGTCTTGGCGACCCACGCAGGAAGCCCGTAGCTGCGTTTTAGCTTCTTGGATCCAACGCCAATGTTCTGCACGTGGACCAAGCCACCATAGGCTTCGGGGCGCAGTCGCAAATGAGCTTGCCACTTCTGATGCCAGACAACCTTTAAAGCACGTGTGGCAACTTCAGATACCAATGCAAGAATATGTGGACCTCCGAGCGTCCCGAAACCAGCCTCCCGATTGCCAAAGGCGGGAGGAGCGTTGTCGCCATACGGGTTTCCTTGATTCCATTTTGCACCGCCCGACAACATAAGGAGGGCCGCATTGAAATAGGCTTGGTGAAGCGCATCTTTATTGACGAATCTTGCCAGATCTCGCATGGTTGAGATTTGGCGAACCAAGCCGCCTTCTACGTAGTAGCTTTCCGATGCTTCGTTTGCGTTCGGGTAAGCATTTCCGTCGTTTCCTTTTCCAGTATTCTGTGCATGCAACCACGATTCAAGATCGCAAAGGTAGTTGGCTCCGGATTTGTATGGGCGCAGTCTTTGGTCAATAGTCTGAACACCAAACGGTATATTTCGAACGAAAAACTGGCTAACGAGTGGACCGACTTCCTCGCCCGGAAGGCCCATTCGAAAGAGATTTCCGTAAGTTATTTTGTTGAGCGATGCTGCTGAACCCGGTACATCAACTCCCAATCGCAAATGACCTGCATCCGTGGTGTCTTTGACTGCCTTGCGAAAAAGAGTTTCCATCTCGTCGGCGGATTTGTCGATAAGCGATGATTTTTCAAAATCCGTGAAAGGCAAATCACGAAGGCAGGCCATCCAATAAAGTTCTGTCATTTCTGTGGCGGTTGAAGTTGAAAGAACAGTGGGTGCCGGTGGCATTTCATAGCTAAAAGGCTCGTTCGTAAGGCGATCCTTAGCAAGTCCTGCCTGTGGATTCGTAAGTCTTGCTGTGCCATCATCAAATCGGCCTACCGCCGCAAATGCTGATTCCCCCTTCGTCGCCGACACCAGAGTTTGGAACTGCTCTTGATCAACTTCGCCGTACATATTGTGTTTGAGAGTCTTATGGAAACTCCCAAGACCACAGACTAGTTCATTACCTACATTAAACTGCCGATCTGTATCGCCGTTGCTAGCCATCGAAATGCTCACTTTCACATAGATGTCGTTCTAGAATTAAGACCGTAACGAGGTCATCATTGTCAGATACTTTTCGCCCTGAAACAACTAGGCTTCTTATCCAATTAATAGAATGCAGCCACAATTAGAAATCGCCTCTGTAGAAATATTTTGACATTTGCGAAAACTGGACTTAGAGTGATACTTTTGGACACAGTGCTGTCCGCCCAGTCCAGCAGCAAGCGGCGAGAGCCCAGAACAATCTTGATCGACCCCGGCATCTGTTCCACCACAGGTTCCCAGTTCGACACATGCCACTAGAGAATACTATCTCGCCGCTTCCCGAACACAGTCCGCAAGCTAGCCTCCATCACAACAATGGAATCGGGATGTAAGTAAATGGTTGACCGACGAGAATTTCACGCGATTTGTGCTTGCTCTTTTTTAGCGTTCTCAAGTCAATCAGTTAGGGGTGCAAATGAGGCAAGCGGCACTTACAGCCAATTTAGATTGAGGGACGGCCGATATCTGAGTTATCGCGAATTTGGTTCGCGAGAGGGTAAACCGATACTTTACTTTCACGCGACTCCGGGAGCGGCTCTGGATGTGTTGCTCCTGTTGAATGAAGTCGACTGCTCGGCTTATCGGATCATCGCCGTGGATCGCCCGGGAACTGGCTGTTCGAGTCCCAAGCCTTGCCACAGCATACGTGGTTATGCAGAGGATGTAGCGGAATTGGCAGCGAATTTAGGAATTGATCAATATCATGCTGTAGGCTATTCCGGGGGATGCCGTTTTGCACTGGCGTGCGCAAGTGCTCATAATACGCAAGTACTCTCGACATCGCTCATATGTGTTCGCGCACCCGGCGCTCCCGGCGTGGCAAGAGGAGTTGTCGATGACCAGATCGATCAAGTAGTGCGTTACCCGCGGTTGGCAAGAAGAGTCATGGAAACAATTGCCAGGAAGCAACGTAATAATGCGACTACAGTCCAAGGACTGCAGAGCGGCTTTGACAAACTGGCCGACGTCGATCGCTGGGCCGCGAAGGACTATGAGGCACTTCTGCTCAAGATTTTCCGCTCTGCGACGCAGCAGGGTGCTGAAGGGATTATCGCCGATATCAAATTGATGAATTGGCCGTGGGGTATCGAACTCTCCCAAATCACAAATGAGGTCAAATTGTGGAGCGGTACATGTGATCTCACCGCGCCTCTGTCGACATTGCGTTTCTTTGAAAGTCGGCTGCCCCGATGCTCGACGCATATACTTGAGGGCGAAGGCCATCTATCCCTAATTTTAAAGCGTGGAGCAGAGATCCTCGCCAATTTGTAGTGTCGGGACTCTCGGTGATCGCCAAAGATCAAAGATGCCACTAAGGTTAAATGGTGCTTTGCCATTTTTTGAGAGACGAGGTGCATGAAACAGAAAAAGCAACTACATCGCGTTAGAGTTGGCTGAGCGGACCAGTATTTTGATATGCCCGAAAGGATGCTCCGTATTGTTTGGTCGAGTTTTCGGCATGTCTCGAAATCAATGAATCTGCGATTTTGTTTTTTCGGGAACTTGATCAATGCCAAGTTCGTTGCAGAACGAACGCTGTAACGCGCCTGCGAGGTCGATAGCTATTCTTCCCTTTCTATCCAATTCGAGCAGTGATGGATCGATTTCACCAGCCAAGTTTACCATCTCTCGGGCCACATCTGGTGACTCAACCATTGCAGAAAATTCCAAGGGGTCAGGCCTCTTTGATGGAGGGGAAGTGGATTTGTTGGCGGCCGCGGGGACGAATGGTCGATTCCAGGTTGAGCCGACTTGCAATGGAGTCGCCCCAGTCAGGGTCGCCAAGCGGTCTGCCCCTTTGGGCTGAAAGCCGGACTGCTGCCAACTCTGGTTTCGATAGCGGAGTGTTGACCCGCTCCACCCATCCCGGAAGTCTTGGGAGCGGCCAAGGCGAAAGCAGCGGTGGCTGCAGTGCAGGTTTGTGAAGCCAATGCCAAAGAGACCCCCAACGCCATTGTTCCGCTCGCTTGACCAGTCCAGAACGCAACGCGTTGCGTTCGACGTACCGGCAAACTACGAAGAAGTGTTCGTTGTCTTGAATCGGAAAGCTCTTGTACCGTTGCTGATAAATGTGCCCCGTTCCGCTGGTGTGATAGTGTGCATGATAGCGCATCGTATGAGTGTCTCCAATCCAGCCCATGAACCGACTCTTTTCGCCATCAACCAAAGGACGCAGCACCAAATGATAGTGGTTGGGCATCAACTGAAACGAAAAGAGTTCGACCTGATAGATTTGCAATCCTTCGTGGAGGATTCGTTCAAACGCTTCGAAGTCAGCATCTTTGTGAAAGATGGTTGCTCGCAGGTTGCCGCGATTCAAAGCGTGGTACAGTCCGCCAGCTTCATCAGCGCGTGGTGGTAGTGGCATCAGCTTTCCTCTCCAAATCCAAGCCGGGAAAACCGCATCCTACACCATCCCAAAACCCAAGCAAAGAGGCCTGACCCCTTTGTTCACTGCTTCAATCACTATTTGCATTTAGTTGGTCACGAACCCGAGCAAGTCGATGGCGAAGCTCATTGATGACCACCTCGTCAATCTCGGTGGTTTTATCAAGCAACGTGGCTGCGTCTTCCAGGACTCTTGATGCAGGCTCACGCTGACCGATTGCGATGTACAACTCGGCAATATCGAGCATCCAGACCGAGAAATCTTTCGGATTTATCAATGAATTTTTAGTGGACTTAATGAGATTGCGCAACTGATCGGTCGCTTGTTGCAGATCGCGTTGGGCTTCATCGAGTTTGTTCATTTGCTGATATAGTTTGGCCCGACGCAGAATGCAGATAGCGATCCGATCGCGGTAGTCGCGAATCAGCGGATATCGGTTGGCGATGTCCGTTGTCAATTCCAAGGACCTGGTGATGTCCGACAAAGTCTCTCCGAACTTGCCATCGGATTGATGTATGATTGATCGGTCGTAATATGCCCACGCCAAACTCGATTGATATCGGGCCGTGTCGGGGCTCTCTGCCGCTGCTTGTCCAAGTAATTCCACCGCGCGATTGGCGTATTCTAGCGCGCTCGATCGGTCGGCACCTGGCCCAATTTCTTCATTCAGCAAGCTTGCAAAAGAACGGAAGCAGGCTCCGGCGTTAAATCGTGACCCTATATCGTTCGGTGAGGCAAGTAACCGCCGCTCCAGGATAGGGACTGCTTGACCAAACTCGTCGATAGCTTCTTTCCGTCGACCGACACTTTGAAACGCCTCGGCGCGGATAATTCTTAAGTTCCCCATGACCGATTCGAGGGCTCGAAGCTCTTCGTCGCTAGTTCGGGTCAGCAGAGGAGCAAGAACATCGATGCCCTTGGTTGACGTTTCGATACATGCTGAAAAACGACTGGCTTCGAAATCAACGGCAGCTAGTTCTTCGAGAACGCTGGCCAATCGGAGTTGCGATTCGTCGCGATTCTGCATGCGAACCAATGACGTGAAAAGCTCGGCGGCAGTGGTCAGATGTTTTTGTGACTCTTGTTTCTGGGCCAACTGGTAATACAACTTACCTACCATCGCATGCGACTCAGCCCGCAAGGAAAGTGTTGTTTCGGAATTGTCCTGCAGATTCGAGAGGGCCAGGAAGTTTTGTAGAATCGATTCTATGTAGGCTCTTTCCGAGTCCCTCAAGTTTTCATGCTCAGCAAAACGGCGAACAACAACGTCGCTGGCCATATCGCGTAGTGCGCGCATCGCCAAATCATTTGCGAGTCCAACATTGCCGAGAGCTGTTGCCAGTTGTTGGTTGCCTTTTGCGAGTTCCCGATTCTTGTTGCTCACAACTGCCGAGGCTACGATACCCGCGATGCTGAGTACGATAGTCGAGGCAATCGTCGCGCCGGTTACGAGCGGGTGTTTTCTCGCCGTGCGCGTCAAACGGGTCCACCACGGATCACGCATGACGCTGACCGATTCGCCCGCCAGATACCGGTCTATATCGGCGGCTAAATCCAGCGGGGAAACATACCGTCCTTGTGGCTCAATGCTCAATGCTTTCTCGCAGATCGCACGGAGTGGTGTTGGGACGGAGCTGGACAAGTATCGAGTCAAAGTTGTATCGGATCGCTTGACCAATTCGAGATAGGTACTCCAGCCAACGAGCTCGATGGGCGATTTACCGTCAAGCAAAAAAAATAGAGTTGCACCTAGTGAGTAAATATCGCTCGGTTTGCCAATCCCGTCGCTGCGCCCCAAAAGTTGTTCGGGGCTGGCATAAGCGGGGGTACCAAGTACTCGTCCCGGCATCGTCAATAGCGGACTGTTGGCTGGCAAAGCAACAGCAGTACCACTCACGTCCGATGAGGGACTAGCTGAGTCGACTTTTCTTTCGTTCACGGCTGCGGATTCAATGTTCAGCTCTTTCGCTATGCCCCAATCCAGCAACAGCGTCTCTCCGTACGGCCCAAGCAAAATGTTGGATGGTTTGATATCGCGATGGATAATGTTTCTGCCATGAGCAAACGCCACGATGTTGCACACAGTCACAATCGATTGAAGGAAATATCGCAATTCATCGCTTGTGAAATACGCGGCGTTTGCGCGCGCGCCGCAAATTGCCAATCGGTCCTCCACAGCTTTCTGGAGTGTCATTCCATCCACAAATCGCATTACGTAACAGGGTTCGCCAGCTGTAGTTGTGTCCAAAGCATGAATGGGAACGATACCAGGATGGTCCAATTGTCCGGTAATGCGAGCTTCGAGTTCAAAGCGTGCAATTTGTTGATTCGACATGCCCTGCAGACGCGGGAACTTGATAGCAACCCGCCGATTCAGCACTTGGTCGTGAGCTATGTAGACTTGGCCAAGGCCACCGATCGCATGACAGCCTTGCAAGCAATAGCGGTTGATTAGTTGTAAATCGGCGGGCGGTGAATAGAGAGTGCCCGCTAACACACCTGCTGTAGATTTTTCTTTTAAGTCAAATCCGAAACCCGATTCAAAGGCGAGAAGTGCAGTGATTTGGCGTTCGACCTCCTCGAGCAACTCCGGATGGTCAATACACAACTCTTTCGCCGAGAGGTTTACTCCCAGTTCGCGTTGCTCTTCCCATCGGTCCAGTAAATCATCTATCGCACTCATCAGCGATTATGGCTCCAGCAATTTTTCATAGAGCTCCAAACGAGCGGATTTCCACTTTCGCCGAAGGGTACGTTCCGACGAGCCCGTTATCAGTGCAGCCTCGCCGAGTGACAAGCCTTGGTACCAAAGCAAGTCGAACAAAGTTTTTGTTTCTTCGTTCAGTCCTTCTACGTACTCGTGAAACTCGGTCCACCGACCAAGACTGGCTGGCTCGTTTGTTTCATCCCCGTGGGCATCGACAGGTGATTGATGGCCGTCCGGATTTATTATAGCCGACTGGGCCATATTCGCTCCCATGCCTCGAGGTCCAAAATGCTTTCGTGACATATCGATCAGTTCGCGGCGGATGATGGCGGACGCTAATCGATAATAATCGAGTGGCGTTGCTGGATGATGTCGCTCGAAAGCTTTCCACAATCGAATCATCGCATTCTGAAGCAAATCATCTGTTTGTTCAAAACGTTTGACGCTCGGAATATTGCCACCAATCTTTTTGGCCAGCAACCTCAATCGGTCCATCGTGACGTCGAACAATTGCTGGACCGACGATTCGTCTCCGGATCGAATTCGATCGAGAATAGACTGAATGGCGGCGGTCGAATTCGGGTCGATGGGAAGATGAGTATCCACGTGTAGGTTCAAGCTTCGACGAAAGGTTGCGAAAAAATACGAACAACAACTTTGACGGATTAGGTGTATTCGGGTGACGCGACGCGAAATGGACGAAACGCCATTATATCCACAAGTCGTTGCCATCGACGAAATGGTTTCGACGGCAATCGGAGAATATTCGGGTCACTCGTAGGAAGGACCAGCGAGAAAGTGCGAGCTAGGTTCTGAAGCAGTTTTTCGGGCAAATACAAAAACATCGGCGAAGCGGATCGTAGGGCTTGATACGATACAAACAGTAGGCATTATCTTTGTTTTTTCAGCGCGGGATTCTCGCTTGAGATGCCCGCAATTGTCTGCGCTATACGCGATAACACAGTGCTGTGCTTATCAAGAGCCACGAGTTCGAGTGCTTGTTGGGCAGCAATTCAACAAACTGCAAGGACTGGTCTGTTTAATGTCACCGGATCGTAATGTTCTTGTGGATGGCAGTGTCGATTCAGACATTCAAGCTACTCGAAATGAAGCGTTCCGCAGTTCTACCACGCCGAAACACTTGCGTCTTATGGACTGAACTGGCGTGCAAATTCTATATTGCCGAAAATAACTCTATGCGGATCGGTTGCATTTTGGCAGAATTGGATGGCAATGGTTTTTGTGCGCGTACGTCCAATCATTGTGAGTCCGGAAACACACTCACAGTCCAAGCCAGAGCTAACTATTTTCGCCAAGTATTCTCACTCGATAGAACAGAATCTTCGTGCCTTATTTGTGGATGCTAATCGGTTCGGTTTTCTTTGCAGCCATGGGCTTATTCACGGAATCGCTGGGCGACGAATATTCATTTACTTGGCTCGCGGTTATTCGTAGCGTATTGGCGCTCGTGTTTGCCGTAGCTTTGGCCAAATCGGCCGGCGTCAAACTGGTTTACTTTCGGCCGAGGACGCTCTGGATGCGTAGCTTGGCAGGCAGTTGCGCGATGCTGTGCACTTTCTATGCAATGACACATTATGACGTGGCCGTCGTGTTGTCTTTGACAAGCACATTTCCGATTTGGATCGCAGTCCTCGGCTGGCCATTGCTCGGACAACTGCCTTCGCGAGAGACGTGGATCGCATTGGCGATTAGTACGACGGGCATGTTCTTGGTCTATTCAGCCGCGACGGGCGATTATCAATCGTTGAAAGCGAATTCGCATTATGTGCCTCAGTTGGCCATTCCGATCGCGGCGCTCGCGGCCATGTTCAGTGGCATCGCACTCATTGGGCTTCACAAGGTCAAGGAAGTCGACGCGCGGGCCGTCGTCACGCACTTTTCGGCGGTCTCGACCGTGATCACGTTTATGGCATGGCTCGTCGTTCCCAATAACTTGGTATTTCAGCCAGCAAACCAAAGCAGCTTTTGGCGATTGCTTGGCGTTGGATTGACAGCTACCTTCGGTCAACTATTTCTGACGAAAGCATTTGCCGCTGGACCACCTGCCCGTGTGAGTGTGGTCGGATTGTCGCAGGTAGGAGTGGCGGCCGTTTATAAATGGTTGGTGTACGGCCGAGTGCCAACCGTTTGGAGTTTGGTAGGCATGATGATGATTCTCATTGCCACTATTTGGGTGATGTTAAAATCGGACGAAAAACCCGCAGCAAAAGCCATTACTGTCTGATCCGCCCCGGTCGCAATACAATGGAATCCAGACTACCATGTTAAACTGTTCGTGCGCGGTACTAAGCACCCATGCTTAAGTTTACGTTCACTTGAAGTAACCTAACGCCAAAACGACTGATAACGCTAGATAACTTGTGCTGGGGTGCTTACCGTTTCGAAAATGGTGTGCTAGATGGAACTGCGATGTCGACATGTATTTGTTTTGGATCGAACTCGATTCCTGGCATGACTTAGGACGAACCGGCTATACAGTACGTGTTCCTTTTACAACAACGATCAAATAAGTCTTGGAGAATGGTAGATATGAATTTTTCGTTTCTTGGGCGGTCGTTAGCCTTTTCTCTCATAGTAAGTCTGATGAGTCTTTCGGTGAAAGCTGGTGATTGGCCGACGTTTCGCGGTTCGGATCGAACGGGCGTTTCCAAAGACAAAGGTCTGCTTGAATCTTGGCCCGAGGAAGGACCGAAATTAGTCTGGGAAGCCAAGGGTGCTGGTCGCGGCTATTCGAGTCCAGCAATCGCTGGCGACAAAATCTATACGCTTGGCGACGGACTATCCACGGCCGAGGACAAAGAGGAGTATTTGACATGCTATGACCGAAAAACCGGCAAGCAACTTTGGAAGTCGAAAACGGGAAGCCCTTGGAACGAAGGCAACGAATCTTGGCAAAGCTCGCGAAGCACGCCGACCGTAGATGGCGATGCCGTGTATGTCATGACACCGTTTGGCGATTTGGTTTGCTGCGCCACTTCTGACGGTTCGGTTCAATGGAAAAAGAATATGAAGTCCGACTTTGGCGGAAAGACCGATCCATGGGGATACAGTGAGTCGGTGCTGATTGATGGCGATCTGCTGGTCTGTACTCCCGGCGGCGAAAAGGGAACGATGGTCGCGCTCAAAAAGAAAAGCGGTGGTGTTGTCTGGAAATGCGATCGTCCCGAAAACCGTTGCGCCGGGCACGCGTCGATTGTTATCTCCAATGTTGGCGGCCAGAAAGTTTACGTGCAATCCACAGGCAGCGGGCCAATGGGCGTCGCCGCAAAGGACGGAAAGTTGCTTTGGTCCTACGCTATCGACAAAACCACAAGCGTGATTCCAACGCCAATTGTAAGCGGCGATTACGTTTTCTTTGTTGCCGGATATGGACGCGGCGGGGCTTTGCTCAAGCAGGTTCCCGGCGGTGATGGCTCAGTCAAGATCGAAGAGGTGTACGGTTTAAAACCCGAACTCGGCAACAAACACGGTGGCGTCGTACTTATTGGTGATTATCTGTACGGGGATTCAGATGACCGAGGCAACCCCTATTGTGCCAAGTTGATGGATGGCAGCATTGCGTGGAAGGGTCGAGGGTCAGGAAAGAACTCCGCGTCGGTGACAGCAGCCGATGGAAAACTTTACTTCCGCTACGCCAACGGCGTGATGACCTTGGTCGAAGCTTCGTCAAGTGAGTTCAAGGAAATCAGTCATTTCGAAGTTCCCGGCAGTGGTGATCGACCAAGCTGGGCTCATCCCGTCGTGCTTGACGGCATGCTCTATCTTCGCGAAGGCGATTCGATTCTCTGCTATGACGTTCGCAAAAATTAGCCTTCGGGAAATTGTCCCACCGACGCTCGGTACTCTCCACTGGATTGCGGCGGGATTGCTGATCCGTGCTATCGTCGGAATTTGTCCGGCGATAGCGCAGGAAACTAACCTTCGACCGCAGTTTGAGATTTCGTGGGAACAAGGTCATCCCGATCTCAGCCAAAACAAGTTGTTTGCGTCCACCGATGGTTGGATCGGAGGAGATGGTTTCCAGTCCCTCCGCCTGGACTCTAATCGCATCTTGTGGTTGTTCAGCGATACCTGGATTGGTCGCATTGAAAACCACCGACGCGTCGATGCAACGATCGTCAATAACACAGTTGCGATTCAATCTGGAACTGGCGAATCGGCAACCAATCAGTTCTATGTACGCCAAAACGAAGAGGGCAAACCGGTTGCGTTTATTACGCCCAAGGATGGAGTTGGTTGGTTCTGGTTGCAAGCTGGCATCAAACTGAACGGCAAGCTTTATTTATTCTTGACCCAAGTCGATCGCACTTCGGGAACAGGGATATTCGCTTTCAAGATCATTGGCCAATCCCTCGGCGTCGTTTCCAATCCAGATGCTGATCCCATGCAATGGAAGATCGTTCAGAGCAAAATCACTTGTTCGAGTTTTGACGATGAAAGGGAGATAGCTTGGGGCAATGCAATACTTGAACAAGGCCAATACTTCTATCTGTACGGATCAGATGAAGATGTCTATCCAAATTATCGGGATCGCCATTTGGTAATCGCCCGCGTGCTCAAGGATTCTCTACCGGATTTTTCTAGATGGGAGTTTTACGGCGAGCAAGGGTGGCAACCGGATGTTAGCGAATGCAAACGAATCTTCCCAAACATGGCACCTGATTGCTCTGTCATGTATGTTCCCTCGATCGACCGTTACTTGATTGTCTACACAGAGAACGGTTTGTCATCCCGAATATTGGCGAGGACTGCCAGTCAGCCATGGGGACCATGGTCCAAGGAATCTGTCGCGTTCGATTGCCCGGAAATGAGCCTGGATAAACGGGTGTTCTGTTACAATGGAAAGGCGCAGCCATTGTTGTCGCAAGATTGCGACCTTTCGATTTCTTACGTGGCGAATTCCATTGAGTTGTCGCAAGTAGCTGAAGATTCAAGCTTGTACGTACCACGCTTTATTCGCGTTAAATTGCAAACTGCAAAATAGCGAGTTACGGGCTCAGTACAACGAGAATCGTTTCCAAAGTCACCAGTCTGTTATTCAGAGGATGAACCGCAGGGTTTGCTCGACATCGTCGGCATGTTTAGACAGCCATTTGACTTGATGTTCCTTTCGTTCACATAGCGAATTGGGCGTGCCGAATCGTTAATGTAGGTATTTCATTTATGAATCGCTCGCTTCCGAATAGCCCAATCATTGTTGCCGGGACAGAGTTACAAGAGATTGCCTTGAGCAAAGACATGACCTCGGAACTTTGCCATTGTTCCATTCTCCTTCACAACAAATTCGGAAAGTCGCATGAATTCAGAGGATTCGGTTACGACGTGCAGTCTGCGATTGCAGCGACGCTACAACGCGTTACACGATGCGGGTTCGAATTGGTAACCGTTGATCGGCAGAAATCGAATGACGGCGCGGACAGTTATGTAGCGATCGTTCGCGCCGAGACTCATGGCGGATCGCGATTGGGATTCGGGCGATCCGATTCCGAGACCGAAGGCCATGGAATTCTGATCGCCATCCTCAAGGGGTTGAATCATTTGGGCGTGCTGCGTTCGGAATTTGCAGCCAATAACCAAAAGCACCTTCGAAGTCTTGCGGAGGAACAGGTTAGCGAGATGATGCGAGTCATTTCTGCAAATGAAGTTGAGGATAGAAAACGTTTGGAGCTAGAGAGCATGCTAATGGAGCATTCCAATCGGATTGCTTCATCATCAGTGATATCGTCCTCGAATGTTGCGGTCGCTGATTCCGCATTGTACATGTTCGACACAAGTGCCTGGCTTTACGATGGACAGGGACGTCGTCGAACCGAGTTCATCGATACTGATCTTTGGTTGGCTTGGTATCCCGGCCTTGAATGTGATGATTCTTCAGTGAACGAAATACTCGACTCGCTTCCCAAGGTTGAATCTACAAAACTTCCTTGGATCGTTCGAGCACTTGAAAGTCCCGAAAGTTGGCTTCGGTTTCGAGGGGCAATTTCGCTTGAAGATCATGACATTCTTCATGTTCTTCTTGGTCGCGGCCTACAGGACCAGGACGAAGCATTTGTGTTGGGGTTCGCAATGGGCACGTCGATTCGATATAGCGTGCTTCAGCATTATGTTTTCCGTTGGCTACTCTCGACGCTGTACCCGGAGCCCTATCGAATACCAAAGTTTCTGCTCCCCGCATTCGATCTTGGATTGGAATGCGGACGGAAAACCGGCAGACGCAATCTCTACCGAGAGTCGCTGACGCACTGCAAAGAAATGACGGTGCGGCAAGCTCGGGAGTCGTGCGAAATTGACACCAACGTTTTGCGGGAATTCTATCGAGAAGAAAGGAAGCGAATTCCGTTCACAATCGCCAGTATCCGGCTTCCATGAGTATTTCGATAGGAAGAGGTACAGGTTGGTTTATTCGTCAGGTCAAGCTGTCTCAAGGATCCAATTTGCGAGACATACCGCAACCTATCGCTTTGAACTAGAATAAGCGTAACCCGCACTTCCTAACCTGCCCCCTGTTCTTCGAAGACTACTTCACTCGTTTTTACGAGACCGCAGAAAAGGACTCAGAAATGGCTCGACTTGCTCGTTCAATTTTTTGGGTGCTCATCCCAATTTTTCTATTCGGCTCTATCAACTCTTTTTCCTTGAGTCACGGTGGAGAATTGCGTTTGGCGCATTTCGAGGTGGATGCGTCGCCAACAATTGGTTCGCCTATGGCATACGATCCCACTCGCGAGGTGACGATACCATTGAGTTGTCGCGGTGTCGTGTTGCTTGGAAGTGATTTGCCAATCGTCTTGTGTGCGGTGGATTGGATCGGAATTGCAAATGAAGCGAACGTCTTATTTCGCGAGAAGATTGCAAAGGCTGCTGGTACTACAACGGATCGAGTTGTCGTCCACACGCTTCATCAACATGACGCGCCGCGAGCCGACGTTACTGCTATGGGATTGCTCGCGAAAGTGAACCGGGATAAAGAGTACTACGATGCACACTTGTGGAATGATGTCCTTGATCGGGTCTCGCAGGTTTTACCCAAACAGATTGCCGCTGCAAAAGTGGTGCGAGCAATCGGAGTTGGCCAAGCCGAAGTGATTGGTGTCGCTTCGAATCGTCGAATACTTGACGATCAAGGCCGCGTTGCCGTGACGCGATTTACAGCTTGCCAAGATCCGGCTATCCGCGATCTGCCTGTTGGCGTTATCGATCCGATGGTTCGAACGATCGTGTTCTTTGGCGACGAGTTGCCGATCACTGCAATGACGTACTACGCCACGCACCCACAAAGCTACTATCGCACGGGACAAGCGAACCCGGATTTTCCTGGGATGGCACGCAATGCTCGGCAAGCCGTAACGGGTGTGTTTCATTTGCACTTTAATGGAGCCGGTGGAAACATTGGTGCCGGGAAATTTAATGATGGTTCGAAAGCGAATCGTCAAACGCTTGCAGAAAAACTCGAAGAAGGCATGAAGCAAGCTTGGTCGTCGATGAAACGTCAACCCATTTCCGCAGAGGAGATTGAGTGGCAGACGGAAAATGTTAGCTTGCCGGTTTCTTCGAATATCAACGTTGAATCGTTGAAGCAGCTAATGAACGACCCAGCCACGCTAGGTCCACGTGCAGTCAATGCAGCAGAGCAGTTAGCCTTTGCAAATCGGGTGGCCGCGGGCGAAACGATCCCAATTAGTTGTTTGAAGATTTCCGAGAACTACGTGCTGCATATGCCCGGCGAACTTTTTGTCGAGTATCAAATTGCTGCTCGAGAAATGCGACCGGATGCCAATGTGTTGATGGCTGCTTACGGCGATTATGGTCCGTTCTACATCGGTACACGAGTCGCTTACCCTCAAGGCGGATATGAAGTCGGCGCGACCGCTTCGAACGTGTCACCCGACGTGGAAGATGTTTTGATGAACGCCGTGGCCAAGCTACTGCATGTCGAGAATCGCACGATTCACGCTAGCGATTTCACAGACCGATTTGGCCCCGGAGCGCCTCCGGCCAAGGTCGGCAGCAAATGAGCCTTTGCAGTTTTGTAAATGCACGTGAGGTAAAAGCTCGAACGACAAGGTCTTGTCGCATAATAGCATCGGCACGAAGACGATTTGAGCTATAATGAACTCCGTTATTCGTTACCCATGCGAGAAGCCAATGTTCAATCCTCCGAAAGCCAGTAACGGCACAACCGAACCAACAGTGCCTGCTTCAAACCGTCGCGAATGGCTGGCGTCGGTCGGTGGCGGTTTCGGCGCGTTGGCTTTGGCGGCGCTCTCGCAGAGTGATGCGGCTTTTGCGCAAGATTTGAATGGAACTTTGACCAGCTTGCATCATCCGCCTAAAGCGAAACGCGTCATTCAATTATTCATGGCGGGGGCGGCAAGTCACATCGACTTGTTCGATTACAAACCTCGTTTGATCGCCGAGCACGGCAAGCCCAGTGATTTTGGCGAATCTGTCGAAGCGTTCCAAAATGGTTTAGGGCCTTGGCTCCAGCCCATTTGGCCGTTCAAGCCCTACGGAAATTGCGGCAAGATGCTGAGCGATGTGGTTGCAGATCTTGGGAGCGTTACCGACGAAATTGCTTTTGTCCACAACGTGGTCGGCAAATCCGGCGTTCACAGTCAAGCGACATTGTTGCAGACGACAGGTTTCGATCGGCCGGGATTTCCGTCAGCGGGCGCTTGGGTTAGTTATGCTTTGGGAAGTATCAACGAGAACTTGCCGTCCTTTGTCGTTTTGCCAGATCATCGTGGCTTGGCCTCGAACGGAACGAAGAACTGGGATAGCGGTTTTCTTTCTTCTCGTCATGCGGGCACTGTCGTTTATCCGAATCGGTCGCAGCCGATTGCGAACTTGTTTCCCAGCAAGCATGGCGAATTTGTATCCCGCGCAAGCGACGCTGCCATGCAAGCCGAGTTGCTCAAGTGGAACAAAGCGCACGCCGACATGCGCCACGACTCGCGGCTCGAAGCGCGCATTCGAAGTTATGAACTTGCAGCCCAAATGCAGTTGACGGCGCCTGAAATTTTCGACTTGAGCCAGGAACCAGAGTACATCATGAAAATGTACGGGCTGGATTCTATTCCTTCTCAATTCCCGACAGAGATCAACGCCCATGAGGAGACAGTCCATTTTTCTAAAAAGTGCTTGGTCGCCCGCCGAATGATCGAGCGAGGCGTGCGATTCATACAGATATGGTCGGGCAACGATAATGGATTTCCACGACGCAACTGGGACTCGCATGAAGATGTGCAGCGGGACCATGGGCCGTTAGCTCAAGGCATGGCGCGTGGGGCGTCGGCTTTGATTGAGGATTTGCGGCAACGTGGACTGCTGGAAGACACGATTATTTTGTGGACCACTGAGTTTGGTCGAATGCCGTCGTCTCAAGCTGGCAAAGGACGCGATCACAATCCCTACGTCTTTACGAATTGGTTGTGCGGCGGAGGGGTTCGTGGGGGCGTTTCGTATGGCGAGTCAGACGAGTGGGGATACAAGCCACTTGATCGAGCCAATCCGACTTTGGTATACGACATTCATGCAACGATCCTCCATTTGCTGGGCATCGACCATAAACGGCTTACTGTTCGAAACAATGGTATAGACCGTCGACTGACAGACGTCCACGGGCATGTCATTCACGATCTGATTGCATAGAAGTCCTTGCAAAATTCCGCGTTGATGATGTCCGGCATCGTAAATCTCTACATTCTCAAGCTTTCCTAGCACGGTTCCCAAAATTCGCCTGAACCGTAAGATATTTTCTCGTCAAACGAAATCCAAAAATAGAGAATTAGAAGGTGCTTGATGAAAGAGACAATGCGTGCATTGGCCAAGAGTTACTCCAAGCCAGGTTTGTGGCTGGTCGAGGCGCCCGTGCCAAAGATTGGTATCAACGACGTACTGATCAAAGTCGATCGTACCGGAATCTGCGGCACCGATTTGCACATCTATAAATGGGATGTTTGGGCGCAAAAGACAATCCCGGTCCCGATGGTCGTCGGGCATGAGTTCGTCGGAGAGATCGTCGAAGTCGGATCGAACGTGCACGATTTCTTTCCCGGTGAACTAGTTTCCGGCGAAGGACACGTGGTTTGCGGTCATTGCCGAAACTGCCTTGCCGGGCGTCGTCATCTATGTAAAGCAACAGAAGGTGTGGGCGTGAATCGTCCCGGTGCCTTTGCGGAGTACGTCGCATTACCGATGACCAATGTTTGGCACCACCGGCCAGAGATTGATCGCGATATCGCTTCGATCTTTGACCCACTGGGCAACGCAGTTCACACGGCTCTCAGTTTTGATTTGCTTGGCGAAGATGTTCTTGTTACGGGTGCCGGTCCCATCGGTTGTATGGCAGTTGCGATCGCGCGTCATGCCGGAGCGCGGCATGTCGTTGTGACGGACGTGAACCCATACAGGCTGGATCTTGCCAAGCGGATGGGAGCGACGGTCGCTTTGGATGTAAGCAAAAATTCACTCGAAGACCTCCAAAAGCAACTTGGCATGAAGGAAGGCTTTGACGTCGGCTTGGAAATGTCGGGATCGCCCGCAGCGCTTCGATCGATGCTGAACAACATGTGTCACGGTGGCAAAATCGCGATGCTTGGAATTCCATCCGAACAAATTGCGATCGACTGGAATATCGTGGTGTTTAACATGCTGACGATCAAAGGCATCTACGGCCGAGAAATGTACGAGACGTGGTACAAGATGAGTGTGATGCTGGAAAGCGGTTTGGATATTGCGCCTGTTGTCACGCACCGATACTATTTCGAGGACTTTGAAAAGGGCTTTGAAGCCATGCAATCGGGCCAAAGCGGCAAAGTCATTCTCTACTGGCAAGATAAACCTTAACGAATTTTTCGAGGTCAATTGTGGATAGTAAATTCGACGTCCATCTGTCGCAACAACTGGATGCTATTCAGCAGGCGGGCACATTCAAACGAGAACGAGTAATCTCTACTGCGCAAGGTGCCGAAATTCGTGTCGGAGGGAATCGCCCTTTGATCAATATGTGCGCGAACAATTACTTGGGACTCGCCAATCATCCCGAGGTCGTGCAAGCTGCTCGCGAAGGTCTCGATCGCTGGGGATACGGTCTATCGTCGGTTCGATTTATTTGTGGAACGCAAGAACTCCACAAGCAACTGGAAAGTGCGTTGAGCAAATTCGTGGGCAAAGACGATACGATTTTGTACAACTCCTGCTGGGATGCAAATGGCGGACTTTTTGAAACTATTCTCGGTGCCGAAGACGCGATCATTTCGGACGAACTGAACCACGCAAGCATCATTGATGGTGTTCGATTGTGCAAAGCGCATCGATTTCGATACAAGAACAATGACATAGATGATTTACGAGCCAAGCTTAAAGAAGCGAGCGGCGCCCGATTTCGGTTGATAGCAACCGACGGTGTGTTTTCGATGGACGGCTATATCGCCAATCTCCCGGCGATTTGTCAGCTTGCCGACGAGTACGATGCGCAAGTCATGGTTGACGATTCGCACTCCGTTGGTTTTGTTGGAGCGAATGGACGAGGTACGCATGAGTTGCATGGGGTGATGGATCGCATCGACATCATCACAGGCACGCTTGGTAAAGCGTTGGGCGGAGCCAGTGGTGGTTACACGTCAGGGCGCAAGAATCTTGTCGAATTGCTTCGCCAGCGGTCTCGTACCTATTTGTTTTCAAACACCGTCGCACCGCCAGTGGCTGCAGGGGCACTTCGAGCGATCGAGATGCTGACGAAATCGACCGAACTTCGAGACAAGCTAGAAGAGAACACGCAGTATTTTCGCGGCGAAATGGAACGTCGAGGATTTCAAATACTTCCTGGTATTCACGCGATTTGCCCTGTGATGCTGGGCGACGCTGCCTTGGCCACAAAGTTTGCAGATCGGATGCTTGATCATGGCGTCTATGTGATCGGATTTTCGTACCCGGTTGTTCCGCAGGGTAAAGCTAGAATTCGAACGCAGGTTTCTGCTGCTCATTCCATCGAGCAATTGGACGCAGCAATCGTGGCTTTTGAAACGGTTCGAAATGAACTTGGTCTTTCCTAAGTCGCGTTTTTACGGCAGTTTTAGGTTCACGAAATGTGAAAGTGACAGGTTCGGACACGGATTTCGATTTTGTCCAAGGGGTTTCTGGTTTACAATAGAAACCTATTCGTAAAATAAACGAGAACCGCAAAAGACGTCGGGGAATTCATGTTTCGTCGTAAGCCTAAAACCGAAGAAACTCGCAAAGATAAAGTTCAATTAGGGACGGCACCTGTTCGAAAATCGTGGATATGGAACGTTGTCTACGCTGACCCTGCCGCGATCGTAACGGGAATTTGGGATGCTTTCGATGCTTGGCGGGTAACACGCAATTGGCGCGCATTGATTTGGTTCACGCCCGCGTTTTGCGTTTTGGTTCTTTGTTTCGGCACGATCCTTTGGGGAATGACGCGAAGCAAAGCGGATCTTCGAGATCGTTATCTGCAGCTAGCTGAAAAAGAAGCTCCAATCATTGTGCAGGCGGCCGATGCCAAACCAAAATCAGCCGATACAGACAATGCCGCCAACGTGGATGAAGCGAATACAAAAAAACCGGGCGTTCAGTTTTCCGAATACGCGGACTTGCTGTATCGCCGGGTATTGCAACTCGAATCGAATAACGTCCGCGCACGTTACTATGTTGCCTATCGAGTTGGAGCCTCTGGAAACATCGTCCAAGCCCGATCGATGATGCGAGAGCTGGCGCCCGATAAGGCCAAAGGATTCGAGCCCGCTCACGCTTGGGTAGCAATGGACATGATCCAGCGTTTTGGACGCGGCGAATTGGACGAGCGAGCCAAAGATGCTTTGATTCATCATTTAGAAATTGCGAGCACGTGGGAACAAGCCGACATAAATTTACTCTTGATCTACAGCGGAATTCTCGAAAGCCAAGGTCGAGTCGACGAAGCAATCAAAGTCTGCCGCCAAGCTGCCAATCGCGATTCGACGCTCCACCTCGCGGTGGCCGAAATATGCAATCGAGCGAAATACACTTCGCAAGCCAATGACGAAGCCACGGCGGCAATCAAGGTACTGAGAGTCAATTTTGGTACTGATCTCGAAAAAGAGACGGATCGGGTAGGCGTGGCACGAGCTCACCTCATTCGCAACGAACCCGACGAAGCTGTAAAAACACTTGCAGAAGGACTGCAATTCAAGGCCGATCGACCAATGGTCAAACGGATGCTTTCCGAAGTCTTGCGATTAAAATATCGTGCGTCCTTTCGTCAAACTGCAAGCGGTGTAGAACTGAATATGAATTTGCTGGAAGCGGCAGCGAACGTCGATCCGGGCAATCCGTCCGTTGGGGAGGAAATCGCACAGCTTTCACAAATGGGCGTTGCAGCTTCAGAAAATACGATTGAAACGCTCAAAAAGCAATTAGCAAACGGAACCGCTTCCGCGATCACGCACACGCTCTTAGGAAATGCTTATGCTTCGCGAAGCCTGTGGCCAAAAGCGATGAGCCACTGGGAACTGGCATTAGGGCAAAATCCTAATTTGGTTCTCGTACTGAATAATCTAGCAGTCGCATTGACGCAGCAAGATCCAAAAAATGTCACGCGAAGTTTGGAGATGATCGACAAGGCACTTGCGATTGTCGGCGGGAACGATGCGGAGTTGTTTGATAGTCGAGGCCAAGTGTTGTTGGCGGCAGGGCAACCAAAGGAAGCAATTTCATGGTTTGAAAAATCGTTGGGTCTGGATACAAATCGTGTTGCCACTCGTGAGGGGATGATTAAAGCTGCCGAACAAGCTGGCATTCCCGATCTCGTCGAGATCCATACAAATGCATTGGCACAGCTCAAAGACCGATTAGCGAAGGAAGCCGAGGAAAAGAAAAACACTGCTCCTTCAGAAGCACCCAAATCTGCTCCAGAGGAATCGCCCAAGGAGTCCAGCCCAGTTAGTCCAGGAACCGACCCGAAATCGTCCGCCGACGGAAATAGTCCTGCGACCGCTGATGCATCCGAGACAAGCCCGCCCAAGTAATTCAATTTGAACCGTGGCCGTCGTCCGTTGATGGGTACTTTACCGTCTATAATGTTGATTCGGTGACTCGACCATCTATAGTCGATTCATGACATTGGTTTTCAAAAATTAGCGTTCCAGAATCGCCATAAACAAATTTGTTGATCTTTAGCATTCTCGAAGACGAGGTAAATGATGGACAGGAGATCGTTCTTTCATTCAGGATTACAAGCGAGCGCAGGGTTAGCGTTGATGTCCAGTTTGCAGCAGTCGCCAGCATTGGCTGCGCTTTTCGACGGACCCGCCAAGCGAGTAGGGTTGATCGGGACTGGATGGTACGGCAAATGCGATTTGTTCCGACTCATTCAAGTCGCTCCGGTCGAAGTCGTTTCGCTCTGCGATGTTGACAGTGAGATGGCCGCCAATGCAGCGACGATGGTCAGCGAACGTCAGAAGTCAAAGAACAAGCCCCGCATCTATAGCGACTATCGCAAGATGCTCGCTGAAAAAGATCTTGATATCGTGTTGATCGCTACGCCGGATCATTGGCATGCATTGCCGATGATTGAAGCGTGCAAAGCGGGGGCGGATATTTATGTGCAGAAACCAATCAGCGTCGACGTGATCGAAGGCCAAGCGATGTTGGCTGCCGCTCGCAAATATGGTCGTGTCGTGCAAGTTGGTACGCAACGACGAAGCACGCCCCATCTCGTCGAAGCTCGCGACAACATTGTTCGACAAGGCAAGCTTGGAAAAATCGCATATGCCGAAGTCTATTGCTACTATCACATGCGCGCGCGAGACAATCCACCCGATACGGCTCCACCGGCGAACCTGGATTATGAGATGTGGACGGGGCCCGCGCCAATGCGACCTTACAATAAGTTGTGTCATCCCCGTTCCTGGCGAGCTTTCACGGAATACGGAAACGGCATCATGGGCGATATGTGCATTCATATGCTCGATACGGTTCGCTGGATGCTGGAGCTCGGTTGGCCCAAGCGTGTTTCTTCGACGGGAGGAATCTTGATGGACCCCGCTTCGAAAGCGAATATCTCCGACACCCAGTCAGCAACGTTTGATTTCGGCGATATCGACGTTTCTTGGCAACATCGAACTTGGGGTGACGCGCCGGATCCCAAATATCCTTGGGGCGCGACTTTGTATGGCGATAAAGGGACATTGAAACTAAGCGTGCACGGATATGATTTTATGCCTCGTGGTGGCGAACCCATTCACAAGGACGTGACGTACGAACTGGATCAGTATCCCGAAGACAAGACAGAAAAAGATCTCGAACAGCATGTGGCACCTGCAATTCGCTATCACATGTTGGATTTTCTTAAAGCGATCGCAGAACGAGGAAAACCTGTGGCGGATATCGAACAAGGCCACATCTCCACGACCGCTTGTGTGTTGGCCAACATGTCGATGCAATTAGGACGATCGCTGACTTGGGATCCCGAAGCCCATATCGTCGTTGGAGACGAAGAAGCGACTCGCTTGCTGAGTCGGCCTTATCGCGCTCCGTGGGTTCATCCCGATCCGAAAAACGTCTAGAGCTCGATTGGGCCAATCTTTTGCGATCAGCCAGGCCGTGTAATTGACCAAACGCAAGTCAACAGCGGTCGATCGGCGCCCTCATCTGAATCCCATTGTTCTTAAATTTGTTCGTGCTCGTGCTCAGCATCGCGGTGCTCGTGCTCGTAATCGATTCCCGAAGTATACTCGCCCAACGATTCCGAGACACTATCGAATTTCATCGCCATCCGAGTCAACATCGCCACAATCCGCACGAGCTTGGATTTGAATTCGCAACTCGTTTCCCGACTCAGTCCGCCCGATATAACAAGCACGTCTTGAATCGCAGCACACTCCAACGCTGAACCACGAGCAATATCCAAGAACCTCGCTCGATCTTTCAAGCTGCATTTGCCATTGCCTTCGGCGATGTTTAGTGGAATCGATTGTGCAGCACGCAGCCATTGATCGCGAGCGTGGCGATAGAGCCCTTCCAATGACCGGGAAGAACCGAATGCATCGGCGACGTATTCAATTGAAAGTCGATAAACATCAAGTCGATCGTGGTCAAACAGGTATTCTGTCATCTTTGCCTCATTTCGATTACGAGCACGAGTACCGTTTCTCTGAGCACGAGCACGACGATTGCGTTTGAATGCCAATCTTACATTAACCTACGTCGCCCAAGGCAATCATATCGCCATGGCGACCTTGAACTTGGCGTTTGAGACGTTGCCATTGCGGTCCCGCCAACAGTGGATCCTCGGAAACTATTTTACGAGCTTCGTCGCGAGCCTCCACGACAATATCAGCGTCTCGGGACAAGTCCGCGATTCGAAACGGAGGAAGACCGTGTTGTTGGGTTCCTAGCAATTGTCCCGGCCCTCGCATCCGCAAATCAAGTTCGGCTAGGGCAAACCCATCGTCTGTCGAAGCCAAAGCCGCGATTCGAGAATTCTCTTCTGGAATCGTTCCTTCACTTGTAAACAAACACAAATAGCCCGGATGCGTACCACGAGATATCCGGCCTCGCAATTGATGCAGTTGAGCCAGCCCCATTCTGTTTGCATCGAGAATGGTCATTACGGTGGCGTTGGCGATATCGATCCCGACTTCGACGACGGTTGTTGCGACGAGCACTTCGATTTGCCCATTCGTGAATGCGTCCAGGATAGATTGTTTCGTCGGTCCGTCCATCCGCCCGTGCAGCAACCCGAGCTTCAGTTCGCTCAGAGGGCCTTTGCCGAGTTCTTCGAAAGATTGCTCGACGCTAGCTGTGTTGTCTTCCTCATCTTGAGCGACTCGCGGAGCGATTATATAAGCTTGACGACCTTGTTTGACTTGCTTGACGACAAAGGACCACCAACTGGCCATTTGATCGGATCGCCCAACGTAGGTGTGAACGACGGCGCGACCTAAGGGTTTGTCTTTGATCGTCGAAACATCCAAGTCGCCGAACGCTGTCATAGCAAGTGTGCGAGGAATGGGTGTGGCGGATAGTACGAGATAATGCGGTTGCGTTCGCGAAGTTCTAAGCGTAGCCCGTTGTTGAACGCCAAAGCGGTGCTGTTCATCGATAACAATGATCCCTAGTTTGTCGAATTCAACTTTTTCATTAAGCAACGCTGTCGTTCCAATGACGATATCGACCGTCCCCAAAGCTATCCGTTCAAGCAATTCATTACGCTCCCGCTGTCCCATGCTGCCGGTCAATAACTCGACGTGGACTTGGCTGCTTTTTAGGCTCTCCGCCATCCGCGAAGCGTGTTGCCGAGCAAGGACTTCGGTCGGCACCATAAAGACGGCTTGATGGCGATGTGCCACGGCGAGCAACATGGCATATACTGCAACCACGGTTTTTCCTGATCCCACATCACCTTGGAGAAGTCGGTTCATGGGCAATTCGCGGTTCATGTCGTCGCTTACTTCGCGAATCACGCGCACTTGATCGGGTGTCAACTCAAACGGAAATCTTCTCACGATGCGGGCATGTATTTGCGCGGTCGATTCTAATTTCGGCGCTGGACGACTATGTTCCGCCTGATAACGTCGCATGGCTAACGCTAACTGAAAGACGAGCAGTTCCTGGAAAATGAATCGGCGTCGAGCTTGATGCGCGTGTTCGAGGGAGTCCGGTTCGTGAATCTGTTTGATGGCGGTTGCAATATCCATCAAGGAGTATTTTGCCCTGACCTCCTCGGATAACGCCTCTTCTAGGTCGGGAGCCAGCCGTTCGATCGCTGTTCCAATTATTTTTTGGAGGTGCCGCTGTTGCATACCTTCGGTAAGACCGTAAATTGGCAACGGTTTCCCCGGCTGCATGTCTTGGTCTTGACCCAGAATCTGAATTTCGGGATGACGCATCTCCCACGAGACACCGGTCGATTTCGGCGTACCAGTCGCGGCGATTCGCATTCCACGTGCAATCTGGTGCCGACGAAACGCCTGATTAAACCATACCATCCGGACGAACCCGCCCGAAACATCCAAGAGCACACCGAGCATGGTGCGGCCGTCTTCGAAAGTTCGGAGATCGATGGCTTCGACAACGCCGATTACCGTGGCGCGAACATCGGATTCAAGTTGCTGCGCGGTGCAAAGCTGGGCGACATCTTGATAGCTTCGCGGAAAGTAAAAAAGCAAATCGCTAGGTTTGGTGATGCCAAGTTTTTCAAGCAACGGCGCTCGCATCGGTCCCACGCCAGGAAAAAATTGCAACGAGTTTGCTTGGTCGTCATTGCCTTTGCTGGTCTTTGGTGAATTTGTTGGACCTGAAGATGACATGGGGACGGCGAACCTGTTTCCGGCGAACGGCAAAGTTCTTAACTGGGCGACAAGAGCGGCAGACATACTCCACGAATTTTACCGAGCGGAGACCCTGTCTGATAGAGCCAAGAATAGACAGGAATTTATTTCGCTGAGGATTCGCCGGAGATCCACTGCTCCCGGAACGAAGCGTGTTTCATCGTCTTGCCGCCTTCGACGAAATAGCTGCAGACGACATGAATTCGATCGTCAGCGCCTTGGATTACAGCAGGATAATGGAACGAACCCGACGGTTGTTTTTCAAGGTGACGTGTCCATTTCCACGAGTCGCCTTCGTTGTCGGAGATCGAGACCGCCAAACTATTGCGGCCTTTCGTGGAGTCGTTGTAGACCATAAGCCAGTGACCGTTCTTTAGGCGAACTCCATCGATCCCCGCACCGGGATTGGGTAGCGAGCAAGCGCCAACTTCACCCCAAGTTTCGCCGTCGTCGGTTGATTCAGAAACACGAATGCGATCGATCATGCCGTTTTCCCGCATGTACGCGACCAGCGTTCCGTTGTCTTTGCGGAGGACGGTCGGTTGTATGTTGCCAAATCCGATCAAGGGTTTGCTTGCCCGCCACGTCTGCCCATTGTCGTCACTGATCGCCATGATAGAGATTGAAAACGTGTCGCTATACAAAGGCAAAAGGATTCGCCCGCTTGGCAAAATCGTTGGCTTGCAGCGGGGTTGCCAGCCAAGACGCTGATAGAGTTTATTTCCCAATTTCGAGCGAGCATCTTCCAGCTCTTGCTTCAACTTTGGGCTCAACAAGTCCTTTGGCAAAGCGGCCAATGTTGTATTCAGTACAGAGATCGCTTGGTCGTGAAAATCGTCAGGCTTGATCAGTACCAATCCTTCGCTGCTCCAATTCGGTATCAGACTCGTCTCATAATCCGAAGAGACTCGGAAATTCGTAATGCACGATTCCCATGAGTTTGCGAGGATTGTGGGCCAGAAGAGCCACAATCGCCGATCGCTTCCAATCATCATGCACGTATTGCAATCCGGGAATCCAGGTCGGTCCGCCATTAGAAAAGGATCCGACCAATTTTGCGTGGCGACCGTTAGTCGGGAACCAAACACGGCAACATCATCCGCAGATCGCTCGCCAGATCCGCGATACCAAGATACGAGCAAGTCACCTCCGGGATACTCGACGATTCCCGGTGCATGGTTGTGTTGATCATGTAAAGGAAAAACAAATTCAGAAGCAAAAGTATCGTCGTTGTTATCTTTGGTCTTTTCGTCGCTTGAGGGCAATGCATGATTTGCACGACCGATGCCAAATTGGTCGCCACGCCTTATCGGCTTACCATCTTGCCAATCAATTTCGACCATCTTTTCGCTTTGAACAGATCGATTCTGCTCATCTGTAAGTTGGCAGACAATTCGTCGCGAAGCTCTTTCGATGACTTCACCTGTCGATGGATATGCGAACTCGCCGTCGATCGTAAAAGTAATCCAACCGGGCTCATCCCGAAGCTTGATGTTTTCTATTGGCTTGGGTGGAAAGACCGTGTTGTCGAATACATGGAGGCGTTGATTGTGCGCATCCGTCAACCAAATTTCGCGTTCGTCTGGACCGAGGCCGATTCCGTGGCTGGGACAACCGTGGCGTTTGACGGGGCCTTTGGAAAAACCCTGGACTTCAACGCGACCGATTTTTTCGCCGGACTCGATCGAGCCAATTTCAAACCCTAGCAAGTCGTTGATGCAGACATAGCAGCGCGATTGCTGATCGTCGATGGTGAAGGGGCGAATGCTGGCAGAAAAAGGGCCGACGGTTTTTTTGACAGCGTGAGAAAGTGTATCCGCGACGGACAGCAACGGCGATTTCAAGCCAGCCAAATAAGCGAACTCGCCGTCCGATCCATACACCGTGTTGTGCGCTCCGGAGTCTGGCGTGACTGAGGCGACCACCTCGCCGTCTTCTGCCCGAACAATGTTCCAGAAAGAACCTTCGAGGCTTGGTAAATAGATGGTCAAGCCATCCGGCGAAATCGCCATGCGATCGCAACCGCCCTCGTAAGTCCGCTCCCACAAAAGTTTTTCGGTAATCAAATCGACGGCCATGAGTGACTTGATGGTGCTGACATAGATCCTGCCCAAGGTCAAACTGACGCAGACGCCCTTCACGTTCAGCGGCTTGCCAGCTTCATTCAATCCGCCGAGGGGAATT
The DNA here is from genome assembly GCA_031374825.1 of Pirellulaceae bacterium. GTDB lineage: Bacteria > Planctomycetota > Planctomycetia > Pirellulales > Pirellulaceae > JANMGV01. The sequence continues at coordinate 60,631 of JANMGV010000225.1, forward strand.
CGACGAACGAAATTGTGGCCTGCATCGATATCAAAGACGAGAATTCCATGCCCGCCGTATTCCAAGTAATCGCGAACGCCAGGAGTGGCGACGTACAAGTAACGGTGCAACTCCGTTGACGAAGGCAAATTGGATTGTGCGAATCCGCTGCCGCAGATAGCAAACATCGAAGCAAAGAATATCAACAAGCGACCCATGATTTCGGGACTCCGTGTTTTGAGGACAAGCTCGTCGGGAGACTCTAAACTGTGAAAACGTCTGTCAGGCGTCTTGGGACGTCAGCGAAATGCGACGAAGGCTGAATGGTTCACCGTCTAGCGCTTTTTCATTGCAAAATTTTTGGGTTCGAAAACTGTAGGACGGGTCTCCAGGCCCGTCTTTTGTGGATCCAG
>JANMGV010000249.1:0-22066 GCA_031374825.1 Pirellulaceae bacterium
CGAGCAGTTGAGCTGCAAGAAGTTTTGCTTAGGCGAGCGGCAAGAATTGCCTTACCCAACGTAGGACGGGTCTCCAGGCCCGTCCCAGTCAGTTCGGACGGGCCTGGAGACCCGTCCTACAGGTAGAATATTTCCTGCCGATCGCCTTACTGAACGTGCTTTTTGCGGATTGCGAATGAGGAATAAGTCATGAAGGGTGCCGGAGGAACGCAAGGTGGATTGGCCATGTTCGGGATCGGAGCAGGGCTATCGATCTTAGCCGCGTATATCTTGTTCGACTCCGTTCACGTTGCCGCAGGACAACCGGGACTTATTAGCGGCTTGATGAATGGCGGAATGCCTGGAACCATGGAAACGACATCGATGATCATCATCTTTGTTCCGTTTTTTCTTGGGGTGTTTGCACTTTTCGTCAACGCGTCACAAACATGGGCTTGGATCCTAACCTACTTTGGCATTGGTGTAATCGCAGTCGAAATACTCAGCCGCATTCGGTTCTTGTTTTCCATGAAGCTAACGCATTTGATGCTGATACTCGTCTTGTTCGCGGCAGGCTGTGCTTTGATGTTTCGCTCGTACCGAGACTATGGCAAATCGTGGGATAAGGAATCGGATAAACCACAATGATTTGCGATCTCCCATCAAGCCGTCGGCCGGGATAGCCGACGGCATGTTTCGAAAATCGGACGGTTGCGCGTACCGTCTAATTGACCAATTACAAATTCAAATCCGATTAGTTGGACGGTGCAACTTTGAATCAGCCGATCGGCGTTAGCCGCGGTTATTGCACTGAAAACCGTGGCTAACGCCAAATCGGCTAATATCATCTCAAACGTCGCGAATCATTTCTAATTTGATTCAAAGTGTGGCAATGGCCGGTTAGTTATCCGAAGCAAATGGCATCGGTACTAGATTGTTCTCGGCATCGCGACTATCCATTTCGAAGTGCTCGGGGTAGAGATTTTCGCTTCCTAGGATTTGAACCATCACACTGTTAGATTCTTCCATCAACATGATATCGCGGCGTTTTCGGTTGAGCAGATAAGCTGCTACTTTGTCGTTGACCCGTACGGTGACACGTTGCACGTTCGGCGTTTGGCAAGCCAACAACAACATTCGAGTCACTTCGATCGCCATGCTTTCGGCCGTCTTCACCAAACTTCGGCCTTGGCAGCAAGGACAATCCTCGTACACGCTCCGCTTGAAGCTTGGACGGATGCGTTGCCGAGTCATTTCGATCAAACCGAACGGGCTGGTGCGAAGGATCTTGGTTCGAGCCCGATCGCGTTTCATGGCATCGCGCAGAACGCGTTCCACTTTACGTCGATACGACTCTTTCTTCATATCGATAAAGTCGTTTACGATGACGCCGCCCAAATCGCGCAGCCTCAATTGTCGAGAGATTTCTTTCGCAGCGGTCATATTGAGTTGCAAGGCATTGTCTTCTGCGGACTCATCGGTGCGGAAGCTACCACTGTTCACGTCGATTGCAACGAGCGCTTCGGTGGAGTCGATCACGATGGAACCACCGCCCTTGAGGGCGACAACTCTCTGGTGAATACGATTGATTTCGCGTTCGAGTTGGTATTTGTGGAAAAGCGGCTCACGACCTTCGTAAAAATGCAGTCGGCTGACAAACCGAGGCATGACCAATTGCAAAAACTCTTTGGCTTGGTCGAAAGCTTCTTTTTGGTCGACAATAATCGTGTCGATATCCTCGGTAAAGGTATCGCGGATCGTGCGAATCAGCATGTTGCTTTCTTCGTAGACATCGCACGGACCAGGTTGCTTCTTAAGACGACGAACGATGACTTTCCAAAGACGCAACAGGTAAGCCACGTCGCGAGAAAGTTCTCGTTGCGTACGATCCACGCCTGCGGTACGAACGATAAACCCTAGTCCCTTGGGCGGATTCAGTTCCAAAAGCATCTGACGCAAGTTCCTGCGTTGCTCTTCGTCCTCGATCTTGCGAGAAACACCGACGCGCCCCAGAGCTGGCATGAGGACCAAGTAACGTCCTGGTATGCTGATGTAGGTAGAAAGCGTGGGGCCCTTGGTACCTATGCCTTCTTTGATGACCTGAACAAGGACTTCATCGCCCCGTCGGAAGATTTCTTGGATTGGTGGCTTGAAACGCGGGCGTCCGCCTCGATTGCGGCCTTGAGCAGGAGTTCGCGGATCTTCATCGTCCTCTTGTTCGTCGTCTGGCCCAGAGATCTCCGCAGGGTCGTAGCCAGCCTGACGAAAATATTGAGCATCGACATCGCTGACATGCAAGAATCCGTTTCGGCCAACTCCGAAATCCACGAACGCAGCTTGGATGGACGGCTCGATATTGACGATCTTGCCTTTGTAAATGTTTCCGACAAAGTTATTCTGACTGGCGCGTTCGGTGTAAAGCTCTTCCAGCACTCCATTTTCTAGAACTGCGATTCGGCATTCTTCTGCCTGCGAAACGTTGATTAGCATTTCCTTTTTCATGAACAATTTTTCCTTCTTGTGTCGCTTTGTGTTGATTGAATTAAATAGGATCGTTGGAGGTCGAGACGATTGCGTCTTCCTCCAGGTTTGTCGCTGAGCGATCTGTCGCGATTTGAATTCGCGTCCGCTGCAGGACGGCGCCTTGCTGTTGGATATCCGCCAACCCCAGTGCCTCGAGCACGTCGGAGGGGCGAATGGTTGCTGAAGGCGAAGCAAAAAGTGTCAAGCGGAGCCGGGTGAATTCAAGACTTAGTTCAAGTGATCCGGTTCCCAATTTCGTAGCCATTGGCTTTCCATCTCGCACAAACGAGATTTGGCCGGCTGCAACCATTTGATCAATCCTGTTTTGGATGATCTCTACTTCGGATACGGGCACATCCACTTCGATGTCGGTGGACGCAATTCGTGCTTTCGGTTCATCTGCTGCTAGCTGCCGAACTTCGAGAATTTGCATCCCGTCTAATGTCTGCGATCGAATGGATTGAGCAACGCTTTCAGGAGCGGGTGCATCACACAATTCGATATCGACATATTCTTCCAAACTTTCAATTCCTAACGCCAGTGCGGTAGGAAAACTAATCTTAGGCCTGGTGTGAAAGCCTCCGGTAAGAGCTAAATCCAATTGAGCGCGACGCAGGAGACGTTCCCAAGCGCGCGCTAGATCGCGGTGCGAACACCAGCGAAGATCGCCTTGCTTAGTAAATCGAATTCTGAATCTTGTATTGCTCATGAATCTTTAGTCTTGTACCACCATTTCTGGGACGAGCCCAGCAAGTTGATGTTGCAGAAAAGCATCGACTTCGCGAGCCGTATCCAAACGCAATGCTTTCCAAGCCATCGCTTGGCATTCCGACAGCGACACGGAGCGGATCGCTTTTTTGATCTGCGGCACCGATGCCGGCGGAACGCTGAGCACGCGAATGCCCAAGCCAACGAGCAGTAGCGCCGATGCGGGGTCGCTGCTCATATCGCCGCAAACACTGACTTCGATATTTCCCACAGTTCCGGCTTCGACGCATTTCTGAATCATGCGCAAGACCGACGGATCGACTGCTTGATAGAGATCGGCGATCGCTTCGTTGGTTCGATCAACAGCCAATGTGTATTGCGTTAGATCGTTGGTTCCGATACTGATAAAATCGACTTCTTTGGCAAAACGGTCGAGCATCATGACGGCAGCGGGAACTTCGATCATGATCCCGATTTGAACGCCATCGCTGACCGGAACACCCTCTTCGCGAAGATCATCGGCGACGCTACGAACGACCATTCTTGCAGAACGCAATTCGTCTAAGGTCGTTACCATCGGGAACATGATGCGGACATCGCCTTCGACGCTGGCACGCAAGATCGCGCGAATCTGCGTTCGGAACAAGCTTGGATTGCGAAGCGACATACGGATGCTTCGTAAACCTAGGAATGGATTGGACTCGCGAACGGTGAAAGATTTCAACTCCATCTTGTCCGCGCCCAAATCCAAGGTTCGCAGGATGATCTTTCGATTTGGCATTGCCCGCACGACTTCGATGTAAGCGTCAAAGTGTTCTTGTTCGCTCGGCTCAGAGCTTGCACCGAGATAAAGGAACTCCGTACGATACAGACCGATGCCTTCAGCCCCGCGGCCCAAACAAGAATCCGCTTCGCCTGGAAACTCGATATTGGCCAAGAGTTCGATTCGCTGTCCATCGCTCGTTGTGGCAGGCAGGTCCTTGATCTCTTTCAACTTGACGGCAAAGTCTTGGCGACTGCGGCGGCGTTGTTGATATTTTTCGCGGGTGGCTTCGTCCGGGTCGACGATGACGCGACCTTTGTAACCATCTATAATGATCGTATCTTCGCTGCGAATACGATGCAGGAAAGCGCCCATTCCAACAACTGCGGGAATCTCGAGACCTCGGGCGACGATTGCGGTATGGCCACCGGGACCGCCTTTTTCGGTGCAAAAACCAAGCACAAATTCGGTATCGAGTTCAGCCGTCTCGCCCGGCGTTAATTCGTGACTGGCGATAATGGTCGGTTGGGAAATTTGATTCAGGGTCGTCGTTGGCTGGCCACCCAGACATTCGAGAAGCCGCCGTTCGATATCGGCGATATCGGCGGCTCGCTCGCGGAGGAAGGTGGATGGCGCACGCCGGAAAGCTTCGGCGTATCCATTGAGTACCTCGCTGACGGCGAACTCAGCCGAAAACTGTCGCGTCTCGACGAGCTTTTCGAACTCTTCCTGCAACCGAGGGTCTAGCAGCATCTGTTTCTGAGCGGAAAAAATATCGCCCAGATGTGAGCCAAGCTGAGTCGAAGTCTGTTGGCGACTGCATTCCAACTTCTCGGAGGCAGACTGGATTGCTGCAAGGAGTCGCTGCCTTTCCGCTGGGACGTCGTCCGTAGGTAGTCGACAGCGGGCGATACGAAAGCCTTCTCGGTCAATGACAATGACTTGACCGATTGCGACGCCGGGAGAAACAGCTATGCCCCGAAGTTCGAGCATTGGAATTTCATAAGACCTGACAAGCACAGGAGAAGGAATTCGACGAAACCGTCCATTCCGTACTTCCTATGCGAAGTACCGCTCGTGCAAGCCGAGCGAAATTGAAAACGACGCGGTGTACACTACCCCGACTGGACCGGTGGTGGCCCAATTAAACCGGTGGTGGTGACACGACTTCGGCGTCCGCTTCGAAAAACCCGTTCTCAAAAAGTTCTACCAGTTTGTCCAATGCCTCATCGGCGTCGTCCCCGCAAGCTCGTATCACGAGTTCGCAGCCCTGCTGTGCGCCCAACATCAGAACATCCAAAATGCTCTTGCCGTTGACGGCCTGACCTTCCCGTTCTATTTCAATTTTCGCTGAATAGCGCGCCGCAGTTTTCACCAGCAAGTCCGCAGGTCGCATATGCAACCCTTGCGGATTCCGGACGGTAACTTGGCGGGATTGGAATTCGTCTGTCATCTTTGGCGATTTGATGTGTGGAAAGCTGCTACCTGGAATGTTCGTCGCTTAACCAAACCTCTCGGGTCGATCGAGCAAGAAAATTCCGGTCGCAACAAACTGTTTTGATAGCTACCAGATTTTTGTAGGCATAGCCTATGGATTAAATTGTCCCGATTCCTCGTATCCCGCTGCGATGTCGGAGAGAACCTCCAAGCACGCAAATGGGCCACACAGGAATCGATGGAATCGTATGTGACTTATTCGCTAGGAAACGAATTGATTGTTGTCGGCTTCTTCGAGCAATTGCAGAATGTCTTCGGCAGTTTTGGATTGCTTGAGGAATTTACAAAAGGATTCGTCTCGCAACTGACGCGAAATATTTTCAAGTGCTCGAAGATGGTCGCCGGGGCGATCCGGTGGTGAAACGAGCAAGAAGAAAAGCTGAACCTTATCGCCATCGAGGCTATCAAAGTTCACGCCTTCTGTGCTTACACCAACCGTACCTACCAGCTTTTGCACGCTCGGATGTTTTGTATGGGGAACTGCAATGCCTCGACCAATGCCAGTACTGCCAAGCTCTTCTCGTTTCATGATGGCTCGGATAATATCGTCGCGATCAGCTTGACGAATATCGCCGGCTTCCACCAATGAATCGACAAGCTCCCCAATCGAGGCTTCTTTGTCGATCGAGGTCAACTCGGCGCGTATGGCCTTGCTAGAGACAAAATCTGAAAACTTCATTATTCACATTCCTCTGTATGAACAGTGTTTGTCCGCCGATTCGCATTTCGCGTGCTTCGGAATTGATTCACGGCCGAATTGGATAAAAAACCCTAGCGGCACTGGAGATAAAAATTAATCGTCTGCGTTAGCGGGTGGTTCAATATGTTTGTGACCGGTCGCTTTATGGCCAGTTACTTTTTCCTTGTGCTTTCGAACTTGCTGTTCGACTTTTTGTAGGCATCCTTCAAAGGCAACGATTACAGTTGGGCCGGAATTCGTCGCGACAAAGTCATTGGAGCCTTCTGCAGATACAAATATTTCTGCAGTCGGTTTGTCCAAATGCTCAAGATCGATGGTGACTTCGATTGAATTGATGCGGTCGAAAAATCGCCGCAGCTTATCGGCTTTTTCAACAATGATCTGCTGGTCGTGCTGCTTCAAATGACCATGACGTGCAGAAACATTTACTTGCATGAAAAAGCCTCCCAAAATGCCAATCGTGACGAGTCAATAACGCCTTCCAGGTGAAATCCCGGAGAGTCCCAAAGGTATGCCCTCAAAACTCATCGTGATTGTATCAGGACCGACGTCAACCACAAATGAGGCTTGCCCGGTTTTCGGAGGAGTCAACCGCTCATTATTTAGGCAATAATTCCGGATTTGCGACTTTTACGGATGTCAACCGAAGGTGAACAAAGTTCTTTTGCATGATTTTTCGGCTATTAGGGATTGGCAGGTAGTGGGGGCGCTACAGACGTCTGCGGTAATCGGATAGCTTTATCGGACAAGAATTTCTTCCAAGCTATCAGACTTTCTGGCGTCGGGCGTTCTGGCAAATATCCAAAATCCTGTCCTGTAATGAAACGCAAGAAGTTACTTGCCAAAACGCGTTCATCCAAGAATTGCGAATTGAGGAATTCGACGAGTTCGCGGTCGCCACCTTGGATCAATTGTTCGTTTGACGGACCAAGTATGAGCCACTTGATGCGATTCGCTCGATCACCGCACGTTGCTTCAATGTCTTGCACCAATCGGCCAACCAAATCGGGATGCGAAGCCAAGGTCGTACGCATATCGGACACTGCAAACTCCCAATGCGATCTTGCGTTTGTATTGTTTAGTAGGCCTTTGGGACCAAACAACGGATCAAACATGCCAAATTGGACTAGCGTGCGGACAGCGAGTGCCGCAGTTTCGTTCCGACGATACGAGACCATCGATCGCAACTCTTCAATAGGATTTCCGTCCAAAGCATACTTGAGCATCGGTGCCAATTCCGTTGCGGCAGCAATATCGATTGGCCGCTCGGATTGGCCATTCACCCACGGAGGCAATTCGGTAACCTTAAAAACATCCGGCGGGCCTCCCGTTTGAATAACAAACACTTGACCTGGCTCGATGACTTTGATGGTTGGTTCCCCCGAATCATTTGGAACGAGAGATGACAGCGTGCACGAAACACTTCCTTCGACGGGGAGTATTTGCATAGAGGATTGGATGGACTGGCCATCTGTACCTGGAATGAACATTTGAAACAACTCGATCGCACAGGCTGATGGTGCAGCGTCCCACTTCAAAGCCACTCGCTGGCCTCCCCACTCCACTTCGCAGTCTTTGCAATCCGGAGAAGAAGACAAAACAACGCGCCCTCGATGGAGTCGAATAGCAGGTTTAGGAACACCTCGAACGAACTCGACTTCGGTGGGCCCAAAAGTCTCAAGGCGTATTCCTGGCGGCAACGAAAATACTGTCCGATAAGCTGGGGGAACGAGTACACTACTACCCAGTTTCATTCCAACCCCCGGTGCCAACCGTTCTATTCGAACAATTTGTTCGGGTGTCGCAGGTTTTTCCCAAGCCAACACAATTGCCTCTGCAGCGACCCGGTCACTGGGTAGCCAAGTACCGCCAATCACAACGGAAGCGTTCAAACCGTTCGGTGGCGGCGGATTGGATGGTGTAGTTGGCAGTGGATTCGGCGACGGTGGAACTTTGTCGATAACAGGTTGCGCGACGTTTTCCGTATCCATCGTTTCGCTCGGCTTCGCACTGTTACCAGCTTGAGCATTCACGTTGTCTGCGGTTGCAGGCACGGGGGCTTTTGGCCCGGGGGTTGTCTCACCGGAATTCTTTGCCGAGGAGGTTGATGATTCTGCGGGAGTCGGAGTGGACGCGATCGCGTTCTTTTCGGCATCCGCTTTGTTCTTGTTTAAATCGCCCTTTGTCGCATCGCCCTTTGTCGCGTTGTCAGCGGCGGAATTATTTGGCGGGGTATTCGCCATGGGAGTTTGCAACGATCCCGCTTTGTTGGATGCCGTTGTTGCATCGCCTGCCCCTGGCACATTAGCTGCTTTTGAAGCAATCAAACTTTTCAAGCGATCCATGGAACCAATCGCTTGCCACAAGACGACAAGTAAAACAGTTATCAATGCTCCAGTAACCAAAGCTTGATTCCAACCGCGCGACTTGCTCATTCTCAAATAGGCGGGAACTCCATTGTCGCCGTTCGATTCCGTAAGATCCAATCCTTTTTGACGGATCGTTGCAGCGGGACGGGTCGCTGCAGCCGATGCATGCTGTTCCCTGATTCGGAACGAGTCGGTGTCATTGATAATTTGGGCGCTGACCAATTCCCTATCGCCTTTTCGAGAGTCACTTTGACTACCCGGAACTGGTGCATTTAGGTCAACCAATTTGAATTTGCCACTTTCACTTACCCAATTCGTCGGGCTATTGGGCAACGCGTAGATTCGGTTTCGTAGTTCGGCATCCGCTTCGGCAGATCGACCAACGGCCATGGTTAATATCTGATGGCAGGCAGCAACTTCGACAAGCAATACATCGCTCTCAAGACAGTTGCGTTCGATCTCGGGGATACGTTCAACAGACAGAGTATTGTCAAGGTACTCCGACACACTGTTTGGATTGCCCCCCATTCCTTTTCCGTCGAGCGACGGCGCGCTCAACTGTGGACGTCGGAGTCCTTGGCGGATATTTTCTACAAGCGTTTTCGCATTCCGGCTTCCCTCAATCTTGTCCTTTAGCGTTTCCGCATCTTCGGGTTCAAGCACGTCGTCGAGATAAGCCAGTAATGTACGAAGCGTCAGTCGCATGATGGTTCTTCAAAAGATTTGTTTGCTGAGTGTTCGTTGCCGAAGTATCGACCTACCCAAATTAGTGACTGGCCATCCGCGACTCCGTACAAAGAAATCGAAAAAAGGACGTTTTCAGCAACATTTCATGGTTAAATATGTAAAAAACCGACGATTGTCGCTGATGGTAGCGTGCTTTGAAGGACTCAGTTCGTGAATTGGCAGTGTTTTCGTAATACTCAGTCTCGGGTGGTACTGGTACTCGAATATGGGTCTCGATCGAGTACGAGTAGGAGTACCGTTTCACTGAGAACGAGTACGAATTTAGTACGATCGATACCGGCGATCGGCGAAAGTTCTCAATAGGCCTAGGGGCGAGCGGCGTACCAGAACCCGAATTTGGCAATTTCGCGAAAGCCCAATCGTTCGTAAACGCCATATCCTTCGTTTGTGGCAATGAGCGTCACGCCCTGCACTTGATGATCGCGTGCGTAGGTGCAGGCATGTCGCACCAAGGCTGTGCCAACGCCCTGTCGACGGTACTCGTCGAGGACACCCACGTCGAACAAACCCGCGAATTCCGCGCCGATGAATAAGGTACAAATGCCAATGGGCTTGTCGGCAAGCAAGGCAATGAAAAAAACGGTTGTTTGCGGTTTTTGATTTAACAGAAACCGTTGGCAGTCGAGATTCAGTTTACGAATCTTGGTTGTGATTGGGCCAATCGATGGGTGCGGATGTTTGCGAAAGAGATCGAGATCAGCCAACGGTTCAATTTTAATTTTCATCGCCGGCTTTGTGAGTCCGCGTGAAAACCGCTTCTTGGTTTCAAAGCACATTGCTGGAAAATATTTTCGGCAATGCAACCCATGCGACAGTAGATGCGACTCCAAGTCCGCTGGTTCTGCAGATGGCGCAACCCAGAATCCAGCTCCGCGCCGGTTCTGCCGATATCGAGCAAGGATCTGACCCAAACGCTTATCGCAATATTGCGGCGACAAACGGAGTCGTACGCCACAATTGCTCCATGCCGCGCCGGGTGTTACTTTCCAAGTCACATCTGGATCGTCGTGAATCTCGAATCCAGGGGCACCTTTGAGGGAACGATAATATTCTGCATGGGCCTCTTCGAGCGCCTCGGCCAACTTCACATCATTCGCCACGGGTCTTGTTGGCATTATCTGCATCGCCCTCAAACCGCAGTCATGTTATATTCGATGAGCCGACAACGTTCCGATTCCATAGGCTGATTTAGTGCGGCTGAAACTGAACGGTTTTCGACAAGGAGGCTTCGATCTACGAAGCTGGCTGCGAGGCGTGTCGTTTCGGCTTGTAGATTTCTGTAGCTGTTCCGTAGTGAACTTCGCCGGCATTCATCAACGTCTCGCTAAGAGTCGGATGAGGATGAATCGATTCGGTGATATCGCGAACTTCACATCCCATCTCAATCGCCAAAACGGCTTCGGCAATCAACTCACCAGCACCCGTTCCAACGATGCCACAACCGAGCACGCGGTGGGTTTCGGGATCGACCAACCACTTCGTAAAACCTTCAGTTCTTCCGAGTGCTTGGGCACGACCGCTTGCCGCCCAGGGGTAAACTTCGATATCCACTTTCCGCCCTTCGCGCTTGGCTTGGTCGTCTGTTAAGCCAGCCCAAGCGATTTCGGGGTCGGTGAATACGACGGCTGGAATGGCCGCTTTGTCAAAGACTGCGGGTCGTCCGAGAATTACTTCTATAGCTACTTTGGCTTCATGGCTGGCTTTATGAGCCAACATTGGCTCGCCTGCGACATCACCGATCGCAAAAATCTGCGGGTCGGCGGTACGCTGCTGCTTGTCACAAACTGCGAAGCCGCGTGGATTCAATTGAACCTTAGTGTTTTCCAGCCCTAAACCAGCGCTCACGGGACGGCGGCCGATACTGACCAACACGCGATCGTATCGCTCATGACCAAACTTACCGGGACCTTCGAAAGTCACCTCGACTTGATTATCCACCTCGGCCAGGGAACCAACCTTAGTGTTCAAAACGATTCGCTTATTAAACAAGACGTCAAGATGCTTTTGCAGCGGACGAACCAAGTCGCGGTCAGCACCTGGCAGCAACCCATCTGTCAATTCAACCACAGTTACTTCGGAACCGAGGCTCGCGTAGACGCTTCCCATCTCCAAACCAATATAGCCACCGCCTACGACGAGGAGACGTTTAGGAATATCTTTCAGCTCAAGTGCGCCACTCGAATCCATCACTCGCGGACTACCGATGTTAAATGCGGGCGGCATCGAAGGCACGCTGCCAGTCGCAAGCACGCAATGATCAAAGGTTACCGTGCGATCTGCGGGAATCGATGCATGATCGCCTTCGAGCCGAATCGTATTGCTGTTTTCAAACACACCACGCGCGCAGATGACGGTCACATTTCGACGCTTGGCCAACTGAGCAAGGCCACCCGATAACGTGGTGATGAGCTTTTCTTTGCGGGCGCGAACTTTGTCGATATCGATTTTGGGAGCTGGATATTCGACGCCCCAGCCTTCGCTCAACTCACGCGCCTCGGAGATGACCTTGGCGACATGCAGCAGCGCCTTGGATGGAATACAACCGCGCAACAGGCAAGTACCGCCCAGACGGCTCTCCGCCTCAATTAACGTCACCTGCATGCCTTCATCGGCCGCTAAAAATGCCGCCGCATACCCGCCGGGACCACCGCCAAGAACAACTAGTGAAGAGTGCATAAGACAACCAGGCAGAAGAAAATTGGTGTGGAATTCAAACGTTGATCATATCGAGAACCGAGCTTTAGGAAAATGTTCCCAAGGCCGAATCAGCGATAGCACAGATAAGCGATTTGTACTGCAGGATGCTGAATGGTCGTGCGTCTTTGCAAGCAGGTCATGCTTGAAAAAACTCGTTCATCTCGTCCATAAGGATGCTAGCCGCGTTGACCACTGGGTCCCATTACATCGGCTGACGTCGATCGACAAGGCAAACTTCGAAAGGCGGTTGGATGCTCCTGCCCAGGACTTTCCTGCGTCATCCAGACCAGACGCAAGAAAGATGGATCGAAAGACATTCAAAAAAATCGAACTATCGAGAGAGAAACTCGACGACGATGTTAGCATTTACTGGCAAACTGATATCCGATGCCGATGGTGTACCGGCCATGGTTGCCTTGAGACCTTCGGTATCAAAAGTGATCCAATCCGGTGGCACCGGCGGATTGTTGGCGATAATACCGCGATAAACGTTCTTGATGGATTCGCGATTTCGAAGCTCAACGACATCGCCTGGGCGAAGAATGTAGCTTGGCGAAGTGACCTTGGCACCGTTTACCAAGAAATGCCCGTGCACAATACCTTGGCGCGATTGAGGTCGAGTCTTCGTAAAACCAGCGCGACGGATGACGTTGTCCAATCGTCGTTCACACATCAGGAGAAGTGTTTCGCCCGTATTGCCTTTCTTGCGCACTGCGTCGGCAAAGTAGCGACGGAGTTGTCGCTCGCCCAAACCGTAGTAGTACTTGATTTTTTGCTTTTCAGCCAAAGCGGTACCGTAGTTACTTGTACGTCGACCTTTGGGATGCATACCGGGCGGATTCTCTCGGCGTTGCGATGCGCGAGTGGTTCCGGATCCTTCAAAAAGCAATGCGCCAAAGCGGCGGTTCACGCGCGCTTTGGGACCGTGATAACGGGCCATTCAGCTATTCTCCAATTTCAATGCAAACGAGTTCTTCTTGCGCGGACCTCTATCCTGAGGAATATAAATTCCAACAGGCCAATCGCGGCACGACCCAATCCCGAACCGGTGACTTCGCCACCAAACAGCTCAACAGCCCGCCACAATCGGCTTGCCTGGGTTGGATCTGATTTCAAAAGTGTGAGGCAAGATTATCTATTTTAATGGGGGATCGACAAGCCCATTTGAGCCCCTCACAACCACGTAATTCGCCACAAATACCTGCGACTTGGCCATTTCGGCGTCTCTTTGCCCAACGCTTTCGGTATTCCAGCTAACTTTTCGGCAACGCCACCGTTCGCCAAGATTAAGATCTACTGCTCGCGCAATGCATGATTCCTTGATTCTTTTTCGAAAATGTTTATCGCAAACCCAGAAATGCTTTCGTGAACCCAGATTGGTTCGTGAACCCAGATTGGAAGGTCTCGTCATGACAACTTTCAAGTCAACCATTTTCAAGTCAACCATGTTTGCCGCGGCCTTCTGCGCGATGGTCGCCATTCACGCTCAAGCCGACGATAGCAAGAAGACCAAGACCTTCCAAGAAATACGAAGTGCGATGGATTCGTACTTGGCAATCGACACGCACGATCATCTGCGCCCTTTTTCAGATCTGTTCGGTCCCGACATGACGGACAAAGGCCGCGGCATGACGCTTCATAGTGTTTGGGCAGGCAGCTATTACCCCTGGATCAACAAACTATCGGCTTGGAAAGATGGCAGTTCCTTCGCCGAGTGGTGGGCAGACTCTAAATACGATTTCGATGATGCACGCGCTACGAGCTTCTACCGCTACGTGCTTCCAGCTTTCCGAGATCTCTACGGCATCGATTTTGAAAACATGTCCGATGCTCAGGCACAAGAACTCAATGATCGCATCTTTGAAAACTATCGGGATGATCGCTGGTTGAATGATGTGATTCGCAATAAAGCCAAAATCGAATTGATGTTTATCGATCCTTATTGGGCGCGGCTCAAGTTCGAAAGAGCCTATACATTCTCTGTTCCCGTGCTTAACGTTACTTCTATGGTGTCTGGCTTTCACGCGTCCGAGTTCGCGAATCCGTTGGACAGCCCGTATGACTTTGCCGACAAGAATGGCAAGTCTATCGATTCGCTGGACGATTACTTGGCTGCCATCGAATCGATCTTTGCAAAAGCCGTCGAGAGCGACGCGGTTTGCCTCAAGTCAACATTGGCTTACCAGCGGACATTGGATTTCAAGAACGTTCCGCGTGCTCGCGCTGAAGTCGCTTTTGGGAAAAAACGTGCCGAACTGTCAGAAGCGGAAATTCGTGACTTTGAAGATTTTGTCTTTTGGCGAATTGTTGAATTCAGTACCAAGTACGAATTACCTTTCCAGATTCATACTGGCCAAGCGCGTATCCAAGGATCCAACCCCATGCTGTTGGTCGATCTGATTGCCGCCAATCCGAAGACGAAGTTCATTCTCTTCCACGGCGGATTTCCATGGGTCAACGAAACAGGTGTGATTGCAATGAAGTATCCGAACGTGTGGATCGATTCGGTCTGGCTGCCGCAACTAAGCTACACCATGGCAAAACGAGCTTACCAAGAATGGCTGGAGGTGATGCCTTCCGACCGAATCATGTGGGGAGCCGACACGTCCCAAGCAGAAGGAATCTACGCCGCAACCGTTTGGACCAAGGATTGCTTGGCAGAAGCCTTAGCCGAAAAAGTTGACAAGGGCGAACTGAAAATGGAGCACGCTCATCGGATTGCCAAGCAAGTTCTTCGCGATAACGCGCTTAAACTGTTCCCAAAACTCAATCGCATGGTCAAGAAACAAGTTCCGTGATCTCGGGATTTTCGCGAGAATCCCCGGCTTGGATCACAAATACGGCATGGTAAAGTAATAGTCTTGGCAACGGCTCTCCATCTGAGCTTTGCACTTGTGAGCCTTTGGCAGAGTTCCCGCCGACATACCTGCACTTATGACCTTCACGTTGGCAAGCATCACAACTTTCTATTAGGAAAATATCGTTATGAAATTTGGCATGAATCTTTTGTTGTGGTCCGGTGAATTGAATGATGGATTGATGCCTGTCTTAGAACAACTCAAGGCCATGGGTTACGATGGTGTCGAGGTACCGATCTTCAATCTGGATCTCGACTACGCCGCGTGGGGCAAAAAACTAGACAGCATGGGACTCGAACGAACCGCTGTGACTGTTCGCAATGTCGATGACAATCCGATCAGCCCTGACGCCGCCGTGCGGGCCAAGGGTGTCGAACTGAACAAACGAACTTTGGACTGCTGCGCTGCTGCAGGTGTGGAATCGCTGATTGGTCCTTATCATTCCGCCTTGGGTCATTTCTCAGGTGCTGGTCCAACAAAGGACGAATGGAAATGGGGCGTCGAGAGCATGCGGGCGATGGCCGAGCATGCCGGTAAAGTCGGCGTGAAACTTGGCGTCGAACCCCTCAATCGTTTCGAATGCTATTTGCTCAACGCACAAGCCGACGCAGCGCGATTTGTCCGCGAAGTAAACCATCCTGCTTGCGGTATGATGTTCGACACTTTCCATGCCAACATCGAAGAAAAGAATAGCCCGAAAGCGCTTCGAGAAATCAAGGACGTCCTCTACCATATCCACATTAGCGAAAACGACCGGAGTACACCCGGTGCTGGCGATGTGAAATGGTCAGAGACGTTTGATGCGATCGCCGAAATCGGATACGACGGTTGGATGGTCATCGAAGCGTTCGGCTTGGCACTTCCTGAACTCGCCGCAGCAACCAAGATTTGGCGTCGCATGTTCGACGATGAACTCAAACTCGCTAAAGATGGTTTGGCTTTTCTCAAGCAAAACGTGAACAGCCGCAAGCGATAATGATTCACCCGACACCGCTCCTGAAACTGACCAGAAATCCGGCGCCGATCGGCCGGGTTTTTGGGTGACTTCGATTGCATCGCATTCTTTCGTTGATTCGCAAAGGATCATTCCATGACCAAAAAACTGGAACTCAAGAAATTGCGGTGATGGAACATGGTTGTGGTGACGAACAATCGTTCTTCGGACAATCTGCAAAGACTTGCGGGATGCTTGTTCGTCGTCTGGGTCGCAATTCACGTATGCGGATGCTCAAAATCGGACTCATCGAACAACAACAATAATCAAGTTTCCGCAAACGCTCCGCCGCCCGCCAACCCGTCGCGACCTAATCTCGAAACTGAAAAGCAAAAACCCCAACCCAAGAGTGCCGATGCATTCATTGGAGAGGCTTCTCAACTTCTCGAAAGCCAAAATATCGAAGGGGGCTGGTTAGTCATCCAGAGCGGGCTGGTTCAATATCCCGCCGATCCTTCTCTTCTGTTCTTGGCCGCTCGGGTTCTCGCATTTCAAAACAAACTACCCGAAGCCATCGCAATTCTCGATAAGATCCCGGCAGATAATCCTGCTGCAGGCCTTCCTGCACTTGGTCAAAGCGGAGATTGGGCGACGAAGTTGGGCGACCTTCGAAAAGCCGAATCGCGCCTTCAACAGGTGCTGCAAATCGCTCCTGACAGCCCGGCCACTTCGGAGGTCAGACGGTTGTTGACGAAAATCTACAACTCACAAGGCCGACGCTGGGAAGCTGGCAAACAAGTCATCGAACTTGTTCGTCACGGTGACTTCACCGAGAAAGAATTGATGATGCTCGTCAACCTGCGGGAACCGTTCGACGATCCCGAAGTATCCAAAGCGGCGAAGGCGTTCAATGCCAAGGAGCCGTTGACGCAACTCGGCGAAATCCGTGTGCTCATCTTTCACACCCAATTTCAAGAAGCGCTTGATCGACTGCGTGACATCACTTCGAAAGAACCCCATTCGGTCGAAGCTTGGGTATGGATGGGAGCCTCAATTGTCGGCTTGGAAAAATTCGAAGACCTTGAAAAGTGGCATAGCCGACCTCCAGGAGGATTTGACAATCATCCCGAGTACTGGAGTGTTATGGGAGAATGGGCTATTCACGAAGGGCAACTCGAACTGGCAGCACGATGCTTCTCCGAAGGTATTCGACGCGACCCACGAAACATCGTGTCGCATCAGCAACTTGGCGAGTGCCTGGCTCGGCTTGGGCTGATCGACTTGGCAGAACAAGTTCGCATTCGCGCCGCTTCCTTGATTGAAATCGCCAGCCACGTTTCCAACATTGCCAACCGTAAATCCGACACGTGGTCGATGTTGCAAGTAGCCAACCTTTACGAACGACTCGAAGATCATGAACTGAGCGTCGCTTGGCGCGCTGTTGCCGCTTTCTCGCAGAAAAAACCGTTAACCCCCGATCTCTTGGCATCTCTCAAAGGACTTCGGACCGCTCCCGCTGTAACTGCCTCCGTCCTAACTAAATTGCAGATCGATAATTGGCCATTGCCTGAATCTATTTTGGGCGTCCAAACACAGTCACGTCCTCCAATGGAGCAAATCACGCCTAATCAAATCCGGCTGACAGATGCCGCCAATCAGCTTGGCATCGATTTTCAGTACCGACATTCGGGTAATATCGAAAAGGGATTCAATATCTACGAGGCCATTGGCGGCGGAGTTGCAATGCTGGATTACGACCGGGACGGTTGGTGCGATGTGTTTTTTTCTCAAGCGGGTGCTGCTCCAAAGTCGACTGGCAAATTTCTTCCCAAGCAATTGTTCCGGTCACAAAACGGCAACCATTTTGAACGCTGCTCGGATCAAGCATTCATTGCAGATTTGGGATACGGACAAGGGCTGGCAGTCTCCGATGTCGACCAAGATGGATTCCGCGATGTTGCGATTGCCAATTTCGGCTCCATTCGTTTATACCGAAACCAAGGCGACGGCACTTTCGAACAAGCAAACGATTTCCCGAGTCTACCCAATGAAGAATGGAATAGCTCGATCACAATAGCCGACATCAACGGTGATCGCCTGCCCGATATCTTGCAATGCGGCTACTGCCTCGGACCAGATTATTTTGAGCGCAAGTGCCCCAGCCCCAATGTCGTCGCAGCAACTTGCCATCCGCATAACTTCCCACCCTGTCCCAACCATATTCGTCTCAATGAAGGCGATGGCACTTGGTCATTAGCCGACTCTGCAACCGAGGCATCCATCGCGACCGGCTACACGCTGGGCGTATTGGCAGGGAACATCGACCAGGAATTCGGTAACGATGTTTTTTACGCAAACGATAACTCGCCTAATTTTCTTTTGCTGTCAGAACCTTCAGGCACTGGTGGATGGAACTTAAGGGAAAACTCCGCGCGGTCAGGTGTTGCCGTTTCTGGAACCGGACGTCCCCAAGCGTGCATGGGTATTGCGATGGGCGATATCGACCGAAACAATCAACTGGACTTGATCGTGACCAATTTCCGCAACGACGTAAACACTGTGTATCAGCAAGTAAAGCCGCGAGTGTTTATCGATGCAACCAAAACTTGCAAACTGCACACCGATAGTTGGGATTGGTTGGGGTTTGGTTGCCAGTTGGCGGACTTAGACGACGATGGATGGCTGGACTTTGCCGTCGTGAATGGCCATATCGACGATTATCGCAAAATCGGCGATCCGTTTCACATGCCAGCTCAAATATTTCAGAACAGTACGGGCACTTTTCGTTGGCTTAAGCAATCGGAAAGCCCCGGTCCCTATTTCGACGGCCAACACTTGGGACGAGGGCTAGTCCAAGGCGACCTGAATCGCGACGGTCGCATCGACTTGATCTCCACGCATCTCGACGAGCCTGTAGCCATCTTGCTCAACAATACCGAGAGCCCCAATCACTATATTGAAATAGAATTGGTTGGCGTGACCTGCGATCGTGAAGCTATTGGCGCGACAGTGAAGATTCGATGCGGTGAAGAAACCTGGACTGTCGGACAAGCCACGGGTGATGGCTTTTATGGCTCCAACGAACATTTGCTCCACATTGGTTTGGGGCAAGCGATCCAAATTGACGAAATGGAAATCCATTGGCCTGACGGCCAAACACAACACGTGCAAAATCTAGCCGTCGATCAACGGCTACTCATCATCCAAGATTTACAGCCCATCGCTCGTTTCAAGAAAAACTAAACCAGCCCCCGCCGCAGGCGTTTCTTCGTTTAGCCGCCGCAGGCGTTTCTTCCGTTTTTCTTGAGAGTCTCTCCCCAGAACCTCGTTTGCGTTGCGTATCCATTGGGACCTACCCACAAAAATCCGATTGCTTATCGGTTCCATCTGGCAAAACAGTAAACGGATAGATTTTTCTCGCTGAAAGAATCTCGTGCCGTTGCAACTTGGGACACGAATTCTCTCCGGCCAAGTCTTTCTGCACGAGTCAGATTCATTGGAAAAAGACGCTGAGATCAGCTTTTTCACTTAAAAAAGAAAATTTCGGAGAATTTTGGCCGCACCCGATCTCCATTCACGATGGGATGTATGACAGATCCATTTCATAGCTTTCTCGTCATTGGGTTAACGACCATGCCAAAATACGATTATCTCAAAGGTAAATCATCCCCTGCCGTACGATTAGGCAGGAAACGAAAGTCCTCGTGGCGGTCTGCACGTTCGCGGTTATCGTTCGAGATGCTGGAGGATCGCCGCCTGCTCGCGGTCGCTGTCCTCGATTCCCCCACGTTCATTATTACCATGGACGCCACCGACAGCGTGATCGTTAACATTAACGGGAGCAAGGTTCGCGTGGTCGCCAACGGCACCGCGACCACCTACGGCACCGACGCTTCCGCAGTCACTTCACTAAACGTCTCAGCCACGGGTAATTTTAACAACTCCATCGACCTAAGCGGCGTGACGACCGATTTTACGGGTATTAGCGCACTCGTGTCCATCTCGGGCGGCGGCGGCGACGACACGATCATCGCCAGCGCTCTTAACGATACGATTAACGGAGGCACAGGCAATGACACTCTACATGGCGGGGCGAGCAACGACATCCTTATTGGTGGTGCCGGTAACGATACTCTCAATGGTGGATTCGGTAACGACCGTTACGTATTCGACGCCGACTCTGCCATGGGAACCGACACGCTGAACGGATTCGGCTTTGGAACTCGTACGCTGGACTTCTCGTCGACAACTACCGTGCCCGTGAACGTCGATCTCTCGAATGCTCTGTCGCAGACAGTCAATGCAAACCTGACCCTCATCCTCAATTCGACGAGCCTCTTCAATCACGTCATAGGCGGTGCCCAGAACGACACACTAGACGGCAACGCAAATAACAACACACTGACCGGCGGGGCCGGCCTCGACACGCTCACCGGCGGGGACGGATTCGACACGCTGACCGGCGGGGCCGGCAACGACACGCTGATCGGCGGGGCCAGCAACGACACCTACGTGTTCGACGCCGACTCGGCCTTGGGAACCGACACGCTCAATGAGAGCGGTGGGGGAGTTGACGTGCTAGACTTCTCGTCGACAACGACCTTGGGTGTAAACGTCAATCTGTCGAACTCCGTGTCCCAAGTGGTCAATCCTAATCTCACACTCATCCTCGGCTCGGCAAACACCTTTGAGAACATCAACGGAAGTTCCCAGAACGACACGCTTACCGGCAACACGCTGGACAATGTTTTGTCGGGCAGGAACGGCATAGACACGCTTTCTGGTGGGTCCGGCAACGACATGCTCACCGGTGGGGCTAGTAACGACACGCTCACCGGCGGAGCTAACGACGACACCTACGTGTTCGACGCCGACTCGGCCCTGGGAACCGACACGCTCAGTGAAAGTGGTGGTGGAAACGACACGCTTAACTTCGTGTTGACAACCACCGTGGGCGTAACCGTAAATCTCACCAACGCTACGACTCAGGTGGTAAACAGCAACTTGTCGCTCAACCTCGGCTCGGCGAACACCTTTGAGAATGTGGTCGGCGGTTCTGGAACCGATTCACTTACCGGCAACACTCTGGCCAATTCGCTGACAGGCGGCCCAGGCAACGACACGCTCACTGGCGGAGACGGCAATGACACCTACGTTTTCGACACGGACTCGGCTTTGGGAACCGACACGCTAAGTGAAGGCGCCACTGGGGGCAACGACACGCTCGACTTCTCGTTGACAACGACGGCAAACGTCAACGTAAATCTCCTCACCACTTCGTCCCAAATAGTCAACGGAAACCTAGCACTTATCCTCGGCTCGGCCACGTTCAATAACGTCATTGGCGGTTTCCTAAACGACACACTCACCGGCAGCACCATAGCAAATTTAATGACAGGTGGCCCGGGCAACGACATTATTAACGGCGGCGAAGGCAACGACACGCTCACTGGCGGGGAAGGCATCGACACGCTCACCGGCGGAACCGGCAACGACACCTATGTGTTCGACACCGACTCGAACCTGGGAACCGATACCCTCAATGACAGCGGCGTCGGAATCGATACGCTCGATTTTTCGCCGACAACTACGGTGGGAGTCAACGTCGATCTCGATATCCTGACGGCCCAGACAGTCAACTCTAACCTTACGCTCACGCTCAATTCTGTGAGCACATTCGAGAACATCACCGGCGGTTCTCAGAACGATACGCTGGCCGGCAATGCCTTGGCGAACTCCATCGCGAGCGGTCCGGGTGCCGACACGCTCACGGGCAAGGGTGGTAACGATTTGCTTACAGGCGGGGCCGACAACGACACCTACATGTTTGACACCGACTCGCTATTGGCGAGCGATACGCTCGATGAGAGCGGTGGGGGCATCGACACCCTGGATTTCTCCCCAACAACTACTTTGGGAGTGAACGTCAGTTTGGCGAACCCTCTGTCTCAAAGTGTCAACGGAAATTTGACGATTTTTTTCAGTCCTGTCATTACATTCGAAAATGTCATCGGCACTCCACAAAACGATACGATTAAGAGCAACTTCCTGGACAACTTGCTGAAGGGCGGGCCTGGCAATGACACGTACGTGTTTGACACCGACTCGGCCTTGGGCAGCGACACGCTCGATGAAAGCGGCGGGGGGATCGACACGCTTGATTTTTCGTTGACGACGGGTTCCAGCGTCACCGTTAATCTCTCGAATGCCGCGTCGCAGACTGTGAATTCCAATCTCATGCTCACGCTTGGCGCCGGGAACACTTTCGAGAACATTACCGGCAGTTCCGCG
>JANMGV010000021.1:0-2131 GCA_031374825.1 Pirellulaceae bacterium
AACGTGCGAAGCGCGACACGAAGTGGCCGTTGCTAGCTGATAGCTGCACAATTGAAGAGCAAGCGAATATCGCCGGATAATGCAATTCAAAGCAGTTCAAATTCGGCATCAGAATCGTGATAAATGGAGTCCGAACTCGCACCGGTCACCCAAACCGATGCGAATTCAACCGGGAGTAATGCAGTTAAAATTCTTCAATCCTCCACAATTATTCTAATTCATTCGATTTCAATTTCGTGATGTGCATAGAATCTTATTCGGCCCAGCGCATATTTGAAGTGGATAAGGCAATACAAAAGCATTTTGGGACATACCGATAGGGTCATCTGGCTGGTTGGATCGAATCACAAAAAACCCCTGCTTGACGGCAGGGGGCGTGTTCCTTCACCTAAATCTGGAGGCGCATTGCAACTACTATGTGGAAAGTGACAGTTCCGCTGATCGATCAAGCAGCCGATAGACGCGCATAGTCAGGGACGCGAAGTGCGACGGATTGGATTGTCGATCCTTCAAAGCGCTCGTAAACGCATTGAAGAGCGACCAAACCGTGCGCGGTTGAAATTCGTCGAGAACAGGCTTCCGCCATTCATCGATGACGAGTGGCAGCGACCTTGTCGTGACTATTCCCTGCTCGAATGCATGCAACATACAAGCGGCCGCCTCCGTTTCACCAACGATCCGCTCGCGGTACGCTGTGATTCGGTTTGCTTCGACTTGTTGGTACTGCTGCAATGACGAAACAGCATTCGCGATCCCTTCGTGAAATCGCATCTGACCGAAACGCGTGTGCTTCTTTGTGACGTAAATCTCGGCGCTAAAGGCGAGATTGTCGCAAACAAACACACGGTTCCCTGCACACAGCCCAATCGGAAAAGTTTTGTCGATGGAATTGCGCACTCCAACGGACATGGTTACACCTTCGACGATGGGTGTCGAAAGATCGAGAGTTCCGAAGAACCGAGCATTGTCTTGAGAAAGGGCAAGAGTCGATCGAGCGATGGAGAACCCCGCGTTACCGAGCGTTTCCTCTACGGTAGACAGCACTTGGCTGTGCCGAAGAGGAAACCATGTGTCGGTAGGTCGAGGTGCTTCGACATGATCCAATTCGACCCTTTCAACAGGACGAGCTCCACGGTGTAATATCAACTGATTCATTCTAACCTCCGTTAAGTAAAGGAACACTTGCATCAACACAGCGCTGATGCCGTCCCACCGTAGCGCATGAAGGCATGTGCAAGGCGGTAGAGGTTGATTTGAGTCAAGCGAAAAAACTGGATGATATAAAAGCCGCGTTTAGAGTTTGTGTTCGGCCTGTTGCTCAATTTGAATCTCATTGACTCGAAGTCGCAGGCATCCTACTCTGCGCACATGGCACCTCCAGGAAGCAACGGCAAATCATCGGCAACAAAGGATGATATCACCGCTATAATGGGCGAACTTGGCAAGTTATATGATGCCAATGAACGATGGAAGGATGAGTTGAAAAAGCATTTCGATCTCGCCATCGAAATTATCCGTCACGATTTGAAAACTGCTGGTCGCGATGAAATTGAAATGCTCAAGGACCAATTGAAGGAGGACCGGCGACGGATCGGCCGGCTGGAAATTCAATGCGGACTTCTATGAATTTGGGTTGATCGAATAATCGAATGCAAGATCCCGAAAATCGACTATGGCGACTTGAGCGGAATCCAGGTTTGCCGTTTAACGAGACGTTGAACGAACATCGGCTGTGACTGTATAGTGTCGATTAGAATTCCGGAGCGGAAATCTAATTGTCGCCGAACATTCGATGGCTTTGCAGTAATTCAACGGTGACAAAGAGAAGCGGCCCGACGCCTCAAATACGTCGAGCCGCCAAAGTCTTCGAATTGATCCTATCCGCCAGCTATTTCTTTTTGCTGCCGGATTTGGTGGTCGAGGAAGCTTTCCCCTGTCCCTTGGGTTGGGACTTGGGAGGCTTACTATCATGACCGCTACCGTTTGCCATGCTTTTCTCCTTTCAAAATGGTACCTGGAAACGAATATGCCATGTTTGCATAGTCAAAGTCTGACTATGCAAAGAAAGAATCTAACATCGGACACTAAGAAAGGCAACGGTCCGATGAAAAAATCGATTCATACCAAGGAA
>JANMGV010000011.1:0-15260 GCA_031374825.1 Pirellulaceae bacterium
GGTCGATCAAACCACACGAAAAGTGTTCCGACATACATATCAGAAGGATGTAAATCAATACCGAAATCTTCAAGCGAAGGTTTTGCAACAACACTTTGCCGCATAACGACTTCGGCGAAAACGAACAGACACTAGCTAGGCTGAATTCTGAGTTCGGCAAGACGATTATCATGGTCACGCACGATCCACATGCAGCAAACCGCGCCAAGCGACTACTGCATTTAGACAAAGGTTTGTTAGTTGGCGAAGTAGACCAGGCAAGCAAGTTTCAAGTGCGGGCGTAAATGAACTGCGGACTATCGTACGATCTTAAATCGTTGTGGAGTGTCTAACATGAATATCCTTAAGTACATCTGGCGCAACATCACTCGGAATAAATTGCGATCGCTACTGACCATACTATCAGTTGGCTTTTGCCTGGCCTTGCTGACCGTCTTGAATGGTTACATGGCCATGCAGACCGCTTGGAGTAAGGACTCGGCCAAGTTCAATCGAATCGTTGTCATGAACATTCAAGGCTTTTCGGGACTCATTCCCATCGCCTACGTGGAAAAAGTCAGGGGTATGGAATGCGTTGCAGCAGCCGTTCCTTATTCCTGGTTTGGTGGCGATATGGGCGAAGAGAAGATGCCATTTGCTCAATTTGCTACAGACCCTTCGCAGGTTTTTAGCGTTTGGGACGAATACAAGATTGATCCAGCTCAGCTGGAAGCCTTCAAGAAATCTCGCAATGGCTGCGTGGTCGATCGCAAACTGGCAGACAAACGCGGTTGGAAGATTGGCGAGCGAATACGACTGAAGGGCACATTTTATCCGGTCAACATGGATTTGGAGTTGGTAGGTGTTTTTGATGCACCGCTCTATACCGACTCGCTTTGGTTCAACTGGTATTACCTCGACGAAGAATTGAAAAAGACTTCGACAAGCAGAGCTTCTGGTAATGCTGGAACAATATTCGCCAAGGCAACCAGCGGTGACGTGATGGCTGAATTGTCAAAACGAATAGATGATCAATTCTCAAGCTCTGAGAATCCGACGAGAACGCAAACAGAGTCAGCATTCGCTCAGATGTTCACCGACATGTTGGGGAATATCCAAGAATATATCCGCAATATTGGTTTAGCGGTCGTGTTCTCGTTAACTTTGGTAGGAGCAAACGCCATGGCGATGTCCATGCGCGAGAGGACAACCGAAATCGCAGTCCTTAAAGCCATTGGGTTTACTCGAAGTCGCGTCTTGTGGATGGTTTTAGGCGAAGCCTGCGCAGTTGCGGTCGTCGGCGGATTGCTTGGGATTGGCATGGGTTGCTTGTGCCTCGAAGGACTGCATTCTCTCAGCGCGCAGTTCTTTCCTCTGTCGGTACGCGAGATGATCGGACCGTGGTTGGGTGTTATGGTCGCCGTCGCAATTGGTATCGGATTGGCCAGCGGTATTTTCCCTGCCATTCGCGCTGCCCAATTGTCCGTTGTCGATGGGCTACGAAGGGTGATTTGAGTCAATCTAATTCTAGGGCTATTAACTTTGTCCATCTTGGATCGAACATGATTCCTATCAAATACAATATTCGCAACCTTCGCGTTCGCTGGGTCACAACTCTAATGACGGTGCTCGGAACCGGGTTAGTCGTCTGGGCGACCGTCCTTACTTTTGGCTTAACCGATGGTCTTGAACATGCGTTGCGAATCGGTGGCGACAAACTGGATTTAATCGTATTGAGAAAAGGCTCGGATAACGAAACATCCAGTGGGATTGATCAAGAGACCGCAAGAAAAATTGCGAATCTGCCTGGGATCGCCGCTGATGCGAGCGGAAGTCCATTGTGTTCGATTGAATTCGTAACCATTCTCACAAAGCCGCGACGGAATAATGGCGGCACAACGAATTTGATCATTCGAGGGCTCGATGTGGTTGGCAGGGAGCTACGTCCAAAATTTAGGATCACGGAAGGTCGCGACCTAAAACCTGGTGTGAACGAAGCGATAACGAGCAAACGGATGGCAGAACGCTTTGAAAATCTTGCCATGGGCGAAAAACTTGAGATAAACAAGATCGATTTCACAGTCGTGGGCTATTTCGAAGCGGACGGTAGTGCAGCGGAATCAGAAGTTTGGATGGACATTAAGGATTTAACGACCGCGCGTCGCCAACCAGCCGCCGTCTCTTCCGTCAATCTTCGAGCACGCGATGAAGTAACTAAGGCGGCTTTGGTCGATCTTGTCAACAAGGACGAACAGTTTAATTTAAAGGCAGTGGATGAAGAGAAATTTTATATCGACCAAATGTCGGCATCACTGGCCATCAAATATGTCGGTTACGTAATTGCGGCGTTCCTAACTATCGGAGCCATGTTCGCAGCGGCGAACACAATGTACGCAGCGGTTTCCAGTCGCGCTCGAGAGATCGGGACCCTCAGGGCTCTCGGTTTCCCAAGCCATTCGATTTTGTTTTCTTTTTTGATTGAGTCGGTCATCCTTTGTTTGGCAGGGGGATTGCTGGGGTGTCTCGCTACTTTGCCGTTTAATGGTCTTTCAACCGGAACGGCGAATTGGGCGACCTTTAGCGAAATCACCTTTGCTTTTCGATTCGGACCGCGAGTCCTTGCGAATGGCGTGCTCATGGCACTTGTAATGGGAATCGTGGGCGGGCTCATGCCTGCAATACAGGCAGTGCGATTGAATATCGTCGACTCGTTGCGAAAAGCCTAGCAGCGAATGACGCCGAGACAGGTTATTCAAATCAAACTGGCTTCGGCCCTAACTCTATTCACCTTCGACCCTGAATTCAGTTTGGACTGATTCGCTGGGTGACTCAATCAATCAATGCAAGGTAAATCAAGAGATTTTGCCTTGGCACATTCGATTGCAATTTCATAACCAGCGTCGGCGTGACGCATGACGCCGGTGGCTGGGTCATTCCAAAGTACGCGTTCGATCCTTTCGGCGGCTTGCTTCGTACCATCACACACGATCACGACTCCAGCATGCTGGGAAAATCCCATACCAACTCCGCCGCCATGGTGAATGGACACCCAAGTCGCGCCGCTTGCACAATTGAGTAATGCATTCAGCAGCGGCCAGTCGGAAACAGCGTCGGAGCCATCGAGCATGGCCTCTGTCTCGCGATTAGGGCTTGCAACGCTACCGGAATCGAGATGATCGCGTCCGATAACAATAGGTGCTCTCAATTCCCCGGTAGCGACCATTTCATTAAAGGCCAGCCCTAACCGATGGCGATCACCCAACCCTACCCAGCAAATGCGAGCCGGTAAGCCTTGAAACTTGATACGCTCTGACGCCATATCAAGCCAACAGTGCAAATGAGCATCCTTTGGCAATAATTCTTTGACCTTGGCATCCGTCTTTGCGATGTCTTGAGGATCACCCGACAATGCTACCCAACGAAACGGTCCAACTCCTCGGCAGAATAATGGGCGAATATAAGCTGGAACAAAGCCCTGGAAATCAAACGCGTTCGTAACGCCAAAGTCCTTTGCAACTTGGCGAATGTTGTTGCCGTAGTCGACGGTCGGGACGCCACGGTCGTGGAATTCAAGCATTGCTCGAACTTGAGTTGCAATCGAGCTGCGAGCAGCTTGTTCGACTTGGCCGGGATCGTCAAGCTGCATTTTTTCCCACTTTTCGACCGACCAGCCCGCAGGTAGATAGCCATGAAGCACGTCATGTGCCGAAGTTTGATCGGTGACTAGATCCGGCCGCACGTTTCTGCGAACGAGCTCCGGGTAAACTTCACATGCATTGCCAAGCAACGCTAGTGAAATGGGTTTGCTTTCGATTGCGGACTGTTCGAGTAAAGAAAGAGCCTCGTTGATATCGCGAGCTTGACAGTCGACGTAACCGGTACGCAATCGCATATCAATTCTCGATTGTCGACACTCGACCGCCAAACACGATGCTCCGGCCATACTCGCTGCAAGCGGCTGCGCTCCTCCCATGCCACCCAAGCCCGCTGTCAAAATCCAACGTCCTTGTAAATTGCCCTCGTAGTGTTGGCGTCCCGCTTCGACAAATGTCTCGTATGTCCCTTGCACGATGCCTTGCGAACCGATGTATATCCAAGATCCCGCCGTCATTTGGCCATACATCATCAATCCAGCTCGATCCAGCTTATTAAAGTGCTCCCACGTAGCCCAGTGCGGAACCAAATTAGAATTGGCAATCAGCACCCTCGGAGCATCGATATGCGTTCGAAACACGCCCACCGGCTTGCCCGACTGAATTAGAAGCGTCTCATCCGCTTCGAGCCGTTTCAAGGTTGCAACGATTCGATCAAAGCATTCCCAACTGCGTGCCGCGCGACCGATGCCACCGTAAACGACAAGTTCGCTAGGCTTTTCCGCAACGTCCGGGTCGAGATTGTTGCAGAGCATCCGAAGAGCTGCTTCGGTCAGCCAACTTTTACATTCCAGTTCGCCCCCCCGCCTAGCGCGAACGACTCGTGATGAACTTCGATTGGACGCCGCTAGGATTGAATCGTTCATGAAAATGACTTGTCTAAAGTGAATATCGAAATCACAGGTTACGAAACGAGAAGACTTGGCATCTCGATGGGCTTAATCGAGGACAGCAATTCATCAGAAAGGACCAGAGCCAGAGACTGCTGAATGTCTTCATAAAAATACCGATCATCACTAAGATGCGGAACGATCTTTCGGATACTTTCGCGTACAGATTCCAAGGACACGCTAGATCGGAGAGGTGCATGGAAATCGCAACCTTGCGATGCAGCAAGCAACTCGATTGCAAGGACGTTTTCAACATTTGCAATCATCGGTAGCAATCGCCGCGCTGCGTGTGCGGCCATCGAAACATGGTCTTCCTGATTCGCCGAGGTCGGTATGGAATCAACGCTGGCCGGGAAAGCTTGCTGCTTATTCTCCGACACCAATGCCGCAGCAGTGACTTGGGCCAACATGAATCCAGAATTGAGACCAGGTTTTGGCGTTAAGAAAGCGGGCAAACAGGACAGGGCTGGGTCGACCAACATCGCAATTCGTCGTTCTGCAAGCGATCCCATTTCGCAAATCGCAATAGCCATGTTATCACTAGCAAAGGCGACTGGCTCTGCGTGAAAATTGCCCCCTGAAATCACGGAACCATCAGCCAGCACCAACGGGTTATCGGAAACACTATTGGCCTCGATCTCAAGAACACGCGCCGCGTTTCACAGTTGATCATAGACGGCCCCCATCACTTGAGGCTGGCATCGTAAACAATAAGGATCCTGAACTCGATGGTCACCTTGCAAATGCGAAGCCCGAATTTGGCTGCCATGCATCAACGCAGCCAGCGCTTCTGCACAAGCAATTTGTCCTGCGTGAGGACGAAGTGCATGAATTCTGCGATCGAATGGTGCATCGGAGCCGCGAGCGGCATCCGTCGATAAGGCTCCTGTGATCAGTGCAATTTGGAAGGCACGCTCTGCTCGAAAGAGTGCCGCAAGGGCATACGCTGTCGAAAACTGAGTACCGTTGAGAAGAGCAAGACCTTCCTTGGCGGCAAGCTGGATTGGATTCAAATTCCGCGATCTCAACGCTTCATTGGCAGGCAGTAATTTTCCATCAACGAATGCTTGCCCAACACCTAACAATACTGCAGTCATGTGCGCCAAGGGAGCCAAGTCGCCGGACGCTCCAACGGAACCTTGCTGGGGAACGACTGGAATTATATTGCCATCGAGCATCGCTTGGAGCATTTCGATCAATTCCCATCGAACGCCGGAAGCCCCCTGAGCTAAACTTGCAACTTTCAATGCCATCATCAATCGGACGATCGCGATTGGCGTCGGCGGTCCGACCCCAGCCGCATGGGAGAGCACAATGTTTCTTTGAAGCTGTTCGATATCCGCTCGATCGATCTGAATTGATGCAAGTTTACCGAATCCCGTATTGATTCCATAAACCGGCTGACCGTTGTCAATTATCCGTTGTACATAATTGGCCGACTGTTCGACGCGAGGGCGACTGGATTTCGAAATGGCCAAGCCATCGCCTTGATAGATCGCTTGCCATTCTCTAAGCGACACGGAGCCCGGCATTAACGTTGATGAGTGCATTGCCCTCTCCAAATCCGTTGATGGAGTGAGTTGAAACCGATGCGATAGACCAATTCACTTGGGTCCGAAACATTCCAAATCGCCAAATCACAATCTTTACCGGCCTCGATCGTGCCGATCCGATCCAACATCCCCAAAGCGCGAGCGGCATGGCGAGTTACACCCAACAAACACTCGTCTACGGTCAGCCTAAAAAGTGTTGCGGCCAAGTTCATCGCCAGTAACAAAGATGTCAACGGCGAAGTACCCGGATTGCAGTCCGTGGCAACCGCCATCGGAACACCGTGCTCACGAAAGCTTTCGATTGGCGGCAACTGCGTTTCACGAAGGCAATAGTACGCGCCAGGCAACAAAACTGCCACCGTGCCGGATTTGGCCATTGCAATCGCTCCGTTGCTATCTGTGTATTCAAGGTGGTCTGCCGATAGCGCGTTCCAACGTGCGGCAAGTGCGGCAGAGTGCGAATTCGATAACTGATCCGCATGCAGTTTTACTCGGAGACCTAGGTTCGTTGCCGCGCGAAACAATTGTTCCACTTCGAGAAGGCTAAATGCGATTCCTTCGCAGAATGCATCGACCGCAACGCACAGTTTTTGTCGCGCAACTTCCGGCAAAAACTCATTGCAGACTTGGTCTACGAAAGCTTGACGATTTGACTTGTACTCGACCGGCACGGAATGCAAGGCCAAATAGGTCGGAATGGCTGTCACCGAACATTTGGAACCAAGGAGTCTGGCGGATTGGAGCTGTTTCATTTCATGGACAAGTTCTTGACCGTAACCTGATTTGATTTCAACAGTGGTCACACCTTCATTAACTAAACTCTCCAAGCGAGGTGCCGACTGCGCGACGATTTCGTCGACAGAGCTTTCGTGAATCGATCGCACGGTAGACTCAATTCCGCCGCCGGCTTGAGCGATCTCCGCATAGCTTTTTCCAGCTAGCCTCTGCTGGAACTCATTCGCGCGACTTCCCGCCCAAGCAATATGCGTGTGGCAATCGATCAACCCAGGTGTAATCAAACGACCTTGGCAATCGATGATTTCGTTTTCGTTACTTTCAAGATCGTGACGCCACTCGCGCATTTCACCAACCTCCGAAATCGTGTTCCGGTGGCTCACAATAAAACCGCATTCGATCACGCCGAGTCCCTTGGCACTTGTTGCCATCGTAGCAAGTCGAGCGTTTTTCCAGATTATCATGGCGATTGTTATAGCTCGTATCAATTCGAACGTGCTAGAAAAGAGTATCTTGTTCCCTAGTCAGTGTTTTAACCCAATTCTAACAAATCGCATACTTCACTTTGGTCTGTGAAGAGAACTTACGAAGAAGGAACATTCGTTTGCAAAGTCTACACTTTGATCGCGCTTGGGTGGATGGACGTTGGGAATCGGGTGTCCGCGTCGAAGTTTCCAACGGGCTAATTTGCAATCTTGCATTGCATGTCCAGGCGATGCCTGGAGACGAACGCCATGCGATCGGGTTGCCCGGAATGTGCAACGCCCACAGCCACGCTTTCCAACGCGGGATGGCGGGATGGACGGAAGTTCGAGGCTCAAAGGAAGATAGCTTTTGGACGTGGCGCGACTGCATGTATCATTTTTTGGATAGGTTAACGCCCGACGACGTCCGTGCAATCGCAGCTCAATGCTATCTTGAAATGCTGGAGGCAGGGTTTACTCGTGTCGGAGAGTTTCATTACCTTCATCACGACATCAACGGTCAGCCTTATTCTGAAATTGGCGAGATGGCATGCAGTATCTTTGCAGCAGCCGACCTGGCAGGCATCGGCTTGACCATGCTACCTAGTTTTTATGCGCACAGCGACTTCGGGGGTGAGCCCCCGACGTACGGTCAACGTCGCTTTGTTTGTAATTTGGATCAGTTTTACAAAATTGTCGAACATGTTCAGTTGTTGTCGAGCTTGGCAAACAAGGGTCGAGTGGCAGGCGATCACAATGTAGGTATCGCCCCGCATAGCCTCCGTGCAGTCACAAAAGACGAGTTGCATCAACTGGTAAGCCACTTTACGGGCATGCCCATTCATATGCATGTCGCGGAACAAGAACGCGAGGTTGCCGTTTGCATCGAACACTACGGGCGACGCCCCATAGAGTGGCTTCTTGACAACTTTCAAGTGAATTCCGACTGGTGCTTGATCCATGCTACTCATGCTACAGAAGTCGAATTACAGGCTATAACGCGATGTGGCGCGGCTATCTGTGTTTGCCCAATCACTGAAGCGAATTTGGGTGACGGAATCTTTTCGGCTGCCGATTTTTTGGCTTCCGGCGGTCATATTGCACTCGGAAGTGATTCCAATATTGAGTTGAGCGTCGCGGCGGAGTTGAAGCAATTGGAGTATTCGCAAAGGCTGCGCGATCGAAAACGCAACGTCTTGTCTATTAGCGGCCGATCGACGGGTGAAACGATATTTCAGACGGCTACACTGGGTGGAACGCGAGCTTTGGGGAAGACGAAATCAGGGTTTCAAATTAACGCTGCCGCAGATTTTGTTTCTCTGGACGAGTCTCATCCAACTCTACAATCGATCCCCAGCGTTATGGATGGTTGGATTTTTTCCGCTGGAAACAGGGCCGTGGATTGCGTTTGGAGATTAGGCAAAAAAATCGTAGTCGGAGGCCGTCATATCGCCCGTGACTCAATTCAACAAGCGTTTGGCGGAGCGATGAATCGGCTAATTAAAGACAGAAATTGATGCTTTCTTGTAAAATGCGCTTCAATCATCATATAATCGACTTCGATTGAAATACTGATTATGAGTGATGTTAAGGGGTCGCAGATGGATACATCCAAACAAGAATCGATTTCTTCTTCATCGATCACCGAGCTTCTGTCGGCGGTAGGAAAAAACACTGAATCGCCTTCTTCTTCGAACGACTTTCAACCGGGTCACCTCATTGCCAAGAGGTACCGAGTCGTCCGACGAATTGGTCGCGGTGGCTTTGGCAATGTGTACCTTGCCCGCGATCTTGAACTAGATCGCGAAGTGGCAATCAAGCGTCATCGCGAAGTGAAGAGCAAACATACTGAGATATTACGGCAGGAAGCGAAGCGAATCGCGGCGATGGATCATCCAACGATCGTCTCCATCTACGACCTTCTGGACGATCCAACCGACGGCTTGCTAGTCATCATGCAGTATGTGAATGGCCAGACATTTGCTGATTTCCGGAGACATCGCAAGCCCACAAATAACATTGTCCGAAATGTCTTCCAACAAGTTTGCTTGGCATTGGATCATGCCCACTGTCGTGGCGTAATCCATCGCGATATTAAGCCTAGTAACTTGTTGATGGATGTCGATCTTCGAATCTACTTATCCGATTTTGGATTGGCGGTGTCGACTGTCGACTTTAGCGCTGACGGAATAAATGGGACGCCTGGTTACATGGCACCGGAACAAGCAAGAGGGGAATCGCATCGCATTGATCGCAGGACGGATATTTGGGCTTTGGGAGTCATTCTTTACGAAATCTTTGTAGGCGTTATGCCTTTCACGGCCTCGTCCAAGAAGGAAGTTCTCTATCGTACATTGCACGATGAACCGGCTGCACCGCGTTTATTGTCACCCGATATAAGTCCTCCTTTGGAATCAGTGATCACCCGTTGTTTGCGCAAAAAAAGCTCCGAGCGGTTTTCCAGCGCGAGGGAACTCTTTGAAGAGTTATCCGCTTGCCCTGAAATGCAAGTGTCCTCTGTTTCTGATCAATCCAACATTGGTGCGACGAAAGCACAAGGGCAAAACGTTGCGACTCCATCGACGCATCCATCCTCACAATTGCCGGAAATAGTCCCCAAGGGATTCCGGGCTTTCGACGAAGACGACGCAGAGTTTTATTTACAATTAGTGCCTGGTCCGCGCGATCGATTTGGAATTCCTGACAGCGTGCGGTTTTGGAAATCATTTATTGAATCCGACGATCCGTCAAAGACGGCACCCGTTGGCGTCTTGTATGGTCCAAGTGGAAGTGGCAAGAGCTCGCTGGTTCGAGCAGGTATATGCCCGAGGTTGGATCCGGATATAGCTGTGGTGCACATCGAGTGTCGCCCCGGTGATTTGATCGCGAGAATCATCGCATCCGTCGCCAAACGATGTTCACTACCAGCGAAAAAGCAACGGCTTTCGTACTTGCTAGGACAGCTCAGACAGGACGAAAGCGCTAGTTGTGGCTTTCGAAAAATCCTTATCGTCCTTGATCAGTTCGAGTCATGGTCGCACGCCGCGACGCTCGACGAGCGCCGCGATTTAGCGGACGCTCTTCGGCAATGCGATGGTGAACATGTCCAGGCGCTGATCGTTGTACGCGATGATTTTTGGATGGGCGTCACCGAGCTAATGCATTGGTTGGATATCCCCTTGGTCGAATCGTTTAACATTGCATCGGTTGAGTTGCTCGATCGACGATTAGCCGAACGCATCCTTGTGTCCGTAGGCCGTGCATACGGCGCTTTGCCGATGCAACCTGAGGCACTGACGGCGGAAGAAAAGTCTTTTGTCACCGAAGCCGTTCAACAACTTTCGCAGGACGATCGCGTCATCTGCGTGCACTTAACCATGTTTGCCAACATGATGCGATTGCAAAAATGGACACCAGAATTACTTCAAGAATGCGGGGGTGTGCACGGTGCCTGTATGCGATATTTTCGTGAGCTCTTTGAATCCCGTCATTCTCCTCCAAGTTATCGTCGGTGCTTGTCGGCAGCAGTCGTTATTCTTGAGGCACTGTTACCGTCGGTTAGCAATCAAGTGCGCACGAAAAGCTGCTCGGTCGATGATTTTAGCAAATTGTTAGGGTCGGAAGGCGGCGTCAAGTTACTTGGTGAAACTCTGAGGATATTGACTGATGAGCTTCGATTTATTTCTGTTGTTCGAGCGGAGTCCGATGGGGATTCGAATTCGGATGCCGAATTGCGTTACCAACTGGCTCACGATTTCTTGATCGTACCATTACGGCAGTGGATTGAACCTATTCGCAAGAGTACTTGGCGGGGGCGAGCTGTTGCAAGATTGAACGAGTTGAGTGATCTTTGGAGTCGACGTCCCCATCCGCGATTCTTGCCGACAACGTCCGAGTTTCTCGCTATGCATGTCAGCGTAAGCGAACATGCTTTGTCGGATCAGCAGAAAAAGTTTCTCCATGCGGCACGTCGATTTCACGCGGGTCGCGCATCCGTCGTCGCCGTAACTTTACTGCTTGCCGCGGCGCTTGCCGTGCTTGCGTTCGAGCAAAACCGAAAAGCCGTTGCGGCGGATGAATCGCGAATTGCCGCGAAGCTTGATTTATTTTTCCACGGACCGGTTGATCAAGTACCGAGACTCATTAAGGAGCTGACAAACGATCCGCGAACTTTATCGTCCAAGCTACCGAATTGGACAGATTCGATCCAAGATTCCGTCAAGATGCGTGCCCGATTGCTGGCAGCGACTATTGAAGAGTCCAAATCGCTTGCTTTACTTGACGGCATCGATAACGTTGAACCGGAATTGTTTGAGAATATTCTTTCCGTATTACAGAAGACTTCGTCGGCTAAAAGCGAACTGGAACGCATAGCAGCGGATGAGACAAATGTTCGCAAAGCTCTACGCGCCGCTGTACTTTCGGCACACTTGGGAAATAAGGCTCCGCTCAACAATCTCATCAAATCCTGCGATGCAAAAAATGGACTTCAAGAGGTCATTCCGGAGGCGATCGTTTGGCGTGGTGAGCCCAAGGATTGGATACCTTTGCTTGGAGATGGAAACGATGCAATTGCCCGCTATTTCGCGTTTTCAGTTATCGGGAGCTTCCCATCGGATTCGGTCAAGCAACTCGACATTTCTGCTCCACTGGATGCGGCATTGACGTCGACAGAACCCATCTTGGTAAGCGTCGCACAGTGGCTTGTTACGCGACACCAACTCGATAAGCCCATTACCGCCAAGCCGCCCGCAGGCAGCGATTGGCAGATATCGTCGCACGGACTAACACTGGTGCGAATGAAGCCAGATTCAAAAAATTACGAGGCAAACAACAAAGCCGTTAGTAACTCGATTCTGGCTGCAATCGAAAAGCCAATTTGGATTTCCCAGACGCCAATCACTGTCAAGCTTTACTCAGAGTTCTTGGCTGAGGTGAAATCGTACAGCGATGGAACTGCGTTGGGAGAAAGATCAATCAGAAAGAAAAACGATGATCCTAATCTTGATAATCCCGAGATTCCAGTTACGGGGTTCGAGGTTGGCGAAGCTGTTGAATTTTGCAATTGGCTAAGCCGAAAGGAAGGTTTTACCGAATGCTACAAGTTTTCCAAAATGGGAGTTTTCAATATTACCGAGACGGATTCGGCTCCGTTTGCTATGTTTGATCGCGTCCCCGATGCGAGCGGATATCGAATGCTAGAGCCAGCAGAGTATGCCTACTGTTTGGCAGGTGGGCAATCGTCGGGTCGGCCTTGGGAATCGGCAACCACGCTTGAAACAAAGCTCGTGGGTAAGAAGAATAATTTTTATCGTCCCGTGCGAGGTATGTTGCCGAATCGACTTGGGATTTTTTTAACGGACGAAAACCTTGGGTTGATGACCATCGGCCCAACTTCGCGACCGGTCAATGTGCTCAATGCAGCGCAGGGGATTTGGAGTTTTGAATCCATTCCAGGCAACCGCTCGACGATCAACACTTTCCTGGTAGCCAGACCCGACACCAATTGATGCCGGGTGCTGGTTAATTGGTTTCGGTCATATTTTCAAAATTCGGGATCAACGCATAACAAACGAGCGGCGTGGCATCGAGATCTGCAAATGAGCGGAAAAGGCGCATTTGCACAGTCGGCGAGACATTGATCCCGAATTTCGTCGCAAGTTGCATACGGTCGACATGGCGGCAAATACGGCACGCAGACTGGCGCTTGAACGCGTTGGCAGCAGCAAGGCGGAGCTTGCGGGCATTCAGCGACCGGAACAGGTTGCGATCCAGCTTCCGCTTCCCGGCAAGGTATGTACTCACGGACACATCGAAGCAAACAAGCATCGTCGTTCGGATTGCAATTCTTTAGGCAAGCATCGAGAATGTCCTGACAAGTTGCTTTCGGTTGACACGAACTCGTAAAACTTTCTGATTGACATGTGCTTGCTGAAGGAGCCGAACAGCAACCGTTACTTGCTCGGCGAAACAATCGGCATCGATCGCCAGCAAAACAATCCGTTGCAAGCGAAATTAACAAAAGACAGGAAACGCAGTACAAGGCAATACGACTCATGGTGCACCTCAATTGATAAAACTTTGGGAAACTTCCCACAAACCGGAA
The DNA here is from genome assembly GCA_031374825.1 of Pirellulaceae bacterium. Taxonomy (GTDB): domain Bacteria; phylum Planctomycetota; class Planctomycetia; order Pirellulales; family Pirellulaceae; genus JANMGV01. Next base: position 13,381 of record JANMGV010000011.1, read on the forward strand.
GGACGCTACCATTTTGCGTCAAATGGTTTCCGATTGCAATCACATGAGCCAGAAGATATCCTGCCAAGTCCTTTTCGTGGTTTTTTTAGCAGAAAACATTGGTTTTTCGGGGTTGGCGATCAAGTTTGTGATTATGAAATCGACTCTGCGCAATCGAAGGTTGCATTCCCTATGCGATATTGCGCGAGACCACTGCCTTTGCTTTGTCGCAGCACGAATTGCGTACGTTCCGCTCACGAAAAATCCAAACCTAGACTGAGCCCTTTTAGTCCTTGAATTGAGAACATGGATGTATACGGTTTCAGGATTCACGATCGTTCGTAATGCTATTCGATACGATTATCCATTTCGCGAAAGCATCCGATCGTTGTTGCCGTTAGTCGACGAATTGGTCATTGCGGTAGGCGACAGTTGTGACGGAACCCTCGACGCGATAAGCGCAATCGCGTCGCCGAAAATTCGAATATTGGAAACGGTATGGGACCCCAATCGGAGAAAAGGTGGGGCAGTTTTGGCCCAGCAAACAAATTTAGCCTTGCAAGCTTGCCAGGGAGAATGGTGTTTTTATCTTCAAGCAGACGAAGTGCTTCACGAAAAAGATGCGGAACGTATTCATCAGGCCATGCGTAAAAATTTCAAGTCACAGCACGTGGATGGATTGAGTTTTCGCTACCGACACTTTTGTTGCGACTATTCGATAATCGATCCATTGCCATATCGGCGGCAAGTTCGCATTATCCGAAACGGCCGCGGAATAGAGTCGGTTGGCGATGCATGCGGGTTTGACAAACCAAACAGCTCTTTGCGAATAAAAAGTAGTGGTGCGTCTGTGTATCACTATGGCTATGTTCGACCGCCCGACACGCTGGCGATGAAGACTTGCTATTTTGAAAGCCTCTACAATGACGGAACCATTGAACCTGGCAACGAACCGCTGGTCGGCGATTTCGTTTTCAATCTATCGCGATGCCAACGATTCAATGGAACGCATCCGGCTTGTATGTCAGAACGCATCCAGCACAAGTCCTGGGTCGCACCAGCACTGCATTCCAAACCGCTGTGGCGAAATTGGGACTACTATTCTGGACTTATCCGAAAAAATTCACGCGCGGTCCGTCGATGGTACGCACGCTTCTCTTTGAGTCGCAAGCGTTGATACCCAGCGTGAGAAGCTTTCAAGCGTTGAAATTGACAGTCCTTCTTGCTAGTTGGTGCGAAAACCAGAATTGGACGCGAGGCCTAGTTTCGCCTCCCAAGCGCGCCAGCGACGGATCGGGCTTGCCCCGTTCCGTCGCAAAGGTTTGGCGTGCTAGGTGGCGATTTAGCCCACCAAACCTTTGCGGTCTTCGGGCCCGAGACCCTTGACCGCTTTCGCGCGCACGGATGGCCTGTTTCTAGCACACCAAACCTATTGCGAAACGTGGGCCCGAGGCCCAGTTTCGCCCCCCAAGCGCGCCATTCTAGCACACCAAACCTATTGCGAAACGTGGCCCCGAGGCCCAGTTTCGCCCATCGCGCCAGCGACGGATCGGGCTCGCCCCGTTCCGTCGCAAAGGTTGGGCGTGCTAGCTCGCGATTTAGCCCACCAAACCTTTGCGGTCTTCGGGCACGAGACCCTTGACCGCTTTCGCGCGCACGGATGGCCTGTATCTAGCACACCAAACCTATTGCGAAACGTGGGCCCAAGGCCCATTTTAGCCCAGCGCGCAAGCAACGGATCGGGCTCGCCCCGTTCCGTCGCAAAGGTTTGGCGTGCTAGCTCGCGATTTAGCCCACCAAACCTTTGCGGTCTTCGGGCCCGAGACCCTTGACCGCTTTCGCGCGCACGGATGGCCTGTTTCTAGCACACCAAACCTATTGCGAAACGTGGGCCCGAGGCC
>JANMGV010000168.1:0-1703 GCA_031374825.1 Pirellulaceae bacterium
TGCGCTGTAGATTCTGCAATCGTGGCAACCGACATTGAGCAACACGTAGGCGAGTCTCTCCGAGACTCGCAAATCGTCGAACCGACCAGCGATGTCCGTCTCGGAGAGTCGAACCTACGTGCGGTTGTCTCACCGGACGACTCGCGCCGTTCCGCTAACAATGCGGCGAGTCAACGAACCTGGGAGAAATTGCTAAGTGTCATTGCGGCAACGACTCAGAGAATTGTTGAACAGTGGATGAATGCAATTCTTGCGGCTTGGTTGTTCGGTATGTTGGTGCTGTCGGCCCGACCTCTGGTTAGTTGGCGAGCCACACGAGTCCTTCGATCCCATGGACGATCGCTGGTTCCCGCACCGATCGCCAGTGCAACCGTTCGGATAGCGGAACGCTTGCGAATTCGTCAAGCGATCGAAATCACTCAATCGACTCTCGTCGACGTACCAACGGTGATCGGCTGGCTCAAGCCACTTGTGCTTTTGCCGGCGAGTGCTATCAGTGGACTGACGAACGAACAACTTGAAGCCGTCATCGCGCATGAGTTGGCTCACGTTCGTCGCCACGACTACCTGGTCAACCTGTTTCAATTGCTAATAGAAACTGTGTTCTTCTATCATCCAGCAGCATGGTGGGTCTCTCACATGATTCGTGTTGAACGCGAAGCTTGCTGTGACGACATAGCTGTCCACATGACTGGCGATCGTGCTGGCTACGCAAAAATGTTGCTTTGGTTAGAAGAATCTCGCAACCCTTCAGCCTTGGCAACGTTGGGAATGTCATCGCGTGGTGGGACACTGCTCGATCGCATCCGTCGCATTGTGTCCGCTTCACCTGAAACGAGAGGCACAGGCCCATTGGCGATTGCGGTCAGCGTGATGCTCTTGGTGTCCATCGGGGCTGGTCTTGCATTGAGTAGTGGGTCAACGTCGGCTCAAGAGAATGCGAAATCCGTTGTTGCGCCGCGCAATGCTGCGACTATCCGAAGCTGGATGGAGCGGACGATCGAATTTGAAGATTGGAGTCGACTGACAGAGCTGGCCAAACGGATGGCCGAGGAGGGAGAGTACGAGGAGGCTATGGAGTGGCTATCCAAGATTCCTTTGGGCAAGTACGAGGACGGCAGGTTTCCTCCTGACTGGTATTACAAGGCCATCACAGAGATTTGCGAAAGCGCATTGAAGCATGATCGACTGGACTTTGTTGAAAATGTTTTGGACCAGTTTCTCAATCCCGAAAAGCAATCGGAGATCAGCAAGAAGTATCCACCCATGCTGTTTGATGTTCCCAACGCTATCTTGGAATTTTATATTTCCAAGGGTGAGATTGACAAAGCACTGGCATACTTGAATTCGCGCCCGGTTGAATCTCATGTGCAAATGGTCTTTGGGGCAATTCCACGTGCTTCGCGAAATGGCAACACCGAACATGTCGCTGCTTTTAGCAGGCGATTGACTAACCGAGAGGTTCGCATCATTTGCCAACGAGAACTCGCCTATAGTCATTATCAGCAAAATGCACCAGAAAGCATTTGGCAACTGGCCGATCAGATGGCCATTGATCATCCCGATGACTTGATTGGGGAAGTGATTATTCGTGATGCAGCCATGCGTTGTTATTCAAAGTTGGTTCCAGATCGATTCGCCAAGCTAGTCCCAATCTGTCGCGAATTGATCGCCAGACTTCCGAATACCAAACCGAGCACACC
>JANMGV010000172.1:0-61243 GCA_031374825.1 Pirellulaceae bacterium
CCCGAGGGAAGGTGTTGCACTGCGGGCAACAGCGGAGGTGACACGAGTTGTAAGCGATGTCTTGGTAGTGACCAAACGGGCAAGTGTTCGAGTGCCACCCCAACTCTGCCGTTCGGCAAGCTCGAATCCTCAGCGCCGCACTACGCATGTCAGTCGAGCAAGCGCAAGATTCAAGGTAACCATCAAGGTATTTAGCAAAGACGTTCTGAACCGTTAATGCCATGATGGGTAATAGGTCTCAAAAGCACCTTCTCCAGTTTTGGCAAGTTCAACGGTACCGATCACCTCGCCGCGACGAGAGATCATCCATTTCAAAACGCCTCATTTCGCGGCTGAGGTGCATCGGATTGTTATTTGCCGTATTCGGGATCGGGTGTGACCAGATCATACGACGTATACCGTTTCGATATTTTATGGCCGTCCGCGTCGACAAGATAGTAGTGCCAGAGCCGATACTTGTTGTGCCAAATTGCGGATGCGATCGTACCGTGCCTTGCGGTTTTGTTGCGAATGTTGACGACCACCGAAACAATGTCGCCGACATTGAGGAGCGACTGGTCTGGATTGTCATCACGCGGGCGTGATTCAGTGATGGTCAATTCTGTTCCGATCGGCAGATCATCCTTATGAATGTTCTTTGGAAGAAGAATCGGCATTGCGTTGCGATCGAGCGTGTGAATCATCTCGATGCCAGCAACCGATGTTTGGATTTCAGTTCCGTCGGGACGACGCAAGGTCACCGGATCACCGATGCAAACGTGCGGATCAGCGTCAAGCAACAATCCCGGCAGGACAACACAACCGCGGTCGTCGATTTGGAACACATCGTGAATGGTGCTTGAGTGGATTCGCATTTAGGCAAATAACGACTAAGTTTTCCGAGTCCGAGGAGTGAAATTATGAATAGTCAAAAAACCGTCGTCGAGGACTTCGGAACAACGCTTTGTTCTACGCTCCCTCGGGCGATGGTGTTGATTTATCAGCCAGAGTTGACGCATTCCGTCTGGCAAGATTGGATCAGCAACCATCGCACGCGAAAGGGTCTGGAGCAACGCTTGAAGCAAGGCGTTCGCAATGGCGAATGGGTCGCGTGGCGATTGATGCACATTGAAAAGGAAGTGATGGGGAACGTATGAAAAGGCTTTGGGGAATCAGACACGTTCGGTGGCTGTATTTGTCGTGGATGTTGCAGCGGCATCTTGACCGCTGGCAGAGTATGAACATGGGTTGGTTTGCACAGGAGAGCGACCTTGATTACCTGGATCGCGTTTGGTCTGGGGATGCGTAGAACGACGGCGATGACCGAGTGCGAGCGGGAGACTCAACGCGAGTCAAAACGGCCGATCGAGCACTTCGCGTCCATCGCTTTGTTATGCGTATTCTGGCGAACAACTATTCGACGGTCCATCCCAGATTTGTAACGCCCCAGAATCTCTTGCGGTCAGGCCCGAACCGTTCGTCGAATACGTAACTACAGTTAATGATCGCCCACCAGTAATCACTTTCTGCCGGTGCGTGTTCCGTTTGCTCCAGGAAGTAGAATTGAAAATAAATTTGGAATCCGTGATTCGAATACGGAGCAAATAAGACAATGTTGCGTAGTACATACGGTTTTGTCGCCAATGTTTCCTCGCCCAAATGGCGTTTGATTGTAGTAAGTGCTCTTTCCTCGATGTACTGCTGATTGTCGCGATAAACTTGAATCATGTCCGCGTACGGTGCAGCACACGCGTCTAGCGGTTCTGTACCGTTATCAAGTTCGATCCACTCGTTCGCGTCTGAGTTGTCAAAGTCGGGATGTTCTCTGAACTGCATGCGTGTGCCTCGGTTTCTCCTTCTTTCGCATAACGCCCGCGATCAGCGAACACGAGGAGAAAAAGTATGAATGAAGAAAAAAGCGAATCGAGTGCTTCGCTGCATCGCATTGTTAGACCATTTTAGAAATACAGAAAAGAGATAAAAATGAAATTAAGATTAACAAGTTCAGACCTGTCCAGAAAAAATACATTTATTACAAACCAAGAAACTGGTGAAAGGCTGGAAAGAGTTGAAAAGGTAGAATTTTTGATTGATGCTGATGGAGAAAATAAAGTAGTAATCACAATGAAAGAAATGGAGATTGATGTCACTATTCCCGATGCAGAACAATACTGTAAGGTAACAACTGACCCAATTCATTAAGAGGTTTAATTAGTCCATCAGATTCCAGTTTGTCAATAAATTGTTGTTTGAGATTATCATCAAAATCAAGAGTTTCAAAAAGCTCGTCACAAGAACATTCTTTGTGACCAGATTTAACCAGTTTAGAAATGTTGAAACGACATGTGTTTAGATGTTCAAGAGTGATCATGTGTTGTTTCCTTTTTTTGAGAGGTCTAACTTAAATAATTAACCCGGTTGTAGACACTGATATACTTCATATCAGAGTTTTTATTCCGGTGTAACTTGATTTTTATCACAGCATGGGATTGATAGCAAGGGTATTGTTCCGCACACCCTGATAATGTACAAAAAGCCGGTTGGCGGGCGGCGATCGGTGACCCAGTGGTCCTTAAGTCAATTCGGAAGGTGTGTAATGAGCTTGGCGGCTTTTCGGGATTGTATGCATCAGGCTTCCTTGGGAGAAAATGATCGAAAATGGTTCCCGAAGTGGCTTGCTCGCTATGCTCAAGATAAGACTTTAGCCAACGGTCTTCTGCCTGTCACTCAGGCGTTGGTCATCGATTTTTCAAAATCTCTGTTGAATTCAGGGGTACCGGCATGGCAGCGATTGCAGGGGGTCCGTGCGGTTGAGGCGTATCGCGAGTTGGTGCTACAGAGTACTGAGCCGTGTCTGAAGGAAATGAAGACCATTCTCGGGCGGCTGGCTGCGGCGGAACGCGAGCCGGGTGGTCCCGGTATTGAGGACGAACAACAAATCATCGGCATCATTGATCCGTCCGAACCTGCCATAATTCAGCAGATGAGAAAGGAACTGCGGCTCAGACACAAAGCCCTCGAGACCGAACGCGCCTATATCGGGTGGATCATCCGGTTTATCCACCACTGCGGTTCAGAAGATTTGCAGTTGTTTGGTGAGCCTCAAATCAAAACATTTTTGACCGAACTGGCGGTGCAAGGGAACGTGGCTGCGTCGACGCAGGATCAGGCAAAGTCAGCCTTGCTATTTCTCTATCAACAGGTTCTTAATCGGGAACTCGCGTTTCTTGACGTCTCCCGTGCAAGCAAACCTAAACGCCTGCCTGTCGTGCTGAGTCAGGCGGAGATCACAAAGCTGCTGCCGGAATTCAGCGATCTCAGGCGATTGATGTTTCTCGTAATGTACGGTGCCGGATTGCGGCACAAGGAATGTCGCCGATTGCGCGTCAAGGATGTGTGCTTTGACGAAGGACATATCGTCGTCCGAAATGGCAAGGGTGACAAGGATCGCATTACCGTGTTGCCCGACTGCTGTCGACAGGAATTGTTTGACCAAGTGCAGAAAGTTCGACGACAGCATGCCCATGACCTAGACGCCGGGTCTGGAAAAGTCTATCTGCCGCATGCGCTTGAGAGGAAATACCCGAACGAGAACAAAGAAATTGGCTGGCAGTGGTTGTTTCCGTCCCATCGCATGGCCAAAGACCCCCGCAGCGGGGAGCTTCGACGTCATCACGTGGGCGAAGATTATTTTGCAGCTTACTTTAAGGTGGCGACGGATCGAGCAGGAATAGCAAAAAACGCGGTGCCACATTCTCTGCGCCATAGCTTTGCAACTCATCTTTTAGAAAATGGTGCCGACATTCGTACAGTGCAGGAGTTGCTGGGGCACGAAGACGTCCGGACAACGATGATTTACCTGCACGTGATGAACAAGCCCGGCTTGGCCGTGAAGAGTCCGGCAGATCGATTGACACAGAATGCGAGTTAAGGCGAGCGGAAATAAATTGTAATCGTGATCGTCATGATTGGTCGTTTGGTTGGTGAGCTGGTTTTTTAGACGAAATCGGCGCGGCTTGGGCAGGGGGGAAGAACGATTGGGGACAATCGTTCGACACTGGAGTTGCTGGGGCACGAAGACGACCGGACAACGATGATTTACCTGCACGTGATGAACAAGCCCGGCTTGGCCGTGAAGAGTCCGGCAGATCACTTGACACAGAATGCGAGTTAAGGTGGGCGGCAATAAATTGTAATCGTGATCGTCATGATCGGTCGTTTGGAAGTTGAGCTGGTTTTTAGAGGAAATCGGGGCGGCTGGGCGTGGGGATGAACGATTGGGGACAATCGTTCTACACTGGGGATGATTGGGCATAAAGATGTCCGGACAACGATGATTTACCTGCACGTGATGAACAAGCCAGGTTTGGCCGTGAAGAGTCCGGCAGATAAGTTGACACAGAATGCGAGTTAAGGCGAGTAGCAATAAATTGTAATCGTGATCGTCATGATCGGTCGTTTGGAAGGTGAGCTGGTTTTTAGTGGAAATCGGGTCGGCGTGGGCGGGGGGATGAACGATTGGGGACAATCGTTCTACACTGGGGAGCAGGAGGCGGGAACGATTGGGGACAATCGTTCTACAATGGGGAGGATTGGCCGTGAAGAGTCCGGCAGATAAGTTGGACACGAGGTGCCCGGTCGGTTGACGGACTCAAAACGTCGATTGGTAACCACCCATGCATAAGTTTACAGTCATTTGAAGTAACCGTGGCTAACGCCAAAACGGCTGATACCGCTAAATAACTTGTGCTGGGGTGCCTAAGATGGTTGAGCCGTTTCGGTTAATCGTTGAGGGGAGCGGGGAATTGAGCCGTGCTGACCAATGCGTGATTAGTTTATCAGTTTGGCTTGCGAGCAATTTTGGTGGCGTCGCGGGCGATCTCGATCGCTTTACGAAGCCCTAAGTCTTGCTCTTCGGAATCCAGCTTAATCAAAGCTGTTCCGTCGCTGCCAATTACGGGCTTGGCGACTTCGACGGGCGTCAAGACAACGTCGGGTGCGACTCCGAAATTGCTGATTTGTTTGCCGCTTGGCGAGTAAAACTTGGATACTGTAATTCGCAAACCGCCGCTGGTCGTGTCTGTGTGGAATAGACCTTGCACTGAGCCTTTTCCATACGAAGTCTGCCCAACCAGCGTCCCGCGACCATGATCACGAATCGCTCCGGCAAAAATCTCGCTTGCACTTGCACTATCCGAATCGATCAAGACGACCAACGGAATGTCCAAGGTCTGTGGGACTTGGGCAAAGTAATTGCGATTTTCAAAACCGCTACGGCCGCGTGTACTCACAATCGATCCTTGAGTAATGAACCGATCCGCTAAGTCAACCGCTGCGTCAAGCAAACCGCCCGGATTCCTGCGAAGGTCAACGATCAAAGTCCGCATCCCACGGCTTATCAAGTTGCTGAAACTTTGATCAAACTCGGATGGCGTGGTCTTTTGGAAATTGGAGATTCGGATATATCCTACGCCGGACTGAGCATCTACGATGTCGCACGAACTGACGCTGGGAACTTCGACACGTCGGCGAGTTACGGTCATCTGTTGGTTGTCGCCTGCATTTCGCTTGAGCAGCAAAGTAACTTGGCTGTTTTCAGCGCCTCGAAGTAAATCGGCTGCTCTTTTTGCGCCCACTTGGTCGGTTCGCGAACCGTCAATAGCTAAAATATAGTCGCCAGCTTTTAGGCCGGCTTCATGTGCAGGTCCACCTGGAAAGACGTCGACGATTTTTAGCTCCGTTCGCTCGGCCCAAAGTTCCACGCCGAGTCCGATCAAGTTACCTTCGATTTGCGACATGATTTCGCTTAACTCACCCGGTGTCAGATAACCGGAGTAAGGATCGAGTAGTCCAATTGCACCTGCGACGTACTCGTGAATCGTTGCCGTCGGAGCGAGGCCCAGTTCTTTTTCGGCCAGTTTGGCGACCGTCAGCACCAGCGACTTTGCCTCGGTGCGAGAACGGATATTGCGAGCCAAGACTACTTTGTGGATATTCGCTCGGAAATGTTCAATCGTGGCTGGGGAAGCGGTTTTCAAGTTATGGTTTATGAAGTCTTTTTCCGTCAGAGCAACTTCAAGGAATGCAGTGCCATTGCGAACGATTCGCATCAAGTCGATTTGTTCGACATAGTTCAAGTCAAGTTTCGTCAAAACTTCTGAATACAATTCGCCAGAAACGTCATCCGTTAGCTTGTCGATTGCATCCAAAAACGAAGCATCGGAGTAGCGACGAATGACATCGTTGTGAATTCGCGAAATCTGCAATCTTCGCTGGAGGTCTGGCGACTCAAGATGATTTCGAACAGCTTTTTCGTAATGCTGAATCGCTTCTTGCCAGCGACCGTTCTTTTCCAAATCGATCCCGGCCGTAATGGTTTGGTTGACATCTACCACGATGGGCAGATTCTCAACAGCTTGGAGGGCAAGGGCTCCGGTCGAACTCAGTGTGCAGATAGCCAACGTAAGGCTAGAAAACAACTTGATCAATTTGCACCGCGTTTCACTTGGAAGGGCGATGCATCCGTGCATTGGATTGGAAGGAACGCAGGGAACACCGCTCCCTTGAATCGTTTCGCCGGTACTCATCTTGATCACCAGCGACCTAGTCTCGCAGTGCAGAGATGGCGTTTTTGGAAAGACTCAAACTGAGTCGACCGCGCATCCTGCTTTTCGAAACCTCCAAACTATTTTCAAGCTTGGTACATCTTGTCGGCCGAATGTTGAATCGAAAAAATCGGCCTCACGAATATACGTCACGCTTAATGCTCGGTCAAAAATCGCGGCGCTTTTTCTATCCAACACTTCCCGCACAAACCATCCCATAGGAACAAGTTCGTATGACTTTGCGGATGACAAGGGTTAAATGAATTGACCCGTTCGACCAGCCGGGGAGAGAATCCCGGAACGCCTCTTGCGTTAGATAACCAGAATCAGTTCTCGCGAACCGAATTCGATCATGAGCTTCGACGAAAGTGTACGCAGGCCGTTTTGTCCAGACAAGCTTGAGCTGCAAACTTTTTTAAGCCACGGAATTGGGAAGCTAGCGTTTTGGCAAAACTACCCGGCGAGTTAAACAAATTGCGGGCTTTTATCGATGCGCGAAGAACGGTTTTCAAGGGGAACTCGAAGCGGTTTTTTGACGGCATTCGACTTTTACTCACTACCCTGTTTTGCTACCCTACCGCTCAGCTTGCCTAATCGACATAACTGAAACTTGGCGTGCCGTTTCCTCACTTGTAAATTGAGTCAACCTAAATGGAATACGTGTCTTCCGAATCGGATGAAGCAACTCGGACGCGGTACTTTGTTCCTTTGTGGCTATTCGTTGCAATCATGGCTATTGTCGGTGAAGTTGCCGTATGGCCATTCGATTTGGAGATAAGCCAATACTACCGTACAACCAAAATACCCTCGGAACTGAACAAGCTCATCAATATATCCGAAGCATTCGCTCACGGCACAGGTATCGCGGTGATTTTGATTACACTTTTCTGGATGGACGTCCCGCGCCGAAGGAATTTGTTGGTCGTTGCACTAATCGTGATCTTGGCCGGTGTAGCTTCGAATAGTGCCAAGCGAATCTATCCGAGAATTCGCCCCCATACCGACCACGACGCAATGGTCGTTTCCGCAGCAGACTCCTGGACTTATGCAGCAAAGATCAAGAAATCAGATAGCACGATTCAAAGTTTCCCGTCTGGTCACTCGGCAGCAACAGTCTCCTTTGCCATTGGGCTCGCTTTTGTCTACCCGCGTGGTCGTTGGATTTTCCTATCGCTCGCAGTTCTCGCCTGTTTTCAACGAGTCATATCGGCTGCGCACTATCCAACGGACGTATTTGCAGGTGCGGTCGTGGGCTGCGCAGTTGCCGGGATTGTCCTGAACAAGTTTTCAATGCGATTCCTGCTTCGATCCAATTCGTCATAAGAAGTATTTGCATTGGACATCTCACTTCGCCGCTAAGCGAAGAAGTTTTTCGCCGCTGTCAATTGAACCACACGGAAAATCCAAAAAACTGACCTTGGAAGACTCGGGTCAAGTTATCCCATGTTTCAGGGCGCGACAGTTGTCCGTTTTCCACGAAAGGCAACATCCCGGTACCTTGAATCGCTAGTACCAAGTCAAAACGTCGTGGCTCCTCGAAGAACTGCTTCAAATTGATTCCTCGTCCTGTCGTCGGCACATTGCTCATTCTTGTCGCAAATACGCCGCGATAGTAATCTCTCCAGAACGGAACCAGTTTTCGTCCTTCAAGCAAATCTTCCATCTCCTTCAATACGCCATGCCACCCATCGATCACTTCGCGCGTAACAGGTATTCGGAGCACGCCTGTTTGGCTGGGATTGGGTAGCCATTCGTGATCGTTATCCTTTTCTGCTTGTATGAGGACCCAAGACTCACGCGAAGTCCGGATCATGGCCAGCAAATGCTCGCGCGCTGATGCCATTCGCTTGGGCTCCTTTAGCGGAAAGTCCGCCAGATGAATTGCTGCGATTGCATCTGCGATTTGCAAATTGAAATCGCGTCCGGTTCCAATCGTATCCAATGGTTGTTCACCAGTCTGCGATGACACGTGCTTGGGATAGATTACTTGACCTGCAACGTCAAAAAGCCGTTGTTGATCATAAGCCAGCACCATGTCGCAAACGGCACCCAAAAAGTGACAGTAGCCGCGTAGCCATGGTATATCGCCGTTGTCAAACGAAATGCTCTTGATCGACTCAAGCGTTCCCGGTCGTTGTCGGCTAGCAATGCTGAAAATCGCCAAGAAAGCTTCGCTTTCTTCGGCACGCCCGTCACCATTGAGATCAAGTCGTACGGACATGAGATCAATAGGAAGCTTCACTTCTTTTTTTAAATCGATTTTGGCCAACTCGGCTTCGGCACTGAGAATCCGACGTTGTAGATGAGAGAAAACCTGTCTGACTTGCGTGTATGTTACTTCTTCAGGATTTGGGTTGACCGGAATGGGCAGACGCAGGATCGGGACATTTGAAACGAGTTCGTTCATGGCACCATATTGATATTGGTCCTGACCAAGATGCTCAATGGCCGACAAAAATTGTACGACTCCCAACGCAAACTGAGCCTGTCCATGATCGGGTGTAGTAATCAATTGTTGCTGAAGAAATTTCTCCGCATCATCAATTTTCCCCGCCTTTAGATAATCATTCAGCTTGGTCGAAATATCTTCTTCAGCGAAGGATATTGGCAGCTTCACGAGAGAGAAAAAAATCGTCAAGCAAACAAGCCAGCAAATTCGTGTTGACATCTTGGCATCCTTGAAATTCGACAGGAGCAAACTAATTTTAAAAAAAATCGAAAACCGAAAGACCCCGTAACTCACGTTCAAATTTTCGTTCTCGTACTCAGCCGATGGCGGTACTCGTACTCGAAAATAGCTCCCGATCGAGTTCGCGCACGAGTACCGTTTCACTGAGTACGAGTACCGGCGATCAGCGAGACGTATCGGAAAATAATGTGTTTGCACGGAAAATTATTGTTTATCCGATTCGCTTAGAGCTGTATCGGTTGTTAAGCTCGGAAGTGATTCGTCGGGCTGGGTATCCGGCAACTGCGGGTATTCCAAGTGAACCAACACGACCGTTTTTTGCCGAATTTGGTTTGCTTGTGGCGTGACGGAAAGCGTGGCGAAATCTTGATCGGTCCAGCCAATAAGTACGAATTCCTTTGGAGCAATTTCTGACGAACGCAAAATCCGATCAAAGATGATTCCGACCGTTAACTCGCCTGCGGAGTCTGCAGCTATTCGAGTGGAACCGTCATCTAACAGGATGGGAGTTTGAGCTCGAGTTACTGGGCTTTCGTCCCACTGAGGGACCCATAAAGTGTCTTTGGCAAACTCTTTCAACTCAACGGATTTGCTTAGGTTCGTGTCCAAATCGCCAATCCATCCTCGAAGATAGGTGCCTTGAGCGTCGCGTCCGATAATCGCCCCACCGCGAAGCGTGCAGCGTGAATTATTATCGACCTTCATAGTTCGTTCCGTGCCATCGACGAAGTCGCCAACGAACGATCCTTTGACATCAACCATTTCTTCGCCGTGAAAGAATGACGTAGTGTTTGAAATGACCGGCACGCGCACGAGGCCATCGCCTTTTTCGTCCGCATAGCGATAACGCACTTGTCGTAATCCGGACCGCCCTGGGCTACCGTCAACTCCCACGTAAGGCAATATGACGCCTGCGCCGGTTGGGTATACCAAGTCATACAAACTCGATAACGATGTGTACAAAGAAACGTAACTTGCCAAATGACCTCGCGGAAATTTTTCGTGAAGTTCCAAACACGTGATCCGATTCTCGCTTCTCGAAAATCCGATGTCCAATTGAACACTTCGAGCAACCACCACTGCACCGATGATTGCAATGAAAGGTGCAGCTACCCAGGCAAGCTCCACGCGGCGAATGATCCGAAAAACGAGCCAGTTAACGGGAACCAAAATGATCAAATAGCCCGCCAACAGTTGAATGATCTTCTCGACACGAGGGACCGTTATACCCGAAGCCGCTTGCAAAGTTGACTGCGATGATTTGGAGATGCCCGAATCGTCATTCCATCCGGCGGGACTGCGGTGTCCCAGTCGTTCTTCAGCGACATTCCGGTCCCTTTCCGACTCTGGATTGAAAGAATCGAGGACCGCGGAGCCCTCTGGGGTTGTACTTTGTTTTTCGAGCGCGGACATGCCTAAATCCCGCGCCAAGAATCGGCAACTCGACGATAGTCCAGGCGATCGTTCCATGCCTCGATATTTTCCAACGTATCGCAAATCGCCAAGCTCACCGGTTGCCCACGCTCGAGGCGGCTTTCTAAAGATTGCTCCATTGACAAAGCTACTGAAACTGGGCCATCGAACAAAAACGTCTTCGCTAAGTGAAAATGAGGTCATCGTGATTCGGCCTCTACCCACTGGTCGCGTTGCGACAAACTGTTCGGCGTCGGTTACCCACTGAGCGCCGGGAGTCAAGTCGCCGGCGATGACGCTCAGAACTCGCGTTGCCGGCAAAGCAATCGGTGTCTTCAGCCCGCGACCGTCCTTGACCATCCATCCCTTATTGAGGTTCGCGATCGATTCGGGCGATATTTCTTGTGTCTTAATCTTCGTCAATGGAAGATACGGTTCGAGTATTGAATTGCTGACAGCGGATAAGCAGTCGGGACCGCTTAAAACAATTTGCCCTCCAAAATGCAACCAGTCCACAAGTGCAGTTTGCTGCTGTTCCGATAGACCAGATAAATTTGCGTCATACAGAACCAAATGACTAATCGTCGTCCAAGTCAATAAATTGTCCGGCAACCAACTCGGCAAATTCTCTTCGGAAATTTCCACAACGCGATTGGTCGCGATTTTCTCATCTTCCATCTTGGCTTCCGAAGGCCAGATTACGCAGGACAAGCCAGACCAGTGAGCGTGCCGCGCGGGCTCGCGGCTCGCGACAAGTAGAAGATACTGTTCGGGTTTAAGCGGGGTGATTGGGTAAGCTTGTTCGGCGATAGGAATCCCCGTTCCCCGTTGGCCATAACTGACGCGAAAAGCCGGACGTGTCAGTACACCCGTTTCACGCACAACGGGAAGTTCCGGCACATAGCTCAACAGACCCGATCCTTTAAGCTGACCTTTGGCCAAAGCGACATCGCGTGAAAATTGAATAATTTCCGTAGCTCGGTAAGGAACCGGCTGTAGCTCTTGATCGACAACGCTCATGTTCAGCGCCATCGATTCATCCGCTTGATTGGCTTTTGCATCCTGTCGTGTCTGAATCCAATGACCAGGTTTTACGAAATTCAAGCTGATATCTTTGCTCGAAGGAATGACGCGCATCTCTTCCAATGTCAGTCGCTGTTTATCTTCCTTCTTCTTCTTTTCATCCGTTTCTGTAGGCGTGGTATTGCAACCTCGGCATCCTGCCAACTGAACCAAGAACACTCCCCAGATAATCCATCGCGAGAATGTCAATTTGTTGGGCGTGTATTTTTTGCGAGTGCATCGCTTACTGGTATTGTCCAGACGCATTCGACAAGTCGAGTTTCCGTCCACAGGCACTTACTCCTTAATGCTCATAGCGTCTAAAACAATAAATTTGATCGGTCCGCCTCCAACCCAATTCTTAGTGGATGGATTAGGAAATTAGCGAACTTCTCCAATTTCAACCACCGCAGGCGATTGTTCAGCCGGCGTAATCTTGACACCAAACTCCTCAGGACCGCGGGTCACGGCGAAGACAATTTGATGAATCCCCGCGCCAAGTTCCAGCGTATCCGATTTTGCCAAGTCCGTGGGCTTTCCGTCCAGCCAAAATCGGACTTGTGCTTCAGGATACGTTTGAATGCGAACAGCGCCACCCCGTTTGCAATTAATTACGGTTCGAATGGCAGACACGGGAGGGATGATCGCATGCGGTTGGAGACTATCGAGTTCGGCGAGCGCTACGTGCCCGTTCACTTTCGAGACAATGGGCTGCCATTGGATGGCTTTTTCGTCGGTTGCCAAAGCATCCAAACTTGTTCGGTTCAGAACATGATGCCCGGCGTCCGTGTATTTGGCCGTTTGCCAAGTACGAACCCAGGCTTCCGATGAGACCGTATATTCTTTAGTGCGGCCAACTTCGCTGAGGAATCGCACGAGGTCGGCAAGTTGTTGTTTGGACAACGTATCCACCAGACCGACCGGCATCAGCGACTTGCCAGTTTTCTCAGAATCAATATCTTCGGCACCAAGCACAACCGTCTTGCCATCCGCAGTCAACAACTGCAATTGCTCAGCAGTACGCGATTTCTGAAGTCCCGTGACAACTTCGCCGTCGTTCGTCAGGGCGATAATCGTCTGAAATCCCTCTTTCAGTTTCGCATCTGGATCTAGGATCGACTCGACGATGTAATCCACCGGCGAGCTTCCTCCCACGCTGATCAAATTGGGACCGATCTGCCCGCCTGCCGTTCCGATCGGATGACAGCGAGAGCACTGCAATGTCGCTTGACGGTAAAGTTTTTCGCCGCGAGCAGGATCGCCGCTCTCGGCCGCCATCTTAACCAATTCATCCGAAAGTTCTTTGGTAAGCACCCAGCGATGTTCGTCAAGTTTACCGAGTCTTCGAATCGCGTCGACAAGATCCGGTCGATTCACGGAATTGGATTGGAACTCTTCGAGCACAGCACGAGCGGAGTCGGGCGACCAAGCTTCGCTGGTTTCGAGTGCTTTAAGGATAGCTTCAGGGCCACCTTTTCTGTTTGCAAGAGCAGCCAGCCCAAAGCCACTGTACGGCGCTTCCGTTTGTCGCTGTGCGGATTGAACACCAAGCTGGATTGCCAATCCCATGTCCGACTTAGCAATCGCCCGAATCGCTGCCGTTCGAATCTTGGTATCCGTTTTTGGGCGACTGGCCAAGTCACGCAACAATTGTTTCGCGCGATCATCTTTCATATTCCCAAGTCCGTCGACGATGCTGGCGGCCGAGTCAAGCTTAGAAGAGTCCTTGAGCATTTCCGTCAGCGCCGCATCCAGCACTGGGAACATGGGAGCGACGGACCATCGACCTGCGGCCTGCGCGACGACTTGAGCCAATTCCGTATTTCCAGCGCGCGAGGCCGTATCGAAAAGATGCATGAGGATCTTGTCGACACCAGCGGGACTCACGTCGCGAGTCCCCGTTCCTTCGGCCAAGATCGTCAACAAACCTGGCAGTGCTTTCTCGGCATCGCTTCCTTTTTGATCGGCGATCCAGCGAAGCATATCGCCAGCGGTTTTCGAGTCGGCACGCGATGCAACTACGCGAATGGCAGCTTGAATCATATCGACAGATTGTTTTGAATTCGACAAGGAATCAATTACCCATGACAGCACGTCCGATCCACGAGCAGCTTGGGCGGCATACAACAGTTTTGGCAGCTCGCTTGCCCACGACGGACGGGCCGCGTTAGGAGCGTTCCATACCGGTTCACTTTCGCGCACAAAACTCCACATCGTGAAATCGATGGAACCGTTCATCGGCTTACTTACAGATTGCAGAGCGACTGCGAGATTGTCGGGGGATTCGCTGGCTCGCAAAGCACAGACGGCTTCTAAGCGAACTTGCCAGTCGTCGTCACCAACCGCAGCAGCTATGAGTGATTTGCCTTCGGGCCAACCATCCAGATGGCGATTGATGATTCGGATGGCCATCGAACGCAATCTCGCGTCGGAGTGCATGGCGGTTTCTTTCGCGATCGCTGGGTCGAATTGATCGCAAGCTTCGTAGACGAAACTGCGTTCGAGCAATCGGCGCGTTTTAATCTCCGGGGTTTTGGACGCATTGACCCAAGCGGCCAGCTTCGATTTGACTTCCTCAAAAGGTCTCTTTGCCAAAGCGAGGCGCGTCCATTGGCGTGTCAGGTCCAACGAATCGTCGAGCATCCCGACAAGTTCGTCGGTGGTTGCGTCGGACCGAAAAGCGTACTTAGGAATCTTGCGATCTTTCCAGCGAATGCGCCAAACTCGACCATGCGTGCGGTCACGACGATCGTCGCGAAAATCGACTTCGCCGTGCTGGATGATTGGGTTGTACCAGTCGGCAACATATACAGTTCCGTCGGGACCTTGTTTCACGTCGATTGGCCGGAATGCAATGTGTTGACTGACAATGGTCTCGGGCTGCTGCTGGGATACGTATCCTTCGCCTGTTCGCGAAACTGCGAATCGACACACGCGGTGCGAGCGAAAATCATTCGTCATCATTTGGCCCTGCAACTCGGGCGGGATATGATCACCACTCAAAATTTCCAGACCGCAATGTTTCGGGCTGCCTGGATTAAGTCCGCCGACGAAACGCTCCGCACCCGGCGACGTCACGAAGACCGATCCCGGAAAGACATAGTTGATGCCTTCGCCATACGCGCCGTCGGTGGCGAACGATTGCCCCCACGCGTCAAATATATGGCCCCAAGGATTCACAAAACCTTTGCAGACAACTTCTAGTCGTTGTGTCGGCGGATGATATCGCCAGATCCCGCCACCATCCAAGTGCTTCGTTCCCCAAGGCGTTTCGACATGGCTGTGGATGTAGATCGATTGGTTCATGTACAGCCAACCATCCGGACCCCATCGGAGCGTGTGCAACAAGTGATGCGTGTCCTCGGTTCCGAATCCACTGAGTACCACTTCCTTGGTGTCGGCTTTACCATCGCCGTCGGTGTCGGCATAGTACAACAATTGCGTGCTGGCCGCGACGTACACGCCGTTCTCATCGGGAAGGATGCCAGTTGGAATCAGCAAGTTGTCGGCAAACACCGTGCTCTTGTCCGCGCGTCCGTCGTTGTCGGTGTCTTCGAGAACAAAAATCTTATCGTTCGCCGTTTCACCGGGTTTGATCTGGGGGTACACAGAACTTGAGGCAATCCAAAGTCGGCCTTTAGGGTCAAAGTTCATATGAATAGGTTTCGACAGCATCGGGTCGGCTGCGAATAATTCAACTTCGACCGCGTCGTCCACTCGCATTGCAGCGCGTTCCGCAACCGGGTCCGGTGGCGGTATGTCTTTTAGATCGCGCTGAGCCCATAACGCCTGGGACATGAAAACGAAAAACGTTGAACCAAAAAAGAGAAAGCCCAAGCGGCGTCGCAACAAGTTCATTAGTTGTTCTCGTATGATGAAGTTTCGCAAACCAATTTTTTAACCAACAGAAGATGATTTTTAGACCGATCGATAATGAAAAACTGCCAGTCAGTTTGAGTTTTTTACCAACATGAGTTTAGCCCACTTTCAAGCCAAGGTAAGTTGCTACCGGAACATCACCCGACCTTTTTCTAAGAAACAAGCCCAAAACCCGTAGGACGGTTCTCCAGGACCGTCCCACTTGCCGCCTCACCAATCCCTAACGCCCCGATACCCATCGGTACTCCAGCATTGAACCAAGTCCGCAACACTCCGACCTCATCCCCGCAACAATCCGCAATCTGTTGTCGACCTTCACAAAACACTCATCACCCGACAAGCAATTTCTGAATCTCGTCCGCGTAGCGTGGTATCGCTGTCCGGGGATCTTCGTCAGCTTCGTATTCCAACACAACCCAACCGTGATATCCTGCTTGGCTAAGTATTCCAAGCACGCGCGACAGATCGGCCGGTTCGCGTTTTCCCGATGGGTACATTTCGACTTTAAGTTG
The DNA here is from genome assembly GCA_031374825.1 of Pirellulaceae bacterium. Lineage (GTDB taxonomy): Bacteria > Planctomycetota > Planctomycetia > Pirellulales > Pirellulaceae > JANMGV01. Next base: position 16,140 of record JANMGV010000172.1, read on the forward strand.
TGCGTTGACCGCAAACGGCGCGATTTCCGTCAGTTCAGCATAAGGGTCCGAGGTGTCGCGAAAATTGCCGCTATCCAAGTTCACCCCGAACGCGCGCGAGTTCACGCCGCGCACGATCTCAAGCAAACTTTTTGCAGTCGCCGTCACGCCACCGTGATTTTCCAGTGCCAGCATGATGCCGCGTGATTCAGCGTATCGACAAACTTCCTCGATCGCTGCGACGCACCTTGGCAGAACAGTTTCCCAACGTTCATCTGCCTGTAGACCGCCCGCGAAAATCCGTATCACGGGTGCTCCAAGCAACGAGTATCGATCGATCCACAACTTCGTATGCGCGATGTCTGCTGCAAGTTTGTCTTTGTCGGCTTGGCAAAAATCGTTCGCAATCGCACCGCCCGAGACCGAGATTCCTCGCAGATGGCAGTGTCGTTTCAAATCTGCAATGTAACCATCATTGACGTCCTTAGGAAAATAGTAGGACGTCAGCTCTGCACCCGATATTCCAAGCTCCTGGCAATAATCGACAAACTGCATAAGGTCGATCTTTTCAGCGGGATCTTTTGTTTCAGCCAAATATTTTCGCATGGAATATGCGGCCAAACTCAGATGCATGCGTCCCGGCGCTTTGCGAACAAAGGGATCGATGGCGCGAGCAACCCCCGTAGAAAGCACTGCAGCAGCGGATGCAGACGCAATAAAGGATCGACGAAGCATGATATTCTCCGATTTGTGGTGGCTATTTACGAGGGTGGGGAAAACGCGGGTTCTGATGGTGGGGTCCCTTCACGACTTGGTCAAGCAAAACTATATTGATTGACGAAGTGTGATGTGGCAAACGGGTCGTTCTTAACGCGAGGAGTGAACTGCTCTTGGTACAAACCAAACAAGCCGCCAAATTGGCATTGGAAGACGGAACTATATTCGAAGGCATTTCGATGGGGTTTCCCGGCGAAACGTCTGGCGAAGTTTGTTTTAATACTTCGATGACAGGGTACCAGGAGATTCTCACCGATCCAAGCTACCGTGGTCAAATCGTCACGATGACGTATCCCTTGATTGGCAACTACGGAATCAATTCCGAGGATTTGGAAAGCGTTCGGCCTCAAATTGCTGGTTTTATTGTTCGAGAAGAATGTCGGTTGCACAGCAATTTCCGCTCGGAAAAATCGCTCCAAGAATTCTTGAATGAAAACAAGATCGTCGCCTTATCTGGAATCGATACCCGCGCTCTAGTTCGCCGCATTCGATCGCAAGGTGCAATGCGCGGCGTTATTTCAGCAATTGACTTGGACGATAATTCACTGATTTCGAAAGCTAAATCGACTCCAAGTCTTGTCGGTCGTGACTTGGTACGCGAAGTGATCCCTGAAAAGTCACGTCAATGGACCGAATGCCTTCACCAGCTTGCCGCGAATCCCAACAAGTCGACTAACTCGGGCAACCAGCCGCACGTCGTCTGCCTCGATTACGGCATGAAATGGAATATCGCCCGCCACATCGCCGATCGCGGTAACCGCGTTACAATCCTGCCGGGAACCGCGACTGCCGACGATGTGCTCGCCCAGTCTCCCGACGGAATTTTTCTAAGCAACGGTCCTGGCGATCCTGAACCGCTCACCTATGCAATCGACACGATTCGCAGTTTGATTGGCAAGAAACCGATCTTCGGAATCTGCCTCGGCCATCAGTTGCTCTCGTTGGCTTGCGGAGCCAAAACGTTCAAGCTTAAGTTTGGTCACCGAGGTTCGAATCAACCGGTGCTTGGAATAGAATCTGGCAAGATCGAAATCACGTCACAAAACCACGGCTTCGCCGTCGACGAAGCTTCGCTGCCTGCCGACTTGATCATCACGCATCGCAATCTGAACGACGACACGATCGCCGGTGTACGCCATCGCACTCAAAATGCGTTCAGCGTCCAATACCACCCCGAAGCCTCCGCCGGCCCCCACGACAGCGGCTACCTTTTCGACCAATTCCAGTCTGCAATGACGCAAGCGTAAAACCAAACGCTCCGCAATAGTCCCCGGTGCCAAGCTCGCAAGCCCACCCCAATCTTTTCGTGGGGAAATCCAACTCACAATTCTCCGCGTGACTTCCCTGTATCTTCCCAATCTCCCCTTCTCCTCGGTACTCCGAGGAGAAGGGGTAAGGGGGATGAGGAGTCTTAGAATCGCGAAACATTACCTATATCTACAATACCCGCCCCCAAGTTTTCAAAAAGGAAAACTTCCCAATGCAATCCAATACTATTCTCTAACGGTTCCCTATCCCAACACCTCCCCGCAATCTCAACTCAATCCATTCCCACCCGTTGCCCCGGAGTCGCCCGTCGCCCAATTACTCTTTACCAGGAGTCTTCAGATACGACTTAAGCGTTTTCAAATCATCGTCGTTCTTGCCTGGATCAAAAGCAACAGAATCCTCAATTGCAATCAAATCGTTCATTCTCGATTGCAACTGATCCTTCAGAGATTCAGCGTTGGAGCAAATGTAGACACCGACAACATGGATTTCATCTTCGATCTGTATAGAACTTGGCGACCGAGTGAATCGCACTTGGTGAACACCTTCCGCGTCGATTCTATAACAAGTTGCATCGGGACGGATCCAAGCTGGTATCGCAAATTCCAATGTGGCTGGCCGCGTTGTGAATTTGAACTCGCGTGTTTTGTGGTCGGCTACGTATGCGATGTCGTTGGCAATGAGCACCGCCGTCGAGGAAGACGCTAGGGAAGTTAAATCCCAGTCGGGTTTTCCATCGATGGTTACGCGGCGATATTCATACGGGTTACTTTCCAGCAAAACCTGATCTAACAGACGGATTTCACGATTCACTCGCGTGATGGGTTCGATAAGGTCAGGAAATTTGCAAAGTGATTTCAAACTGAGATTGAACCAATACAACGAAGCGATTCCGTTACCCAGCCCCTGCCAAGCTTGAGCGCGAAGCTCATCGGGTGTGGGCGACGAACGGCGTTGACTGAACATGCCGCCCCATCCGTCGTGTGCACCTTGCGACCAATATGCAATCGGTGAAGGCCGACTCTGCTCGCGCAGACTGCGCGTCATATCGCCAATCGTCTCAAGTGGCGCACCCCAGCGAATTCGTTGTCCATCCCAACGGTCATAATTATTCCAAGCATCGGCGGCCGGCGCAATGACCCGATAAGCATCGTAGTGCGCAAAATCAGAGAGCCCAGCATAATATCGCCACGATCGCTCTTCGCTAAGCGTCACGGTGGTCGGCAAAATGCTTGCGCGATACGGCATGAGTTTGTCGTAAACTTCCTGCGGCGGAACGGGACGACCACCGCCGTATTGTGGCTCTCCCATAAACTCAACGGCGTGAATCGTGCTTAACATCGATTCGTTACCGTAGCGATTGAGATCAGCCATCCGATTAAATCGCTTGATCGGGTATTTGGCATATAGTTCACCATTGTCGGTATAGCCGGGTACTTCTTCGACTTGTCCCGTGTTGACGTGCATGCGTTTCAGGGTCTTTAGGTACTCTTCGATGGTCATACTGTTCCTGCCGTGAACATCCGACGCGGTCCAGCCTCCGCTGATATCAAATTCGCTTTTTCTTACGCGGACATAGGACCAAAGTGATTCAACGGCCTTCGCGTCGTCGCCAATTTGCAATTGAACTTCAACGGCAGCGTACGACTTGGGTAGTTGTTCGAATTCTAAAGTGAATCCGCCTTTTGATTTGGAGCTTATGGCGGAATCTTGCGGGAACCGTGCAAGGTCCGTTCGCCAGGGCTGCGACTTCAATACTTGATATGTCGCATTCGAATCCGGCAGCCAAAGTCGGCAGGCTCGGATGCTGATGGGCGAGTCAGACTGGTTGTCCAAGTGAGCGACCATTCGCAGAGAATTATTCGCTCCCGAAGCTTTGTGAAATGAAATCGTGGCAATCCATGATTTTGGTACCGCGATGTTGAACGGTAGAGTGGCTGTTTTGTCCGCACTAGTCCAATTCAATTCGTGCTGAGTCGCGGTTCCCCATGAAGTACCACGACCATTGAAGCAAACAACCGTCAAAGCGTTCGCAGGACATTCAGTAGGCGCGCCGCCCCACGAATCCGGCGAGTGGTGCCACGTCCACTCGGACTGCTCAAGCAACGTCGCCGGTGATTTTTCATCGAAACGCATCGCTCCTGGAAGCAATGAACATGCCTGCTGCGAATTGTTCAACACGTACAACTCAACTCGTGCGCCCAGTTCCGGATCAGGAGGCCGCCGCCAACGCATATTGGCTGAGAACTGATGAGGTACGACGTTCACGCCAACGATTTCCTGAGCCAGCGTGTCCGTCGCGAATACAAAAATCATTATCAAACAGAAAGGAATCAGTAATCGCATAGTACTCAGTTGATCAATATTTTCGGAAAAGATAGGAATTTGTCGACGCTCGTTGTGATGCCTTACAAAGCAGACATACGAACCTTTTATGTACGATTTCCTCGCTCGATGAGTCGCGGAGCGACGGTAGGCTGTAGTCTGCGACGTCGGTCGCAGGCAATTTTTCTCGGCCGGTCGGTCATCGTATGTCTTGATCAGCGTGACAGGCGGGAGCCTGTGTTGCAGCGCGTAGCAAGGCCGGAGCCTTGCTACGAGGGAAATCGGGGGAAACTCATTATTCGACAATGTCATTTAGACCCGCCCATGTTCGTCGACAATTCAATGGCAAAAAGATTGAGGGCAGAAAAATTGATTCGATGAGGCGTGGTTCAACAGTCATTGAAATCTTTTTGCCCTAAATTTTTCTGCCACCAACTAGCTTAGCTTCGATTAGCCATGGAAAGAAGTCGTGACCGACTGAGGATACTTGGTTTTTTGCCTGCCGGGATTTCGTAATGTTGATCCAAGGGCGAGATTTTTTTGGTTTGTGCGACCCAATTACGTTGGCCATCGGACGTTTCGCGAATGCACTCTGCGTAATGCCTTGTGCTTAGTTTCGGCTTCGCTCACGTATTGCATCCACTTTCTGGGATGAGTCATCGGCTAGAACGATAACGTAGCTCGATACTTGTCGGTCCCATATTGACGCATTCGACGACTCCCGAACGGCCAATCTTCTGGGCGTCGCACTTAGTTGAGTCGGGCTGCATACCGTTCGATAAAGTTTCCTCAATCGTGTTAGACAGTAGGTCACCATACCTCATGATTGCCGTGACAGGCTGGAGCCTGTGTTGACACGCGTAGCAAGGCCGGAGCCATGCTACGAGTAAAGAGGGAAACTTGTTTGGCTTGATGGGTGAAAGGCGTCGTAGTCATTGTACGCGATGCGCTGTCGACGATTTTGGTTTTTACTCTTTGGGGAAAAGGTACTGCAGGATTTGGGGGAAGATTTCGGACCAGGCTTGTTCGTTGTGTTTGGCTTGGGGGACTTCGAGAAACTCGAAGTCACTGTGGGGTTTGAGACCGCGTTCGATGAAAATGTCGCGTAGGCGATTTGCTCGCCGGACGTTCGCTTGTCGTGAAGATTCATCACCTCCTTCGTGCTCGCCCATGCTCAGCCAGACACGATCGCCGGTGCGCCATTCCATGGACTCGGCATCGGCAAGTGCAACTTCCTCCGACCAAAGCAATGCGGGCGACACAACGCCGAATCTGGAGAACATTTCGGAGCGGGCCAATAATGCGTGCAAGGAAATCAATCCGCCCAGTGAAGAGCCGCAGATTCCCGTCGACTCACGATCCGTACGCGTGCGATATGTTTTGTCGATGAACGGTTTCAGTTCGGTTTGGAGAAACTGAAGATACTTTTCGCCTTCGCCGCCAGTTTTATATTTTTCGTCTTGGTGGAACGTGTATTCCGACATTCGCTTGGGCGTGTTCCAAACTCCGACAACGATCAACGGCATGATCTTTTGTTGTTCAAGAAGTGACGCTGCGGTCTCGTCAACTTGCCATTCAAAACCAAACGCCGCAGTCGATTCGTCAAAAAGATTCTGGCCGTCGTGCATGTACAAGACCGCATATCGGTCCATCGAAGTTTCGTAATCCTTGGGCAACCAAACTTGAATGGTTCGGTCGTTATCGAGAATTGCCGAGTGGAATTTTTCGTGCGTTCGCAGATCGCCGGACACGGTCGGCTTGGTAGGTTTACCGTCACCCCAAGTTTGCACTTCGATCTTGACAATTTGTTTGTCCGAGTCCTTTGAAACGACGAACTCGCGATTGACGATTTCACGATTGCGGGAATCTTTTTCCACCAGCGGCCAAGATCCTCGAGTGACCTTAAATTGAATGAGTTCACCGGCGGGAACGGAAAAACGAGCTTCGAAAGTCTGTTCGCCGGTACGCTTAAGTTCTAGGCCATCCGGTTTCCACTTGCCCAATGCGGCATGATTCCCTGCCAAGTACAGTTTCGCGTCTTTGGGGGTTGTGCTCGGCACGGTGACTTCGATCACAACTTCGACGGTCGTGTCTTGTGATTGCAGGGAACTGGAATTGGTTAGGCAAAGGCAATAACAAACGCACTTGGTAATGCGACGCCAAAGACTTGAACGTGATTTGAACAACATGCCTGTCCACCAGCATCAAGATAAGAGGAGTTTCCGGGAATGTACTTTTCGCAGTACTTTAACGTCAGAGTTTTCGAGCACCACGGCAATCTTGCCCATCAGCGGCTGAAATGCCTCAATTTCCACAGAAATTAGCGGACGACGAAATCGGAAGTTGCGGTTATGATTATCGGTTGGACAATGTAACCGAATAAACTTCGGCAATTGCTTTTTGGCCCATTTTGTAGAGCCGATTCGACTTCGCGAATCGGTCATTTTGTTTTTATCCAGGATTCTTGAAACTGCCAATGACTAGTATTTCACTCCCCATCGCACAACCCACGCAAGCCTCTGGTGACGGAACCGCCGTCTCGAAAGGCAAGTACGCTTTTGTAAGTCTCGGTTGCCCGAAAAATCTTGTTGACAGCGAACGCATGCTTGGGCTGCTGCGCATTGATGGCTATCAGATGGTAGGCGATCCTGAGGATTCGGATTTCGTGGTCGTGAATACTTGCGGTTTTATCGAAAGTGCTCGACAAGAATCGCTTGGGGCAATCGATCAGATGCTCGAGCTTAAACGGCAAGGCAAGATTCGCGGCGTGATCGTTTCCGGATGTTTGGCTGAGCGGCAACGTGAGCAGCTCTTGGAAAGCCGCCCTGATATCGACTGGTTAGTTGGCGTGTTTGCTCGCGAAGAAATCACGCGCGTCGCGGATCGCTTGATTGGTGGACTTGATGAACAACGGAGCATTTTTAGTCCGGCACCGATTCGCGCGCTGTCAGACGCCGATCGAATGCAGGTTACACCCAAGCACTTTGCGTATTTGAAAATCTCCGAAGGTTGCGATCGCCTGTGTACTTTCTGTGCCATTCCCAAGATGCGTGGAAAACATGCGAGTAAAGCAATCGAGGACGTAGTTGCCGAAGCCAAACAATTGGCGGCTTCGGGAGTTCGCGAGCTGATCATCGTCGCGCAAGACACGACGTATTACGGCATCGACATGTACGGCGAACCACGCTTGGCCGATCTGCTGGAACAGCTCGATCAGATAGATGGCATCGAGTGGATTCGGCTCATGTATTTTTATCCGATGTACATCGACGATCGCTTGATCCAGACGATTGCCAAGTCAAAACGAATCCTGCCGTACGTCGATATTCCGTTGCAGCACGTCAATGACTCGATGCTGAAACGCATGTCGCGACGAGTCAATCAAGCTCAGACGGTTGAACTGATTCGGAAACTGCGTAAAGGCATTCCGAATCTTGCCATTCGCACGACCTTTATCACGGGGTTCCCGGGCGAAACGGACGAGCAGTTCGAAGAGCTAGCCCAGTTCATTGAGTCGGCACGCTTTGAAAGACTCGGTGTTTTCACGTATTCGTTCGAGCCGGATACACCAGCAGCAAAATTACCGGATCATTTGCCAGAGGACGTTAAGAATGCGCGCCGCGATCGCTTGATGGAAATTCAGCAAGCGAATGCGTTCCGATGGTGTGAATCGCAGATTGGTCGCCAAATCGACGTCATTCTCGATCGATCGGTCGATGCGGAAAACAACGTTTGGGTGGGACGCAGCTATGCTGACGCACCGGACGTTGACGCATTGGTATATGTAACAGGCGAAGAAGATGTACCGTTGGCTGCTGGCTTGATCGTGCCCTGCGAAGTTGTCACATTCCAAGATTACGATCTCGTCGCCGCTGCTGTTGGCAATCCACGCTGAGAGTACCATTTAGCGATTCGATATTTCCAAGAGACTTAGTTCCCGACACCATGACATCAAGTTCTGCATCACCAGAGACCACTGTTCCGTCGAATTGGAACGTCCCTAACGCGCTTTCTACGCTGCGATTGATTTTGGCGATCATCGTTTGCGGGCTGATAGAAAATCAGCGGTACATGGCTGCGATGATTTGCTTTCTCATAGCAGCTTCGACGGACTGGATCGATGGCTATTGGGCTCGCAAGTACAATCAGATTACAAAACTGGGACGTATTCTTGATCCGTTTGTGGACAAGATCATCATCTGCGGCGCAATGATCGCACTCGTCGGGGAACAAAACAGCGGTTTGCATGCTTGGGTAGCGACGCTTGTCGTCGGCCGAGAATTACTCATCACAAGTATTCGCGGAATGATCGAGGGGCAAGGCGGTGATTTCTCGGCCAAGCAGCTTGGCAAATGGAAGATGGTTGCCCAATGTGCGGCGATCGTTGCAATCTTGTTATCGTTGCGATCACCCGAACCTGCGACATGGTTGCTGTGGACCCGATTCGTATTGATCTATTTAGCAGTCCTGCTGACGGTGCTTTCGGCCGTTGAATACCTGCTCGTCGCTTATCGAATAGCCAAACCGAAGAAAAAGCCATAACGTGTATTTTGCGTAGGGCACTTTGTGGCGGACTAAGGCGTCGGCTGCTCGATTTTAATGATCAAGGCTGTACCCAATTGGGTCGGATTCTCTAATCGCGGTGGTCGATGCGAAATTGGATTCGTCTCGGCAAGTTTTCGCGGTTCTTCTAAAGCAACTTCTTGAAGAGTTATTCCTCGCTGTGCAAACGATTGACGAACGTCGTCCCAATACCGACCATCGATAACTAAGGTAACCTTTTCGCGATCACCAAGCAGTACACCGCTAGAATCGCTTAGTTGAGCATTATCTCTTTCCCATTCTTCCGTTTTCGCAACATCTTTTTTGTTCAACTGCTTATCCGCTACAAAATCTAGAGCGGGAACGAACCCCAATGATTCGAGCAACTGAGAATTAAGCTCGACGTTGGATGAGTACCATTTTACGGTTTCGCCGTCGATTTTATTTTCGAAACTCAAGGAAGGAAGGCTAGTTGCACCTTCGGCCAGAGTTGTCTCGGAGTTATTGGCTCTTTGAGCGTCGAAGAAAAAATTGTTGTGCGAGTCGACTTGCTTGTACCTAAAAAGTTTTGCACCACTATCAGGCTTAGCCGCTGCAACGGATTGTTCGGTGCTTCGGCCGAGCGTCGCGGGGGTCGACGACTTCTTAAGATCTGCTGTGCGATTATCGTTGAGGTCCGCTGGAGCATCGGCTGCTAGTGCCGTGTTGCCAACTGAAGGTTGGATATTACGCGAACGCATTGCTGAAGCAGGCGCCTTTCCAGCTTGTTGTAGTTCCAGTCCATAACGGGGCGATTCCATATCCGCGTCGTTAGCGCTCGTCGACCCAAGCTGTGCTTTTTCAAAAGTCTGTGCTTCTCCCCAGTTTGCTGCTTCTGGTTCAGCCCGTCCAAGCACTTCCCCGCCATGACCACTCCCGCCAAGACCACTCCCACCTTGACCAGCTCCGTCAAGGTCACCCCCGCCAAAGCCACCTGGCATATTCATTGGATCCGAGTTTCCGACCGCATTGTCCCCTGCCCATGTCGTCGGCTCGTCCTCGACTCCGCCACCCCTCGCTCCTGCGACGGACCGGCGCAACAATCGATCTTCTTCATTTGGCGTCATCTGGGAACTGGAAGGCGTGGAAGACTCAAGCAAAACTGGACTCGGCTGCGATTCTAGGGACATCGTTGTAGGTGCGATGTCTACTTCATTCGAACGGAATCCGGGAGTTGTGGAATCTATGCCCTTGGGACTCATGGCGACTTTCGGGTCCAAGCCCTGTGGTCGAACAAAGATGATGAGTAAGCATGCAGCGGTTGCCAGTGCGGCAACCCATTTCAACTGGGTGCTTGACCACCAAGGCCGCGCGATTGTTCGCGTGTGGGAGGTAGAGAATGTCTCGGTTGGCAATCGCAAACTGGTATCGCTGTGTGTCTGATTGGCTTCCAAGGAAATCTGTTTAGCGCGACTCAACACGCCGCTGGTAAGATCCGCAGAGATTTGATCATTCGAAAGTAATTGAACTAACGATCGAACTTGGCGTAATTCGTCGAGCAATTCCGTCAACTGCGGGTTTGCTGCAAGCTGTTCATCGACGAACGCTCTCTCGGCTTCAGACAATTCATTGTCCAAGTAAGCGGTCAACAAGCTTTCGTCAAAATTTTCCATAACAAATCAGTAGCGCTAACTAGGTGTAAAAAAACGGACTGCTTGCGTGCTGAACAAACTATCGCGACTCGCTTTCAAGTTCAGAGCCAAGCAACATAGCTAAAATATCTTTCAGCTCCAAACGTGCACGATGTAAACGGCTTCGTACGGTTCCGATTGGAATGTCCAAAGCGTCAGCAATCTCCGAATAGCCCAACCCTTGCAGATCTCGCAATACTAAGACCGCGCGATACTCTTCGTCGAGCCTTTGGATGCCGTCGCGAATGATGGCTTGACGTCGATTGCGATCCAATTCCGCTTCGACCGTCTCGCGATCGTCCTGTAGGTCCGCTTCGGCTGCCTCCATCGATTGGCGATGCATGGATTTTTCTTTTCGGTGTTTTCGGCGATGCGAAAAAGCCAAATTGCATGCGACTCGATGTAACCAAGTAAAGAACGAACTTCGGCCTTCGAAACTCGAGAGTTTCGCAAAGCCCATCGCGAGCGCTTCTTGGGTCAAATCTTCCGCATCTTCACGGCTATTCACCATCGCGAGCATCGCGGCAAATAAACGATTTTGATATTGGCGGACCAGGACAGCATAGGCGTCAGAATCGCCCTGCGCCGCTCGGCTCACCAATTCGCTTTCGTTGAATTCCACGTCACCCATCGACACAGACGAATCCTTGTTCGTAACAGTTCCAGAATCGCAGAAAACGTGTGATTTCGCGTAAAAATACCTGAAAATTAACGGTCCGCAGCTTCGATCGAGTCTGCGGCCAGTGGCTTACCGGATTTTAAGACTACTGCTTTTTCTAGTGCTTTGTCTAGACTTATTCTTTGGATTGGAAAGTAGAGCAATTGTCCTCAATTGCTCTGAAAACGGTTGCTCAGGAAACGATTGAGACAATCGTTCTACAGTTAAATACTGAAAATAAGTTTGGGCGATGCATACGGCTTTTTATGGGGTTCGATTGTCGAGCAATTGTCCTCAATTGCTCTGAATCCTCAAATGCTCGGAAAACGATTGAGACAATCGTTCGACAGTTAAATACTGCAAATAAGTTTGGGCGATGCATACGGCTTTTTATGGGGTTAGATTGTCGAGCAATTGTCCTCAATTGCTCTGAATCCTCAATTGCTCGGAAAACGATTGAGACAATCGTTCGACAGTTAAATACTGCAAATAAGTTTGGGCGATGCATACGGTTTTTTTTTATGGGGTTAGATTGTCGAGCAATTGTCCTCAATTGCTCGGAATCCTCAATTGCTCGGAAAACGATTGAGACAATCGTTCGACACTCAAATCCTAAAAAATGGCTTGGACGATACGGCCCTTAGACAATTCTACGATCAACGTGTGTTTATGGCATGTGAAACTGGCAAATCTGTTGCATTTTCATTTAAGACTTTGCATCCGAGCCCCCAACGGAAGCTTGGGGTGGTTCTGCCGAAGCTTTTGATTCGGTTGCGACGGTCGGTTCAGGAGGTAAATTCAACCACTTTGCAAGCCGCGCCTTTTGCTCGGCAGTTGCATCTGGCAAGACCTCAAGTTGCCACGTCGGGGTTGGCTTGGTTCCTAGCTCGATACGGAGTTCGACAAGTTTACCGCGTCGTGCAATGAGGATCGGAAACTGCTCGCCGGGTTGATAATAACCAAGTCGTTCGTTCAGCACGTCGGCAGTCAAACGGTAACCGTCCAAAGCGATCACTTCATCGTCCGCGTTGATCCCTGCTAAATCGGCTGGCGAGCCTCGCGGCACACGCTTGACTAACAATCGTCCGTCTTGCGCGGCTGTTTCCCATCCGATCCAAACTTCCTTCTTGGGCTTTTCGGTATCACCATTCGTTTTAGCAGCATCGGTTGCGGCTGAATTTGCTGTACTGGTTACTGCATTAGTCGACTGGGCGGGCGTTGGAGGCTTGGCGTTTCCATTATCGCTTTTGAATCGTAACCCATACCAATCCAGGAACGGCGTAAAATCTAGCTCGTCCGCGCGGTCAAGCTTGGCTTGGAACCACTCGGTCAAATCGCCGCCCGCTTCTTCGCCTGCGATTCGCTTAAAATCTTCGTTTGTGTATCCTGTCGCTCGATGTTCGGTCCACAAGCGACGCATGACATCACGCAAGTCCTTTTGCCCCGCAGTCATTCGCTGAATTTCTACGTCCAAGAGCAATCCGACTAACGCGCCCTTGGAATAGTAATTAACGCGGCTATTGTTCGCGTTTTCGTCGGGACGGTAGAACTTGATCCATGTATCCCAACTCGAATCGTACAAGGACTGCATTAGGCGGCCGGGGTGCGTTTGGACCGCTGCAAGGTTTTTGCTCAACAGGCCCAGGTACTCGTCGCGTGAACAAAGCCGGGATCGAGCCACGAACAGATCATCGAAGTAACTCGTAAGGCCTTCGGCAATCCAAAGCTCGCCAAAGTATTGCTCGGTCCCGTAGTTGTACTGCATCAGTTCTTTCGGACGTAGGCGGCGGACATTCCAAGCGTGAAAGAACTCGTGACTGACCAATGCCAGCCAGCCAACGTAGTTATCTCGTTTTCGCATGGCCCAGCGGGACGACATGAGGACGCATGAGTTATCGTGTTCGAGGCCACCACCGGATTCACTGATAATGTTCAGAAACCAATAGTCTTCGTATGGCGTTTCGCCCCAAAACTCCTGCTCCGTTGCAATGATTGTTTTAACGTCTTGGACAGCTTTCTTGGTGTCCCACAGATGATCGGCACCTAGGGTCACCAAGTGGTGTTGCTTGCCACCGACCTCGAATTTTTGGTCATCCAAGTTGCCCAGCAAGATCGGGCTGTCGATCAAATCGTCAAAATTTTTAGCTTGCCGATGCCATTGATCCTTGGCGTCGACCGTTGCGAGCGATGTAGCGATTTCGGGCCATTGGGGCAAAGATTCGATTCGCAGCAAGTGAACGCGTTGGAGAGCGTCGGCGCGTGTAACGAAGGTCGCTGCGCCGGTTAAAAAGGCCCAAGACGACTCGACCCAATTTGTTCGCACGCCCATTTCGCGACAGTAGAGACGGTATCGAATCTGGATTTCCGAAGCGCCTGCGTTTTCGACTCGCCAATTATTCTTGGAGGTTTTTTGGATCTTGAGTTCCGTCGCTGTTCTCGCGTCAAATGCGCGCATGTCCTCGACTTGGCGAGCATACTCACGCACCAGATAACTGCCTGGCGTCCAGACGGGCATAGTCAAATCCGTCGTCGCTTGCCCATCGGTTGGAATGTTCGCTTCGACTTGAACAACATGATGATCCGCTTCGCGAAACGTCAACGAATATTGAATAGGTGCGTCCTGCGCCATCGTGTGCGATACCACTAAGAGAACAAAGAAAAGGGCATTTGCCGACATTAATTTTCGCATTGGGTGACTGAACACAATACCGCAGTTGGAGCAAGTGGTGATCGGGATCACAAGTGAATTCTAATTGCTATCTTAGTTACCAAGTCTCCGGAGCACATGCCTAACAAGTACCAATTTCTTTGGGCTACGGTGCTTTCTTGTCGCCTCATCATTCAACCTGGATGTTCGTGAAAGTAATGGCGGAAGTTTTTATCGTTAAAAAATAGGAGTTAAGTTCAGTTGAAGCATCTCCTGAGCCAAACGGATTCTGAGTTAAAAGTTTCGCGTTTACCAAATGCTCTCCAAAGGCAAGTAGCTCGGTTTTTGCGATTGTGCAGTAGTTCAGTACAATTCCGGTTGTTGTAGAGATTTCGGAGAGGGCTACGAGATCATTACAACTCAACCGGCAAGCAGAGACATTCGATCCTAATGTTGTGTCGATGAGTTTGTGTTCGTTGGCAATCCAAGTATCTAGCGAGTCGTAACCAGCTATGTGTAATCGACAGAGGTTATTAAAGTTGATTGTGTCATCAATGGTGATGTTCTTGTCGTCTGGCACAATTGCAAGATCTATAGTCGGGCGAGGTGATTTTGAAATCGCCATGCCTAGCTCCGCTGTTAGGGAATTATCGCCAAAGAAAGCCCATAGCAACCTGTCGTTGCGTGCAACGAGGTCGCTTATCGCAACAGGACTCAAGTTCTCGTTTCCAATTAGGTCTATTCGCTCCAACATGCTGTTTACAGAACGCAATTCGCTGTCTTCGATGTTCGATTTATTGATGCTCAAGTATCCAAGTGACTTACTTGATAATACTTCTTTCCAGATATCCGTCGAAAAGTTGACGAAGCTGATATCAAGTCTTTCGCATTGACTCAAATCAACGAGGTTGGTGATCCAGTCTGCATTCACATTGCTGCGCATCGACATGAGATTTTTCCAAAACGGTTGATCTGTCTCATTTCTTATGCGAATGGAACGCGGGACAGCACGATGCTTTCTGGGAAGCAAAGGAACGTTTTTGGGTGCTGTGTCATTTGGGTCTAAAAATAGCTCAAGGTACACAGTCTCTCTAACATACCATTCCGGGAGTGAGGCAAACGAATCGAGAGGGCAGGAAAGCTTTTCAATCATGTTGCGGCCGATCTCCGGTACTCGCCACTGCAAAATACTCGGCACGCTTGTACCATCAGGTAAGGTTAACCAACCCAAGACTGGTTGGGTCAAACGCGTTTGAGATGCTCGATTCTTTGCCAACTCATGGATGTGAAGGCTCTTTGCCCACTCATGGTTGTAATGGCGAGCGCGAAAACGTGCTCTTCGAATTCCTGAAAAGGGAAATTCGATCACAACTGCCACGCCGGTCAGGATGAATAGGAGAGTTAAAATTCGCCCGCGTCCGCGAAGGATGATGAAGTCGAGTATGAAGAGAAGCCCGATGTAGAAAACCAATCCGAGCCAAAGTTGCAATTCCCAAACGGATGTGCTCTTGGCGGTAGGCATGAACAGCGACGCACTCGCTAGGGAAATGCCGACCATCAAGCCGTGCTTGCCGAGAAAACGCCAGTGTCTACTGAGTTTCGGCGTTTTTGAAGTGTCACCCATTCTATCCCCGACTCGTATTTCTTTTGGCATCTTCGCGCCCGATGGTTTTAGCTGTCCGCGGCATTATATGATTTCAATCCTCGACGATGCAGAAGGCAACAAAAATCCGGTTTCATTAATGGCAGAGTTTTGGGTAAATTCGACGGAGGCTACGGAATATCTCATAGCAAAAATGATTGATCGGGCATTGAACACGCTATTGTTTGACGGTGTAGAGTATCCGAGAATTATTGCGGCGCAGAAGACGTTTTCGAATTCAATGATTGCTTGAGTGTCCAGCGATCGCCAGCCATTTTCAATGCGGGCAAATAGCTCCGATTTTTTTGAACCTAAAGTGGAATATAACATGGACGAACAGATTCAACATTACTTGGCCAAACTCTCCTATGAGATTGATTCGTGGGATCTCAAAGTTGCGTTGGATGCGAGAGAGAATGTGATCGTGATTGATGCTCGGTCTACGGAAGCTTATCAAGACGAGCATATACCAAGTGCGATTAACACCCCGCATCGTACGATGAACGAAGCGACGACCGAAAAACTTGATCGGCAAGCTTTGTTTGTCACGTATTGTGATGGGATTGGCTGCAACGCGTCGACCAAAGGTGCTTTGCAAATGGCCAAGTTAGGGTTTCGCGTCAAGGAACTAATCGGCGGAATCGATTGGTGGAAACGCGACGGCCATCCTACGACGACTGCGAAATCCAAGACCGGCACAGCGGTAGGATTTAGCTGCGGGTGCGGTTGATTTTTTATCGTAGTAGTAATCGGTTGTACAAAACCTTTATGCGCTGGATTGGGGTTATCGAAACTCAATCGCGTCGATGTTCATTAGACCACCGGGGTTATTGGCGTTCTTGAAGACAAGATACAAATCGCAGCGACCCGTCGTTTCGGGCAGGGCGATTGTTTTTTCATAGAAAGCTTCCCAATCGCCGTTGACTTGGATGTCGGTTGACCCGAGCAAAGGACCGTCGACAGCGTCTCGGTGTACTTCGATGATCCCTCCTGCCCCAGCGCTTGCGACCATCAGGGCAATCTGCTGGACATGGTCCAAGTGAATATTCTTGATTCGTACGAAAGCGCCGTTATTGATTGCGCCCAGGAAGGCACCTCCTTCGGCACGTGCGGAGCCGAGCGGTTGAGTATCACGGAATTCGTCTGCCAACTCCGCTTGAATACGTCGGCTTCGCAATTCAAGGACTGCGGTGCCGGTAAGCGGTGGAATGTCGTCGCGGCCAAGATCGGTGTAAGTGGCTTCGAGACGAATCGAAGATTGATTTGTAGGAACGGTGATTTTTCCGCTGGGCCCGCGCGTCATCGTCACCGATGGGTCAGGTTTTACAGAGTAGACATACTCTACCATCTGTTTCACTTGTTCAGGGCTGTGGTGACCGTGAGGCAGCATTGCAACTTTGCCCCACACGCCGGTCGAGCCTTTCATGACGCGTTCAATCGATTTTTCCAACGCGTCGGCTTGCTCGCGGTACTTGTTAGCAATGTCGACAAACGTCGGTCCAACAAGCGGTCGTTCTACAGCATGGCAGTTAAAACAGTCGCTTTGCCGGATAAGGCTGAGGCCGGGCGATTCCGTGAGTTTGGCATTAGCGTTGACCACCGGCGAGCTTTGGACGTAAATGCGGTTTGGAGCCATCGCATCGATAGGCTCAAGATCACCGGAGTCGGCTTCGTCAAAATCGCTGGTGCCGTCCTCACGATCACGAACAATGATTTCGTAGGATATCGGTTGGTCCGGCGAATAAAAATCGCCAGCCACAGGTGACTTGAAGAAGACGTTTGGTCGTGCGTTGCCGACGATTACAGGGGAAGTGATGATATCCGATGCACCGTGAACATCTGTCGCGTGCAACTCAATCGTGTAAACGCCCGGTTCTTCGAAAGTGAACTCCGCTGTCGGTGACTGGCCGATAACGAATTCCGACTGCTTTTGCGAGCCGGTTCGAACAGCACGCCAACGATAGGTAAGCGGATCTCGGTCTTTATCCGTAGATTGCGTTGCATCGAATTGGACGGTCAACGGTTCGCGGCCAACATGATTCTGCAACTGAGCTTTCGCGATTGGATTGCGATTGCCGCGGATGTAATCAACTCGTACGAGCTGCGCGTCAGGATTCAGGCCCCACGTCTCGCCATATTCGATTACGTATAGAGAACCTTGATGATCGAACTGCAAGTCGATGGGGCGGATGAAGGGCATGTCGGGCAGGAAACGTTCGAGACGTTGGATGTTTGAATTCTCGTCGAGGTGGACCGCAAGGATCCAGTTGCGCGACCATTCGAAAGCAAAGAGAGTTCGGTCGTAGTTATCAGGAAATCGCGTTGTGGCTTGATTCGAGGCGTCACTGTAGTAGACCGGTCCGGCACACGCTGTACGACCACCAGAACCGACTTCGGGAAATTCGGCGGAGTTGCCCGCTGGATAGTAGATGAACGCTGGTTGTGCAGGGGGGAGATTCTGAGAGCCCGTATTGTTTACCGAGCGATTAACAGGGTGCAGGGGATCTTGGGAAGGACCTATCTGGCCCGTTGTAAAGTCCACCATGTTATAGGCTCGATTGGCTCCAATAAAATAGGGCCAGCCAAAGTTACCGGCCGAGCGAGCTTGGTTTACTTCGTCGTAGCCTCGCGGTCCGCGAGGTCCGTCTTGGCCCGCGTCTGGCCCCACATCGCCCCAATACAAGAAACCCGTTCTCCGATCGATGTTCAATCTCCATGGATTTCGGCAACCCATCACGAAAATTTCTGGATGGCCAATCGAGCCGTCTTTGGGAAAGAGGTTTCCATCGGGAATTGAGTAACCGCTATCGTCGTTCGGTCGGATACGAAGAACTTTTCCATTGTAGCTTTTCGTATTCCCCGACGAACGCTGAGCGTCCCATGGATATCGGTCAGGGCGTTCATCGATCGGTGCGTAACCTTCGGAGTCGTTGAATGGGTTTGTATTGTCGCCGGTTCCAATGTACAAGTTGCCATCGGGGCCGAACTCCATCGATCCGGCGTGGTGACAACATTCGCGGCGTTGTTCTTCGAACTTGAAAATTAACTGCTCTGTTGAATTGTCAAGTTTCCCGTCTACGAATCGAAAACGGCTAATATGCTGACCAGGGAATTCGGGTGGCGAGTATTGCAAGTACACCCATCCGTTCTGCGAGAATTGCGGATCGAGAGCGAGTCCGATCAAGCCGTTTTCCTGAGCGGTTGTTACTTCGATTTTCCCAACGATGGAGATTTGTTTCGATGTCGGTTCGATTCGCTTGAGAACACCAGCAAGTTCGATCAAGAAAATGTTGCCGTCGGGAGCGATAGCCATTTCCATCGGCTGTTGCAGATCGGCGGCGACCACAGTCTTTTCGAATCGGTGCAAGTCGACTTCTTCGGCAGGTAGTCGCAAAGAAAATAGAGAAGATATCGAGAGTACCGTCAGAGACGCGACTGGGGCGAACGAACCGCGATGAAGCAAGAATTTCTTGGGCATAAATGACAATCGAAAGGGAGGGGCTAGGTGGGATTGTTGACGGGTAGGAATGACCATTATTCACTCCAGCATACAATTTATCAAGTGAATCCAAACTAATTGAAGTGATCCGCGGCCGGATCGAGTCAATTGGAAATGGGTGAAACGCCGGTTTTGTACCCTGTGTTGATTGGAGTTTTTGCGCGTTGGCTGACGGCTTTGTACGCTCTTTGAGTGACCGCGTTGCTCCTGAACCGTCTAGACGATCTTTGCCGTATGCTTGCGACTGCGGAATCAACAGTTAAATTGGGATTCGCGAAGGTGCTGTGTGTAAGTGCAGATGGTTTGCTTATAATTGATGTCCTAGATGCGGGCTTTGATCATCGTTGTCTTCACCGCGTCGCTGAATTACTCGTTGGTTCGTTATGTTTCGTTTTTTTGAGGTTGCAATGCCGCGAGCGTCAAGTTGTTTTGCTGTGCTAATGTGCTTGAATTTGATTGCATGCTCGATGAGCTTGGCGCAAGAGGCGGCAAACGCGCCTGCGACGCGCAAAGCGAGCGCGGTTTATCCGCTAGATATTGCGTCGGATGGAAAAGGGAACGTGTATGTAGCCGACCGAAACTTGCCAGGTGTCTGGAAGTACGATGGCACGAAAGCAGATGTTTTCGCACGAGGCTCAAAGCGATTTCGGGAAAAGATGAATACGGTTCGCTGTGTGGCCGTGTCGCCTAGCGGGGACGTCGTGGCCGGTGATCCATCGACTCGTGAAGTTTACAAATTGGCAGCCGACGGGACAGCGACTCCGTTGGTGTCAGGGATTATTGGCATCCCAGTCGATTTGGCGTTTGCTTCGGATGGGACGCTTTACATTGCGGATGTAGAACGCCGCGTCGTTTGGAAACTTGCCCAAGGTGCTGCGAAACCAGAAGTCTTTGCAGACGTGAATCCGCGAGGAGTCTTTGTCGATTCATCCGATCGTTTATGGGTCGTATCGCAAAACGAACAGCAGTTGTTTAGGATCAAAGCGGATGGGACGAGCGAAGTCATCGTCGATAAGCGGATATTCGATTTTCCTCATCAAGTTGTCGTCGATGCTCAAGGTGTGGCATGGGTCACGGATGGCTACAAACATGGCGTTTGGAAAGTGGAAGAAGGCAAGGCTCCCGAGTTGGCTTTCAGCGGGGCACCATTTCAAAACCCCGTCGGAATTGCGCTCGTCGATAGTCGGTTGGTAGTCGTCGACTCACATGCCCAAGTGGTCTTTCGAATGGGCGATGATGGCAAGTTTGCAGAGTGGTTCAAAGTTGTTCCGCCTCAGCAATAGTTGAGCGATCGCGAATTTTCGCTTTTCCGCTCACTGTTTCCACAGCCAGTGCTGGCTAGCGTACGAGGGACGACTCAGCCTTTTTGACGGCGACTTGGACGGGGTTCGTTGCCTTGGGTGAGAGGCGTTGATAGTAGTTTATGAACTGATCACGCCAGTTTGGGATGGCTCGCTGCATGCGATGAGAAAAAAGGCCTGCGGCGGTACCGCTTTCCATATCGTGCAAGTAACCCAACAACGCATCACGACTGGACTGACTGTTGTTAAGCAGGAAGTGAATCCAGGCCCACGAGTCGCGATAATTTTCGGAGCTCATTTGCCCGACGTCATCTAATTTTTCTAAGTCGATGATGTTCGGGACGTATCCAAGCCGCGTTTGCCATCGAATGGACTCTGCATGGGTGGGGTGAAAGAAATTGCCATCGGCTTTGACTTCAAAGAACTCGGCGATGCCTTCGTCCATCCAGAGCGGCAATTCGGGCAAGCGATCTTGAATGAGAGCGTGCGTGCATTCATGCCTCAAATCAACGAGCATTTCCGAGTTGCGATAAGCGAATACAATCCCTGGTCCTCGATCTTTGATAAAAAGTGCCCGCCGAACGGGAGCTTGGGGGAAGTAGTGATGCATGTAGCGCTGAAACGTTTCGTCGGTGTCCATCACAACAATGTGAATCAATTCGACGCGCGGTTCTATTGCCAAATGATCACGTAACTGTTGAGGCAATGCTTGGATTTCAGCAACGATGCTGTCGATATCGCGCAGAGGTGAGTCGCTATGAAAATGGAACGGAGTTGATCGAATCTGAACCGGCCATTGCGACTGGCAGAATGCCGAATCGGTTAGAAACATCAGTGCGACAACACAAAGTGGAAGAAGCAACGCGCGTTGGATGCTCGGATACATGAGCCATGTTTTGCTGAAGTCGTTTGTCGCCATTGCATCCTGCATGCTATAAACAATCCGTTAGTTGAACAGCGACGAAGATTTAGGATCGGGAGTGTTTAAGTAGACTGTTGTTAGCTCGGAATGATTGCCTTGAGCTGAATTGTGAACTTCGTCGATCAAGCGGGCCAGTTTTGTGTCGGCCCGTGGCTCGTTTGGTCCCTCTTGGCCGGGAGCATGGCCCCATACGTAGCGACGCGCGGCAGTACCTTTTTGTGCAACGGAACCAATTTCTAGAAGCCAGCGATTGGAATTGGGGGCACGTGGATCGGCGTCGATATAGATTCGTTCCAATTTGAGTTCACGTCGAAGCGGTGCGAGAAGTTCGCACAATTTGACCGCTTCGTTAATTCGATTGTCCCCAAAGGGTGCGCCGATGAGGCCCATAGGGGCAGCGCCCGGTGCATAAATAATCAGATGATCGAGAACTTGTTCGGACGAAAAATCTTGGGTAGGCAACAAGACCCCGTCGCGATCCACAGGCAAGAATTGAAGCTGGCTGTCAGTCGGGGCTTTCTTGTTTGGGGAGGACTTGGCGTCGTAGAAAACCATCGCGATCGGTTGTCGATATTCGACATCGACTTTGACTTTTCCGCCTGCCGCTTTTTGAACACGAAGGGTGTTGCGAACCCAAGGATGTGAATCAAACGCGCGAGCGATCGTCGCGCTTGCATGTCGTTCGAGCACGGACAGATCTTTTAGTTTGCTGCCGTTGTATACTTCTTCGGCGACATTGGACCGGATCCATTTGGGCTGGGGCGTGACCTCAATATTTTCCACCTGTAATGCGTAGTAAGTTCGATCAAGCGTTTTCGCACCCCAAAGCGTCCAGGCCAAATAGCCGAGAATCAATAACGAAGCGGGACCGACGATACTCAGGAGGGCCGTTCGAGAAATGCTCGGCATGCTGTTTGGTAGTGATTTGCTCGAGCTATCCATCCTAAAACACTTCCTCCTTAACCAATGGCTAAGAGAGCTTGCCGTCAAAAAAAGAAGCAACGAAACTCGGTCTTTAAAAGTCTGAGAGGTCCAGGGGACTCCCCGAGAGCGAACCATTTTTCACATATGCAATGAGGCGAGCGGCAGGAATTGCCTTACCCAACGTAGGACGGGTCTCCAGGCCCGTCCCATACAATTCGGAGGGGCCTGGAGACCCGTCCTACAGGTAAAATATTTTCTGCCGATCGCCTTATTGAGCCAAGCGTAAACGTATTCGCTTTGCTACAAGCCGTGTAGCAAAAAGTTCGGTTCAATGTAAAAAAAGGCTTTCCCGAGTTCTTTTCTTACCAAATGGCGAGGCGTGACTGCAATTGCACTCCGCATCTTTGGAAGACGGAGTCTCGAACTCGATCGATTAGTGCTAGCACGTGATCGCTGGTTGCTCCGGCACTGGCTAGGAGGAAATTAGGGAATTCCGAGCTTAAATGCACCAGACCTTCGGTAGCCCCACGCATGCCTGCTTGTTCAATTAAATCGGAAGCAGAGTGGGTATCGGGGTCAACGAAGGGCACGATGGCGCGAGCATGGCCAGTAGGCTGGCTTGATCTTTTGAGAATCCAGAGCGTTTGCATTCTTTGCGTAAGATACCGAACGTCGGTAGGTTCGAGTTTAAAACGGGCTTCCAAGAGCACCAGTTCGTCAAGACTGCTCTTGCGATGAGAAAAAAGGATATCGCCACGCGGCTTTTGAACGATTTCCCCCGATCGCGTGAGCAGCGTAACGCTTTCGAGGAAATCCCCCATATCTCCATCCATACTACCGGCGTTCCCACAGAGTGCTCCACCTACGGAGCCAGGGATTCCCACCAGACATTCGAGCCCGGCAAGGCCAGCTCCGACGCACAACGAAACGAGATGGGACAGCTTTGCTCCGCCGCCGCATACTACATGGGAGCCGTCGACTTTCATTTGACAAAACGCGGGTGCAGACAGGGACAGAACCACGCCATCCACGCCAGCTTCGCTGATTAACAGATTCGACCCGCCACCAAGAACACGGATTGTATGGTGACTGGCGCTACACGCTTTGATGACTTTTCGCAGCTCGTCGATCGTCGTTGGCTCGCAAAGGAATCTTGCGGGGCCGCCGATTTGCAACCACGTGTAATCGGCGAGAGGCTCGTTTTCACGGACAATATGTTCAAAACCGTCTGGGAAAGCCATTACAATCCTCGAAGCAGAACGATGCGATTCAGGAAAAAAACATTATTGGTAAGGCTGGCCACTGCGCCGAGATGGTGTACTCGAAAAGTTTTGGCGATCCGCCCTAAGATTCGCAGCCGTCAATTGCCAGCCGTTTCCTCAGAAGTTTAGACCTTAAAGACAAAAAGAATAGCAAAGCTTGGATCAACACTTGGATCATCCAGGCTCTGCTATTCTCAGGGTTTTCGCGTACTTTTTTCTTCCCGCATCAAATAGGAAGTCGATTTGTTAGCAGGATCGGAAAAACTGCCCGATCGGTACAGAAATCTAACGAATGAAACGTGACGGGTTTGGCAATTCGGCAGCAGCTTTGCGAATTAGCTCTTTGACGCGACCTTCGCTCTGCATTCCCGTCAGTGAGTATTTTCTCCAGCCAGCGTTGCCTTTGGCGAAAACGATAATTTGCGGAAGTGTATCGCCTTGCATAATCTGTTGGCAAACTTCCGGTTGGGCGTCTTTATCGACGTTTGTGAAAACAACTTCGGAGAACTCGCCGGACTTTTTCATCGGCTCAATGGTGTTTGCCTTCATCTTCTTGCAAGCGGCACACCAGTCAGCTCCGACCAACACTACCAACGGTTTGCTTTCTTCTTGTGCTTTCGAATAAGCGGCTTCGTAACTAACTTTCTCTTGCGGCGCAGTCGAAGGTGCCGATTCGGTTTTCGCGGGTGCGGTGCCCTCGGCTAAGGAATTGGAAAGTACACACAACATCAGAATGGCAAATTGCGTCATCCTGGCCCCCTTTTTGAACTGAAGATTCGTTCTAAATGCATCGCGTGTCGAGCGACACGATTCACGCCATTTTCAAAACTTGGCAAAAACTGAGATCGATGCAAAACCAACATCCACTTCCCGGCTTCCGACATAGTTGTCGGCGATTAACTTTTCTGCATAGCTAATTGCTAGCGTCTGGGTAAGCTGGACTAACCTTAAAGGTCGGTCCGAGTATAGGAAAGCAGGTTTGCTCCGCAACCGTGCAACAGCCTCTTAGGGGAAAACATCGACGCTTGAAAACTGTTCAATGTGAGATTTTTGCTAGCGTTCGGATATTCGCCATTTTGCCTGTCTTCCTTCCTATATTTGCATTTCCTAGCAAATGAGCAAAATGCACTGACTGCGGGGTTTCTGTGCAAGCAGCCAGAAGGGGCGTAAAAAAAACTTCCAAATAGAGAGTTTTCATTTCTGCATGATCGCTGAGCGACCAGGAAAAACAGTCAATTTTAGGGGTTGCACGGGCGTGTCGAGCCGTACCCGAACATCGCGGGAAAACGTGGTTCAGTCGAATCGACGGCGGAATTGGGAATCGCAAGTTACATTGATTCAGCGATGATCGAAGTAAATCGATCGATCTATTGTCCGTCGTCGACCGTGAAAATTAACCTTCGGCACTTAAGGTAGTTCCCGCTTGCCGAGCGGGAACAAACGAAGCGGTGTATCTGACTTCGCCAAGTGTTTAACAAACGCAAATGACTTACCACAAGCGGATCGATTTATTTCAGGTCAAAACCGACGCACCGTGCGATCGTTTTCCGGCATTGGAAGATAATGCCGTGAATCGAGAAAACCATCCTTCGGTGGTTCCCGCTCGGCAAGCGGGAACTACTGAGCGGGAACAAACGAAGCGGTGTATTCGCTTTCACCGAGTGAATAACAAACGAAAACAAATTGTCACCTGCGGAGCGGTTCATTCTCAGGTCAAAACCGGCTTACCATACAGAATGTTTCACGTGTTGGAAAATCAGTGGTCGACTGGGGAATCTATCCTTCGGCAGTTCCCGCTCGGCAAGCGGGAACTACCAAGCGGGAACTACTGGGAATTTTCGGTCGCACGACTCGAACGCAAGAAGCTTTATGCTTGGGACTTCTTCATTGCAGCCTTGGCGACTGCGACGCATTGGCGGATTTCTTCGACTGGGTTATCTGGGTTTTCTTCGTACTCGAGCGAAAAGGCGCCGTTCTCTGGGAAGTTCACTTCTTCGAGGGCCATGACGACGGCTTCGACGTTTAGATGACCCTTGCCTAAGATGACGCCCTTAGTAACATCTTTTTTATCCGCAAAGTCTTTCAAGTGAATGCCGTACAGTCGACCTTTTAGAACACGAATCACTTCCACCGGATCTTCACCGGAACGGATGTAATGACCGAGGTCGGCACATGCGCCGATTCTTGGATCATGTTTTTCGATTGCGCGGAGAACGTCGACTGCTTTGTTGTAACGGTGGGTTGGACCATGATTATGAATGGCAACGCGAATGTCGAATTCTTTGACCAGTTCATCCAGATTGCCAAAAGACTCTGGATCGGGATCGGCGGAAACTGCTGGAACACCGAGCTTCTTGGCGAATTCGAAGATCTTGCGATTAGCGGCGGCATCTTTTCCAAAATGATTGACGCCGTGCGCGGAAATCGTCATCCCAAGTTTTTTAACTTTCTCGCGTACGGTAGCAATGTGGTCATCCGAAGAATCCAAAGGCAACATGCCACTGTAAAACTCAACTTGTTCGAATCCTAGGTCGGCGGCGCTCTTGAGTGCTTTGTCCAGATCAAAACCGCGAAGGGAATAAAGCTGGATTCCCAATCGAAGCTTGGTCTTAACGGTTGCACCAAACGTGACTTTGGCAAAGCTGGGAATGGAGCACAATGCGAGAGCGGCAGCGGACTTTGCCAAGCATTCTCGGCGGCTAATTTGGTTCGGCATGGAAACAGACTCCTTGGCAATAAACGTGGAAATGAGACTTGGAGGGGTTTTGATGGCAAGCGGAACGTCGAAAGTACTGTGTCATCGGATGCAAAAATGGCTGAATCGAGCAGGCAGAATAAATCAAGCCTTCAGAACTTCGAATATCCTGCCCCATATTGTAACATCCCGGACCGGAAAGTTGTAAACTGTGTGCTCGTTTGTAGGTCAGTTTAACTCTTAATAAGCCAATGGATTTTCCGAATAATTCTCGACAAGCGTCGGTTCAACGGCTGGAATTGTTTCGTGTTCGATCGCTCAGAGAAACCTGAATTTTCGAAGAAAGTGTTTCGATTGAGTTATGCAACTCGGGCGTGATACCGCCACCGAACTATTCTAAAAGAGCATCTCACCATATGAATTTTGCCAAACGGATATTCAAAAATCACTTAGGGACTAGCCAGGGCTGATCGAATGAAGCTTCGGATTGGATTGATCGGCCAAGGCAAAGATTGGAACAGTCGTTACAAGCCTTCATTGCGCTTGATGCAAGATCGTTTAGAGGTTCGTTCTGTTTACAGTGCCGTCTCGGCCTTAGCGGAATCGATCGCTCACGATTTCAATGCACATCGCTCCGAAGGTTACCGCGAGATGTTATCGCGGCCGGATATTGACGCCGTGCTCGTTTTAGAATCCGAATGGTACGGCATCGCACCTATTATGGCAGCGTGCGATTTTGGCAAGTCCGTTTTTTGCGGCGCTGAAGTCGACCTAAGTCCGACTACTGCGTTTATGGTCAAGCAACGCGTGGACCAATCCGGTATTGCGTTCATGACGGAACTGCCACGTCGATTTGCGCCGGCAACATTGCGACTCAAGGAGCTGATTGCGACGCGATTGGGACGCCCGAAATTATTGTTTTGTCATCGACGCCTGCAACGCGAAGATGGTGACACGAATCGATGTCCTCGTTCCTTGACTGCGCGAGCAGATCGTGAGTTGGTCGAGCTGATAGACTGGTGCGGTTACATTGTTGGTGAAAATCCAACTTGGGTTCAAGGCATCGGACACAAGACGGAGCCTGACTCTTTATGCCACGACTACCAAGTCCTTAGTCTTGGATTTTTTGATCGAGGAGATGGACCGGCGACTTTGGCGCAAGTTAGTTGTGGTGCCTACATGCCGTCGACTTGGCCCGAAGCCATTACGTTTCGCCCGCCCGCCGCCGTTCAAGTCTGTTGTGAAAAAGGTGTCGCCTTTGTCGATTTGCCGACGACGTTAGTTTGGTTTGATGCAGCAGGCAGACATCAAGAAACTCTCGACCAAGAACTTTCCATTGGTCAACAGCAATTCACTCAATTTCATCGAGCCGTAACGTCTCTATTGCGAACGGTTTCCGGACTAGAGAATCTGACGTGTGCAATTCATGCGCTTGAGCAAGCCAAAGAAAGCATGTTGATCGGTCGACGAGTCCAACTCGATTGTTGAGTTGCATTGCCAATCAAGTTTCCCGATGCGTCCGTCTGAGTTCGAGAAGCATTGAATGCTACGTGGGCATCAACGGTCTGAGCGTCTCTAAAAACGAACTGTCCAAAAAAGTTCGGCAATTGATTATTTGGGTGGCGTGACGGGCGCTGACCCTGATGCCGGAACCACGGCATTGGGTGCACTTGGCGGATTGGCAGCAACCTTGTCATCTGGTCGTTCGACAGGTATTTCGCTCGCGAAGGAATAGCTTTGACGAAAATCAACTGCATCGGGTTTTGGTTTGTCGTTGGCGGAGAATGAATCGTAGGTTTTTCCCGAAAGAGACGATCCCGCAAATTGTGTTTGCGTGTAGATGGAGCCGCGCTGGATGGGGCCGATGCCAAGAATCCACGTGTCGCGAGAATTGCTTCGGGCTTGTTCGATGCCTGATTGCCACACGGGCTGACGAGTATCTTTTGTGTAAGCAAATACGGCGACTTTCGACGCGGCCGACTTGAGTTCTTTTTTCGCAAAGGAAATTTCTGGGATTGTGGGCAAACTCGGGGTGCCTGTGAAAGCGCTCGATGCAGAGCTAAGCAAATTGCTTGCTGGCAAACCGTAAGTTACTGCGTGACCATCGGTGCCAAGTGCGCCGATGCGAGCTTCGCAAACTAACTCTGCTTCGTTCTTGCTATCCACCAAGTAACAGCCTGCGGCCATCATTTGCTGCCGTAATGAACTAATGACGTAATCGGACTGAACAAGTGCAGGATTGGGATTGGCGGGGCTTGGTCGAGCAGAGCTAAGATACGTTACGTCGAGAAAGACTTTGTGGCCAGTAAGCGGTCGAAAATCGATCTTGGAAATTGATGAGTCGACGGCATCCGACATCAATAACTGCTCAGTCGCCGTAAAAGACTTAGTCGTTCCACACCCAGCCAACAACGCAATCAAGAGGATTGCTGCATTTGATAGATACAAACAAGTTTGGCGGGTTATTGAGTTTCGTAACATCCTGTTAGAAACGCGCTCTGAGGAAGGAACGCGATGAGGAAAGCGAGCAGCATCCGTGCTGCCAACTGTACCCCATACTTGACCTCGCAATTGACGTTATTGGCATCCGTGCCAACGTCACTTTGTATGCTCGGCTTAGCGTGGGGAGAAGATTAACGTGGTCACTCGCATTCACCAATAGCGAAGTAACGCATTATGAAAAAGTTTCTCGATATTTCTTGCTCCGTAGCGTGACATTCCAAGCATACGGGCTTCGCAACTTCACTCAGTTTTTCTAATTTGCTTAAAGATGTACTCGGTTTTTGATCGCTAGCAATTTCTCGCCGGAGGTCGGGCATCTGCGAAAATCTATTTTTACTTTGCGAGTTTAGCTGTGCGGTCAGAAGTGAGGGACGTGTTGTTGAGTGAGCCGCAAGGCGCTAGCCGCGGGTTGTGCATTCGGTCAGCACCGGCGGCTAGCGCCTTGCCGCTCACAAAACCTCAAATCTGACCGCGCGGAGAATAGCGATGCGAGAATCAAAGCGAATGCAACACGATGTGCTTGATCACGTCAATCTTCTAGAGCGCGATTGCGGCGGTACATGCCCATGCCTGGAACGGAGAATGATGGTTCTTCGACCGGAGGCTCGGTCTTGTCGAAACTTATCAGACCCAGGGCTACAAAAACTCCTGCTAAGAATCCGCCGATATGCGCCCACCATGCGACTCCACCGGACCCAGCAACAAAGCTTGTCGTGCCATTCCAAAACTGCATCGCAAACCAAATCACCAAGAACAAGGGCGCGGGCACAACGATCATGGGAAAGAATATGACCAAGGGCACGACCGCCAGCACTTGCGATTTTGGATACAGAATCAAATAAGCGCCCATCACTCCCGCGATCGCGCCGCTAGCGCCGATCGTTGCAATCGGTGAATTGAGGTTCGTCACTAAATGCGTCATACCGGCAACGATTCCGGTGCCCACAAACAGCGCTACGTACAATCCGTGCCCTAAGCGGTCTTCCACGTTGTCACCGAAGATATGCAAAAACCACATGTTGCCGATTACGTGCAGCCAACCACCATGAAGGAATATACAGGTAATAAGCGTCACCCAGTCCGGCACCGCAGCTTTTTCCATAATACGTCTCGTTTCAGCGACTTGCGGACCGGATTGCGTTTCAACAATAACAGGCCCCGTGACGATTAGTGTCGTGTCCGCTGGAGTTACCAGTCGCGCAGGTACCAAACCCCATCGCTCGATCAGCGAATTAACTTTTGGCCCCGCCGCCAATTCCAAAATCCAAACAAGTGAGCAGATAACGATCAGTGCATAGTTTACCCACGGGGTGCGACGAGGCCGAATATTGTCATGAATTGGGATCATCGAAACCTCGTAATCAGTTTGTGTGCGACTTAGCTATAATCAAAAACGCATCGCCAACATAGCTTAACCGAAATTCGCGGGTGCCGGTAAACCCCAATCGTCTATCCAATGATCGTCCACTCCGAGAATCCAATAATGTTGAACTTGAATCGACTGCTTTCGTTAGTCCTCGGTACTCTGTCCATCGCTATTTTCGCCTTTCAAAGCACCGCTAGCTCGCAAGAACCGACAGCCAGGTCCGAGGGGATTCTGCTGTCACAGCAAACGATCGCGGCGCGTGTTCGTGAAATACAAAAGGCAAACGATCTTGGTCGTTTTAAATCCGCCGAAGAATGGAATACGGCGTATCCGCTGTTGCAGTCCCAGCTAAAGAAGATGCTCGGCATGAATCCGATGCCACCGCGCACCGATCTTCAAGCCGTTACTACCGGAGTTATCGAGCAAGAAGACCTGATCGTCGAACGCATTCAATTCCAGTCGCTTCCGGGACTTTACGTGACTGCCAATTTGTATCGGCCAAAGGAAGTTTCTAAACCGATGCCAACTGTGCTGTATGTTTGCGGACATGGGCAAGTCAAAGAAGACGGACGAAGCATGGGAAACAAGACTTACTATCAACACCATCCGATTTGGTTTGCCACTCATGGGTATGTGTGCATGGCAATCGACACAATCCAGCTTGGCGAAATCGAGGGAATTCATCACGGCCTGTATTCATTCAATCGTTGGGACTGGCCGTCGCGCGGTTATACACCCGCTGGTGTCGAAGCCTGGAATTCGATGCGAGCGATTGATTATCTGCTGACGCGTCCGGAAGTCGACGCACAGCGCATCGGAATTACTGGCCGCAGCGGTGGCGGTGCGTACAGTTGGTACACTGCGGCAATCGATCCGCGTATCACAGTTGCTGCGCACGTGGCAGGAATTACGGATCTGCAGGACCACATATTGGGTAACTGCATCGCAGGGCATTGCGACTGCATGTTTATGGTCAATCGTTATGGTTGGGATTTTCAAACCCTTGCAGCCATGGTTGTTCCTCGGTCACTGCTAATTGTGAATACGGACGAAGACCCGATCTTCCCGTTGGCAGGCGTCGAACGCATTCAAGCCCAAGTCAGTCAGCTTTACCGATTAAATAAAGCAACGAATCTTGGCATTCACTGGACAGCGGGCGGTCACGAGGACACGCAAGAGTTGCAACTAGGCACCTTTGTCTGGTTTGATCGGTTGCTTCAAGGTGAACGAAAATCGATTCGCGATGTCGCCGAAAAACGATTCAAACCAAGTGAACTTCGCGTTTTCGATCGATTGCCTGCCGACGAAAAAGTTACCACGGTCCAAGATTGGTTCGTAGAAACGAAAACCATCGAACCACCAACAACAAAAAAACAGTGGGAAGAATTGAGAGCTACGATTATGAAAGAAGTCTCCGATAGCGCGCAAGGCAGATTGCCCTTCGAAACAATCGACCACAGTGCTGACGCGAAGCTTCAGTCGACCGAAGTCGGCAATTTCTCAGACGGCCGATCCAAGATAACGTGCCTCGACATCGATGTTTATCCAGAATCGAAATGCCGAATCTTTCTCGTGCAATCGATGGATCATGACGACAAAGATCCGCTAACAGCCATCATCCCTGGCACGAAAACATGGACGACAATTGCTGAGATGCTCGACGTTGCGAAAACAACGGGCAAAAAAATCGATCGACGTAAAATCTTCGAAGCGTGCGAAGTGACATTTGAGGAAAACGCAAGCTTGGCAGTCGTGATTCCCGAAGCCATTGGTCCTTGGCATTGGGACAGTAGTGACAAAGTCGGTTTGCACCTGCGTCGTTCGTACTTGCTAGCTGGCTGGTCGATCGAGGGTCGTCAAATTGCTGGCGTAGGTGCCGCGATCAATTTTTTGCGAGATAAATCTTCGGGGAAGAAAATCGAGCTACGAGGAGATATCGAAACGAGTTTGATAGCTTTGCATGCCGGGCTATTGAACGCGGACGCTATCAGCAAAGTTGTCATGCACGGAATCCCTGAAAGTTACAAACGCGGCTTTGTGCTCCTGGGTGTCTTGCAGCGCTTTGACTTGCCCCAAACGCTCGCTGCTTTGGCTGATCAAGTGCCAGTTGTAATGCATGACTCACCTGAGATTGATTTGGCATTTGTCCGTGCCGTCGAAAAATTAAAAGCTTGGTCGGCTGAACGGTTTTCAACGGTCGGAAATTCTGCCACGAATTGAGATTCATGCGTTGGTCGGTTGCCGGAAGAGTTCTTCGGTCCACGAATTATCGAAAATCGAGCTGGAGTCAAACTCCTTTTTGACTTCGTGAAATTTCCCGAAATCGGGATACAGCTTGCGTAACTCCTGAACGTCGAGCGGGCAGAATTTTCCCCAGTGCGGTCTCGCTTGGAAAAGCGTAGCCATAGTTTTCGCGATGACTTCTGCAAACAACTCGAACCCTCGACGCTGCGTCGGACGAGCGTAACTGATTAGGCTAATGGCATAGTAGTCCTCCGCGCCGGATGCCATCGATATCAACGTTTCATCGGAGAGAACTTTGCGAACGCATATTGGATAATGATGGCGATACTGGCCGCAAAGCGATTGTATTTGTTGCCAGAGATCGCTTGATGACAGCATAGTTTCCGAAGGTTTGTCGCGCGAATCCGTTTCGCCCGCCGCGTGCTTGATAATCCATTCAACAAATTCCATAGCTTCGTGTAATCTAGAGCGAGTCACAAAAATCTCGATCTCGATATGGCGAAATAGTTGATGCTGCATCGTCAACTGACGGTCTGATCGATCGGTAACTTTCCATTTCAACGGAATGAGCCATCCTAGAACGCGACGGTAAAAAAATTTCGTTACGACAAATGGACAAATTCTCACAAGTGCCAAAATGAGCCAGTGAAAAGCGCGATCCATTCCGACGCTCCAGTACATCCTATACGCCGGTGCCAACCAGCTACGACTAGACGATACGGGACGGCGATGCTGCGCAAAATAATCCCATCGCCAAGGGGCAAAATAGAATTGCTGTAGCGGGAATGCTGCTTCGGCGGCAAGCACACTGTCCAAGTCTCGATGTCGCGCGAAATGTTCTTCGATTTGAAATTGCGAGATTACGGGAATGGTGACCGAAGTCATGATTCCAAGGCTTCCTAGGGCGCACCGAGCCGCTAACAATTCGTCGCCGCGATCGACCGTCTGTAAAACCGGCTCGTTGGATTCGCGATGATAATGTGCAATTTTGGCGGAATGCAAATAATGTGACAGACTATGGCGTCCCGAACCATGGGTGCCCGTCGCCATCGCCCCCGCAATCGTTTGCTTGGTAATCAATCCCAACGAAGGCAGGGTCAATCCTTGTTGATTGAGTTGCCTTAGAGCGTGCTCGATCGTACACCCAGCGCCGATCTCCGCGAACGCTTGATCTGCTGTTCGGCGAACAACAACAGAATTCAGATTGCGCAAGTCAACCAGGATATCGCTACAACAAACAACTTGGCTCCAACTGTGCTTGCTCCCAACGACTCGAATTTTTCGTCCTCGGTGCGTGGACATCATTTGGAGAAGTTCCGTCTCCGATCGCGGCGACAGAATTTCTTCCGGCTGAAGATGAATATTCTCGCCAAAATTAGTTAACGTGGTCACATTCCCCCCCAACCTTCTTGCTTTGACCGTCAATTCCATAAGGGACAATTTATCTATACTCCGCGCGGTCAGATTTGAGGTTTTGTGAGCGGCAAGGCGCTAGCCGCCGGTGCTGACCGAATGCACAACCCCGCTGCTTGCGGCTCACTCAACAAGACGTCCCTCACTTCTGACCGCGCGGCGTATAGTTCAGCGTTTCAATTCATTTTTTGCCTTATCCGGATCGCGTTGGTCCTCGGTTTTGATTGTAAAAAGCGGACGCAATACGTTTCGGCTGATTTCGACAACTTTGAGTCCCGGCTACAACGACGTCACCATTTTTGTTGACCCGAAAGCAATCTACCGAAGGATACCGTCCGAGCGCACGTGCCGTCGTAGAGCATCCTATCGCTACGACGTAACTTGATAAATGAACTTGCTCGCACGGGTAAACGCAAACGTAGGATAGGCCCTCGGAATTTGCACAAACGTGTTATACTAGAGCAACTCACCGCTATTTGGAAAAGGGAACTTCATCAAGTGTTGAGTTGCCTAAACAAAATGCTCGCTATGTTCTCCGCGCCTTCGAAAGGGCCAGACGAATGGCGAGATGCACACTGGTCATTTGAGCAAATGAAATTCGCTTGGCTTGGAAATCGAAAACTGTTGAATAGGAATCGCCGTTGTGAATGGAAATCGATTGTCTTTTTCGCTTCTAGTAGCCATCGCGGTTCTGAATTCGATTTGCCTCGGTCAAGACAACGGCTCCTTGCCTGTGCGACATGTCGTCTATGAGTTCGAAAATGAACTTAAGGAAGCGATCGGCGAAATAATCGTTGAAGGCGAAGATGGTGGGCTGTTGCTGTTGGCCAGCGACGGTCAGTTGGTCCCGATTAAGGGAGCCGAGATTAAGCGAGTCACAGAACTCTCCGAGCCATTTACCGTTATCGAGGACAAAGAGCTCGAAGCCAAGCTCAAGGCAGAACTGCCTGAAGGGTTTCGTACAATCGTTAGCGAACATTATGTCATCGGTTACAACACGAGCGACGCCTACGCCAAGTGGATCGTTGGGTTGTTCGAAAAACTCTATAAAGCGTTTTATGGATTTTGGGAAAGCAGAGATTTCAAGCTTCAAAAGCCGAAGTTCAAACTGGTTGCTTTGGTGTTTGCCACGAAACAAGACTATATCCAGTACGCCGAAAAAGAGGTCGGCCGAGCATCCGAGTCGATTATTGGGTACTACAATCAAAACACCAATCGCGTGACGACTTTCGATTTGACGGGCATCAGCGGCTTGGTTGCTCCTGGGGCTCGCATCTCGACTCCGGATCTTGTCGTCCAAGTCTTGTCTCAGCCACAAGCTGAGCGCAATGTGGCAACAATCGTCCACGAAGCGGTTCATCAACTCGCTCACAACAGTGGCCTACAAACTCGTTTAGCCGATAATCCGCTGTGGGTCAGCGAAGGGTTGGCCACCTTCTTCGAGACTCCCGATCCCAACAGCAGTCGAGGCTTGGGGAAAATTGGCAAATTGAATGTCTTCTGCTTTCAGAATTTTCGAGACTACTACAAGCGGCGTGGCGCCGGTTCGTTGTCACGAATGATCAGTAGCGATTCGCGATTTCGGGATCCAACAACAGCCACTGACGCATACGCGGAGTGTTGGGCCTTCAACTATTTCTTGCTAAAAAAGAAATCCAAGGAATACGTCGCTTACCTCAAACACTTGTCATCATTCACGCCGCTCGGTTCTCAAGACGAAGAAACGCGACTAAAAGAGTTCAAACAGTTTTTTGGAGACGATCTAGAATCGCTTGATAATGCCTTTATAAAGTACATGGCAAGCCAGCAATAGAATTTGGTCCGGCGATTTGCTTTAAAGTCCAACTTGTTTTGTTGTCGTCGGCTAGGGCGGGGTTGCGTAGTTGATGGAATACGTCGAGCTGCATTGCAAATCGAATTTCTCTTTTCTCGAAGGCGCTTCGCACGCTGACGAATTGATTGAGCAGGCCGCGCGACTTGGCTACAGCGGTTTGGCTATAACGGACCGCAACTCTTTGGCCGGAATCGTTCGAGCCCATACCGCCGCCAAAGAACTGCAATTCCGAATGATTGTCGGTGCGGAAATTCATCCGATCGATGGTCCGCCACTGGTCTTATGGCCTTCTGATCGCGCAAGTTATGGACGACTATGCCAATTGATTACGCGTGGGCGAATGCGGCGAGAGAAAGGTGGCTGTTCCATCCATTGGGAAGATGTCGCAGAATTCTCACAAGGTATGCTTGCAGGATTGCTGTTACGGCAACCTGCGGATGACAAGCTTGGGCAAGCGATCGAGCTGCATGCGATGCGCGCAACATTCGACGAAGATTTACACCGACAAGAATCTGAATTGGAGACGACAAACGATGAAAGCGACAATGCGTTAGGCTTGAGTCAACCTTTTGCCGCGCCGGCGATCTCCATTCGGGGTCTTGGCGAACTGCCACCCGCTGTGTTTGAATCCGCAAATGATGAAGACTGGCTGCGATGGTGTCATCTGTTTCGTGATATTTTTGACGATCGCGGCTATTTGCTTTCCTCGTTGCATCGCGGCGTCGATGATCGAGCGAAACTTGGACGACTGGCCGCGATTAGCCAGCGTTCAAAACTCCCCTTGGTTGCGACTGGCGATGTACAGTATCACGCTGCTGAACGCATGGTGCTGCACGATTGTATGGCAGCGATCGCATTCGGAGGGACCGTCAACGATGTACGAGGTTTCCGTCCGACCAATTCTCAGTTTGCGTTGCGGCCCGTCGAAGATATACAACGGCTCTATCGCGATCATCCTCAAGCGATCGCCTGTACAAGCGAGATTGCCAGTCGAATCGACTTTGGATTAGATCAGCTTCGCTATGAATATCCGGTGGAACTCGCGCCGCAGGGCGAGCGCCCGATTGATTATTTAAAGCGACTGACATGGCAAGGTGCTAAGCAAAGATATAACGGCAAGGTGCCAGACAAAGTCATCCAGATGCTCAAGCACGAAGTCGGATTGATCGAAGAGCTACGTTACGAAGCATATTTCTTGACGGTTTGGGATTTGGTTCGATTCGCGCGCGAACGTGAGATCTTGTGCCAAGGCCGAGGCTCGGCAGCAAATAGCATCGTTTGTTATTGCTTGGGCGTCACGTCCGTAGACCCAAATCAACTTGACCTGCTCTTCGAGCGATTCATCAGTCGCGAACGCAACGAAGCCCCCGACATCGACGTCGACTTTGAACACGAACGCCGCGAAGAAGTCTTGCAGTATATCTACGAAAAGTATGGTCGGCATCGTTCAGGAATGACCGCCACCGTCATCACTTATCGATTGCGCTCAGCAGTTCGCGACTGCGGGAAAGCTCTTGGAATATCGCTTGACCGAATTGACGAACTTGCAAAGATCGTCGATGGTCGATCCAATCACGAAGGCTTGCCGGAACGCATTGCCCAAGTGGGCATCGACCCACAATCAGAGATCGGTCGCCGCTTTCTTTATTTGGTACAGACTCTCTTGGGATTCCCCCGTCATCTATCGCAGCATGTCGGTGGTATGGTCATGACCCAGGGCGTGTTATGTGAACTGTGTCCGATGGAAAATGCCGCGATGGACGGCCGAACTGTCATTCAATGGGATAAAGACGATTTAGATGCGCTCGGCATCCTCAAAGTCGATTGCCTTTCCCTCGGAATGCTGACAGCCATTCATCGTTGTTTTGATTTGGTCGAACAACATTATCAGCGGCCATTGACGTTAGCGACCGTTCCCAAAGAAGACGTTGCTGTCTACGACATGATCTGCCGAGCCGATACGGTGGGCGTTTTTCAAATCGAGAGCCGTGCTCAAATGAGCATGTTGCCCAGGCTCAAGCCACGATGCTACTACGATCTGGTTATCGAAGTCGCCATTGTGCGGCCCGGTCCTATTCAAGGTCAAATGGTTCATCCCTATTTGAAAGCCCGCAAGACTGGCGTTCAACCTGAATACCCGACCGAAGCGATTCGCCAAGTCCTGGCGAAAACAATGGGCGTTCCAATTTTTCAAGAACAAGCGATGAAACTTGCTGTGGTTGCAGCGGGCTTTACGCCCGGCGAAGCAGATCAACTTCGACGTGCAATGGCAGCTTTTCGAAGGCCTGGAATCATTGACAAGTTTCGTCAAAAACTGATCGCCGGCATGTTGGCCAACGGGTTGGATCAAGAATTCGCCGAACGAGTCTTCACTCAAATTCGCGGCTTCGGCGAATATGGTTTTCCGGAATCGCATGCCGCCAGTTTCGCTCTGCTGGTGTACGTTTCCTCTTGGCTTAAGTGCCATTACCCCGCAGTATTTTGCGCTGCGATTGTAAACAGCCAGCCCATGGGTTTTTACGCTCCGGCCCAGTTGATTCAAGACGCTCAGTATCACGGCGTCACCGTGCGTGGCATCGACATCAATCACAGTCACTGGGACTGTACGCTTGAACCGATGCCTCGCAACCGAAATAGCAGTGCGTCCCACTCGAGTCATTCAATTGATTACGCGCTCCGCGTCGGATTACGGCTGATTCGTGGCGTTAAAAAAAACGTCATGACAAGTATCGTTGCAGAACGACAAGCTTCTGGACCCTACGTCGATCTTGCCGACGTCGTGCGCCGTACGCGGGTTGGCCAAGCTGTTATGACACGATTGGCCGATGCGGGCGCGCTTGGTTCGCTGGCCGGTGATCGGAGAGCTGCGATCTGGCAAGCGATGGCTCAAGAGAAATCTTCTCGCCCGCTGCCGTTGTTCGATGCATTCGGAGCGGATACCGACGATGCCGTACCGGAACAACTTCAGCGAATGAGTCGAATGGAGGAAGTTTATGCCGATTATGGAACAACAGGAATTTCGCTCCGAGGCCATCCGATAGGTTTCCTCCGAGACAAACTTGCCAAACTCCGAGTGACGCCCGCAGGCGAGTTACCGTCGCGACGAAATGGGCAGTTTATTCGCGTTGCTGGAATTGTACTCTTGAGGCAACGACCAAGTACAGCGAAGGGCATTACCTTTGTAACGCTCGAAGATGAGACCGGATCGATGAATTTGGTTATCAAGACAGAAATTTGGAGCGAGTACTATATGGTTTGCAAACGCTCCAATGCATGGCTGGTTCACGGCGTGCTGGAGACTCGCGAAAACGTCACGCATATTCTCGCAGCGCGAGTTTTTGACCTTTCCGAACAAATCGGCGACTTCGAAAACAAACCCCGCGATTTTCGGTAATTGAGTAGGGTTTGACAGTTTTTCGGACTCTTCGATTTCTGGTGCGCAAAGCGAAAGCAAAGTTTCGCAATGCGCCTAATTGGTCACAGAAGTTTGATGCGTTGGATCTACGACTTTTGCTAATCCCAACTTCTATTTAGATGACTACTCAGGTGTAGAGAATGTTTCTCCCATCTCGCGCGTGCTCAATGCTCGCCAAATAGTCGGACTGATGCTATTGGAATAGGAACGGACGCTGCCGTCCACCATGCCTCCATGAACGAGTCCCACGTGATAGCTTCTCACAGTAATGGCTGCATAAGTTGCGCGGCCATTGGTGCCATTCTTACCTTCCTGCCATGAATTGTAATCAGCATCGAGAGTGCGCCCTCCCGAGTTAATCTTGACAAAAGTATTGGGAGGAAAAGTTGCCGTGAAACCAGTATGGTGCACTCGTCCGTCAGGCCATTCAGTGTGCCCCGTATCTTTGAACTCGGAGCCGCTGGTCGCAATTGCAGCCAGCTCAGCAACGCGATCGGGTGGAGTCGGCAAAGGACTTCCACCATTGCGAAAATATGGCGTCCACGCTTTTACTTCCGAGACCAATAAAGTTTGCGTGAGACCGTCAGTGATCTGTTGAAGCCCTAGAAAACTATTAGGATAAAACAGTCCATCGCCAGGAATCTTCGTAACGGGATCAAAAACGTACCATGGACCGTAATTAAATCCATAGCTGGTTGGATACAAGAACGGTCTTCCGCCACCCGGGTCTCGGACCCGATCACTTTTAGGATCGCTTGGACAGGCGTAAACAGGGATTTTCATTTTGTGAATTGACTGCTGGATATCCCAAGGAGCATCCAACCGAATTGTAAGAGCGATCTCATTCATTTCCAAATAAGGAAGCAATCGACCATGCACGCCCCATGCCAAATTGTTAGAGGCATTAGCCCATTCATAATTGACTGTTGTTCCCGGTGGCAAACATTTCATTGCGC
The DNA here is from genome assembly GCA_031374825.1 of Pirellulaceae bacterium. Lineage (GTDB taxonomy): Bacteria > Planctomycetota > Planctomycetia > Pirellulales > Pirellulaceae > JANMGV01. The sequence continues at coordinate 55,982 of JANMGV010000172.1, forward strand.
TTACATAATTTGCCGACGCAAGAACAATTTGGTGCAGGTTGTTTGAACATTGCATTCGCCGAGCTGCCTCACGCGCTGCCTGGACCGCTGGAAGCAACAATCCAACCATGATTCCAATAATGGCAATCACTACCAACAGCTCTACCAGAGTAAATGCCAAACGCTTACTGCTTTGTCTCGGTCGAATGATTAATTTTGTCATTTATTCTCACCAAGTTCTCTCATTCATTCCGACTTCAATAATCCAATTCTGCGTTTTCCTGAAAAACTTGGATTCAGGATTTTTGTAATGACGAAACGTTGCCGGTTCTAAAGTTTCAATCGGCAAATTTCATGAACGTTTGTAAAGCCTAACTCTGCCAAATATCAGGTCAACTGAAAGATTGTTTATTGTTCATAGCGGTCGCACCGTGGACAAATTTTGTCTAGTTGAACGCGTGAAAAACCAAGAACCACTATTGCGTCCAGCGGCATGGCCCCGAAAAATTCCGAAAAAGAGTAATAAGACTGAAATTGTGAATTGCGATTCGAGAAATTACTTACGGTACACTTAGGAAAATTGATCAAGCAAACAGAAGCAGATTCTCTTCTCGAATGGACTGAGATACGATAAGAAAAGGTTTGGGCACCCATTTCCAGCCAAGTCCGCGCAAGAGCGATTGCTTTCACATATGCCTCAACCAATCACGAGAACAACTTCGCACAAAGAGTTTGATTCTGCCAATTCATGCGTGGCCGATTCTATAGCGGGAAATTCGAATACGAATACGAATATGAGCCAACCAAAAGTGGATTGGTCGCTACGCACCCAATTTATCGCTCCAGTCGGCGCGACTGTAGTTCTGGTTTCTGCTCTCGTCACTGGCATTAGTTGGTCGAGTGCGAGTTCCATTTCTACGAAAAATACGATGCTCCGATTCGCCAATGTCTATCAGCGATGCAGCGAAGCAAATTACCCAATGACAAACAATGTTTTAAATCAGATTCGCCAGTTTTCGGGAATCGATATTGCGATGATCGACAAACTGGGCTCCATCAAGGCAAGTACCCTCCTTGAATTCGACCAATCCGCTTCTCGTCAATTAATGAAGAAACCACCAAACCAACTCCTTGATTTGGCTTTACCAGAAAAAGTCTTTGATGCGGTCTGGTATGACTTGCAAACTTCTCATTTGGGATCTGAGCATTACGCCCTGGTCCTATTAATTGATCGCCAGAATCGTTGGCAGGCGACTCTACAATCGCTTTGGCCTCCCGCAATTACGGGCGCTGTATCGGTCATCGTACTTGCGTTCGTGACGACATTGATTGCTTCGCGTATTGCGAATCGGATTGAACGCCTCGAACGTGGTGTGAACAGAATTGCGGAGGGAGGATACGACTTGATTGACGATCAGGGCCCTGATGACGTCGTCGCGAGTTTGGCAAAATCGGTTAATAAAATGAGTCAACAGCTTGCCGTGGCTCATGATCGAATCTCCAAATCCGAGCGTTCAAGGCTCATTAACCTTGTTGCCAGTGGAATGGCTCATCAACTGCGCAACTCTATGACGGGTGCGATACTTTGCCTGCAAGTGTTTCTACGTACAAACCCTAAACTTGAGACCGAAGAACTTTCAATGGCTCTCATTCAACTAAGATTGGCACAGGAATCGATTCGCCGTTTGCTCGCGTCGAATTCCGATAGCGAAATGGCCGATTATTCAGACCTTTCGATCAGTGAGATTCACAATACGCTCGAGTCGTACGTCCTCAAGTACGCCGAACATCATCAGGTGGAATTCCAGCTAGAGGAATTTGAAGTTGGTAGCATCAACATTATTCAACAGGGGTCGGCAGTGGTTGGCGCTTTGCTAAATTTGATTATGAACGCAATCGAAGCGACTGGCAGTGGGGGCTCAGTGAGATGCCGCCTACAAACCAGTTTCATACCGACTCAAAATCGTGAGCACTGGATTTGGCAGATCGAAGATGACGGTCCTGGTCCGAATCCTATCATGTCTCAATCGATGATGGAGCCATTCGTAACATCGAAGCCTGAGGGTGTGGGGCTTGGTTTGTCTATGTCAAAACGAGTTGCGGAAAAATTAGGTGGTAGTCTAAACTGGCATCGTCAAGATAGTAAGACGGTTTTTGAATTCAGTATCGAAAAGAGATGATTCGGATGAGTCAAGTTTGGATTGTTGATGATGAACCCGCCATCTGCTTGGCGCTTCGAACCAGTTTGGAGGCTGATTCTCATCGAGTCAGGGTTTTTTCTGCTGCCGAGCCGTTGATTAAGCAGCTTGAGTTAGCCAGTAGTATGCCCGATGTACTGCTGCTTGATATACGATTGCCCGGCATGAGCGGATTGGACGCACTTCAAATGATCTGTGCTACTTACCCCAATTTGCCCGTGATCGTCATGACTGCTTTCGGCGATCTTCAATCCGCAGTCAATGCCATACAGGGTCGCGCCTTTGAGTATTTGACTAAGCCATTCGAATTAGAAACGGCCTTACAAACGATTCATCGGGCACTCGCACAGCGAAGCATTGCAGTCAGCAACATAGATGAGCAGGTCGCAAATCAGTTGCAAACAGATCTTTTGCTCGGGACTTCGGTTGCGATGCAATCCGTTTATAAACGTATCGCAATCGCGGCAAGTCGTGAAACTGCCGTACTCGTCGAAGGAGAACGTGGGACCGGTAAAAGCGTTGTAGCGGCAATGATCCATCGATTCAGCCCGAGATCAAACGCACCATTCCTATCGATTAGCTCGATCGCAGATCGACTTGGCAATTTTGATGTGGAATTGTTTGGTGCTAAGTCTGCGGACCTTTCTCAGAGTTCCGTCGTTCGAACGGGCATGATGGAATTGGCGGGTAACGGCACGTTAGTTGTTGACGAAATTGGCTTAATTCCAATTCCTGTGCAAGCGAAATTGCTTTCTGCAATCGAGTCTGGCACGTACGTTCCGGTGATGGATTCTGTAGCTCGAAAACTCTCCTGTCGGATAATGTTTACAACTGTAAATGATATCGATCGCCTTAAAATGGATGGTGAATTGACAGAGCAATTTCATTCGCATTTGCAAGTCTACCGCATCGCTTTACCCCCGCTACGCGATCGTCGAGAAGATATCGCTCCAATGGTTCAGTCATTCCTTAATCAAACTTCAATGGTCAACTTACAGTTTTCACAGAATGCAATGCGCGAACTCGAACGCCGGGACTGGCCGGGAAATGTTCGCGAACTGAGACAAACAATTCAGAGAGCTGCAATGGCGTCAACGGGACGCATTATTCAACTCGAGGACTTGCCAACAGCTTCCAATTCACATTCAACATCGGGGAACTTGACGGCAAACACGCATATGTTGGTAGAAGCAACGCGACACTGGCTTGCTGAACAACTCAAGTCTAAAAATATTTCGGAGATGATAGCGGAGAATGGCTTGACCGGAACGACATATGACGACTTTTTGGGAATTGTCGAACCACCGTTGATAGAAAAAGCCCTCGAGGAACTGCACGGCAATCGCGCTGCCGTATCCACTTTGCTCGGCATGCATCGTTCAACGCTTCGGCAAAAAATGAAACGTTATGGAATCGAGTGACCAAAATAATAGACCATCAAATTCATCCGCGCGATTTACCATTCTAAAACTTCAACGGAAAGACGATTACATGTCGCAGGAATGTCTATTTGGACAGCGCCAATTCTTGATTGTTTTTCCGTAATTTGCGATCTGTTCGCGTTTGATAGCAAGACCCCAAGAGCAATGGTACTGCGCTTTCCACAATCTCTTTCTTCGTCGCAGTTGCTCCACAAAGATTGCAAAGCACTTTAGAACCGGAAAGCATCAAAAGCGATTTGCTGGCATTAAGCAGGTGTCTATCGTCATGGGTAACTTTCTTCTCAAGGTATACGCTGGTTGGTACCCAAACCAACCAGAAAAATGCGTTCTTTTGTATTTCGGTGTGTTGCAAAATAGCGTACATAGCTCAATCGTGGACTTGCTGACGGTTGGTTGAGGTTTGGGATATTGCGAGAGTACCTTGAGAAAACTTTGGGAAGCTAGGTCGCGGTTCACAACATATTGCTGGGTATGCTTTTCCATTCTCACGTTGGGTTGTCAAACTGCTCCCTCCATAAATCATGCACTCTACAAAGTTGAGAGTGGAGAAATCTCGGAAGGAAAATCCCGTCTGCCCGTAAAACAACAACGGGTATTTGCTGATTTTGCTGAGAATAAAGTAGCAGACGATCCGAGCAGTACAAACACGACGCGTCTACATATTCGCGGGCAGGACCAAGTAGTTCCTCCGCAAATGAATTCTCCTCCACCACCCCAGGTTCCTTTCGACGCTTCGACATCCAACGTCATCGCTCAGCCAGTTGGTTTTGAGCTGCAACCGTTTCAGCCGAGCAACGATGTCATGCTTGGTCCATTGACATACGATCCCAGTTTGCCTTCGACCAACAACGCGCCTTTAGCGGTTCCGCCGAGCAGGCTGTCGCTGCCAAAACGGCTATGGAACGATCAAGTGCATTTTTATTCGCCTGATTCGCTTGCTTTATTAGGTGGCGGGTTTGCATTGGGGGCAATCGGCGCGAATACGGGAATCGACGAAAGCATACAGGAATATTCTCAAACTCATATCGGCGAATCTACCATAGATTTCTTTCATCAATCCAAAGACGTGGGTGATCAAAACTGGACGGTGCCGATTTACGCGACCGCATGGGCGGCGGGAAGTTTGTTTTCCGATTCTGAGCGCATGGGACCGGTAGGCACTTGGGGAGAACGGTCGTTTCGTGGAATGCTTGTTGGGTTTCCTCCGTTGCTAGGCCTGCAAAGGTTGACAGGCGCTTCGCGTCCCGGAGAAACCAGCGATGGCTCGCAGTGGAACCCGTTTCAAGACAACAATGGTGTCAGCGGGCACTCGTTCGTTGGTGCCATGCCATTTATCACGGCGGCAAAAATGACCGATTCGCGAGGGAAGAAGGCACTTTTTTACGCTGGCTCAACAATCGTTCCCATATCACGAGTCCTGGATAACGCGCATTATCCATCGCAAATCGTACTTGGATGGTGGGTCGCGTACTTGGCAGCTTCAGCAGTGGATGTGACAGAAAATCCAAATCACCGTTGGCGATTAACACCGTACACAACGGGTGATTCGACCGGTATTCTAGCCGAGTTCAAGTACTGAAATGAGGAGTCGAACCTTTTAGTTCATCGGCAGGAAATATTTTGCCTGTAGGACGGGTCTCCAG
>JANMGV010000022.1:0-2301 GCA_031374825.1 Pirellulaceae bacterium
CGCATCGAAAATGGATTGCTCGGCATTCCGTTAATTAGCAGGCGTACGTATGCCGTGTATTTCGGAAGTCCAGTCAGATTCTCTGGCTTCATCTGTCCGGAGAATTTTCCGAGTTCTGCGGAGAGAATCTCGGCGTCTTTGTTTCCAACTTGAAATGCAATGATGGAACCAACGTTGCCAAAAACGGCACTGGCGGTCTCTTCATCCAATTGCGAAAGATATTGATGTGCAATGATGAGACTTAAACGGAATTTCCTGGCCTCCGAAAGCACCGAAGCAAACGACCCCGTCGAAAAATTTTGGAATTCATCGACATACAACTTGAAGTCACGGCGTTCGGCTTCGGGAATGTCTGCTCTCGTCGTCGCAGCTTGTTGGATACTTGTAACGATGAAGGCACCCAAAAGTGTCGAGTTATCTTCCCCGAGTCGTCCCTTGCTAAGGTTTACGATCAGCACTTTCCCTTCGTCCATAATTTGCCGCAGATTGATCGATGGCCCTGGATGGTTCACAATATTACGAATAACCGTTGAACTGACGAACGGGCGTAGCTTGTTTTGGATTGCTGCGACGGCTTCGGTCCGATAATTGTCGCTCCAATTGGCAAATTCATGCATCCAAAACGACCGAACCACATCGTCACGAATGTGTAGGACCATCTGTTCTCGGAACGGTTTCTCGCCAAGCAGTCGCATGACCGACATGAGATTACCTTTCTGTTCCACAACGGCGAACACCGCGTTACGCAAAGTATCTTCAAGTCGCGGTCCCCAGGAGTCATGGAGTTTTTTGAAAGCGGATACGACGCCAGATGTCACTTGATCGATCCTTGATGGATCAGTACATGCGAGCGGATTGAAGGGGATCACTGCCTCGCGGTCGCTCGCATCAAACAGGATCGCATCATTTGTACGATGTTTCGGTACGAGCCCGGCAACGGACTCTGCAAGATCGCCATGCGGATCAACTAGGCAGATTCCGCGACCGGATTGCATATCGGAAACGATCATGTTTTGAATGAGATTCGTCTTACCCATGCCAGTCTTGCCGACAATGTACATGTGCCTACGATGATCTTCGAGCCCTAGGACAACTTGACGTTGGTCGTCTCGAAAGCGAACTTGTCCCAGCACGACACTCCCCTCCTCTTTTTCTGAGTGGAAACTTGGAGGACCTTCCAGTTCCGTGAATTCGCTGTTGTGCATTTTCTCGGCTGACGCGGTTTGGGTCGGAGGATGCCAAAGTGTTGCCAATTCCTCGTGCGAAAGCAAAAATGCCGCAGCTTTTCTCGAACGCCTCTGAGCTCTGTAAACTCCATTGCTATGAAACGTCGATAGACTGGCCCGTGTGAATGGACCAAATGCTCCTTCCATCAGCCGAAGCCTTTCAATCGCTTCCGTTTCTCGATCCAATGTAGTTTCGACGATGATTCGCAATTGCGTTTCGAAAAGATGGCATCCGAGTTTGTGGGCTGCCGCCTGCAAATTCTCTTCCCGATCATGCGTTCGACTGGGTGAAGTTTCGAGGGAGCTGTGTGACTGTATGGACGATTGCCTTGCAAGTACGCCTAGCAGCCAAGCGGAGAATCGCCAACGATGGCCCGTAATGCGCTTCGCGTAGTACCGAGCCAAAGAATGATGCCGCCTGAAGAATTCGCGTTCCAAGATTTGCACAGCCTTTAGCGCAGCATGCGCTCGACGATGCGAAGCAGGTCGACAAGTAAACTCAATCCTTGCCGACAGCGTATCATCTGGCTTAATGGCTCGGAGAAGACTACTCACGGGGTCTGCGAAGTTGTGATTGAGCTGATCTTCGAATTGCGAATGCCGCAAGATCGGGAACAACTCGCTCACAAGCTCTAGTTCGGTCCACCAAACGCACTTTTCCGCGCAGTCGCCACCGCTTTCCACTGGGGAAATCAAACATTCAGGATAATTAGCCGCGATTGGACCGATAAATGATTCTCGAAATCGTTCGGCACATCTAACCGCGAGCCCGATTCGGCCTTTTATCGAACCATACAAAAGAGTGAATTCATGATGTCGTGGATTTCCTTGATGGATCGCTGCAAGAGCTTTTTCCATATATCGCGGCCCTCGTTCATTATTGGTCGGCGATGAAACTTGCAGTTGCACCGGTACAGCCTACCATCGATTCCGTAATAAACCGCCCCGTTCGATTGTGCCTTGATCTCGCGAGGCGGTGCTGTTCGCATTTCAACTGCAAAGGCTCCTTTCCTCGGTCCGTAGGGACGGACGAAGGGACATGGCTTGATACCCAAGTCGAGCACTTCGCTGACGC
>JANMGV010000029.1:0-27399 GCA_031374825.1 Pirellulaceae bacterium
CGAGATAACTTCCTTGAGTCGTTCGGCGTCAAAGACCGTAGCCGATTCGGATAGCGAACCCAGCGAGGCCTGCGAACAACCAAGCTTCTTCTGAACCTTCGCGAGTTCACTAGCTTGTTGAATTCCACGCAGTGAGGTGACCACTGGATTGAACAGATACAATAGGATCAGCATGCAATACTGATCAAAATGAAGCTCTCGATTGCCGGCTTTATCTCGCTGACAGCCCTCGTCGTGTAACCGCTCGAGCAACGGTGCGAGTTTATCAAAGTACTTTAGCCCTGAGACATCCTGCTCTCGAATCTTTTCGCGTTTCTTACCAGCCATTCCCAAGCTTTCTGCCAAGTTGACAGGTTCTGAAAATGGTTTTTAAGTAGCGCAAATTGCGTGCCAGTCGACTGCGATGGTGCCGCTATTTCAGAAGTATTCCTGGCGCAAATCTCGTGCCGAACAGTATTGGTGATCGACCTATTACAGGAGTATTTCCGTAAGAGCTTTTCAACGATGGGCACGGAGAATGAAACGCCATTCTGGAGATGATGGAACAATATCTTCTTATGAGACGCGTCGAAAGAAAGTTTCGAGGCGTTCCTTAAGTAATTGTCGATTGGCAGCGATCGCTCAAACCTGTTTGCGAAGGCAGCAGTTCTTGTACTTTTTGCCCGAGCCGCACGGGCAAGGGTCGTTACGGCCGACGCGATCGCCGAAATTGCGAATCGTTTCGATCTTTGGTGCTTCTTGACCCGCCTTTTCAGCAACTTGCAAATCGGCTTGTTGTTGGCGAGCGAGATCGGCAGTCGACTGCGCTTGGTCGTGTCGAGCGGACGTCTCGACAAAAGTGCTTCGCACGTCGCTTTCCGTCAAGCCTTCCATCCTAAAGATAACGTCCGTCATTCGTTCTCCAACCGAGAACCACATTTGACCGAACAGTTTCATGCCTTCGCGTTTGTACTCGACTTTGGGATCCATCTGCGCGTAGCCTTTGAGGCCGATCGCGCTCTTGAGATGATCCATTGCCAGCAAGTGATCTTTCCACGCTGCGTCGACGATGCTCAGAAGAACTTGGCGCTCCATCCGTCGAATTTCGGGATAGAACAATTCGTCAACAGCTTGGGTTACCCGAATCCGCATACCATTTTCGTCGAAGGCACCTAGTTCTTCGACGGTTGAATCCCAAGCCAGTTCTTTTGCGAACCAGTCACGGGCGCTTGCGACTCGTCCATTGACGCCGGAAACGTCGGCGAGTTTTACTTCGGGTTTGACGCCTTGGTAAAGCTCATCAACTTTCGTTTCCGCTTCTTTCGTAATGGCTCGAGCAGTAACCAATCGTTTTTCGCTAAGTTCTTTGAGACGATCAACGAGGTTTTCGGTACTCGAATCTGCAATCTGCGCGGCGGACGAGTCTACGAAACGCGTAACTGCCCAATGAGCAAGCGATTGAGTATCCAAGTGAACCGAATTCGGGCCGACTGCGGTACGGAATCGGCTGATACCTGCGATGACGGGAAACGTTCGTTCGCGTTCTTCGTAGGCGCGCTCGCACAAATTGCAAACTTCTTTGACGACATCGTTCGCCTCCCGATCGCGGAATTTGCCTGCGTCGACTTGGATATCGAACTTGTTCTTCATCCATTCAGCAAGCATTCGCAAACCGTAGTCTTCGGAAAGGTACTCGATTCCATCCGTCAAATCGATATTCGCGATGACTTCTTGAGCTTTACCGAGAAGGAATTCGTCGAGTTGATCTCGTTCGTATTTCTTGAGTTCATGTGCGCGGAAATTGGTGCCGTAGCGAGTGTTCATCCACTTCGTGACCGACTCCCAATTCCATTCGGACTTTTCTTCTTCCGGCGGCAAGTTCTCATCAATTGCGTCGAGAATTTGCGTTTCTGCCGAGCGTTCGGCTAAGTCTTTGGCGTAATTGACGGCAACGTCGCCGTCGGTTCCGCGAAAATCTTTGGCATCCAACTGGCATGACAGTCTTTGACCTGCCCAACGAGCGAACGATTCGGCTCCGAACATGGGGTCTAAGAATTGGTTAACAGCATGCTCGACTTGCTGATGAATTTGGTCTAGCACAAGTTTTCGGCAACTAACACCTTGGAGGATTTGTTGGCGATAGCTGTAAACCCTTTTGCGTTGGGTGTCCATCACTTCATCGTATTCGAGCAAGTTTTTTCGAATTTCGAAGTTACGTTCCTCGACCTTTTTTTGTGCGGCGGTAATTCGTTTGCTGACAAAGGCGCTTTCAAGTGGTTCGCCGTTACCCATACCGAGGCGTTGCATTGTCGAACGAACAAAATCGCCAGCAAAAATGCGCATCAAGTCATCTTCAAGCGACAAATAGAATCGACTGCTGCCAGGGTCACCTTGTCGACCGGTACGGCCTCGTAATTGCAAGTCGATGCGGCGGGATTCGTGGCGTTCGGTGCCGATCACGTACAGCCCATGATTCTTGCGAACGACTTCGCCCATCTCTTTCATTTTTTCACGAGTGTCAATTTCCTTGACTAACTGGTCCCATTCTTCGCGGGGCACATCTAGACGCGTTGCATATTTGTCCTGCAACATGGCCCACGCCATGGTCTCAGCATTTCCGCCGAGAATAATGTCCGTACCTCGTCCGGCCATGTTCGTTGCAATGGTCACGCCGTTCAAACGGCCGGCCTGTGCAATGATTTCTGCTTCGCGACCATGATTTTTCGCGTTGAGCACTTGATGTTTGATGCCGCACATTTCCAGCAATCGGCTTAACCGTTCGCTCTTTTCGATGGAGACGGTACCAACCAAAATCGGACGGCCTTTTCGTTGAACCGACCCGACTTCGGAACGCTTAACTTCTTCGGTTTCCTTTGATTCTTGGGGTCGGAAACTAATCGAGTCATCGTTCTCTTTCAGAATATCTCCGAAAACGCGTTCGCCGTTTTTCATGGTGAGCATGTCCCATTTATTGACTCGCTCCACTTCATCGGCGACAGCTTGGAATTTTTCTTTTTCCGTCAGATAAATCATGTCCGGAAATTCGATTCGCTTCATTTCGCGATTGGTCGGGATCGCGATAACGTCCAGTCCATAGATTTTCCAGAACTCGTTTGCTTCGGTCATGGCCGTTCCGGTCATTCCCGATAATTTTTTGTACAGCTTGAAAAAGTTCTGAAGCGTGATCGTGGCGAGTGTTTGCGTCTCTTCCTTGATGCGAACGCCTTCTTTGGCCTCAACGGCTTGATGCAAACCATCGCTCCATTGTCGACCGTCCATCAAACGGCCAGTGAATTCGTCGACGATGATGATGGCGTTTTCCTTGACGACGTAATTGACGTCCAGCTTGTAAAGATGATGTGCTTTGAGGGCGTTGTCGATGAGGTGCGGCCACTCCATATTCCCGGCCGTATAAAAGCTTTCGACGCCCGCAGCTTTTTCCGCTTTACGAACACCTTCATCCGTCAAGTTAACGGTGTGATCTTTTTCATTCACCACGAAATCCGTTTCGCGAACCAAAGCCCGCGCGATGCGGTCCGCTTCGGCGTATTTTCCTACGTCTTGATGCGCAGGACCTGAAATAATGAGCGGCGTTCGAGCTTCGTCGATTAAAATATTGTCGACTTCGTCGATGATCGCATAATGCAAGGGACCTTGGACTTGTTGGTATTGCGTCGGGAAGCGTTCGTCGCCGGGTGCGGCAAGTTTCATATTGTCGCGGAGGTAATCGAAACCAAATTCATTATTGGTCCCATACGTAATGTCAGCCGCGTAAGATTTTTGTTTTTCGTCGTTGTCCATTCCCGACTGGATGTTGCCGACGGTCAAACCCAATCCCATGTACAGCGGGCCCATCCATTCCATATCGCGCCGGGCCAAATAGTCGTTTACCGTAATGACGTGGACGTGATACTGCAGGGCATTTAAATAAGCTGGTAAGGTTGCGACGAGAGTCTTGCCTTCGCCTGTTACCATTTCAGCGATGTTGCCCAAGTGTAAAACCATACCGCCGATAAGTTGGACGTCGTAGTGACGCATCCGAAGGAATCGACGTCCGCCTTCGCGGCACGTTGCAAAAGCTTCGACCAGGATGTCTTCGAGAGTCTCGCCAGCTTTGAGGCGTTGTCGAAACTTGACGGTTTGGTCTCGCAGCTCTTGATCGGTCAAAGCCATCATTTTCGGTTCGAGCGCATTGATCTCTTGAACGCGTGCCGCCATCCGCTTCACTTGTCGCGCATTGGACGAACCAAAGAGACCGGTCAAACTCCGTTCAAAGCCGGAAAGCAGCCCGTTGAACACCGAGCCAGTACCTTCCCAAATTTTCTCAAGCAGTTCCATAACGTATTTCTAAGTCCTGACTCATTCGAAAATCTTAAAAATCCTGCCAAACACACGCGCACTTTCAGCGGCTAGCATGTAAAGGCAATTATCGGGCCAAACTGTATTTTTTGGCAACGCCAGAAAAGCAGTCATAAGGGCTTACAACCAAAGTTTGCGATAATTGTCGCGAAATCTGACGTGAAGCACGTCGTGCCCTTGCCACTTGCTGCCAAAATAATCTTGAGTATGCCATAAAAGGAAGACGAAACCGGTCAGAATTTGCTGAGGGGCGTACTCGCAGAACGGAGAGCTTCGTTGCTGGCAAACGAAGTATTCGCCGACATGACCCTATTCTCATCAATTCATGCGTTGCCATAATGCTGCGATTCAAACATGATTCGAATCGGCAAACTATGAAAAACCCGGCCGTGTGATTGGATCAACAAATCGCCGTCCTTTACGTTTACCGATTGTTTCAACCTCCATCATTGCCCTGCTTTTTGAAGCCAGCGGTTGCGAGGAATTGCTTTTCAGGATTGACGAGTGTGAACGCTAGCGTATTGGCTGGGGTGCAAAACGTCATTAGAAGGCAGAAATTGAGAAGGCACACAATAAAGGAACCACAATTTTGAGCTCGATAGATTTCTCGTCATCCCCGACAAATGGGACCAAAGTGAAAGGCCCAGCGATCTCGTTGATCGTCGTGGCTTCTATCTGCATTTTGTGTTTGGTGGTCGCTTTAGTTTTCGACGTCATATTGCTAAGCACAGGATTGATCGATCGACTTCGCGAGAACGGTCCCATGTCACGAGAGACGCAGGTGTACATTCGCATGGTATGGTCGCTTGTAATGGTCGCCGCGAATGCGCTTATCATTTTCAGTGCCGTTCAAATGTTGAGACTCAAGTCGTGGCCGATGGCAATGACCGCTTGTGTCTTGGCTGTAATCCCCTGCATCGGTCCTTGTTTCGTATTGGGTCTTCCGTTTGGAATTTGGGGACTCGTTGTCTTAAACCAGCCACATGTCCGTCGCGCTTTTCGATCTGTTTCATAAGATTTCCACCGCACTAAAGTTTCCACCGCACTATAGGATTCACTCAAAGGATTAACTCAAAATGACTTTTGATCGCGAAGCACAAACTCGACTAGACATTATCCAACGCACAGAAGAACTGCTGATCGCAATCACGAGTGGCGATTGGGATTCCTATGTTGAACTTTGCGATCCCACATTGTCGGCTTTCGAGCCCGAAACAAAAGGCTTTCTTGTCGACGGACTTGATTTTCATCAATTCTACTTTTCGTTGCCACGTGGATCGGAAATGTCCATTCAAAGCACCATCATCGCGCCCCATGTCCGCGTGATGGGGAATGTTGCCGTGATCGCTTATGTACGCTTGACTCAGAAAGCGGCGGGCGTGGGGAGTCCTATCACGACTTCGATGCAAGAGACACGCGTGTGGGAAAACCAAAATGGACAATGGAAGCACGTCCATTTTCACAGATCGCCGTGCGAATAAATTAAGAAATCGTCTCGCGATGAGTTGGTTTGGAAATGCGATGACAATTGGGATTGCGTTGAGACTTGCTGTCTAAACTCTGGTAGGCCTCCACTCCTATTGTATTGGAGCTAAGCTTTGTTCCTAAGGCGATTGACAGTCAATCGAGAATCTCGCCGCCTACTTTCACTACTTTTAGGGGCGCTATTGGATAGGGGACGAATTCATGCGTCTGGGCAAGTTTCGAAATTGCTGCTACCCTGAACCGCCTGTTGTATACGCCAAGCCATCAATTCAACAAGTCGATTGGCTCCACTGTTTGTCGATAGACTCTTGTTGTTTTGTTGGGTCTCGCAATGATTTGCCTGACGTTAAGCGATGTGAGCACAACCTTTTTGTTCGTCGAATCACACACCTGCGAGCAATGAAAATTATGCCGACTATTGATATCCGCAACTTGACGAAGCACTTTGGCGATGGGGATGTGCGCGTGGAGGTTTTGCGCGGGGTTAACTTAACCATTGAGCAAGGCGAATTCGTGGCGATCATGGGGCCGTCCGGTTCAGGGAAAAGCACATTGCTGAGCATCCTGGGCGGAATCGAAACGCCGTCCTCGGGACAAGTTGTCCTCGAAGGCACCGATCTTGCGAACCTAAACGACGATCAACGAACACTCATTCGTCGCCGCCGGATTGGATTTATCTTTCAAGCCTTCAATTTGCTGCCTACTTTGTCGGCCCTGGAAAATGTCTCACTGCCTTTGGAGTTAGACGGTTTGAATCACCGCGAAGCAACCGAGCGCGCCAAGGCAGTACTCGAGGTGGTCGAAATGCAGTCTCGCATGCAACACATCCCAGCCAAATTGTCTGGTGGCGAACAACAGCGTGTCGCGATTGCCAGAGCTTTGGTGATCAAGCCCGCTATTATTCTCGCCGATGAACCGACCGGCAATCTCGATAGTCGCCAAAGCAAACGTGTCACGGAACTTCTAAGAACGCTCGCAGCAAATCAAAAGCAAACCATCGTGATGGTCACGCATGATGCGCAAGTTGCAAATGCTGCATTCCGACTGCTCATGTTTCGTGATGGTTCGATCGAAAAGGATATTGATCAACAAGCTGGAGTTCGCGCGGAATCGGCTCCTGTCAAGGTTGGTTCAGCATGATCTTGTGGCGATTCTCTTGGAGGGAATGGCTGCGGCGACCATTACGCACTGTGCTTACCTTGGTGAGTATCATTATCGGGGTTGCTGCGGTCGAATCCGTCATGCTCGCGACTTCGAATGCACGCGTTGCGCAGACCGCCATGCTGCAAGCGATTGTTGGTCAAGCCGCTCTCGAAATCTCCGCCGAAGGTGGAGCTGAATTTGATGCAAGTTCCGTTGAGCAAGTTGCCAAACAGCCAGGTGTGAAAGCCGTCGTCCCATCCATCCGGCGTTTCTGTAGCCTGTCCCATGGCGAATCTCGCGTGCGCGCTCAAGTCCTCGGAATAAATCCGAAAGTTGACCGCCTCGTTCGCGATAGTCGACTGACCGAAGGAACAGAGTTTTCGTCTGGGAATCTGTTCATGCTCGACGAAAGTTTTGCGAAGTCTCTTAAGATTCAAGTCGGGGATACGATTCGCATTGCTACGTTGCGAGGAGGCATAAAAGAATCCAAAGTCGCAGGTTTCGTTCAGCCCAGAAGTGGTGCCAATGTCACGCAAGGCAGCACGGTAATGATCCCTTTGTCGACTGCGCAATCTTGGTTTCGAAGCCGTGGCCGAATCGATTCGTTGCAGGTTGTAATCGACAAAGACGCCGATATCGAAAAAGTGCGAGCGGCGATTGCAGCTTCATTGCCTGTGGGGCTCAACGTTAGGCAGCCAAACTTGCGGAGTCAAATTGCAGACGAACTAACGACGTCAAGCAATCAGGGTTTAATGCTGGCTACCGCATTTGCTTTGGTGATTGCTATTTTCATTATCTACAACACCTTTCAAATGAACGTTGGTGAGCGACGGCGACAACTGGGAATGCTCCGAGCGATCGGAACGACTCGTGGACAAATCGTTCTTATGATTGTGCGCGAAGGACTCATTCTTGGGCTAATAGGAACGCTGCTGGGAAGCATTGCGGGATGGTACGGTGCCAAGGTTCTTTCGATTGCGACAACAAACCTTTTGCAAGTCGGAACTATAACGCAATACTGGAGTCCGTTCGCACTGGCGTCTTCGATTGCGTGCGGGCTTGGCGTTGCCGCCTTCGGAGCATATTTTCCTGCTCGACGGGCTGGACGATTATCTCCTGCAGAAGCGATGAAGGTCGTTACAGCGACCGATTTTGAAAAGCCAAACAAGGCGACTTTGTGGGCTGGCATTACCTTAGCCGTTTTGGGGTTTTCTGCCTTGGTTGCTTGCTCGTTTGCCTACATTCCTGTCGAAAATTCCGTAATCGCCGCAATGGTCGGATTGATCGGGCTCATTTTGATCCTGCCCGTCGTGATCGATCCACTGACGCGAATGTTGCTCTATATTTTCCGGGGGTGGTGGGGAGTATCGGGTCGATTGGCTCAGCGTCAATTGATGCGTCATCGGGTAAGATCGTCGATGACAATTGGAATCCTATTTATCGCGATCAGCACGGGACTAGGAATGGCTTCGACCATTCTCGATAACATTCGCGACGTTGAACGCTGGTACAAACGCAGCATCGTTGGCGACTTTTTTGTCCGCGCGGCAATGCCCGATATGGCAACCGGCAAAGCGGCAGATTTACCGCTGGAGGTGATGGAGCGAATCCGCGCGCTCCCTGGTATTAAGATGTTCGATGCCATGAGTTTTGTAAACGCACGGAGTAGCGATTTCACATTGCTAATTGTCGCACGCGAATTCATTTCGAACCAACAAGACTTTTTTGATTTGGTCGACGGTGACGAGAAGACAGTAATCGACCAAATTCGCAACAACGAAGTGGTTATCGGCTCCGTATTCGCCGAACGCAGCAAGTTGCACGTGGGTGATGAACTGATATTAGCGACGCTAAAAGGCGACAGGAAATTGCGAATCGCCGCGACGACCAATGATTATCTTGGCGGTGGATTGACGGCGTATATGAATCGACCTTTGGCTGAAGAACTTTTTCAAGTCCAAGGTGCCGACGCGTTGATCATCCAAGCAGACCCGGCACAAGTGGCCCAGGTCGAAACGTCACTTCGCGAAATCTGTTTAGAAAATGGGCTCATCTTTCAGTCTTACCGCGATCTCATCTCGTACATTCAAGGAACAACCAGAGGCGTTGTCGCTGGATTGTGGGTGGTCCTGGGGCTAGGTTCTCTGATTGCTGCATTCGGGCTGATCAATACTCTCGCTATGAACATTTTAGAACAGACTCGCGAAATCGGTCTGTTGCGTGTCGTCGCGATGACGCGTTCCCAGATTCGCAAGATGATCATGGCTCAAGCGATCATGATGGGATTGATCGCGCTGATCCCTGGGATTGTTGTGGGGTTGGTTATCGCTTACTTGATCAATATCTCGACGTTGCCCGTAACGGGACATGCGATCGAATTCGTATTTCGCCCTTGGCTAATTGTCGGCGCATTTGGGCTAGAGTCTATTATCATCCTGTTGGCCGCACTCGTACCCGCAGAACGCGCAGCAAGACTTCGCCTGAGCGATGCTTTGCAGTATGAATAAAGGCATGCAACGCGTGCATACGGTTAACTCATGCTAAGGTAATTGTATGCCGACTTGATAGTTCGGCTCAATTGAACAGCTTCAAATTTCCTTCGAATGATTCACTTGCCAATAAAGGGTCAACTCGCGTGAAATTTTTCGTCGAAAACCTTGCCTTCTTCATCATAGCGTTGATCGCAGGCGCGATTGCTCTCAGTTTTTGGTTTAATCATCGCCGCAAGAAAGCGATTCAGCAATTCGCATCGGATTTGGGTCTTGAGTGCACGCCCACACTCAGCGAGCGAGACCAAGCCACGTTCAGCCGATTCGAACTCTCGCGGTACGGGCACGGTCGCGCTTCGACGAATGCAATCGTCGCCGATACAGATCAGGTTAAAATGACCGTTTTCGAGCATCGGTATCGAACAGGAAGCGGCAAAAATCAAAGCACCCATCGATTGACAATTGTCATGATGACTTCAGACGCGATCTTGGCTCCCGAATTCGAATTGGAGCCTGAACGTTGGTATAGCAAAATTGCAGAACTCTTCGGTCGCCAAGATATTGATTTTAAAGACGACCCCGACTTTTCATCGAACTTCCAGCTACGTGGTCCAAGCGAATCGGCTATTCGCGAGTTCTTGTCTCCCGCCCGTCGTCGAGCACTGATCGCTTTCCCTAAGCTTTCTTTGCAAGTCGGCTCGAAAGCGATGATTGTTGTCCAGAAAAAACAACTCAAGCCGCAAGACATTCAGCCCTACATGGCGCTAGCTTTGCAAGTTTACGATGTTATAGCTACGCCAAAAGTCATCGATGCCCCTCAATCGTAAATCCCTTCATGCATTTTCGGTGTGGCGTTTAACGGCTTGGATGCATTGATGGCCAAGGCCGCAACTCCCGCTAGGACGTTCAGGGCTGCACAGAAAAGAAATGCGGACTGCCAACCACTGGCAATCGTTCCTGTTTGCGATGCGCCGGCGGCACCGATGAAAAATCCGAATGTCCGCGGCGAGATGGCTGCACCAAAATTCCCCCACATGTTCGACCAACCGACGACGGAACCCACATGACGACCGCCGACGTCTTGTCCGTAAGCCCAGCAAGCGGGCGTTCCGAGGTCCGTAGCAAATCCCACTACGATCAAGCAGAGCGTTGCTGCCCAAGCAGTGTTTACGAAAAGCAAACTAAGAAACGCGACGGCCACCAAGGCTCGTGAAGCGAACATGGCGATCGAACGACCCCATCGCAATCCAAATGCACCAGTCAATGCATCCGTAAAAGCACCTCCCAACAGCAAACCAAAAATCCCTGCTGCGAGCGGTAAACTCTGCAAAAAGCCCTGGTTTTGTTGAGAAGAATTAAACACTTCTCGCAAGTACTGTGGCATCTTGGTTACTAGAAACGCCCAACCCAAATTCGCCGCAAATTGCACGATACAGTTCATCCACAAGGGAATCGAAGTCAACATGGCCATCATAGGCGGCGCTTCGAGTGGCTGCGCTGACAGTTGAAATGTCTTGTCGTCGCCTAAGATGAGATCGCGTTCCTCTTGGTTGACGTGTGGATGGCTGTGGGGCCAGTCGCGAAAGAGCAGCATGAAAATTCCAGCGATGACAATTCCTGCAACCCCATAAAAAATCATGACCGGACGCCAACTAGTAATCGACGCTTTGGCGTCGGTCGATGCTGACCACCAACCATCACCAAGCGTCCACCACAGCATCAATTGAATCGTCAGTATCGGAGCCAGTGCACCACCGATTCGTCCCCCGACGGCGATAACGGAACTAGCGATCCCTCGACGACGAATGGGAACCCAGCGTCGAACAATACTTGCTGCAACAGGATAAGCGCCTGCTTCGAACAGTCCACAGGCAAGTCGTAGAATGAGAACCGCCGCGAGCCCATTTGCAAAACCCAATAAGCCCGTGCTGAGCGACCAAAGAATAATGTACGCTCCCAACATCCACCGCGCGCCATATCGATCGCCAAGCCAGCCTGCAGGCAATTGACCAATCGCATAGGTAAAGAAAAAAGCACCCAGCACCCAATCTAGATTTTCCCGATTGATTTGTAGATCGGCTGCGACGGATTCGGCTGCTGTGCTCATGCAAATGCGGTCGAGGTACAACAGCACCGCGACCAGCATTGCTAAAAGGATCATTCGATAGCGAACGACCGTGGGTGCCGTTGCCGTAGGAACCGGCGAAACGGCCGAAACCGGAGCGTCATAGGGGTTGTTCATTGCCAACGATCCATTCGTTCAAAAGGTTCCATCGGCCGACGTCGAAGATGGAATTCTAGTTGCCCCAGGTCTGCTGTTGTTACGCCCAAAGTATTGACGCGAATCAGTTTACTACAAACACTTTCGTAAGCAGCGACCGGCGCGTGAACGCCCTTGAGAATTATCGCAGCAAAATCCCCAGGGTTTACGCCTTGGGACAGCACTTGCTGCAAGCTCAGCGGAGCGACTCGCAAGGTTGTCACGATGATGGTTGTCCCGCGACGACCGGCAAGCACTGCGGTGCGACCTTGATCGAATTGCGAGTAGCCGCCATGACGAACTTGAGATTCGGAAAATTTACCATCAGAAATCGAGAGCACTTGAAAAGTGTCTTCTAGTGGAGGGCCGTGTCGCACCGGATCGATCTTGCCGCCAACTGTTGTATGGATCGAATTTCCCACCCCCGCTACTTCTGCGGCATCGACTACTATGGGATCGGAGATTACGGTCAAAAGTTTGCCTTGGCCAAATTGCTTCCAGCCAAGGGCAATCCAAGTTCCGTCGCCAGGACTGCCTCCGCCGACGTTGTCGCCCATCTCAAGCAGACCAACCGGTTTGGACGACTCACTTTGCCGAATCGCAACCGCTTGTGATATGGCATCGGGAACCGATACGAGTTTACCGGCAAACTCATCTCGCATATCCCACCAAAAATCTGCTAATTGGCGGGCTGCAGTTTGTGCCGTTTGTTCATCTCGATCAGATATCGCGATAACACTCGACCCCATTTCTTCGACATCCGAGTAAGGGAAACCGTACATGCACGACAAGCTGATCAAGCCGGGCGTCGAGCGGGTTATTCTGTCCGCTTCGTTCCAAAGTTTGACACCATGTGGCTCCGCAGTCGCTTGTCGCTCGATGTTTGCACACAGGGGAAGCTGCACCAGCGACATTTTTGGTTGTATCGCGCCGCGTAGCGTACGAAGCATCACCGCTGCAGCCTCTTGACCGCGTTCGAACTGGTCTAGATGCGGATTGGTTCGATAGCCGAAAAGAGCTTGGCAGGGATTTGCCATACGAGGTGAAACATTCGCGTGAAGATCCAGCGTACCGATGATCGGAATTGCGGGACCGACTTTGCTTCGCAACCATTCCAACCAAACGCCGTCCGCATCCGGGGCCGACTCGGCGACGGTCGCTCCATGGGGCGCGACGAGGATTCCATCCAATTGTCCGGCGCTGCTCAACGCCTTTTCAAGTTGTTCCATCAAATGCTGCCAGCAACTTTTCTCGATCGGTCCGAACGGCATGGCCCTAGCGGCAAAAACACCGACCGTCTCAATTCCCCGTTGTCCAGCCAGCACGTCGATGAATCCCCCCACTTCATGAGCCGATCCGCGAAACGTATCGATTACTGCGGGGCCTTCGACAAGGACGTTGGAGCGAAAATGTTCGAGTGTCGTCGGCTCATCGATAAACGTATTGCTTTCATGCAAAAGAGCGATGATCCCGATACGCTTCATGACAAGTTACTTTCCAGCGTATGCCGTTACGTCGATTTCGAACTTGAGGGCTGTTCCCAAAACGCCGACGATTGTTGTGCGAGCCGGATAGGGTTCGGTGAAATACTCCCGATAGAGCTGGTTGTATTCCGCTAAGTCGTTTTCATGAGCCAAGTACGAGCGCACTTGGACGACACTCGACAAATCGAGACCAGCAGCTTCAAGAACTTTTTTTACGTTATCCAGAGAGCGTCGGAATTCGCCCTCAAACGTGTCCGATACAATCTTGCCGCTCGTATCAACCGAAGCTTGCCCGGAAACAAACACGAAATCGCCAGCGCGGATCGCTGGGCTAAATGGCAGGTGACTGGTAGGCGTATCGGGTCGACGAATAACTTCGAAGGCCATCAAGTTGACTTTCAGAGGGTGGGTTGGGATTCAAGAAAATTCGATGCACAGAAAAAACAGTGAAACGCGTGCAAGCGAAATCTCTTTTGAGGGACTTTCTATTCGAATCACCGACTTGCTTTCCGTCAAGCGCGTCGTTAGCCTGAAGCCATGGAAAATCAAATTGAAATCACAATTGCAATGATGCGGCAGTCGCTGTCTGTTCCCTTGTTCTGCGATGCCCTCGATTCACTTGGGTTCAATCGTCAATCGCCACGTCTACCGATCGTGCCGACGACGCTGCCCGACGTGACGCTGATCGGGCGATGCAAAACGACGTTGTGGTCCGATATGGCTCACGTCGACCCAGATCCGTACGCACTCGAATTGCGAGCGGTCGATTCTTGCCGACCCGATGATGTTCTGATTTGTGCAGCAAGCGGCTCGAATCGGTCTGGGATTTGGGGAGAGTTACTGACCACGGCGGCAAAGAATACCGGTTGCGTTGGCGTCATTGTCGACGGTTGCGTTCGCGATATTGGCAAAATGATTACGATGGGCTTTCCCGTATTCTCCCGAGGTGCCAATCCATACGATAGCCGAGATCGGCAACGTGTGATCGATCTGGATGTTCCGGTAGAACTTGATGGCGTTCGTTTTTGTCCTGGCGAATTAGTCGCTGCTGATCGTGACGGAATCGTCATTATTCCGCAATCGGTTGAAAAGCAAGTTGTCCAAATCGCGTGGAATAAGGCAAACGCCGAAAATCTCGTACGCGACGCGATTCGCGACGGCATGTCGGCTGGCAAAGCATTCGAAACTTATGGAGTACTGTGACTATCGTGTTATTGTTTGATGCACATTTGGATTTGGCTTTGAACGGAGTCGACTGGAATCGCGATCTTAGGCAAGACGTCGACGATATACGCGTCCAAGAGATTTCTTTAGGCATGACGAATGAACTAGGACGTGGGACGAACACCCTGAGCTTTCCGGAGCTTCGCAAGGCCGAAATCGGGTTTTGCTTGACGACATTGCTTGCTCGTCAAGAAAAAGAGATCAATCACCCGATGGGCTGGACGACGCCCGAAGCTTGCTATGCCATGGCCCACGCTCATTTGGCTTACTATCGAGCGATGGAGCGTGCCGGTTACTTGAGAATGCTCAAGACCAAAGCGGACCTCGATCACCAATTAACCGAATATCAGTACCACCCGCAAACACAGCCTTTGGGGTTCGTATTGACCATGGAAGGTGCCGACCCGATGCTGACACCAGACACGGTTTTCGAATTCCACGAGCTTGGCTTGCGAGCCATGGGCCTCACGCATTACGGCGGGAATCGTTACGGCGGCGGAACGCGGACCGAGATAGGTCTGGCCTACGACGCAGTGCCGTTGCTTAAGAATATGGCCGAGCTTGGGATGACTGTCGACATGACGCATCTGTCGGACAAAGCTTTTTGGCAAGTGCTCGACTTATTCCCCGGTCGCATTCACGCCAGTCACCAAAACTCGCGTCGAATCTGCAATTGGCAACGCCAGTTTAGCGACGAACAGTATCAAGCGATCATCGACCGCGATGGCGTCATCGGTATGGCATTTGACGTGATCATGTTGCAGCCGGGGTTCGTTCGCGGAAAATCGAAACCCGAAATGACGATGAGTCGCGCTGTCGAAAACATTGATTTGATCTGTCAGATGGCGGGCAATACACGTCACGTTGGTATCGGTAGCGACTTGGACGGCGGATACGGGTATGAGCAAACCCCCTCGGACTTGAACAAGATCAGCGACTTGCAAAAAATCCCCGACATGCTGATTGCGCGAGGTTATACAAAGGAAGACGTGGAAGCCATCATGTACAAGAATTGGCTTCGCTTCTTCGGTGAAGTCCTTCAATAACGGAATTCGGCTGCAGCGATTCAATTCGATCCAAGACGCGGATCTTCCCGAAAATATCTACAGCAATAAAGAGGAAACGATTCGCCATGGATTTCCTATCAACAACGCGATTTTTGAATTGGCTAGCGGTCGCTCGGATGCTGTTACTCGCTTCGCTGTTTAACATTTGCATTGCGGGGCTCGTGTTTGGTCAAACGCCAAGCGACGCTGCCGCAAAGCCCCCGTTTCCGTACGTCCAAGCCAAAGCCTATTACTTGCCCCCGGAGACGAATACAGAAGAGTCCGGTTACTTTTCTTTGTGCGAAGGTCTCAATGGCAAGATCTACGTCGGCACCGCTGCCTATGGGCGGAACGCGTACTTGGTCGAGTTTGATCCAGTAACAGAAAAGATGCGAGTCGTCTTGGATGTTCATAAACTTGCCGGACTCCCGTTAACCGCCACTGGTTACGCAGCCCAATCGAAACTGCACACTCGCAATTTTGTCGGGCCGTCGGGCAAAATTTATGTCGGGTCGAAACAGGGTTACGCTTCTGTTGCAGAAAAGCAAATGCTCGAACGCGGCGAATCGATCCCCGTTTATCGCGGCGGGTACGTTATGGTTTACGATCCGGCGACCGATACGTCGGAAAATCTTGGAATGCCGATGCCACTGACCGACGAGCGAATTGCCGCTGGCAAGAAGGAAGGCGAAGGCGTGATTGACGTGACGGCCGACGAGGCTCGAGGTTTGATTTACGTGATCACTTGCGAAGAACAGCATTGGATGCTGTACGACATGAAATCAAAAAAGTTTCGAGAGCTTGGACCGATCCTGCGAGATCAACCGAATACGCTGATTGACTCCCAAGGCCGCGCGACCGCGATAACGGCTGATTGGCAAGTTGCACGATACAACCCAGATAACGACAAAGTATCCGTCGACTCGCTCTTGGTCGATGGAAAACCCTTTAGGGAATTTATCGGAGAAGGCCGCGTGCATCCAGACTGGCGGTTGGCCTCGGATGGCCGGACAGCTTATTTGCAATTGCTCAACGACCTGCGCATGTTTCGCGTCGATTTATCATCACCCGAAGGTCAGCCGGTGATCGCCGTAAATCTCGGCAATCGTATCGAAGGCGAAGGCCCCGACTCTCGCGGTTCGATTAGCATCGCACCCGATGGTCGCGTTTACTCGATGGTGCGAGTTGATAACAAAACAGGATTTGGAACGGGTTATCTCCATCACTTAGTTCGTTTCGACCCGAGTTCGTCCGCGATGAACGACCTTGGCGTTCTCAAAGTCTCGAATCCAAACTTCTTCGACTTCACCGCCCCTCGCAAGAAGAACGAAGATGGCACAGAACGACCGATTCACGGTTTCCACAAGCTGCCCGACGGCACATTGACACCCCTGCACGTCATCATGTCCACCATCGTCACCCACGACGGCACCGTCTACGCAACAACGATCTATCCCTTCACCCTACTCAAGGTAATCGTAACGCCAAAATAGTAAAGTCGCGGAGCGACGTTAGGTGTTCCCTCCTGGCTTCTCTCTGCGCTCGATGAGTCGCGGAGCGACGGTAGGCTGTAGCCTGGGACGTGAGTCCCAGGTAAACGAAACGTTAGAATCTAGAATCGCAAAGTCGCGGAGCGACGGCAGGTGTGCAGATCAAATCCACTTGAAACCGATTTGCGTTACCCAAAACCATTAACCTCCCTATTACTCGATAATGCCTTTCAGACACGCCCCCCTGGTCGCAGACAATTCAATGGCAAAAAGATTGAGGGCAGAAAAATAATTTCGATGAGATGTGACTCAATGGTCATTGATATCTTTTTGCCCTAAATTTTTTTGCCACCAATCAGCATAGGTTTAACGAACCAGGGGGAAGAAACCAGTACCGAACCAGTTTGCAAGGTTGATCATCTGCCTGGTTTTGTAAAGTTGTTTCCGGGCAAAGGTTCTTTGCGGGTTGGACGACCTATTCAGGATCGTCATAGGCCGTTCCAGAGCATCCCTTTACCGCAACGCATTGAGTTCGGTATCGGTTTCGGCTTCATTAACGTACTACAATTACTTTCTGGGATGGGGCATGGGCCAAGACGATAGCATGGCTCGGTCTTCGTCGGTCCCATAGGGACGATTCCCAAGACTACCCAACGGCGAATCTTCTGTACGACGCACCAAGTTGGCTCGAAGCGAGTTACTCGCCATGAAGTTGCTGCAACCTTTCTAGACGGTCAGTTACCATTTATCACGATTGCGGTGACAGGCGGGAGCCTGTGTTGCAGCGCGTAGCAAGGCCGGAGCCTTGCTACGAGGGAAGCATGCTAGACTGTCGGTCACGATATGTCATGATGAACGTGACAGGCAGGAGCCTGTGTTGCAGTGCGTAGCAAGGCCGGAGCCTTGCTACGAGGGAAATTAAGCAGACTCCCGTGGGACCGCTTTTCATCCGAGTCTATACCAGAATATCCTTGATGACATTCCCATAGACGTCGGTCAGTCGTTCGTCGCGGCCTTGGTGGAAATAGGTTAATCGTGTGTGGTCCATGCCCATGAGATGTAGGATCGTCGCGTGGATGTCGTGGACGTGGACGCGATTGGTCTCGGCGGCGAAACCTAATTCGTCTGTTTCGCCGTAACTCATTCCGCCGCGCACTCCGCCGCCTGCTAGCCACATGGAGAAGCCATACGGGTTGTGGTTGCGGCCGGGTTTGTTGACGCCTTCGCTAAATGGCATTCGGCCAAATTCGCCGCCCCAAATAACGAGTGTCGACTCAAGCAAACCGCGTGCCTCCAAATCGCTGAGCAAAGCGGCTATGGGTTGATCGACTTCGCCCGCGTGCCTTCCGTGATTCTTTTCAACGCTTTCGTGGGCGTCCCAAGTCTCCTCCAAATGCCCGCCACCGGAATACAACTGGACGAACCTGACGCCGCGCTCCACCAGTCGTCGTGCGATCAAGCAATTGCGGCCAAACTCTGCGGTGGGTTCTTGGTTGACGCCGTACGAATCGATCGTGGTCGCAGATTCGGTAGACAAATCGACGGCTTCCGGAGCCTCGGCTTGCATTCGAAAAGCCAACTCGTAGCTTGCCGATCGAGCGGCCAGATCGGCGCTGCCTTGGCGTTCATTCATGTGTTGCTCATTCAATTGCGCTAGTAGATCGAGTTGCATGCGCTGATCTTTGCGGTCAAAACTTGACGAAGCGGCCAAATCGAGGATCGGAGTTCCTGCGGGCCGAAACAGTGTGCCTTGATACGAAGCGGGAATGAAACCGCTTGTCCAGTTGGGCTGACCGCTAATCGGTCCACCGCGTTTATCCAAGATGACAACATACCCCGGCAAATCTTGATTCTCCGAACCAAGTCCATACGTGACCCAACTCCCAAGCGACGGTCGACCGATCAACGGCTTGCCCGTGTTGATCTGCACAAGTGCAGAACCGTGAGCGTGCGTATCGGTGTAGCACGAATGGATCACGGCAAGCTTATCGGCATGTTCACGAACCTTGGGGAAGAAATCCGAAATCATCAAGCCACTCTGCCCACCCGGTCGAAAGGGTCGAACGGCCGGGGTCAAAAAACCAACGGCGCGGCCTCCCGAGTTGATATACTTTTTATCCGTTGGCATGGACTGGCCAGCGTATTTTTCCAGCGCGGGTTTGTAATCGAACGTATCGACTTGGCTGGGCCCGCCATTCATCAACAAGAAGATGCAGCTTTTGATTTTCGACGGAAAGTGCGAAGGTTTTGGTGCGAGCGGATTTTGAGTTGTCTCGCCAGCCATCGCCAACTGGTCAAAGAAACCGTCTCCGGCAAGCATGTGAGTCAAGGCAACGCCAGCGAACCCCGCTCCCATTTGCCAGATAGCTTGACGCCGCGACAATCCACAGGGATACAAGATCGGATTAGTTCGGCGATCTTCAGTCGACATAGATAAACTCGTTCGTGTTAAAGAGTACGTGACACAACGATATCCAAGCTCGGCGAATTGCTGCGTCGTCGTTTGACTCGCCTCGCATGTCCGTCAAGTGCTTGAATGCAGCTTGGCGTTCCGCCTCCGAGGGATTGCGAGACAGGGCGAGTCGCCAAGCCAGCGTGATGCGGTCCTGTTCGGATACCGCCCCGGCCAAAACCCGTTCGGCGAAAGCGGTACTTTGCTCGTTGACCCACTGGTTGTTCATCAAAGCCAACGCTTGGGGCGCGACAATCGTTACATCTCGCCTGCCAGTGGGACTTGCTGAATCGCAAACATCAAACGCCGTCATCAAGGGTACGCCCAGTGCTCGTTTTGCAAACATGTAAACACTTCGTCGTCGAGTCTCATTAGGCGGCGAGGCTTGATAGGCACCGCTCTTCATCGACAACCCTTCGAGTGCTTCGTCGCTGATCGGAGCCATAAAGCTTGGCCCTCCTAACCGCAAATCCAATTGGCCGCTCGTCATCAGTATGGAATCGCGAAGGGCTTCGGCATTCAATCGGCGCCGATCGTACCTCCATAAATATTGATTGTTTGCATCGACGTTCGCGTAATCTTTTTGAAGCGGATTTTGGGACGACTGTTGATAGGTGTCCGACATTACTATCAATTTGTGAATCCGTTTCATTTTCCATCCACCTTGGACTAGTTCGGACGCGAGCCAATCGAGCAATTCGGGATAAGTCGGTCGCTGACCCGTAAAGCCAAAGTTATCAGAGGAACGAACGATGCCTTCGCCGAAATGATGTTGCCAAAGTCGATTGACGATGATGCGTGAGGTTAACGGATTTTCTGGATTCGCAATCCAATGCGCTAATTGCAGTCGGCGATGCGTGGTCTTGGCGGATTCTGGCGGTGCTACAAAGTCCTGCACGTTCTTGCCGACAGTTGTCAGTGAACCGGAGGGGACTTCAGGGCCTGGGCGATTGACGTTGCCTTTCTTGAGCAAGTGCAACGGTGCAGGTGTTCGCGTGATGTCAGTCCATCCTAGGACGTTGTAGCCGAGTTCTTCGGTTGAGGGACCGCCTAGTAATTCTCGTTGACGGTGCGCGACGGGTCCCGGCCAAAAAGCGGCAGCTACTCGATAGTAGTCGGTCTGTGGGATGGGATCGAATTTGTGATCATGGCAACGCGCGCATTTGACGGTCCAACCTAGAAAAGCCGTTGTCGTGACATGCACAAGGTCTTCGAGTCGTTCGTATTGGTACTCGGCAGGATCATTGGGTTCATCGTCCCACGTTCCCAATCGCAAAAAGCCCGTCGCGATGACCGACGATTCGGATCGATCTTCGATTTCGTCTCCAGCAAGCTGTTCGGTGACGAATTGGTCGTAAGGCATATCCGAATTGAGTGCATTGATCACCCAATCGCGATAACGCCAAGCTTCTGGTTTGACCGCGTCTCGCTCGTATCCGTTCGTTTCTGCATAACGGACGACATCCATCCAGTGTCGAGCCCATTTTTCGCCAAACTGCGTAGATGCCAACAGCCGATCGACGATTTTTTCGTAAGCGTTATCCGACGTGTCACCTACAAACGCGTCGATCTCGTCTGCGGTGGGCGGCAACCCGATCAAGTCAAAATACAGTCGCCGGACGAGAGATGGGCGGTCGGCTTGTGGAGCCTTGGTCAAGCCGTGTTGATTTCGAACGCGATCTACCAACTCGTCGATTGCATTTCCATCGTCGACATTTCCGCTGTCGACTTTGGGACGCTTGACCGGTTGCAGCGACCACCAATCGCGACCGCCGCGTTTGCCTGTTGTTCGCTCGTACGGATCTAACCGGCGGTTGTCCGGCCACTTTGCTCCCGAATCGATCCACGACTTGAGCAATTCGATTTCCGCGTCGGACAATTTTTGAGAAGCACCGTTTTTGTCGGGAGGCATCTCGCCGTCACGGGCCCGCTGAAACAGCAAACTTGTATCGGACTTGCCAGGCTCAATTACAGGACCGCTATCACCACCTGCCGCCATCGACGCCAAGCTAGAAACATTCAAGTTTCCGTTTGCATCTAGTGGTCCGTGGCATTCAAGGCAGCGTTCGATCAGTATCGGCGCGATCGACGTGTCAAAGTCTACGACTGCTGCCGTTTGCGCATGGGCAGCTTGACTTATCGAAAACAGAACGACTATTGAAAAACAAAGCCATCCCCATTCTCGCGAAGAAAATGATCGACAAAAGGATGTATGCATTGAACGCGAACTCGCTGCATGGAGGGGAGAGCTCAGAAGATTATGAGCGGTGAGACGAATGTTAGTGTAGTCCAACGGTGAGATGCGTTACAATAGCCGCGCTCCGTTGGTAGACTCCGAATTGCACATGGAAGTATCGTAATGCATGGATTTCTGGCAGGTTAAGCCGTTTTCTCACAACTCGAAGTAAAGGTTTTAACATGGACTTTTTGACTGCTCTGTGGATGCCGATCATCATTTCCAGCATCGTCATGTTTTTTGTGAGTGCGGCTGCTTGGATGGCAAGCCCGCATCATGGAGCGGATTTTAAGACACTCGAAAATCAAGAGGAGTTCGTAAAATACATAAAGGAAAGAAACATAGCACCCGGTCGATACGTTTTCCCGAATGCGGGCACACACAAGAACGCTCAAGATCCAGAGTTTCAAGCCAAGTATAAGGATGCACCCGTTGGATTGCTCATTCACTTTGGCAAAGTCAACATGGGACAAAATATGATTTGGACGTTTGTCTATTTCTTGATCGTGCACACGTTGCTCGCCTATCTATTTTGGCTTTGTTTGAGCACGGGCAATCAATCCTTCATGAACGTATTTCGCGTTGCAGGAACAGCGGCGGTATTGACGTTCACTTGCTCGGCGATCCCAAATGACATTTGGTTCAAGCGGCCAATGTGGACCAATATTCTCGATGGAATTGTTTATGGATTGATAACGGGTTTGATATTTGCAGCGTTTTGGCCGAAGGCTTAGTTTGCTTGTGGATTGCTACGAGGAGACATTGGAAGTAAAGAAGGTGTTCGGTCGGGATTCTTGGTTTGCTTACTTGGAAATGTAGAAATGGGGTGGACGGTCCTGGAGAACCGTCCTACTTGTTTTCTCCAAAGGTGTGTTAGGTCAAGCAATCTCGAAGTACAGTTCCATGAACATCCGTTAAACGCAGGTCACGGCCACCCCATCGAAAGGTCAATCGCTCATGATCGATGCCGAGTAGATGAAGAATTGTTGCGTGCAAGTCGTGTACGGTGACTACATTTTCGACGGCTCGATAGCCAAGTTCATCTGTTGAACCGTACGCCATGCCGCCGCGGATCCCGCCACCGGCCAACCAAATCGAAAATCCTTGCGGGTTGTGGTCGCGGCCTTTGCCACCTTGAGCAAACGGGGTACGCCCGAATTCACCGGCGAAAACTAGCAAGGTTTCATCGAACAACCCACGATCTTTCAAGTCGCTGATCAATCCGTAAATCGGTTGATCGACGGTTTCCGCATTCTTGCGATGGCCGCCTTCGAGGTCTTCGTGATCATCCCAAGGTGCCACGAAGCGAATTCCTCGCACGCAGGTAATCTCGACAAAGCGAACGCCGCGTTCGACTAACCTCCGAGCCAGCAAACACTGCTTAGCATATTGAGCAGTCAGATTATTCTTCGAGTCAACTCCATACAGGCTAAGTGTTGCGGCGTGTTCTTTGGAAAAGTCAGTAAGCTCGGGAACGGCAGATTGCATGGCAAAAGCGGTTTCGTAATTTCGAATGGCCGCATCCAACGCCGATGTCGCAGAGCCCGAGGTCTGTGCAAAGCGATCGTCTTGATGATGAACAAAATCCAACAATGCCCTTTGCTGTTGAGTCTTGTAGCTGGGCGTGATGTTGGTTATCGGTTCGGCTCCGCTGTAGGCATCTAACATGCTGGCTTGATGGACTGCGGGCAAGAAGGCGCTTGAGAAATTTTCGACGCCGCCGATTGGTAAGACGCCGCCGTTGATGACGACGTACCCCGGAAAGTTATCATTTTCGCTACCAAGGCCATAACCAATCCACGAACCTAGGCTCGGGCGACCTTGCAGGGAATATCCCGAGTGAAGGAACAAGCAAGCTTGAGAGTGTTCTGCAAACTCGGCCGACATGGATCGAACTACGCACAAGTCGTCTGCACATTTCGAAAGTTGCGGGAATAGTTCGCTAATCGGTAATCCTGATTTTCCTCTCGGTTCAAACCGAAATGGACTGCCGAACATCGTGCCGTTGTTGTCGAACTGCGTGGCGTCCATCGACATTGGAAACGGTTTGCCGTGATTCTTATTGAGTTCAGGCTTGGGATCAAACGTGTCGACCTGCGAAGGCCCGCCGTCCATGAACAGAAAGATCACGTTCTTGATTTTCGCA
Organism: Pirellulaceae bacterium; assembly: GCA_031374825.1. GTDB lineage: Bacteria > Planctomycetota > Planctomycetia > Pirellulales > Pirellulaceae > JANMGV01. The sequence continues at coordinate 23,794 of JANMGV010000029.1, forward strand.
GGATGGTGAAGTGAAATGGCTCCCGGCTTTGCGCCGGCTGCGTTTCCAAACAAAGCTGAAAACGCCAAGGCTCCAAAACCGTGGGCGGAGTTTCGGAGGATCGCGCGCCGGTCTATTCGGTAGGGTTGTTGTATCATCGCAGGAAAATCATCTCTTTTAGATTGAACATTGCGTGCGCCATTGCACCCCAAGCGACTGTCTCGTTAGAAAGCTGAATCTGGTCTTCGACAAAACTCGTCGCCGCTCGCAGTTCGTCAGGCGTCGGCTCACGACTAAGTAAATCGCTGTAAAACATTTTTATACGTTCCGCTGTTTCAGAATTCGTATGACAAACGCGAGTCGCCCAAAGTTGCGATTGGAGCAAGGTGAACGGATCGTTCAGTAATACAAGGCTCTGCTGCGGCACAGTTGTTTGACTACGTCTCCCTGCGGGGGCAGTTGGCTTGGGAAAGTCGAATGCCGTAAGGAACTCGTTTGGGAAATTACGGCGAACTTCGAGAAAGATGGATCGACGTTGATCACCATCAAGCGGTCCGGGAGGCGATTGCTTGTTGGGATCGAACACCGAGCGATAGTAGACCCGCGTTCCCAGCCCTTGGTCTAGCGTTTTCAGTTTGCCCGACATTTGCAGCATGGTATCGCGAATCGACTCAGCATCGATCCGCCGCATCTGCATGTGCGACCATAAAGCATTTATTAGGTCGTTTTCTTTGGCAGACGCGGTTGGTAATGAGTCTCGCTGCCATGTTTCGCTCAAAACGATTGCGCGGATCAGTTGCTTTGTTGACCAACCACTTTCGATTAGTTGCCATGCCAATTCGTCAAGCAATTCTGGGTGCGTAGGGCTTTCTCCCATGCGACCAAAATTATCGACGGTGGGAACAATTCCGGTCCCAAACATGCAATGCCAAATGCGATTTGCATAGACCCGAGCCGTCAAAGGATTATTCGGATTGGCAATTGCATTTGCTAATCGCAGTCGACCACTATCGATGCCTGCGTAATTGGACGAATCGCCGTCGAGGATTTCTAGATATCGTCGCGGGACAAGATCTTGCGGCTGTTTGTGGTTTCCCCTGGGCAAGAATGGTTGTTCGACTGCACAATGATCTTCGAACACTCCGGGGCTGCGGCGAGCGATTGGGATTTGATTTTCGACGGTTTGATAGGCCTTGGCGATTTTGTTGGCTTCGTTCTGGCTATCCGAAGGAACGCTTAGAATGTTTGCATCGATCAATACACTTAACCAACGTGCGTCGGCGTTCGTACAGTTGCCAGCTTGCAATCGCTCAATTGCGAAATTCGTTTCGCGGCAAAGTTGGCTGATTAAGTGGTCGCTTGACTCGCATGATCCTGACCAAAGACCAATCGGTAAAATGGGTGCGTCGGGAAGATGGCTGGCATGGGAATGTGCGACGACTCGAGCGATTCCAAAACTGGACCTTCCATCGGTCTTTTCCAGATTTTCGGGGTTCTTTACCACGCCAACGTATGGTTTGTCATCTCGCGTCATCATCTCCACGTGCGCTCGCAAACCGCGCCATTGGGGGCGAATCGTCATGCGATACCAACGCATCGTCGGAGAATTTACCGTTTGGTTAACCGTTTCGAACAGCAGCGAGTCGCCTTGGAAATTTTCGATGACAAGTCTCACACGTGGGTTGCCGGAGCCGCAGGTTTGAACGCTAACTATGTCGTGGTCAACAATAAAATCCGGTGATCGAATGACACCGTTGTGTCGATCTGACAAAGGATTCGAATGAAAACCTTGTTCTAGGATTGAGCCTATCCAATTAGTTGAACCGGCGTGGATTCCAAAACCACCTGCCTGCGTCTGGGGCGAGTTTGGCAGCCCGGCCCCGACTGGTTGCCAACCCTCGATGCTTGTTCGTAGATCGAAAAGCTCTTTCGCATCATCGGGTAGGTGCGTTACTTGTTCGTGAATTTGCTTTTGGGAATTGGCAATATCCGTCCACGATTTCCTGAAGTCATCGCCTTCTAGCTGGGTCAGTTTCGACATCAAGCCCAATGGATGATTGCTAGGCTGCTGAGTGGCTGCCCACAGAGACTTTGTCCAAGGGGCTTCGGGCACTTGTTTCTCGATTTCTTCGGCCTTGGTCTTTGAATTGACATTGGAGCGTATCCAATCCCTGGCACTCCGGATTCTTTCAGGCCAAGCATTCACTTCGCTCAACCAAGCCGTTGCGAGCGCTGGCTTGAGGTCGTGAGCCAATTGACCAAGCGGTTGATCAAACTGGGTGAATTTGCCGGGTGCGTCGATAACGCGCAAACCCGACCGAGTACTTCGCAAGATTCCATACAACGCGTAATAGTCTTCGTCGGATATAGGATCAAATTTGTGATCGTGGCATCGAGCGCAAGAGATCGTGAGTGCTTGAAAGGCTTTTCCCATCGCATCGATCTGACTGTCGATCACGATGATCTCTTCGCGTTTAACATCGACCGGCGTTTGATTGAACTCCACGAATCGCCAGAAAGCGGTGCCAATGATCGACTCATTCAAGTCCAACTGATCGTTCCATCGGGGTGCGATAACATCTCCGGCAATGTGCTCGCGAATCAATTGATCGAAAGGAACATCGTTATTGAAAGCCCGAATCAGGTAGTCGCGGTACCTGTACGCAAAAGGCAAATAGGCGTCGTCTTCGGAACCATGCGTATCCGCGTAACGCACAACATCCATCCAGTGTCGCGCCCAGTATTCACCAAATGACGGTGAAGCTAGCATGCGATCGACGCATTGTTCCCAGGCATTTGGTGAAGCGTCTTGTGTGAAGGCGTTCACTTCGTCGATTGTGGGCGGAAGGCCGCGAAGTATGTAGCTCAAACGTCGAATACGCGTACGGCGGTCGGCTGTATGGGCTGCTTGAAGGCCAACACTGCTCAATCGAGCGTCGATCAGTTGGTCGATTGCCGAAGAATCGCCGCTGGTGGTTTGGTGGGGCGACAGTGGTTGAAAGCTCCACCATTTTACGCGTTCGTCTCGAATTTCATTCCAAGTTCGGCTTGGCGCATTAGTCGGTTGTGTGGGTTTCAGACGCGGATCGGGCGCGCCGCGTCGAATCCATTCGGCAAAGTCAGCGATTGTATGATTCTCGAGCTTGGGTGCCTTGGCGGGCATTTCCATACCCGGCTCTTCGTGTTGGAGAACACGCATAAGCAAACTTTCATCCGGCTTGCCCGAGACGATCACTTCGCCGGAATCTCCGCCTTGCTGCCAGCCATCGCGATGGTCCAACGAGAGTCCGCCATTTCGCTTTTGCATGTTATGGCAAGCGATACACTGTTCATCGAGTACGGGACGAATCCGCTTTTCAAAGAATTCTATTCCGCTCTCGCTAGATGATTCCTGGGCCACAAGCGGCGAGACCAGCAGCATGATTACGAGCAAACCACGAGTTCGCATTCAAAAATTCCCTTTAGGCGATCGGCAGGAAATATTTTACCTGCAGGACGGGTCTCCAGGTAAAATATTTCCTGCCGATCGCCTAAAGGGAATTTTTGAATGCGAACTCGTGGTTTGCTCGTAATCATGCTGCTGGTCTCGCCGCTTGTGGCCCAGGAATCATCTAGCGAGAGCGGAAT
>JANMGV010000030.1:0-8143 GCA_031374825.1 Pirellulaceae bacterium
CGAGATAACTTCCTTGAGTCGTTCGGCGTCAAAGACCGTAGCCGATTCGGATAGCGAACCCAGCGAGGCCTGCGAACAACCAAGCTTCTTCTGAACCTTCGCGAGTTCACTAGCTTGTTGAATTCCACGCAGTGAGGTGACAACTGGATTGAACAGATACAATAGGATAAGCATGCAATATTGATCAAAATGAAGCTCTCGATTGCCGGCTTTATCTCGCTGACAGCCCTCGTCGTGTAACCGCTCGAGCAACGGTGCGAGTTTATCGAAGTACTTTAGCCCTGAGGCATCCTGCTCTCGAATCTTTTCGCGTTTCTTACCAGCCATTCCCAAGCTTTCTGCCAAGTTGACAGGTTCTGAAAATGGTTTTTGAGTAGCGTAATAAGCGTGCCAGTCGACTGCGATTGTGTCGCGATTTCAAAAGTATTCCCGGCGCAAATCTCGTGCCGAAAAGTATTGCACCTGACCCCTATGAATTTTCAGCAAATTCCAATTGAATTTGCATCAAGACAAATGTTCGCTTCAGTTCGATCTACGAATGTCTGAATTTATTCTGGCTCGGGGTAGGATGACAACCAATGCTGCAGTCGCCGTCGATAATAGTCTGCATCATTTGTGTTTCTGTTCTGCCAGTTTCGTCGAGTTTCTACCAACTCTGTGATCGTAAGGTCCTCGGGCGTATCGTTGGACCCAATTCGTTGGCCTCCGATACACTCCAGCATGAGAGGAAACCATTCAGGCACCGGAGTGGGCGGAATCGTTGTATCAATAATCTCTGCGGCCTGTGTGGTCTGTGCCCAAAACGCGGCGGAACTGTCGGCTAGGAAAGGAACTCGAGCTCCACAACTATCGTGGCCGATACCAGACGAGGAAACTCGTTGAATTCTTGTTCCGACGGCTTGACCCGAAATTGCATCCCAGACTTGCAGGCATTCATGGTCCACGGTTATCACTAGTCGACCATTGGGACTGAAGTTCGCTTCTCGTATAGCGGTTTGGTGAAGCATCGGAGGCACCAAGGGTAGGCCCGACTGCGCGTCCCATATTCGGGCAGTACCGTCGCGAGCCGATGTAAGAATCTTGCTGCCGTCTGAACTAAACTCTGCGTTGCTGACTTCACCCCGGTGTTTCATAGGAGCACCGATGGGCTGGCCCGATTCCACATCCCAAATCTGGGCACTAAAGTCATTGCTACCCGTGACGAGCTTTCGATTGTCTGGGCTGAATTTCGAAGCCTCGACTCGAAAAGTGTGATGCACTGTTTGCAGAACTTTTCCAGTCTGAACATCAAAAATTTTAGCGGTATGGTCATCCGAAGCGCTTGCCAGAAGTCGGTCATCAGACGAAAAGTTCACATCGTTCAGTTGCCCACCGTGATGTAGAACGGCTGAGCGAAGCGTCCCTGTTGCTACGTCGATCAAGTACACATCACCGGTATGTGCGGCAAATGCGAAAAGTTGACCACTGTGACTAAGGCGGTAACTATATCCGCGTACTCCGAGTTTTAATGGTCCCCACAACGGCTCTCCTGAGCTAACATCGATACAGCAGATATCTCCATTGCCGTCCCCGATAAGCAATCGGCTACCATCAGGGGTCAAAGCGAGCCCATGCGCATAGTTCGATATTCCTGGCGGCTGGCATACTCGCAACAAATTTAGTTCCCGATCCAGGAAATTGATTGCCCCCTTGTCGTTGGTGACTACAAAAGTATTCCCATCGCGGCTCACTGCTGACCAGAGCATTCTGGACGAAGATGACGTAAAGAGCTGTTGAGAGAATTTTGCGGCAAGATCCCAGACCCCAATCGACGCATCCTCTGCTGGAGCGTTGGTCACAAACTGTGAACTTCCAGAAACGACCAACAGGCTCTGGTTGTTGGGTGCAAAGCTTAAGTAGCGGGGAATGGCATTCGTGTGGATGGGGCTTATCGCTCGAGAATCATCTTTCGTGTCTAGGATGTTCACCTTGTAATCCCAGCCTCCAATTGCTAACCAATCTCCAATGGGAGCAAACGCCGACGCGGAACAGAGGTATTTATGTGCGATTGAGTCTCCAATTCGCGCACCTGTCCCTAAATCAATTACCTGCGTTGCCGTAGCGTTTACGAGGGTGTGAATTCGCGAATCGTTTTGCGAAAGTGCAGGTGAAAATTCTCCATAGGTCACGCCCTCGAACACGACTTCATCTTCCGCCATCTTCCAACATGTAACTTTTTTACCCGTAGCGACCACGAATTGTCCATCAAAAGAAAAAGCCACGCCTTTCAATGGTCCTTCGACCGAAACCGACCATTCCGTAACAGGTTGGGTAGGATCTGTGATGTCGAGTTTCGCAATCGCTCCGTCGCGCCCGCCTAGTAATAAGTGGCGATTTGATACACTTGCGGCTAGGCTGACGACTGGCTGTCCAAGGTCGAATCCGCCAATCGAAGCGATACTCGCAGGCCGAGAAACGTCCCAAATCCGTACCCAACCATCTGTAGATGCTGTAGCAACCAAGTTGTCGCTTGAAAGGCTGACGGCGACAGCGACAGATACTGGATGCGGCAAAACTGCCAAACGATCACCGTTTAATGAATTCCAAATCGCTGCAGTTCCATCCTGCGAGGCGGTTAGTATGCGGTCGCCACCCGGCAAAAACGTGACTTGATTGACGACGTCGCCGTGCACCAAACAAAATAATTCTTTTCCTGTAGTAGAGTCCCAAATTCGGGCGGTACCGTCCGTGGTTGCTGTTGCGATTCGAGATCCGGAGGCATCAAAAGTTGCTGAAGTAAATTCAAATTTATCTCCATGAGTGATCGTCGGAAATCGAGGTCTGGGGAAGCGGCGGTGGTCGAGAATTGAAGTTGCTAACATCGCAGACCGCCAATCATTTGGTTTTTTCCGAAGCCGATGGGCTAGCTGCGCCAGGACCTCCGAATTTTCTTCGCGGTCGGCCATTTGAACAAGGTCTTCCCATTGCGACCGATCGAGGCTTTCTTGCAATGCTATGTTGGTCGACTCCGCTCGCTGCCATTGCCATATCACACCGGTAATCCCACCGAAGAATACTATTGCTAAGCCGCACAGTAACGCTGCTACAACAGGATTGCGTTGACACCACCGCAGCGAATGTTCAAGTGCGTTCACCGGTCGCGCAAGGATTGGTTCGCCGTTGATAAACCGGGTTAGCTCGTCCTCTACTTCCTCAGCCGATGCGTACCTATCCGAGGGAGCTTTCTCCATACACTTAAGCACGATTGTCTCTAAATCCGGATGAATGTCTGAGTTCATCGAGCGAGGACGTCGCGGCAGATCCTCAACAACGCTTTTCATAGTCGCAAGCGATGTCGGGCCTGAAAACGGGACCTTATTTACCAGTAGCTGATAGAGTGTCGCTCCTAGTCCATAAATGTCGGCTGATGTCGTTACGTCTTCTATACTTCCTATGGCTTGTTCAGGAGCCATATAACATGGGCTTCCAAGAATGGCTGTTGTTAGGGTCAAGCCACCACCCTCGTTTCCAGTCAATTTTGCAAGACCAAAATCAGTCAAAAAGGTATTGCCTGCGTCGTCAATTAATACGTTGCTTGGCTTGATATCACGGTGTAGCACTCCGTGTGCGTGTGCGTAGTGAATCGCGGAAGCGATCGAACGAATTATCCCTGCAATTTCCATTTGCCTTTGGCGTGACTCGGCTGCGGTTAGCAAATTCGGCAGAGCAAACTCGCTCATGCGTGATTCTAAACTGCCGCCGTCGACGAGTTTCATACTGAAATAGTGCTGCGTCTCGTTTTCGCCAATTTCGTAGATCGGTACTATCCCAGGATGATCGAGTCGCGCAGCCGCTTTCGCTTCGACAATAAATCTCTGGACGGACTCGGCCGTTGCCAACTGCCCGGCGAGAATCATTTTCACGGCAACTTTCCGATTCAGGCTTCGTTGGATAGCGCTATAAACAATACCCATTCCGCCCCGCGCAATCTCCTCCACCAATTCGTAGTCGCCAAACTGTGGCAGGACGCCTTCGGCCAAAAAATCGTCGCTGGCAAAATCGTCTGAGAATCGCTGGTTTAGTTCACTGTGCGAATGTGCAAGGTCAAGCAGGCAATGCAAGCACTGGTCTCCCAGGACATTCGACCGCACTTCGCTGCCACACCCCACGCAATGTTTAGGTATTTCAGTCACCATTATTGGCTAGATTGATCATCACGCAGGGTTTTCAAAGAAGAACGTTTGTTCTTAACGTTGTTCTTAACGTTGTTCTTAACGGTTGTGTAGTTTTGTTTAAGTATTGGCGCGGGGGAGGGGAGCGGACCAATGAAATAGTACAACCTAAAAGGATGTAGATTTCTGGATATGGAAAACCAGAATGCTTTGTAGGACAACTCCATTTTGACGATGCACTATTAACTGCAAGTTTGGAGGTTGCGAGTTACGATTTGCCTCCCAATTTCGCCGGAGTCACGTTGTCTAACTAAATCAACGTAAACCGACGAGGGAACTATCGCACAAAATCTGAGTTTTTCGATTTTACTCCGAAAGCGTGTATCCGACTCAAGAGGTCGTAGCCATCGTTGCCTTTAGTTTCATTAATTCGTCATCGATATCTGCGGGATTCAAAACGGCGCGCCCAAGTTCTTGCCTTAGGAGAGCCACATACCGTTTCCGCATTCGTTGCAGCGACATGGTTACGGCTGAAACGCTAATTCCAAGCTGCTTCGCAATTTCCGCTTGAGGTAATCGGTTCCCGGTGGCCACCAAGTATTCGCTGAGCAAGGCGAAAAACACTGGTTTACCCGCCTTGTCGTAGTCTTGTCGCAACAACTGCAACACATGGGCGAGCAGCGATTCGACCCATCTCCTTTCGAACAGAACTTCGGGAGAGCAATGTTCGGCTAGCCGGCGTTGGTATCGCTGATCCAGTTCAGCAATTTCGAGAGAGATGCCATTCATTCTTCCTCCACGTTTCAGACTCTGGCTTCTTCGCCAATCGTCACTTAGATAGTTTTTCAAAGAAGCCAAGAGAAACGCTCGAAATCGACCTCGCGTTGGATCCAATTGATTGAAGTTGTTTTGATCAATTATGGACGTAAAGAATCCTTGGGTGAGATCCGCCGCGTCATGCGGATTGTAGCCACGGTCGCGAACAAACGCGTAAATCGGATACCAATAACACTCGCATAGGGTCGCCATTGCCGCCCGCGAATCCTCGGACCGATCGCAGCCCGCACGAAAAACCACACTCCAGCGCGTGCTATTGAACTGCTTAATTGCATTTGATGATGAGGGCATAAATTTCTGTTAGTCGTTGGGAATGATTGCGAAGTCTCCGCTAACGATGCCTTGCCAGTCCAATCATAAACTGAATTCCGCTGGTCAGCAATTTGCTTAGAGATTTTTTTCTTTACCTCTGATTCATTGGTTTTAATGCTGTTGCCCAATATGCAGATCGTGACAAATCAAACGGCCTTAATAAAATGGAAATGCGTTGGGGGGGATTAACCGGCTTTTTTCGGATTTTTTGGAAATTGCTCAAGAATTCGCGTTAGCTCGCTTCGCAGAATACTTTGTAAAACTGTGCGGGGTTCCATCGACACACGTCTGCATTTTTCGCCCGCCGGATACAAGTATTAAACAACCATTGAGGTTTCGCAAATGCCTTTACGATCACTGTTTCGCCGACTTCAACGTAAAACTCCAGATCGAAAGCTGCGGCGCATTCGATTGCAACGGCTGCTAAAGATGGGGGAGAACCTCGAATCGCGAATTGTCATGGCGAATCAGCTCTTTGCACCTGGTTTGGATGCCAATAATGTAGACGTGATTGGTCAATTGAACTTTGGTCAATTTAATATGGATGCGACGGATGAGTTGCGCATCCAACTTGGGGGAACGCCCAGCGACTCTAGCTTCGACCAAGTCAAGGCGACCGGTACATCGCAACTAGCGGGTCTATTAAAAGTAAGTCTGCTCGATGGGCTCGATCCAGACGTTGGTACAACTTTTCAAGTAGTCGATTCTGTCGGTTCGACGGGGGCGTTCAACACGCTTGATTTGCCAACGCTTTCCAATGGCAAGCAACTGGTGCCTGTGGCTTCCCCAAGCGGATTGACCCTGATCGTCGCTGAAGCAAACCGACCTACGGGTGGATCGCAATTAAGACTTTCCGACTCTTCGGAAATTGCTCCGCTCAATGACTTCTTGAAAGGATTCAGTTCGTCGGTCACCTTTGCAGGGCTTGATATAACAGTTTTGGGGCAACAGGTAAGGGGGGATTTTAGTTTCGGTGTTGGCTTGCTCGATAATGCTCAAGTATTGGCTGCTACGGCAACCAATGTATCAGCTTCCTTGGCCGGAGATCTCATCACGTTGGACAATGGAAGTGCCCAGGCATTCCTTTCGCAATCCGGCGTGGCTATGGACGCTTCGGTTTCAGTGGCATTGAAGAATGGATTGCCTTTAAGTTTATCGGGTGCCTTTGGTCTCAAGGTAAATACAACGGGCAACGCGGTGCAAGGAACGGTTGGAACTATTGCCGTCGATCTGCCTGCCGGAAATTACTTCCGCGCCGAAGCACTGGGCGCACAACTCACCGCCCTTGGCCAGTCTCTGAGCGGCAACTTTGTACTTGAGTCGGCGACGCTAATTGAGGATTCGTTACCGGTTGAAGTGGTCAATGCGGGATTTGCGAATGTAGATATGACGCTCGGAGGAAATCAGGCTGGCGTACGAATTCAAAACGGAATTGGAGGATTTCAAATTCGACCGACAGGTGTTGCGGCCCAGTTTGAAGGCGACATTGAAATGGTCGGAACCGGAGATGCGTTTACCCTGAGTGGTAGAGCGACCGGGCGAATCAACAATACAGACAAAGCCGTCCAGTCTTCTTACACACTTAGCGACGGAAATGTTGTCTCGCTCGACTTCAGCGATTCGGAGACCGATTCAATTGTCGAAGCCGGAGGATCGTTGGAACTGAATGTGAAAGATGTGCTGGAAATCGATGGCGCATTCTCCATTCGCAAGCAGAGCACTCTTCCGAACTCACCCGCAAACATTTTGGTGGGTGTATCGCAATTAAATGCATTTTTTGGAGCAAGTGGCGATCCGACCACTACTGAAGATGATACTGGCGTGAATATCACTTCCGGCGAATTGGGACTCTTGATCGAGCCGAAGGATGCGGCCAACGATCCTGCCAAGTACGCCCTGTACGCTGTTGGGGCAGCAGAACTAGTCGGAGTAGACAACGTCACACTTGATGGTGAAGTAATGGTCCGAAGGAACACGACTGGACACGCGATCGAAGGGCTTTCTATCGCGACGCCTGCTCAACCCGTTACTTTGGATTTTACCGAGGCAGAGGGAGATCCGAATTCGGTGACAGGCACGCTGAATTTAGATGTGGGTGGTTTCGTATCGCTGAGCGGGGCGTTTGCTTTTGAGAAGACCAGCGAAACGGTAGATACCGTTACCAGTACGACGCTGCGTGTTGGTGTAGCAGAGGTGACGGCATTTTTTGGTGACCCTGGTGAGGACTCGGATTCGGCGGACGACGACACCGGTGTGCGTATTACCGATGGTCAATTGGGACTGATCGTTTACAAGACGACCGATACCGCCGCCACAACACAAGCTCCGTCGAGCTATGCGCTCGTGGCATCGGGTAGTGCAGCGTTGGTTGGCATAAGTGGCTTGACCCTGGACGGTTCGCTATCGGTACGAAAGAACACGACCGGAGAAACTGTCGATGAGACGATCGGCGGAGTTGAGGTAAAGTTTGAGGATGGCGAAGAGAACCTGCAATCCGTATCCGGCACATTGAATTTGGATGTGGGTGGCTTCGTATCGCTGAGCGGAGCTTTTGCTTTTGAGAAGACCAGCGAAACGGTAGACACCGTTACCAGTACGACGCTGCGAGTTGGTGTCGCAGAGGTGACAGCCTTTTTTGGTGACCCGGGTGAGGACGCGGATTCGGCGGACGACGACACCGGTGTGCGTATTACCGATGGTCAATTGGGACTGATCGTTTACAAGACGACCGATACCGCCGCCACCACACAAGCTCCATCGAGCTATGCGCTCGTGGCATCCGGTAGCGCAGCGTTGGTTGGCATAAGTGGCTTGACCCTGGACGGTTCGCTATCGGTACGCAA
>JANMGV010000013.1:0-3721 GCA_031374825.1 Pirellulaceae bacterium
TCGTTCGATGGGTCTGTCCAGGAAACCGCGATAGGCTTTGACGCTGTAGATCACGCGGTACGTTCCGCCGAGAACATCCATTGTGTTCTTTCGAGAAGAGGCACCAGCGGTTTTGGTGCCGAAGAATTTGGCACGGTCATTCGCGCGAAACCAACTCACCCAGCCTTCACCAGCACTGATGCAACGCGAATCGATTAAGACAACGATCGGACCAGCGAACTTTGGTCGATCCGGTTCTGCGTTGTCCGACGTATCGAAGTTGCGAAATGATCGCGCTGCGTCGAATCCGCCGCCACTGTTACCGCGCACATCCAGGATCAAGCCTTTGCAGTCACCCAGTTCTTTGACAGCAGCATCCAATTGAGTGATCAAATCACTGCTGATCTGACGAATGAAAATATATCCTGTCTTTTCGTCCAAACGCGTCCAATCGATACTAGCGGAGTCTTCAATGCCCTCTATGGGAACTGGCAATCTTGGCAGGTACCGAACGCCACTTTCAGCGTTCGTTTTCAGCTCCTTCTCGTTGCCGTCTGGTTCGATCACTCGCAAAGTGACCGGCGCGCCTTTTTCCATTTGCCGCCCTAGCCATTGAGCCGCATGGTAATTCAAGTAACGATCGCTTGAGTAACCTGCGTAACGTTTTGTTTGCGTCATGATTCGATTCATCACTTCGCCAGCTTCGATTCCGCCAACGTGCGTGACGACACTGCCGACTTTCAAGCCAGCCTGTTGCGCTGAGGACTGCGGGTCAACATGATAGACGATCAACCGCTGGTCAGCGTCTAATAAGCAAGCGAAACCGGGATCAAAGAGTGGCACAGTCACAGGTGCGGGCTGTAGCTTGCCTGGTATCAGGTAAGCGTGACTGTCTTCAAGCCTGGCTACCAATTCCTGACACAGCAGACAGAACTCGTCACGTGTCTTGAGCGTTTTGCTGCGAGGCAACAACTCGTCGCCGACTGCTTTCCAGTCGATCTGTTTGATTTCAAAGTGAGCGTAGTCATTTCCCAGCGTTCGATAAAGCTGCTCGAATGCTTCGACGTAGTTGTTAGGCAATTCCTTGATTGCCGTTTGGCCTTCCAACGTAGTTTGCCATTCCGGCATTTGCATGAGTTGGGAAATTGCTCCAGCAAAGCCAAATTGAATGCGTTGATCCTTTTTTAAATCTGCAATGCACTGCTCAATGCCACGTTGGCCTTTCACGATCACGGCAGCCGCAGCCTTGATCTTGCCTTCTGCGCCAATGACAAATTTCTCCACGTAAGGTTTTTCATGGAATTGCGTCTGGCAAAACTCAGACATGGCTTCAGGCGAATCTTTATCGCGATGGCGAAACGCAACTACAAACGACCCAGCGTCGGCAAACTTTTCGAAATGTGATGGTTTGTGTTTCGTTAATTGCTCGTATATCGCAGTCAGCTCGGCAAGCTTGTCGGGCGTAAAGTTGTCGTGCTTCTCCAGCGCTTTGTCGAGATGGGCAGCAACGATTTTCTTCTGTTCTTCGGTTGTCAAAGACCACGTGATTCGACCACCAGTTTCGCGTGTGTACATTGGGTCGGATGGAGCGTAGGTGAGTATCTCCGCAAACAGTTGCAACACATTCGGTGGCATTTCCCAGTTGCCGCTTAAGCCAAAATAAATCGCCCCGTGTCTGAGCGTAGCCGGAGACTTCGGATCTGCGGCGTGATAGAAAATTTCCTTGGCCATCGGATCTTCCGGCCAGCCTGCGATCGAGGCTATCCATCCAACCATCTTCATGCCGTTGTTGGCCGTCTTTAGCCCAGCACGAAAAATTTCCAGTTGTTCTCTTGCGGTCAGTTCGGTGGTCTCGCGGTTCTTGTAAAGCTCTTCGAGCTTTCTACCCGCGGCCTCATCGGTAGGGAAGAAATTTTCGTAGTCTGGTGGACGATAGCCATCGGTGGTGTTGAATGCGAAGGACTCATTCGCTGGCGGAGGTGCGTAAGGCGGCTTGGCTCCTATGGGCAGACCGTCGGGCAAGTACTCAGCAAACTCACGGAGCTGCCGATACATCAACACCATGGAAGAAAAAGTTTCACTGAACACCATCTTGCTTCTAGGATCGGCATTCAGTGCCTTTAGCAATTGATCGCGCGAACCAACACCTTGTAGCAAGCAAACTCCTACGCGATTCCCCTGATCGATTCTCGTAACAAACGACAGGATCGACTTCGGATCAACACAGCGCCCGAGATGCTCACGTAGCGTCTGATCGCTTGGTGCGTCCTGAAGCGTAAACCCAAACACAAACCTCCCGCGGTCTGCAAGAGCTTCGATTTTGGAGAATGGTTTGCCAGCCGCTTTTTCGTACAGGCCGAGGGCAGCGATTAAAGCGTTGTCATCGAGCGACTCTGGTTGTTCAAGCAATTTGTCCAATTCGGCTGCGAATTGCGCAGTATTGCCATAGGTCTCCAGCCCCCAACCGATTCGGTGTTTTAGTTCTCCAGTGAAGGAGTCGTAGTTGTTGATGAGCGTCCGGACTACATTCGAAGGACGATTTTTTAGTACTGTCAATCCGTAGTACATTCCATCGTACGAGACTGGTCCGCGAGTGTCCGACGCGTGATATAGCAACTCGATCGCTTGCGGATTCTGTTCTTTGACTCCCCAAACGAATCCCCCGACCTGCGCCAACACTTGACTTTGATAAACCTGAGTATGCCTGAGCCCTTGCCGGATCGCAGCCAAGACATCTTCCGGTTTGTGATGTCCGCCCAATGAGCCACTAAATAAAGCATCGAGCTGTTTTCCTCCCGCTGGATCATCTGGGAAGAAGGAATTGAAATCGGGCGCTACGTATTGGTCGGGCCGGTCGTAGGCAAACGGAGGCATGATTCTGGCTTCGCTTGCGACTTTCAGTTCGCCTTTGTTCGGCTTCTGCTGCGAAGCAAACGGAACGTTAGTCCCATCACGTTCCGGCAGTTCAGTCAAAAAACTCAACGACATTGCCTGATATCGCTGTTGAGCGAGGGCGACATTTTTACCGCTGACGGAAAACACAAAAAATATCAGCAGCCAGAGAAGTTGCCGCATTTGAGTGTGAGCGATGGGTTGGTTCATCCGATTTTCCAGTCTAAAGTGTTGGACTCATCAATTCTCGGTGTATTTGGTTGTCATCTAGCATTTGCAATCACTTTAGTCGGCATCGTCGGCGACCACTTCACAGGACGGCATTGCTTCCTTAAGTCGCGACAAGCCCTCGGCAGAGAATTGCGTTTCTCGAACATCCAGGCGCTTGAGATTCTTCAATCGAGCCAACTGTTTGATGGCCGCATCACTGATGGGCATCCCCCGAAGAGTTAGCCGCTGTACGTGAGTGAGGCCCGCAATTACGCCTAAGTCGTTGTCCGTTACCAGTGGGAATGTCTCTTTCTCCCTGGGCCAAGATGCCATCGACAAATTGACTTCAGTGATCGGATTGGCAATCATCAGTTCTTCAAAAAAGGAAGGAGGTGAACCCGTGTCACGAAGTCGCGCTGCAGATCGCACAGTGAACGTACCACCAAGCTTTCCAAGCTCAACTTCGGCAAAGTGATTTTGCCTGTAGGAATGCCACGTGAACATGGCAAATGCAATAAAAGAGAGCACACAACAGGAATAAAGTAGTGCGATGATGGACGATGTTCGGATATTCATGGCTAGTTCCCGTGCTCTGGCCGAGTGGTTGGTGGAAGTCCGATCGAATTGGGATTGCTTTGAA
>JANMGV010000028.1:0-4278 GCA_031374825.1 Pirellulaceae bacterium
ATGCCCGACGCTTTGCCTCGTTCTAGTTTGTGAAAAGCTTGCCGTAGTAAGTCTACGGTTATCGCCGAAAAAAGGTTGTTAAAGACCTCTTCGGCGTTGCTCTTCGCTCGATCGGAGATGCGATTCAATCGACTTATCACTGCGTCTCCAACGCTGGGTCTGGTCAGTGGTCGATTTGATTCGCGTGATAGCTTAGCCGCCTTCCCTTCACTGGCATTACCCAGCTTCGTTTCACGCACTTGGTCGGTGCGCTGCTGCGGTACTATTCGGCTATCCGACTGCCCATCGCTATTTGCAAGCCTCTCCTCTTCGGATTGGGGATGCATACTCGCATCGACATGGTTGGTCTCCATGCCGGACAAGAACAATTGGGCTCTCTCTGGTTGCCTTGATGACATAATGTAAAGCGCGAATGGGCGTTCGACTCCGGGTCTCTCCACGCCGCTCGCCAAATCGCGACGCCGAGTATTGCCTTCCAGTATGCACACACCTTGGGCAGGATCCAACAGTTACAAGAATTTCGGAGCTCAATACCATTCAGGGCGGGTCAGCTAAACCCTACCTTTCATCCTCGCTTCCTTTCTGCCAGTGAAGCTTTACTGGGCTTCAACGCTGCATTTCGGCCCATGCCTTATAACAACGCTGCAACACTCGATACTGAGCCTCCGGCTAAGAGCTACTCAGGCGGGAGTCTCACCCACTTGTCTTCAAACCATTTCCAGAACGCACGTGCATGCCATGGTTCTGCGTCCCTCGTTAAGCACGCTTAAGTTTAGTAAGCAATTTTCCGGCGGGACCAGTCACCAGCCAATTGCGATTGTAGCATAAGAATTTAAGGAAACGAATAATGGCAGCCCGTTGCGAACGATTAAAGACATTTGAGTATGGTTGCCCCATGAATCTGTGGTCGTAAGTCACCTCAAACTTATAGAACAGGGTTTCGGCAAGATCAGACGTGCGCTCGTTTTCAATTATGTCGATCATCATTACGGGCAAGTAGAATCTGAACCCCTTCGCATCGAGAAAGGTCAGGACCCACGCGCGATCCCGAAGTAACTGAGGGTCGACACACCGCCAATCGCCACGCTGGCAAGAGACCGCCAGTTTCGCTTCGGTTTGATCAAACCCATACGAGTCGTGAACTTTCGCGGAATGGATGTCAATACCGTCTTCGAGCGTTACGCTAGAAAACGCCGAAGTGATGTACGACTTGAGCCAGTCTTCGAGCTTCATCGGCTTTCATCGCAGAACGCCTACCGTCACCGAGCATCCGCCAGTGAGGTCTCTAAAGTCATAAACGCCCGATCGGATGCTTCGGTGCACGGTTTTATTCGTTGCTCTTGTGTGCGTTTTGGGCCGCACACCTACGCATGATAACACAGTCCTTGACAATCAGATTGTTCCCGACAAGACCAAAAATGCAAGTATTGCTATAACGATCAGGATTGAAAGTGCCAGTGATCCCACAAAATTGGCAAGTGGTGTCCAATTGGCACGACGAAACAGGGAAAATGTTGGGATGACTACAAACAGTGCCAGCCCAATTACTATCAAGTAAACATTGGGAACGGATCCTCCGGCGAATCGGCGATGAAACGAAAGTCTCAAGCATATGATCCCGACAGCGATACAAAGCATCGCAGTTAGAAGCTGCCCTATCGAGACCTGGAAGTTTTTAAGTCGCGGTTGCCCGTCTTGGTCCACCTCGCCTCCTCTTGCAACGAACGCCCCACATCAGCGAGTGGCGGCAAGTTTGGATTCTAAAATCGAGGTGCGCTGATCCGCCACTTCGCTGCATGTGATTGTTATTTGGTTTTTGCGATTAATGTCTGGAGCTTCCCAAATGCTTCGGTCGCGATGGAGTTACCAATCTCTGCAATACGAATGGGAAAACCGGACGGACCCGCAAGGAATATGAAAAGGAATTCGTCCGTCATCTTGACTCGATCGACTGCATCCCACCGGTATTCAGTGTAACCGGTCGGGCCATCGGAAACCAAGTGCTTCTCATCGATTTTCAACCTGTATGCCCCAAATGTTTTGTTGTAGGAAGACTCTACCATTTGCTTTTGCATGTAACGCCTAACCCGTATGTCAAATCTCTTCGGAGCGATCACAGCCCAGGCACATGTAGCGACGAGAAAGAACGCAGAGGGCAATGAAAACCCGAATTGGTACGTAAACAACGCAAGAACAGGCAGCAACAAAATAGGAAGCGACCAACGCGTTCGATTGCGACTTCGTCTATATGAGGCAGAGTCTTTGTAGTACTGCTCTGAAAAAGCCAACGCTTCAGGCTCAGTAATCGTGAATTTGAGATCCATACAGAGCGCACTTCTTCTGCCAAATAACGTTTGAGTTCAACGTTTGAGTTCAACGTCCAGGTTAAGCCGCACGGACAAGCGGCGCGAACCACGACAGACATTCAACGAAGCCAAAAACCTTTGCAGGCCGAAACCCCGCCGCTTGTCCGGGTCGGCTTGAACCGCTTGTTGGGCGATTGCTCGGTTGCGGTTCATTGACCTTTCGGACGCCGAACTGCTTTCAATTCGCCGACTGACCGTCAGCCGGCTGTTGTTTGTTCTCGTTTTGCCATCGGAGGCCAGCGACAATCTAGTCACCGGACGGCGAATCAGCGGGCATAGTGTTGTTGTTGATCAATTGCCTGCATCCCGTAAGCGGATTCTTTCGAGATCTCGATTGACGGCATCCTCAATCCTCCATTGCGCCTTCAGCCTCTGATAGCTCGCCTCAATTCTCATGAGATTTGCATTAGAGTCGTCCCATTTCCGAAGTAAGTCGATGGATTCCACATCGCCGAGATCGGCCGCTCTTTTATAAAAGAATCTCGCATTGGAAACATTTCGCGGGACGGCAATTCCAAGCATATGCAAATCGCCCATGGTCGCCAGCGCTCCGGGCAGCGGTTCATCATGAGCGACGGCCTTCTCAAGCCATTCGAGACCGAGAGCCTCGTCCTTGGCCACTTTGCCCCAGCCATAAAGATGTACCTTTGCCTGATAGTACAATCCTAGCCGATCCCCCTTCGTCGCTGATTCCTGAATCAGACGCAGTCCGCGAGAAACATCTTGCTCAAGAGTGTCGCCATGCACATGCATCAATCCGGCCAATGCCATCGCATAGGTCTGCCCCTGATCTGAAGCGTTGCATATCAGTTGAGTTGCCTTTTTCTTATCGCCACTTTCCAACAGGAGGCAACCCAGCCACAATTGACCGGTCGGAATGCGTCGATCAGCCGCCTTTCTAAGGATGGCTTCCGCTTTGGCGAGATCCTTCGGCTGTCCTAATTGTCCGGTCCAGTGAATAAATGCGAGCCGCAGTTGTGAAGCGGCAAGCGACTGCGAACGCTCGTACAGAGAAATTACAGCGGCATAAGCATCGTTTATGTTTGGAGGAGGCTTCGTTCCTGTCTTTTGAAGCTTGTTAAATTCCATATCCATGTTAATTGCAAAAAAGAAAATGGCAGGTTCATACCCATCCTTCACCATTTCCCCAAGCACACGGCCCGTGGTTTCCATATTCTCGGAGGAGATGGCAGCGACGGCATTGTTAAACCGGTAAGCGACTAAAGGCTCTGCGTCAACTGCTCGCTGAAAGTAGTTCTTGGCGATCTTAAGGTCTAAATCGACAGCAACGCCATTGTGGTACAAGACACCGAGCAAGTTCATCGCCCGATGATCTCGATCAGTATCGGCCAGTGAACGGAGTTGCGCAATCAGCTT
The DNA here is from genome assembly GCA_031374825.1 of Pirellulaceae bacterium. GTDB lineage: Bacteria > Planctomycetota > Planctomycetia > Pirellulales > Pirellulaceae > JANMGV01. The sequence goes on from JANMGV010000028.1 coordinate 3,744, forward strand.
CTTGCTGTGCTCAGAATCTGAGGTCCAGGGTCGCTGTGGTTTGGAAGCGATCGTCTGCCATTCGATGTCTGCGTAAAGCTGCTCGACACTAACGTTCAAATCTGCCGCGGTAGTTGTGAGGTCACAGCCTGTGGTAAGCATCAGGCACAATGTCATAAGAAGTCTTTGCGGGCACACGAGTGGCTCCTTAAGTATTCCGCCCAAAAACGTTTTAGTTCACCGGTTTCGCATAAGTCTACGTGACGGTACTTTCGGCCTTATTGCGAAATCCGGTGCAACGGTTTGTTGAACTTGCTTAGCGTAACCGACCGCTTAGGCAATTACCACTCCGCTCGGTAGCCCAGACGATTGTTTATGGCGGTTTTGGGAGAGGCACGCAATGAAAGCCTGGAACAGCGATGAGATGGGCGCGGACCTTCGGTACAGTTGATCCTGATGGGTTTTGTTCCTTGTAGTGTTCCAATGGTTTTGCGTCATGCGGCACCGGCCTCCACGAATGGGAAGTCGCTTGCAGGCGACTGGTCTTCGGCGATCC